>DKUJ01000027.1:46791-54299 GCA_002490635.1 Porphyromonadaceae bacterium UBA7207
TAACATCGACTACAAATCCGACGGTATCATCCCCATGAGCGAATTCCGCTACAATCCCGACATCAAAGTCGGCGATACAGTAGAGGTTTTCATCGAAAACCAGGAAGACCGCAAGGGACAGCTGATTCTGTCGCACAAAAAGGCACGTGCATCCCGTTCGTGGGAGCGCATCAACGCCGCACTTGAAAACAACGAAATCATCAAAGGCTTCATCAAATGCCGCACCAAAGGCGGCATGATTGTGGACGTGTTCGGCATCGAGGCATTCCTCCCCGGCAGCCAGATCGACGTGAAGCCCATCCGCGACTACGATGTGTTCGTTGGCAAGACCATGGAATTCAAGGTTGTGAAAATCAACGAAGAGTTCAAGAACGTGGTTGTATCGCACAAGGCACTCATCGAAGCCGAACTGGAAGCCCAGAAGCGCGAAATCATCTCCAAGCTGGAGAAGGGTCAGGTACTCGAAGGCACTGTGAAGAACATCACCACCTACGGTGTGTTCATCGACCTCGGCGGTGTCGACGGCCTTATCCACATCACCGACCTCTCCTGGGGCCGCGTGAAACACCCCAGCGAAGTTGTCGAGCTCGACCAGAAGCTCAATGTCGTTATCCTGGACTTCGACAACGAGAAAAAACGTATCGCCCTCGGTCTCAAGCAGCTCCAGCCCCATCCCTGGGATGCCCTCGACCCCGACCTCAAAGTCGGCGACAAGGTTAAAGGCCGCGTAGTGGTTATGGCCGACTACGGTGCATTCCTCGAAGTGGCTCCCGGCGTGGAAGGTCTTATCCACGTGAGCGAGATGAGCTGGAGCCAGCACCTGCGCTCCGCTCAGGATTTCCTCAAGGAAGGCGACGAAATCGAAGCCGTTGTGCTCACCCTCGACCGCAACGACCGCAAGATGAGCCTCGGCATCAAGCAGCTCAAGGCCGATCCCTGGGAGAACATCGAAACCAAATATCCCATCGGCAGCCGCCACACCGCCAAGGTGCGCAACTTCACCAACTTCGGTGTGTTCGTGGAAATCGAAGAAGGCGTGGACGGTCTTATCCACATCTCCGACCTTTCCTGGACAAAGAAAATCAAACACCCCAGCGAATTCACCCAGATCGGTGCCGACATCGAAGTGGAAGTTCTCCAGATCGACAAGGACAACCGCCGTCTCTCCCTTGGCCACAAGCAGCTCGAGGAAAATCCCTGGGACGTGTTCGAAACCATTTTCACTGTAGGTTCCGTGCATGAAGGCACCATCGTGGAAATGCTCGACAAGGGCGCCGTTGTAGCTCTCCCCTACGGTGTGGAAGGCTTCGCTACTCCCAAGCACCTCACCAAGGAAGATGGCTCCGCAGCCAAGGTGGACGAGAAACTCAACTTCAAGGTTATCGAGTTCAACAAGGACAGCAAGCGCATCATCCTCTCGCACAGCCGCACATTCGAGGACGACAGCCGTGCCGAACGCAGCACCGAACGCCGTCCCAAGCGTGCGGCAGCTCCCCGCAAGCAGGAAGAGGCTCCCGCAGCAGCCGGCACCACTCCTCTGGAACGCACCACTCTGGGCGATCTCGAGGCTCTGGCAGCCCTCAAGGAGAAACTCTCCAAATAATCCCGCACCACGCGGACATATCCGATAAAAGGAAGGCCGGCGCTCGATTGCGCCGGCCTTCCTTGCGTTATTGCCGTAATGGTTGCGTGTCAGCCTCAGAGCGCGGCCACGATATCCTCGGTGTCGCGGGCGATGGTGAGTTCCTCGTCGGTGGGGATAACGCACACCTTCACTTTCGAGCCGGGGGTCGAAACGGTGGCCTCCACACCGCGTATTCCGGCGTTGAGGGCTGTGTCGATTTCCACGCCCATAAAGCCCAGGGTCGAGCACACATCGGCGCGGAGGCCGGTCTGGTTCTCGCCCACGCCGCCGGTGAAAGCAATCACGTCCACGCCGCCCATCTCGGCCGCGTAGGCTCCGATGTACTTTGTTATGCGCAGCATGTACATGTCCAGGGCCAGGCGTGCGCGTTCGTTGCCGGCGGCTATTGCGGCCTCGATTTCGCGCATGTCGTTGCTCACGCCGCTAACGCCAAGCACACCGCTTTCCTTGTTGATTATGGCCTGCAGGCCATCGGCGGTGAGGTTGTGCTTTGTCATCAGGTAGGTGAGCGCACCGGGGTCGATGTCGCCCACACGGGTGCCCATCATCAGGCCTTCGGTTGGGGTGAGGCCCATGGAGGTGTCCACGCACTTCCCGTTCTCCACAGCGGCCATGGAGGCGCCGTTGCCGATGTGGCAGGTGATCACTTTTGTATCCTTGGGGTCTACGCCGAGGAAGCGGCATACGCGCTCGCTCACATAGCGGTGACTGGTGCCGTGGAATCCGTAGCGGCGCACACCGTCCTCGGTGTAGTAGCTGTAGGGTATGGCGTACATGAACGCCTTGGCGGGCATCGTCTGGTGAAAGGCGGTGTCGAACACGCCCACCTGGGGCACGCCGGGCATGATGGCCTCGATGGCTTCGATGCCTACCATGTTGGCGGGGTTGTGGAGGGGGGCGATGTCGTAGCACTCACGGATTTTCTCTTTCACGGCATCGTCGATGAGCACGCTGGCGCTGAACTTCTCGCCGCCGTGTACCACGCGGTGGCCTACGGCGTCGATTTCGTCGTAGGAGGCTATGCAGCCCACCTCGCTGTCGGTAAGGTTTGCAAGGATGGCCTCGATGGCCTGGCGGTGGTCGATGTGGCCCAGTTCGACTGTTTCCTTGCTGCCGTCGGTCTTCTTGTATTTGAGGAAGCCGCCGGGAAGCCCTATTTTTTCCACTCCGCCTTCGGCGAGAACGTCGGCGCTTTCGCCGTGGGTGTCGAAGAGTTTATACTTCACCGAACTGCTGCCGCAGTTGAGCACGAGAATTTTCATATCAGAGATTTTTGAGGCCTATGGCCTGGTTGCAGGTAATGATGATGGTCTTGTAGATGTCCTCGGGGAAGCAGCCTCGCGAGAGGTCGTTCACAGGCGCCGCCAGACCCTGCAGAACCGGGCCTACGGCCTGCACGCCGCCGAGGCGCTGCACCAGCTTGTAGGCGATGTTGCCCACTTCCAGCGAGGGGAACACCAGCACGTTTGCGCGTCCGCTGAGGGGGCTGTTGGGGGCTTTGCTGTTTGCCACGGCGGGCACGATGGCGGCGTCGGCCTGGAGTTCGCCGTCGAGGATGAGTTCGGGGTCGAGTTCGCGGGCCAGTTCGGTGGCGCGGATAACCTTGTCCACGCTGTCGCTTTTCGCCGAGCCTTTGGTGGAGAACGACAGCAGCGCCACGCGGGGTGTGATGCCGGCGATGTCGCGTGCGGTGCGTGCGGCGGCCACGGCAATCTGGGCGAGCTCCTCGGCGGTGGGGTTGGGCACCACGGCGCAGTCGGC
This sequence comes from Porphyromonadaceae bacterium UBA7207, assembly GCA_002490635.1. Taxonomy (GTDB): domain Bacteria; phylum Bacteroidota; class Bacteroidia; order Bacteroidales; family Muribaculaceae; genus CAG-873. Next base: position 50,198 of record DKUJ01000027.1, read on the forward strand.
GAACACCAGCACGCCTTTGCTTCCGAAGGGCGAACCTTCAGGCAGCAGCATCACGAACGCGCCGGACACCACGCTGATGCCGGGAACGGTCTTGATTACCTGGAAGGCGGCGCGGAGCACGTTGCCGGTGGTGTTCATGGCGCCTGCCACCTGGCCGTCGGCATCGCCGGCTTTCACCATAAGGCAGCCCAGATAGAGGGGATTGGCAGTGGTAAGGCGCGCTTCTTCCATGCTTATGCCCTTGCTCTTGCGCAGTTCGTAGAAGAGGGGAGCGTAGCGTTCCACCACGGCTTCGTCGGTGGGGTCGACTATGGTGGCCTTGCTGATGTTCTCGAGCTTGAGCTCGCGGGCCATGGCGCGGATTTCGGTCTTGTCGCCGATGAGGATAATCTGTGCGAGGCCGTCGGCGATTATGCGGTCGGCGGCGGTGAGTGTGCGGGGCTCGAGGCCCTCGGGGAGCACTATGCGCTGGGGGTGTTTCCGCGCTTTATCGGTTAGTTTGTCAAAGAGATTCATAATGGATTGCTTAGGATTCTGCAAAGATAGTCAAAGACAGTGTCAAAAAAAAGCGGAACCGGCAGTGTGGTGTTCCCTGGTCTGCCGGTTCCGTGATATTGCGGGTGTTGTTATTCTTCCTCGTCGTCTTCCTCGCGCATGTTGTGGAAAACGTTCTGTACGTCTTCGTCGTCCTCGAGCTTCTCGAGGAGTTTGTTGAGGTTCTCGCGCTGCTCGGGGGTAACGTCCTTGAGATCGTTGGGAATGCGCACGAATTCGGAGCTTATTATCTCGAAGCTGTTGTCCTCGAGGTATTTCTGTATTGCGGAGTAGCTCTCGAATGCGCCGTAGAGCACAATTTCCTCGTTGCCTTCCTCGTCGGTGTCGTGGCCGAGATCGTCCACGCCGTAGTCGATGAGCTCCAGTTCGAGGTCGTCGAGTCCGATGCCTTCCTTGGGTTTGATCTTGAACACGCACTTGTGGTCGAACAGGAAAGTGAGCGAACCCTGTGTGCCCAGCGAGCCGCCGTGTTTGTTGAAGTAGGAGCGCACGTTGGCTACGGTGCGGGTATTGTTGTCGGTGGCCGCTTCCACGAAGATGGCGATGCCGTAGGGGCCGTATCCTTCGTAGCTGATTTCCTTGTAGTCGCCGGAGTCTTTTTCGGTGGCTTTCTTTATGGCACGCTCAACGGTGTCCTTGGGCATGTTGGCAGCCTTGGCGTTCTGCATGAGCGCGCGGAGGCGCGGGTTGGTGTCGGGGTCGGGACCGCCGGCTTTTGCGGCGATGGTTATTTCCTTGCCTATACGGGTGAAGGTTCGCGACATGTTGCCCCAGCGTTTTAGCTTGCGGGCTTTGCGGTATTCAAATGCTCTTCCCATGGGAATGTGTATATCTGTTTTGAATGATTTGGCTTTTGTCGGGGGTGGCGGTTTATCGGAGTTCGGCGCCGAAAGTACGTCGCAGCGTTTCGGTCACTTTCGACATAATCTTGTCGATGTGCTTGTCCTGGAGCGTCTTTTCGTCGTCCTGGATTTCGATGCTTATGGCATAGCTTTTCTTGCCGGCGGGGAGGTTCTTGCCCTCGTACACGTCGAACAGGCTCACGCTGTGTATCAGTTTGGAGTCGCAGCGTCGCACGGCGGTCTGGATCTGGGCCATGTCGGTGCCGGCGTCGAGCAGCAGCGAGAGGTCGCGGCGCACGGCCTGGGTGCGGGGCAGGGGGCTGAACACCGTGCGGTGGCGCTGTGCCAGGCGTGCCACGGCGTCCCAGTCGAGTTCGGCGAAGAATACCGCGGCTTTTATGTCGGCCATGCGCAGGGTCTTGCGGCTTACTATGCCGATTGTTCCCAGCGGAGTAGCGCCCTTTGTGGTTGTTATCTCCATGGCGGCGTCGAAGATGTCGCCGTCGGCTTCGGTCTGGTTGAACACGGCGGCGATTCCTGCACGGCGCAGAATTGCCTCGACGGTGGCTTTCAGGTCGTAGAAGGTTGCTTCTTCGGTCGGGCGCAGCCAGTTGCCGGTGCGGGCGTTTCCGGTGAGCCACAGAGCCAGACGGGCGCCTTCGGTGTAGGGTGCCAGAGGTTGCTCCGCGGTGGGTTCTGTGCCGGCTTTTGCGCTGTACACGTTGCCGAATTCATAGAGGGCAAGGTCGGCGGCGCGGCGGTTGATGTTGTGTGCGAGAGTCTCGAGGCCGCCGTAGAGCAGTGTGCGGCGCATAACGTTCAGCTCCTGGCTGAGCGGATTCAGCAGTTCCACGCACCCCTCGGCAGGGTAAGTGGCGTTGTCGGTGTAGTAGGCCCGGGCGGTGAGCGAGTTGTTGAGAATTTCGCTGTATCCGGCGCCGCAGAGCTGCTCGGCGAGCAGGCGTCGGAAATCGTCGGCCGCATCGACAGCCGTCTTGAACGAGAGGCATGCGTGCAGTTCGTCGCTCATGGCTATGTTGTTGTAGCCGTAGATGCGCAGCACATCCTCGATGATGTCGCAGGGGCGCGTAACGTCCACGCGGTAGGTGGGCACGTCGATGCCGAGATGTCCGTCGTTGTCGGTCACGTGGCATTCCAGCGATTCGAGGATGGTCCTCACGGTGTCGGCGGGAATCTCGCGTCCGATGAGTCGGGCGAAGTCGGAGAATTCCATCTCCACGTGGGCTGGATTCACCGCCACGGGATATATGTCGACGGGCTGGCCGCAGATTTTTCCTCCGGCGGTTTCCTTGATAAGCATTGCCGCCAGTTTGAGGGCGTACATGCAGCCGTTGGGGTCGACGCCGCGTTCGAAGCGGAACGAGGAATCGGTGGAAATGCCGTGGCGGCGTGCCGTGCGTCGCACGCTGGTGGCGTTGAAGCAGGCGCTTTCGAGGAACACGCGGGTTGTGGCGTCGGTAACGCCCGAGTCGAGGCCTCCGAACACACCGGCCATGCAGCGGGCCTGTTCGGCGTCGCAGATCATCAGGTCGGCGGCATCGAGTGTGCGCTCCACACCGTCGAGGGTGGTGAACTTGGCGCCTTCGGTGGCACGGCGCACCACAACCTTGTCGGCGGCGAGAGTGTCGGCGTCGAAGGCGTGCAGGGGCTGCCCGAAAGCGTGCAGGATGAAGTTGGTGATGTCCACCACATTGTTCACCGGATGCATGCCGATGGTGCTGAGCTTGTCGCGCAGCCATTCGGGGCTGTCGCCCACGGTCACGCCCTCTATGGTGAGGCCGCAGTAGCGCACGCAGCCGGCGGTGTCGGCCACTTCCACACTCACGGCGCGTCCCTGTGGCTCGTCGACAGCAAAGCCGTCGACCGACGGGCGGTGCGCCTTCACGGCATTGGCATGGCAGCTCAGGTAGGCGGCCAGGTCGCGGGCCACGCCGTAGTGGCTGGCGGCGTCGATACGGTTGGGGGTGAGGTCTACCTCGATAATGAAGTCATCGTCGATTTTGTAGTATTCCGATGCTGGATGGCCTATGAGCGCGTCGGCTTCGGCGGGCAGCACTATGATTCCGTCGTGCGAGTTTCCAACGCCTATCTCGTCCTCGGCGCATATCATTCCCAGCGATTCCACGCCGCGGATTTTGGAGCGCTTGATTTTGAAGCTCTCGCCGTCGGGCGAATACAGAGTGGTGCCCACGGTGGCCACCACAACGGTCTGCCCGGCGGCCACGTTCGGTGCGCCGCATACAATCTGTACAGGATTCTGCGGGTCGCCCAGGTCGACGGTGGTTATGTGCAGGTGGTCGCTGTCGGGATGGATTTCGCAGGTGAGTACCTTGCCGATTACGATGCCGGCGAGGCCGCCACGGATGCTTTCCACACGTTCTACCGAACCGGTCTCAAGGCCTATGGAAGTGAGGGCTTCGGCCAGGGCTTCGGCGCCGAGATCGGTGTCGAGATACTCGCGAAGCCATTTGTATGATATATTCATTGTATACGGAGGTTTTTGAGTAGGGCGCCTGTGCGCTTACAAAGCGCAAAGTTAGCGTTTTTTTGTGAAACTGAGGGCGTCGCGAGGGCTTGTATGAGGTGCGTGAGTGAAATAGTGTTAAAAATTTTGCACAAACGAACATTAGTCGTAAATTTGCAGTCGCAATTAGGAAATCACGGCTCCTTAGCTCAACTGAATA
>DKUJ01000013.1 GCA_002490635.1 Porphyromonadaceae bacterium UBA7207
GCAGTTCACATATCTCCCGAACGATCTGCGCTCAAAGACCGACAACAGCTATGAGCTGCTGCGGCTGGTTCCGCTGCTCGATGTCTCCGACCGCGGCATTTCGATTTTCGGAAAAGGTGCTTCCCGCATTTTCATCAACGGACGGGACCCCATGATCGGACTCGAGGCAACCATGGAGATGCTGCGCGCGACGCCTCCTTCGCATATAGTACGAATCGAGATAATAACAGCGCCCGGAAGCAGATACAGTGCCGCCGACAACCGCGGGATTGTGAACGTGGTGCTCTCGAATCCATACGAAGGCATCAGGGGAAGCATGACGGCATCGGCAAGATACGAGGCAGGACGCGTGGCGCCATATTATTCCCTATGGCTCGGTGCTTCAAAAGGAAAGTTCAACGCATCGGCAAGCTTTTCCTACTATTCCAGTAATACACTCTTCAAAACACTTGGAAACTACAACTATACAGACCTAAACCGCCATGTCACCAACCTTTCAAGAACCTCCAGCTACTCCAACTATCTTTCAGGAGCGATAACTGCAACATACGATTTCACAAAAAAAAGCTTCCTGAGCCTCGGATTCAGGATCAACGACCAAAAATCATACAATAAAACCCGTGTGACAACCGAGACATCCATCGACGGCAATCCATCTGTACTCAGCACTTCGGATATCCACACTCGCACACCCTTCGCCGGACCCAACTACGGTTTTGTGGGATACTACAGCCTACGGACAGACAACAAGGGAAGCAAACTCGAAATAGCCGCCGACTACTTCACATCGCTAACACGCAGCAACACCGACTACCTGTTCGATGCAACTGCCGCATACCAGAGCGAATCGCAGGCCAGCGACGGCATCCATTTCCGCTCCGACTACAGCCACGTATTCAACAGCTCACACAATCTAAATGCCGGATACGATTTCTTCCGCTCAAAAGTCGACGATGACTTCGACTTCTACGCCGAAAGCAACCGCTTCATATACCGCGAGATGGTGAACAGCGTATATGCTTCGTGGCGGGCGCAGTGGAGCGATGCTTTCTCCACATCCGCTGGGCTGCGCATGGAAAACACCGACTCCGACGGACACCTCATCGACACCGGCGAGCGCACAAAACGCAACTATACCGACCTTTTCCCTTCCATCAGTATGAGCCTCGACCTGCCGCGAGGGAACCAGAGCATATCGCTGGACCTCAAACGAGGCATATTCCGACCATGGTATCACATACTGAACCCTTTCATGCGCTGGACCTCCGACAACACCTATACCAAAGGCAATCCATACCTGAAACCCTCATACGATTGGTTCGGCATGCTGTACTACCGTTTTCTCCGGAATTTCACATTCTATATCCAACACATCAGGTCTGATAACGGTTTCCTGGAATATAATTACAACGACCACGATGGCAATACCGTTTCAAGCACTGACGATGGAGGCAGGTACAGATATTGGGAATTCCGCCTTCAATACAACAAAACATTCTGGGGAAAATATAACATCCGTGCAGAAACAGCAGCAAGCAACACACTGCATGAGGGCGTTATCGAAGGAGACTTCGTGCGTTTCAGCAAAACTTCATGGAGCATTGGAGTGCGCAACACCTTTATGCTTCCAAAACATGGCTTTCAGATACGTCTGTCATACTCGCTGCACACTCCCGGGGGATTATTCACAAGAAAACGCGACAGATGGAACCAGTCCATGTATATCGAAGCCTCAAAACGCTTAAAAAAAGATTTGAGAATATCGCTCGTGGCCAGCAACATCCTCGACACGAAAATTCCCGAGTTCTACGACAGCCCACAATATACTTACAACCTACGGAGATTGACCAGCTATAGATCCGTAACTCTCCGAATTTCATATAGCTTCGGCAAGCAGAAGGTATATGGTGCCGAAGATGCCGAAAACGCTAAACTTGAAGAAAGAATATCAAAATAAAACAAACCCGGGGATGTTACCGGATATAATTCAATAACCCTATGGAAAACAAAAATCTGCTATCCCGAATCGACAGCTTCATCGATTCCCTCGGACAGCCGGGACTGTCCGACCAACAAGAAGCCGTGCTGCTGACAACTGACCTCACAAATATAGGCGGAAAGAACTACGAATGTATTAACTCCGGCAGTGATGCCTGTAACGGTACAGGAGATGATGGCAATGCCAAATGTACCAATCTGGGCAACTGCAAGGGAGGCGACAACTCCGGTTGTAAAAATTTCATAAAACCCAATTCCGATTGCAACGAACCGGCCTTAGGCTAAAAACCAGCCGCCATCCATCACAGCCTCCGGGAATCTGCCCGGAGGCACTTAACCCAATCCCGCCATGAAATTCAGCCAATACAATTCTCTGCTGTATGTTTCGGACGAAAAATCGCTACTATACAACGCGATGACCGACAAATTCCTGGCTCTAACCGGAAACAACAATTCGCTGTTTAAAACAGCTGCCATATCGCCGGCAACAATTAAGGATGTGAATCCGGAACTGTTCGGGCAGTTATGCGAAAACGGATTCATGGTAGAGGACTCCACCGATGAAACAGCTCTTGTCGAGAATCTCATAGAGACCATCGACAATTCGGACGACTTCTTCCAATTGCACATAAACCCGACGCTCGACTGTACCTGCCGCTGCTGGTACTGCTACGAAACACACCTCAAAGGCAGCAGAATGGGACCGACAACCATTGAAGCGGCGAAACGGTTTATCGAAAACACCATGTCCGGGAACCCGGATCTGAAAAGCTTCGACCTCTCTTTCTTCGGAGGCGAACCGCTCATGTACTTCAACTCCGTGGCTCGCCCGATTATCAGCAGTGCCATTGCACTCTCCGGGAAATACGGTATCGGGCTCCACATACATTTCACCACCAACGGCTATCTGCTGAACGATGAAATTCTGGAATTCCTGTCTCAAACCGATGTGAGCTACCAGATAACACTCGACGGCAACCGGGAACAGCACAACCGCACACGCTTCCTGCCAAATGGCAAAGGCACATTCGACAGGATTACAAGCAATATCACCAAAGCTCTTGCGCGCGGCCACAGGATTGTCCTGCGAATAAACTACACCGCGTCCATTGTCGACTCCCTCAAGGACATAATGCGACTTGTGGAGTGCATCGGTTCGGAATCGCGCAAATATCTGAGAATAGACTTCCAACGTGTCTGGCAGGATCCCAAAGGCTCCGATGAGGAAGAAGAAACGCTGAGGGAGAAAATATCGGCATATGCTTCCGAGGCCAAGCGGCTCGGCATAGGAGCCTCTACCCGGGCTTGCATGGACGCGGTGCGTTCGTCGTGCTACGGAAACCGCAGGAATTATGCTCTGATTAACTACAATGGCGACGTCTTTTCCTGCACTGCCCGCGACTTCTCCGAGGCCAACCGCGCCGGCACCCTTTCCGAAGACGGCAACATAGAATGGACCGGCAACAGCATTGAGAATAGAATGAAAGCGCGATTCCGCAACTCCGCCTGCCGTAAATGCCGTATTGCGCCGCTTTGCGGCGGTGCCTGTCGCCAGCGATGCATCGAAGAACCCGACAATCTGACCGAATGCTATCACCGATATTCCGACAAGGATATCGACAATATAATCTACGACCGCTTCGACTACATGTTCATGAATACATAATCCTATGACATTCCGCATTATTCTATCACTGCTTTCAACGGCATTCTGTCTTTTGCCGGCATTGGCCGGCGGGTTCCAAACCGTGCTTGTGGATGCCGAGAGGCAGCCTGTGCCGGGGGCCGTGGTATCGTTCTATACCCTCCCCGACTCCGCGCTGGTGGATGCCGTGACTTCGGATGCCGAAGGACGCGTTGCATTTGCGAATGCCACGGCAATGGCTCTAAGGGTGCAGGCGCTGGGATTCCTGCCTTTTGTGGCAGCAACCGGAGAAGTCGGCGACACCCTACGGCTTGACAGGCC
>DKUJ01000014.1:0-4078 GCA_002490635.1 Porphyromonadaceae bacterium UBA7207
GAAGGCGGTGTTGATAAGAGCCTCGGAGATACCGGTGGAGAGTTCGGTGGAGTCAGGAGCACCGGACTGGGACAGAGCCTGGAAGGATTTGATCATACCCATTACAGTACCGAGCAGACCGACGAGAGTACCGAGGGTTGTCATGGTAGCGATGATGGGGAGGTTCTGCTGGAGAGTAGGCATTTCGAGAGCGGTAGCTTCTTCTACCTGCTTCTGGAGAGTAGCGATTTTCTGTTCTTTTGTGAGGACGGTGTTGGAGTCCATTTCGGCGTATTTCACCAGAGCGCTGTCGACAACGGCAGCAACGGAACCTTTCTGTTTGGCGCAGAGGGCACGAGCAGCGGCGATGTCGTTACGTTCGAGAGCGGCTTTGACACCTGCAACGAAGCGTGCGATGTTTCCTTTGCCTTTGGCGGCGCTGAGGGCGATGCCGCGTTCAACGGCGAGAACGATAACTGTGAGGAAGAGGGTCTGGAGCACAGGCACGATGAAACCGCCTTTGTATACAGTACCCCAGAGGTTCTGCGGATGACCGTCTTCGTCGAAGTGAATGGGGTTGCCGAACCAGAAGATGAAGAGGCATACGGCGATGATAGCGCAGATTACGATGACCCAGGCAGCATTTTTGATGCCGGGGGCATTGCTTTTCTTTTTAGCTGCCTTGATAGGCTTGGTGGCAGGCTTTTGAGCTTCCATAATTGTTTTTAGATGTACTGAAAATTAATTAATTATATGTTTTAGATGTTTGTATGCAACGTTTGTGGTGCCTTCAGCTTAGTGTTTAAGGTGCGTTAGTTGTTTGTCGGAATATAATTATGTTGGTTGACAGTTACTTGGCGGCATCGGATTTAAGTACGGTTTCAAGTGCGGCAAGCGTATTGCGTCATTTTGCACAACACTAAACGTGGGCAAAGGTAGAAAGAAGTCTTTAACCGACCAAGTATTTGGGAGTGTTTTTCCCGGGCTCCGGCCTTATTTATGAAATGTTTGCACTTGATGCGGGCGGTTTTGTAAAAAAAGCGCTTATAACTATTCCGAAAGCTGAAAGAGTTGTGTTTTGTATAAATGCGGCGTATTTTGCGGGTTCTGTTGTGTGCGTGTCTCAGGCATGAAGCTGCGTTCGTGTGGGGCAGCCGGTCTTTTTTTATTTTATATGAGTGAGTCGAGTTCGGCGTAGGGGAATTCGATGAGTACAGGGGTTGCGGAGCTGTCAGCCGGGGCCGTGAGGCTGTATGAGAGAGAGAATTCGAGCTGTCGGAGCAGCCGGAGCAATCCGGCTGTTTCCGAATCGGTTGCGTTTGAGCTTATGTTTTTCCAGAGGCGGATGCGTTTTTCGCGAATCAGTTCTGAAGATGCGAGGCTGGCCGTGTCGGGCAGTGTGATGTTGTAGCACAGGCTGCGTTCCCGGAGTGCCACACCGTTGAGCGTAGAGCCGTCTTCGAGGCTCAGAGGGCAATTGGCATTGTTGTATGCTGCGATGTCGGCGAGTTGCCGCATGTAGTCGTCGCGGCTGTTTACTGATGCGGCTATGGTGTGTATTTCTTCCGGCGAGAGGTTTATGGTCATGTCGGGCTGTCCTTCGGCGGTGAAGTGCAGCACGAGTTCGGCTCCTGCGTTGTCGAACATCTCGAGCATGGGGCGGCTGTCGGGGTTGCGCAGGAATGATGCCATCTGCTGTTTCTGGCTTTCACTGGCTTTTGCGAGCGACTCGAGGTCGATGTAGAGCGGGTTCATTATGTACTCGATGGTTACGGCGTTTTCCGAGGCGTCGTAGGTTATGGAGTTGCATACTCCGTTGAGTCCGAGGCTTACGGGATAGCTGCGGTTTGCGGCCTCGATTTCGGCGGCGAGCTGCTTGCGTGCTTCGTTTCCTGCGCAGGCGGTGGCCAGCAGGATTATTGCTGTGGCTATTGCGGCGACTATATTTTTCATGAGGGGATGAATGTGAGAGTTGATGGCTTGAGCAGCGCTTCGGCAGCTCCGGCGATGTGGTGTGGTGTTATCCGGTGTATTGCTTCGATGGTTTCGGTTTCGGTGGTTGGCTTTCCGCGCAGGAGTGTGGCGCGAGCGGCGGCGAGGATTCTGTTCTCGCTGTTTTCGGCTGCTATGGCCAGCTGTCCGAGGTATTGTTTGCGGGCGGCGGCGAGCCGGCGGCTGTCGATGTATCCTTCGGCGAGTCGACTGAAGGTGTTTTCGCATATGCGCCGGCATCGGTCGAGGTCTTCGGGGTCGCAGCCGAAGTAGACGGACAGTGCGCCATCGTTCTCGAACAGCGCCGTTGATGCTTCCACGCTATATACCAGCCCCCTGCGTTCCCGCAGTTCGAGGTTCAGGAGCGAGTTCAGCCCCGGCCCGCCGAGGATGTTGGCCAGGAGTGCCGTGGCATGTCGTCCCGGGTGGGTGAGCGAGGGGCATCCTGTGCCTGTGATGCAGTGGCACTGGTGGATGGGCAGGCTGCGGCAGATGTCGAAGCGCGGAGCCGCCGTGGGCTGCGAGCCGGCACGCGGCGGCCTGCCTTCCGGCATTGCCACGAAGTGGCGTTCTATCGATGCGAGTACGCGGTCGGCGCCCGCGGGGCCGCTGTAGAAGGCCACTGCATTGTCGCGGCGGTAGAAGCGGTCGAGAAAATCGCGGCAATGTGAGCTGTCGAGGCTCAGGACACTTCCGGGGGTGCCCAGGATGTTGTGGCCGAGAGGAGTTCCGGCGAAGAGCAAATCTTCGAAGTCGTCGTAGATGGCTTCGGCGGGAGTGTCGAGGTATGAATTGATTTCGTCGATTACCACCTGTCGCTCTTTTTCGAGTTCGGCCCGGGGGAATGTGGAGTTTATGGCCAGGTCGGCGACAAGTTCGACCGCCCGCTGCAGGGCGGTTGCCGGAAAGACGGTGTAGAGCACCGTTATTTCCTTGGTGGTGTATGCGTTGAGTTCGCCACCGACGGCCTCCATCCGGTTTATGATGTGCCAGGAGCGGCGTCGTGCCGTGCCTTTGAAGATGGTGTGCTCCACCAGGTGCGCGAGGCCTTCGGTAGCGGGCGACTCGTCGGCGCTGCCGGCGCGTACGGCCAGGCCGAAGATTGCGGCCGCTGTGGCCGGCCTGCGGTCGTGCACGAGTCTCAGGCCGCCAGGCGCATGGTGCAGGGCTATGGGATGCCGAGGCCCGGTCATTTTGGTGCGTCGGTCCACTGGCCGTCGGCCTTGATGGTTTCGATGAGTTTTCCGATGGCCTGGCTCTGGGGGATGTTCTTCGCCACGGGTTCGATTCCACGGTAGATGGAGACGCATCCGGCGGCGGCGCCTACATAGCCGTAGTCGGCACCTGCCATCTCACCGGGCCCGTTTACGATGCATCCCATCACGGCAATCTTGAGGTGGGTGAGGTGTCCGGCGGCTTTCTTGACCTGTTCGAGTGCGGCAGGGAGGTCGAAAAGAGTTCGGCCGCATCCCGGGCAGGCGACGATTTCGGCGCGGAAGCGTTGCAGGCCAGCGCTCTGCACGATTGTCTGGCAGAGGCGGACTGTTTGGTCGTGCGACAGTGCGGGGGCGTCCACCCATATTGCCGCCGGAGGAGCCGCCAGCAGAATGTAGCCGAGGTCGACGGCGGCTGCCACGGCGACCTCTCCGGCGTCCATGCCGGCGGGATATGCCACGACTATGGCGGCCTCCGGGTCGGCGGCCACGGTCTCGATGCTGCGTGCTATACGGTTGCCTTTGTCGGCGACAATCCATGGGCGGTTGTCCGAAGGCTTCTCTATGGCAGGCGGCGCGGCGGCTCTGCGATGCGTTACCGGCGGTATGGCGGGAGTGTCGGCGGCGTTGCGGGCAATGTGAGCCAGGAGTGTGCGTGCCACGGGGATTTCCTCCACGGGGTCTTCGCTGAGGGATACGCGTATTGTGTCGCCGATTCCGTCGGCCAGCAGTGAGCCTATCCCCATTGCGCTTTTCACGCGTCCTTCGAGGGCATTCCCAGCCTCGGTGACTCCCAGGTGGAGAGGGTAGTGCATGTTTTCGGCGTCCATGGCGCGGACGAGCTGTCGGACGGTGGTTGTCATGGTGGGCACGTCGGATGCCTTGATGGAGAG
>DKUJ01000014.1:4308-6143 GCA_002490635.1 Porphyromonadaceae bacterium UBA7207
CGCAGACGCTGCAGCTCGGCGGCGTATTCACTGTCGGTGAACACCATCTTGCGGAATGTGCGCCCCGGGTCGGCGAAGTTTCCGGGGTTTATCCTCACTTTCTCGACATGCTTTGCGGCTTCGAAGGCGGCTGCGGGGTTGAAATGTATGTCGGCTACCAGCGGTGTGTCGATTCCCTGGCTGCGCAAGCGGCTGTGTATCTCTTCCAGGGCGGCAGCATGCTGTATTCCCTGGGCGGTGAGGCGAATGAGCTCGGCGCCAGCCCCGGCGAGCCTTGCGGCCTGGGCGACACTTGCGTCGATGTCGAGGGTCGGCGTTGTTGTCATGCTCTGCACGCGCACAGGCGCGTCGCCGCCGATAACGGTGTTTCCCACAGCGACGGGCACAGTGTGCCGCCGCACTGATCCGGCGCTTCTCATGGTCAATCCACTTTGAATTTATAAGAGTCGATGGCCGCGAGTTCGGCGTCGGCTTTCAATATTTTGTTTTCGAGCGAGCTGCAGTATTCGCGGTATCGTTTTGCGAGGTCTTCGTCGGCCAGCGCGAGGATTCTCACGGCGAGGACTGCCGCGTTGAGGGCCGCGTCGACGCCTACGGCAGCCACAGGAATGGCCGGAGGCATCTGGGCGACGGAAAGGAGGGCGTCGACACCCATGAGCGAGGCCGAAATCGGCAGTCCGATGACTGGAAGTGTTGTCTGCGCGGCGATAACGCCCGGCAGCGCTGCGCTCATTCCCGCTGCAGCGATGATTACTTTCACGCCTCTGGAGGCTGCGTTGCGTGCGAATTCCTCGACAGCCGCAGGGGTGCGGTGGGCGCTGAGAGCCTTGAGTTCGAATGGCACGGCGAGGGATTCCAGGAAGTCGGCGCCGCGGCGCACTACGGGCAGGTCGGATGTGCTGCCCATTATTATGCTGACAATGGGTTTCATATGCTGAAGTTATGTAGAATCAGATATACGATGAGAAAAGCGGCGGCGGCACCGGCGAGTATCTGTGCGGGGGTGTGTCGCCTCAGCCAGAGGCGTGCCCATGCCACGGCGGCGAGGACGACTACGGTTGCCGACACGGCCACGAAGTCGTCGATACGCAGGGCTCCGCGGCTTGCGAGCCAGAACACGAGTGCGGCCAGTCCTGCGGCAGCACCGGTGTGGGCGCTGATTTTCCAGAAGAAAGATATCAGGAGCTCCATGAGAGCCACAGCGGCTGCGGCAGCCATGAAGCAGAGCATCCATCGTGGAGCGTTGAGCGCACAGAGGTAGAGCCATGCACCGCAGTAGCAGAGGACGGCGACGATGAAGGGAAGCGGGCGCTCGCGTCGGTGGGATATGGAAGCGTCGGATACGCGTCCCATTTTCATGAGCACGAACACGGTGGAGGCGGGTATCACGGCGGTGATGAAGAACACTCCCACTGTGGACCATGCCCGCACGCCCAGCGGCAGGTATGCCATGGGAGTGAGCCACAAGGCCACTGCCATGGCGTATGTTGCCATGAGCAGCGGTGAGAAAACATCGGAGATGGCTGATGCGGCAATGCAGGTTCCTTTGTGGCGGCGGACGGCGCTGCGGTTGCGGTTTTGCATAGATTTCATATTCCTTTTCTTAACCTTGCCACCGGCACGCCGAGGCGCTCGCGGTATTTTGCCACTGTGCGGCGGGCGATGTCGAGTCCTCGGGCTGCGAGTGCGTCGGTGAGCTGCCGGTCGCTCAATGGAGCGGTTTTGTCTTCGTTGTCGATGATGCTGCGCAGGGCTTCGAGTATGGCAGGCGCCGAGAGGTCGGTTTCGGCATTTGGGCGTTCGCTGAACAGATTGCGCAGTGCCACGATGCCGTG
>DKUJ01000003.1:0-49287 GCA_002490635.1 Porphyromonadaceae bacterium UBA7207
GTATACACGCTTTCCAGGCGTGCCTCTTCAGCCACTCGAGCATCGCTCCTTAATCCGGATGCAAAGGTATGGTTAATGTATGGATTTGGCAACTTTCGGGGCGTGTTTTTTTGCACACGGCAAGTTAATAATATTTAATCAAATTTATATGTCTCTGTAATCCCATCTACGCCAGAGAGATGTAGATTTGCATACCCTTACTCAATTTGTATGTTCCGATTATCTGAAAATATATTTCAGCGTCTCACAAGACGGGATGAGCCGTCGGAGCGGCGTTCAATTACGATGCCTTTATAGCCGTCCAATACCGGTATCCCGGTCAAATTGTAATATTCTACTGTAACCTGCTTTGTTCCGATATTAGTAGCCATTCCGGTAACGGTTCCTGCTTTGGCAGTCAGCCGATAGCATGCGAGTCCGCTATTGTTGGTGAGAAGATACAGTTCGGTGGATTTGCCGGTTTTATTAACCACGGTTCGAGTCGGTGCTTCACAGTCGGTTACAAATTCTGCCTTTGTGTTGAAGTCTTCCGTCAGATGCCATAAGGGCGACTGCTCACTGATTGAATATGGATATTGTAGCAGATGATCAATCTGGTATTTGTCGGCATTCTGCACGTCGCTACGGTATATCATCATGTATTCCCCGTCTATACTGAAAATACATGCACCAGAATCCTTTACAGGATAATCGGGTTGGGGGATTGTGCTTTCGGCAGTAAGCCATTGGCTGTTGATTGTGCATACTGTAGGAAGAGAGAACTGATAGTCGCTATCGGTTGAATCATCTGTGTCTTGAATCAGTATGCGTCCGCTTCCGAGATTTTGTATTGTCGGGTTGTATGCCTTCAACGATGTATCGGAGAGTTCTGTCTTTAACGCGCCATTACTGAAGTCGTAATAGGAGATGGCTGCATCGAGATTGCTGCGGTAAGCGTTTTCCGTGAACCATGACAGTGCGGCTACACTGAAATTGCCGGATTTAAGGTTCCCGAATACCGATACCTCCTTGGTGTACATGTTTTCACTGCTGTTGACAATATAGCATGTCATAGCAGTAGGATTTCCCGATGCGGAGAATTCCAGCGGATATATTTTCAGCGGGCTGCCGGAGCCTTCCTGTGGTGCTGCGAAATATGGAGCTCCCTCGCTGTCTGTCCCGACAATCGCGCATCTGGTGCCAAGTGCAGGCGGTGTCTGTCCATTCCAATCGATATCGACTACCGAGTAGCTCCAAGTACCGTCCGGTTGGTTTTGCAGGCGTATCAGCTGATATTTTTGTTCGTCCGGGCGGGTCATCACCCGCATTGAAAAGTATAATGCATTGTCCAGAACAAAGAAGTCGCATATAAAATCTGGCGACGATATGCCTGCATCATATAGTTTTTCCTTGAAATCCGGCTGATTGAATACACATTCTATGTTGATTGTGCTTTCACCGATTTCGGCCTCGGCATATCCGGTTTGTGCGCTTGCGACCCGTGCGCTTGCCAGCATACACAAAGCTGAGACTGCAATAATGGCTGTTTTATGCATCGTTATTCATGGTTGCTTCAAGTCCATACATAACCAATGAGTCTTGTTGAATACGATTGATTAGCGAACTCTTCGCTTCTTTAGTTATTTTTTTGCAAATATAATTTTTTTATGGAATACATCCAAATAACTACTGCATGGTAACTCAATTGTAACTCAATTCTTATTATATCTTTCCACGTTTCACTTTTTTGTAGTAACTTTGCATGTCGTAAAACATGATTCCACAGCACGTATAATGATAAAATCCGCCCTTGAGAAAGTCATACATGAAGATATGGCAGAGATTTGGAGCATTCTTTCGCCTGAGGAAAAGCGAAAGATTGCAGACAATCTGCAGATACACCACTTTAAAAAGAATCAGTTGATTTATGCGGAAGGCGATGAGCCTGAGTATCTTTGGTGCCTGTTCAAGGGAAAAGTAAAGAAATCGAAGGAAGGTATCGGAGGCAGGGTTCAGATTTTACGACTTATACGTCCTGTGCAGTATTTCGGCTACCGCGCGTTCTTTGCCAACGAGCCATATGTGAGCAGCGCCACCGCATTCGAACCGTCGGCGCTCGGGGCATTGCCGCTTGAGCTGGTTCGCGATATGATTCAGCACAACATCAATCTTGCATGGTTTTTCATAAGGGATCTTTCGCGGAATCTCGGCGGTTCCGACACCAAAATTGTGAATCTTACGCAGAAGCACATCCGTGGACGCCTGGCGGAAGCGCTTATCGTTCTTCTGGAAAACTATGGCTATGAGGACGACGGCACTACACTGCGTATCTATATGGCACGTGAGGATCTTGCCAATCTTTCCAATATGACAACCTCCAACGCTATCAGGACTCTCACAGCATTTGTCAACGAAAAGATTCTGTTTGTCGACGGGCGTCGCATCCGCATTATCAACGAGCCTATGCTGCGGAAGGTTAGTAAGTTCGGATAAGCTGCTTATTATCTTCTTGCCCTCCGTGGAGTTCGCTGTATCCCTTTGCGGCGCACATATTCTTTGAAGTCGCTATAGTCGCCTCCGCGGAAAACGTTCAGATCCACAGCATGGCCTATACCGTGTGCCTTGCCTGTCTGCGAGAACTGCCAGATTACACAATGCCTGAATCGCGGTTCACGCGAATAGCTGGCAATCCAGAAATCATAGTCGTCGAACCCATGGCCGTGAAGATAGTCTCGGTAATATGAGTCATAGGTGTATATTATGGGCTTGATACCATAATAGGATTCGACTTCTTCGAGCCACTCTTTGGCGATTGCCACAATACGTGAGTGGTCGCGGAGCATTACATTTCTGTTTATCTCGAGGTCGAGCACTGGCGGCATGTCACCTTTTTCCAATGGTGTATTCTGAATGAAGTAACGTGCCTGGCTGCGGCCGCTGCCCGATGGCGACAGGAAATGATAGGCTCCACGTATTATTCCGTGGTCGCGAGCGCCGTGAAACTGGCGTTCGAAATATTCATTTCGCAAGCTTGTTCCCTGTGTTGATTTAACCACCATAAAAAGAACGGGCTGCAGATAGGTGCCGGTTTTAGTGAGTTTGCCTCTGGCGCTTGCAGGGAGTGCCAGCTGTTTCCACTTTATATTTTTCTGATATTTGCTTACATCAAGCCCGTAGACGGTCTGGCCTACGTTGAAATTCGTTCCGCTCTTGCGCTGGAGTGTGCCTCTGCGCCAGCGTCCGAATTCCATGGTGCCGTCGGCGAACTCCATCAAGCCCAGACCCTCTTTGTAAGCATGGTTCCAATGCCCGGAATAAACGTTTCCGTTGGTGTACCGACATATTCCGAAACCGTGTTGCTTACCATGGTCTATTCCACCGGTATATACATAACGGTCGGTGCGCAATTCACCCACTCGTGCCGGCGAGGCACTGCAGAGAATAAGCAAAGTCACAGCAGAGCAGCATATGGCAAGTCGTTTTAATGCGGTGCTAATCATATCACAAATATAGGCAAAAACGCCCGAATTGCAATATAGAGCTACTATGCCATGCTGTCAGAACGCCATCAGTATCCCGTAATGGTGTTGTCTATTCGGGAAAATAGAGTTAGTTTTGTAGTCAGCAAATAAAAGAAATGGAGTTCAGAATAGTTTCATCGGCCGGTGCACGGCGTTTGATTTTAATATATGCCGGATGGGCAATGGATTGGCATCCATTTTCGAATCTCAGGCGCAGTGGCTATGATATCGCTGTGGTCTGGGATTACAATGACATATCTTTTGAATCGGTATGGCTGGAATCTTACTCCGAAGTGTGCATTGTCGCCTGGTCGATGGGCGTGGCTGCTGCATCGGCTACCGCTGATATCATAGGCCATAGGCTCACCGCAGCCATTGCTGTCAATGGCACTGAAAAGGCGGTCGATGACAATGTTGGCATTCCGGCGGACCTGTATCAGGCTACACTTGATAGTCTGAGCGATACTTCACTGCGCAAGTTCTACCGTCGCGTATGCGGCTCTGCGACCGCCTATGCCGAATTCTCCAGGAATCTACCGGAGAGGGGGGGGCCGTCGCTGGCTCATGAGCTTGAAGCCATGCGCGACATTGCGTTGAAACATACTGCTGGAAACAAAATTAAATGGGATATGGCCATTATCAGTACTTCCGATGCAATCTTTCCTGCAGCCAACCAGCGCAAAGCCTGGAACGGTATCCCGACATATGAGTTCGATGGACCTCATATACCCGATTTCCAAAAGATTCTGGATTCATTCATAATCGACAAAGATTCTGCAGGGACGCACTTCGGCCGCCGTCGCCGGAGCTACGATGGCTATTCGAGTGTTCAACAGAATATCGCTTCGCGTCTTTGGCAATATTGCACAGACTATGGCATTGCCGAAACAATAGCAAAACCGACATCTCGTATAATGGATATAGGCAGCGGAACCGGGGCACTAACTCGCCTTGTCGCTGATACCATGCATGGAGGACGGCTCGAGGCATGCGATCTATGTGGAGAGCCACCGTCCCAGGTCACTGATGATAATTTTTCCCGAGGCGATGCCGAGTTGCTTGTATCGGAATTCGGCAATGGGGCATATGACGCCATATTATCGTCGTCTACAATACAGTGGTTCAACTCGCCTCAGCGATTTATGCGGCGTTGCATATCGAAAATCAAGCCTGGAGGATATCTGGCATTCAGTGTGTTCACTCACGGCACTTTAGGTGAGGTCAGGGAGGCGACCGGCAGAGGGCTGCCCATGAGAACAAAGGCTCAATGGAAAAGCCTGTTACCAGAAGGTGCGAAGCTGCTTGCAATGGATGAATATACCGACATTCTCGAGTTCGATAGCCCTACAGAGGTATTCCGCCATCTTAGCCGCACGGGAGTGAACTCGCTTGAAACAAGTGGTAATTCCACGCAACTGTTGCGCCAGGCCTTACTATCATATCCACGCCAAAGTGATGGACGGTGTCGGCTGACATACAATTCTGTGATAATAATCATGCAAAAATGCTGAAGGAAAAAGTATTGTTCATCACCGGCATCGACACCGACGCCGGCAAAACTTATGCCACCGCATATCTCTCCCGTATGTTGGCCTCGCAGGGGCGTAAGGTAATCACCCAAAAGTTTATCCAGACCGGCTGTACTGGCTCAAGCGAGGATATAGAGGCACACAGAAGGCTGTGCGGTGGAGAATACTATCCTGAAGACACAGCAGGACTGACTGCCCCGCTCATATTCTCATATCCTGCATCGGCTCAGCTTGCGGCAGCTATCGACGGCCGCACCATCGATATGGCGAAAATAGAGGCATGCACCATGGAGCTTGGAAAGAATTACGACAGCATCCTTATTGAAGGTGCTGGCGGGCTCATGGTTCCTATCCACGACGACTATTTCACAATCGATTACATCGCCGAACATAATTATCCTGCGGTACTTGTGACCAACGGGCGACTTGGCTCCATAAACCATACCATACTTTCTCTCGATGCTTTGAAAAAAAGAGGCATTAAGGTTGCGGCTGTTGTCTACAACAGATATTTCGACCGTGACAAGACAATCTGTGCCGATACCGTAGGATTCATCAAACGATATATGGCACACCATCATCCGCAGGCGGAGTTTATTGATATGCCTTGCTACGAACAGTGGTAGGAACAGCACCGGAATCTTCGCAACAATAGCGGCGGTAGAGCACGAAGAAGGCTGTGGCACCGATGGCTGCCAATGGCAAACCGAGCAATGCCGGCGACTGGAATCCCCACCCTGAACGGATGGCAAAGCCTCCTATCAGCGCCGCCACGGCATTTGCCACATTGAAGGCTATCTGTATTCCGGCTCCGCCAAGCATTTCTCCGCCCTTTGAGAACTTTACAATCATGTACTGCGCGGGGCCTCCGATGCCGAAAAGACAGGCCGTTGCACAAAACATCAAGATTACCGAAGGCACTTCGTATCCGGCAAGCAGATACAACCCGGGCATAATCACAACCACAGCTGCAGTCAACATGCCCGATACCAATGCCGGATGATGTCTGTCGGCCATATAACCTGCAAGAAAGTTGCCAAAGAACATTCCAATACCAGCGACTACCATAATCCATGTCATGGCCGATTGATGGAAACCGGTTATCTGAGTCATCACCGGCTCGATATAGCAGAACCAGCAATATACCGAAGCCTGGCCGAAGAAAACGCCGGCATATATGAGCCATGCGCCGCCGTGGCCAAGAAAGCGGAACTGTCCTTTCAGTCCGGTGTCGGGGAGTGAGGGCAACGATGGCATCCAAAGCAGGATAGCCGAAAGAGTGCAGATTCCTAACAAGGAAACGATGGCGAATGTTCCGCGCCACGACAACACTCCGGCAATGTATGTGGCTGCAGGCACTCCGATTATGTTAGCGACAGTCATACCACCGACCATAATAGCCACGGCCGAGGCTCCGCGTCCTGGAGAAAGCCGCGAACACACTATGGCGCCGGCGCCGAAGAATGCACCATGGGGCAGCCCGGAAATGAATCTCGACACCAGCATCGTATGGAAATCCGGAGAAACGGCAATCAAGGCATTGCCGACAGTTATTATGGCTGCAAGAATAAGCATAATCCGCTTGAGCGGCATTTTCCGTATAAGAAGTAGCCCGGGAGCACCTACAGATACACCGAAAGCATATGCTGAAATCAGTTGGCCTGCGGATGGAATGCTTATTTGTATATCGCGGGCGATATCACCGAGGATTCCCATCATGGTGAATTCCGCAATGCCGAGAGCAAAGGTTCCGATGGCAAGCGACAGTAGACTTAGTTTCATATAGTATACAAGTTATCGAAATTCACAGCGGCGAAAACAAGTGTTTCCGCCGCTGTGTATATTCCAGTCGTTATCGTCTTGTGCGCCTTACACTGCGTGTTGCGCCGCTGCTTCCGGAACTAGAGCTTCGCTTTGGCTCTTTTACTTTTTTTGTGGAACGCCTTGTAGATCGTTTTGTCACTCGGGAAGGAGTTGTCGCGCTTGTGCTTGGTTCCACCGATGAACTGTCGGCACCTGCGGCGAGTGCTTCGCGGGCTTCACGTGCGGCAATTACCTCTTCGCGCGACGGAACCCACAGTTTGTCTTCGAAATGTTCCAGCCGCGACTGTATGCTGTCCTGGGCACGACGGAGATTGTCCGGGTCTGGGTGCATCTGCGCAAGGGATCGGTTCTTCAGGTTGCGGGTCTTGTAGATGTCGCCTTGATACATATTCAGAGTGAAGAAATCATCATATGTGCATGTGGGAAGATTGTTATCATCATCTACAAAGATAGCCTGAGACGCCAGATGGGGACGGAGTTTAGCGAACTGAATCCAGAACATAGGGTAGCGCAGAGCATCTCCGCCGAAGTCGCCTGTACGGTGAAGCACAGGGCAGATGGCCTCCACAACAGGACGCAAACGGTTTTGGCGTGTATCGAACTCCCATCGTTCGATTACGAAATATGACAGTACCTCGTTGGTGGGTACATCATTCTCGTCGATTTCAAATCTGGGGTTCCGCTCTGTGGAACCGCGCCCTTCGGTATACGGTATATGGAAGCGGTCGAGTACATCCCTGGCCTTTACCTGATATTGCTCGGTAAATATCTCTCTTCCATCGAGATATTCATATGCCGGTATCTGTCCGGAGGCGAAAAGCTTTAGAATGATTCTGAAGAGATTTTCCTGTCCATCGACCGGTTCTTCCGGAAAATAGAGAGCCGCATTCTCATCCTTGTCAAGGTCGATGCTGCGGTATATGACCTTCTGCCACTGCCTGTCGGCATCGGTGATTGAGGAATTGCTGCTGCCGAAAAAATTCTGCATGCGCTCGCTTACTGCCGTAACGGACTGCGTAGCGTTTCGGTCGTTGTCGCGCCGGCGCACCACACCACGACTCTCGTCCTGTGCGACGGCACCGAAAACAGAAGAACCCAACAATAGAATCGGTATGACTTTCCGGAGATTCTGTTTCATATATTTAGTACTGAATATACTCTTAATTTACAATAACTTCCATTGGCGACAGGTCGCGGGTTGTCCCATCTAGACCTTTGGCGCGGATTCTTGATATATAGAACCGCTTGCCGCGGCTGAGACGCTGTATCTTCTGCTTCTGTCCCGGCGAGAATGCCGCACCCTGGCTGATGTCGGTTATGGCATTGCCCATCGAGTCGAACATCACAGTCTCGAAGCTGAGAACTTCGAAAGGTGTATCGAGCAGGCCATCGTCGATTGCGGCCTGCAGACTTTGTGCATTGAGCAGAATGGCTTTCTGGATAGGGCGTCCGCCGCGATAGTGCTCAACGGCTCCAGATGCATCTGTATAAGCGATGAATGGAGTAGGGTCGGGGAGTCTCCTCACACGGAAAGTGCTTGAAGCCACATTTACCGGCCGGCCGTCCATGCTTGCCGTTATACTCACCACAGCCTCCTCGCCCACGCGCTCGGGGCGAGCAATCCAGGAGTCGCCGCTGCGAACGAGCGATCCATTGGTCATGGTGGCGGATATTTCATTCATTGCAACACCGGGAACGGAGATGCTCACCGGGTTGTCGATTCCCGCATACAGTACATTCATCATTGTCGCGGAAACTGTTGCCATTGGCTCTATGACTGTGTAGGATGATGTGAAATTGCGACGTGTCGTAGAGCCATCGCTGTTGGCTACTTCAAGATATCCTTCGTAGGTGAAGTCTCCGGTTGCTCCGGTGGTCACCTGATACAGTCCGTGGTTGTTTTCGAGTTCCACGCCTCCGATATATACTTTGGGGCGCTGGGTGGTGTCGACGGCGGCAAGAAGTATATTGGCCGAATATGTACCACCGCGCATTACAAGACGGCTCGAAGGCAGCACATAGGCATTGAGTTCGTTCACTCGGAGATCGCCGGCGTCGACCTGGCTGAGAAGCGACGACAGGACTTCTCCTTCGGCATAGAGGATGTCGTTCTGCAGTTTCGAGAGAAGTGTGATAGCTGCGACAACCGGCTGATGGTCGAAGCGGCTCTCTTCCCACAGTTGCGGAGCGAGCGTTCCCTGGCGTGTCACATGGTCGGTGGCGAGAGAGTGTGCTATGTTGGCACGCTGTATGCTATCGGGTATCAATGCCGTAACAGACTCACGATATTCTCCGATACGCTGCCGCAGAAGCCGACCTCGGTGCGCTCCGGGAGTCAGCATTACCACAGCGGCGCTTTCGAGATCATCACGGTTGCTGATGTTGTCCACGTCGCCATCGTCGCCATCGGCCTTTCGCACTATCAACTGCTTTAATGTGTCCACATACATGTACAGCTTGCGCGTTTCCATCCGCACTTCGGAAGCCTTTTCGAGCCACGTGCGGGCCTTTTCGGGGTTTTGCTGTGCGAGTGACTGGAGCTGCCTGTATATGGCGCTGTTCCGTTGGTCGACGTTGATGTTGGAGCGCTTCAAGCCATCATGCACCTGAGTGAAGCCATCGAGAACATCGCTGCTGACATTGAGGGCGAGCATTGCCGTGAGGACGATGTACATAAGGTTAATCATCTTCTGTCGCGGCGACATGCGGGTGTTGTTTGCTCCCATATTCTAATAACGATAGTTATAATCCAGGCGTTAACGAGTTGCCTGCGCGGCTTCGTTCTCTACGGGTTGCACGGGCTGTGTGTGCGCGATATGGTCGGTGTTCACAGGCACACCGTCGAGGCCGGGATGCGGTGCGGCAGGCCGATAGAGATTCACGGTCATGGCAGTCAGCATTTTCTCGTACACTGAGTTCAGCTGCTGCATGTATCGTGCCATACGTTCGGTTTCCTCGCAATAGCGGGCGCTCTGATTGGCACTTTTCTCGTACATGTCGCGGATATCTTTTATACCGCGGTTGACACGGTCGATCGAGTCTATCTGCGACGACACACTACGCAACTGCAGTTCGTAGATAGTATTCAGGCCGGATATGTTGCGGTGCAGATCGGTCATCTGGGCCACATATCCTTCTGAGGATGCCGATATGGCGGCCGAGTTTTCGGTAATGGCACGATAACTGCCAAGAAGAGTGGCCGACACTTCGTTAAGTGCTGCTGTAGTGGCATGCAGGCGCTCCATGTCCTGGGCGATGGCTCCGATACCATCGAGATATTTCTGAGTGGCCTCGGTCAGTTCTGCCATTCTGGAAAGCTGGTCGGCTGCGGCAGCCATTTTGGATATGCTGTCAGATAGCGAGCGGGAATCGGCTTCGCTGAGGTCGATATTATCTGGAATACCAACTGCACGACGGGCCTGGGCAGCAGAGACAACATGCCCGGCAGATCGGTCAGAGCCTGCCTCTGCGGCATCTGTGCTGTTGTCGCCAAGTGCAGGATACACTTTCTCCCATTCATATTCTTTGGGTGGACGGTCGAATGCGGTGAGCAGGAACATGAGTACTTCCGTTCCCATACCTATCGACAGAAGCTCGTTGCCTCCGGGAAGATGCAGGATTTTGAACAAGGCGCCCCATATCACGATTGCCGCGCCAATTGAATATGCGAAGTTGAAGAACCGCTGGCCTTTTTCGCTACCGATGAAAGCGCCGATGCCACGGCGGTATGTCTGTATTTTTCCCATTTTCGGTGTCTGGTCTTGGAGAGATTAATATCAACGGCCGTTATTCTGTTTCTGGCCTTTGGCGAAGCCGATCTGTGTGCGCACGCATCGGAATCCGATGTAGCTGCGCTGTTCGTTCTGGTATTCCCACATCCTAAGATCCGAGCGCACGTTGTGTGCGACGTCTTTCCACGAACCGCCGCGCACTATCTTGCGCTTCATGCGATACGGATCCTCAACTGCGGCATCGTAGCGGTACTCAGGATTGAGATCGGAAGTGAGTCGGGATACGCTTTCAACAAAGGCGGTGGAAGTCCACTCGCTCACATTGCCGGCCATGTCGTAAAGGCCGAAATCGTTGGGCGCGTATGTGCCGGTGCGGGATGTTATCACATGTCCGTCGCGCACATAATTACCTTCGGCGGGCTTGAAATTGGCATAGAAACAGCCTTTGTCCTCGCTCATGGTAAGGTCGCCCTCCCAGGGGTACATGTTCTCGTTCACACCAGCCCTGGCGGCATACTCCCATTCGGCTTCGGTAGGAAGACGATATGGTTCCACATACACGCCTTCACGGCCAAGCGAACGCCGCAGGTAGTCGGTGCGCCAGTTGGCGAACGCGTTGGCCTGTTCCCAGCTCACTCCCACTACAGGGTATTCACTGTATCCGCCATGCGCGAAGTACATGCGCACATACGGCTCGTTGTATGCGTTTTCAAAATCGTTTATCCAGGCCGTGGTATCGGGATACACGTTCACAATATAAGTGTTCAGGAAGTCGTAGTCTCCGGTAAGACCGCGCGAGATTGTCTGGCGCACAATTTCGCCGTCCTCGTTAACCCATGCAGTATCCTTTGTAATCTGAGGCACGTCGGATGGAGCGGGGTAGTCGGTATTGTAATTCCTGCGCCGCGGGTTGAGACGGTTGCGGCGTCTGGCAGCTTCCGTGTGGTTGTACACTTCATAACGGTAGTTGAGCTGCTCGGCATCGAGTTCGCGCACTCCCGTGATAGGGTTCGTGCGGTACACGCTTTCAATCGCCCGGAGTTCGTCTTCATTGGGATTGCGCCATGGAATAGCCTTGTTCCAGTTGAGATGAGGAGTAACAGGGTTGCCCTCTCGATCCTCTTCTATCTTGAACTCCTCGTTTCCGCCGAAAGCAGGGTCGGCAAGGCGTTCGCGGATAATGGAGTCGCGAACCCAAAATACGAACTGCTTGTACTTGCTGTTGGTTATCTCTGTTTCATCCATCCAGAAACCATCGACAGAGATACCTCTGGCATCGGCCTTGAGATTCCACAAAGAATCATCTTTGGCAACGCCTACTTTCATGGAGCCTCTGTCGACAAGTACCATTCCGTATGGTGTGGGTTCGGCCCATGAAGTACCGCCGACTCCCGTAACCTCTCCACCGGCAGAAGAGCGTCCGCCGGATGCGCAGGAAGCCAAAGCTGCCGAGGCAACAACGGTTATGGCTATGCAGTTGACTTTGTTCATATAAAGCTTTAGATATTCTTCGTTTATTTTTGTTCTACATCAGCCGCACGCTTTTATGGCGATTGCGGTTTTTCTCTCCCATGTCGAGTTTCAGGCTGTAGCCGAGCCATAACTCATGGCTGCCGGAGGACGCCTTGCCGAGTGCGGTGGTCGAGTAATCGAAACTATAGCCGATATAGAAATTCTTTATTTCAGCAGCAACAGTAGCTATTATAGCATCGTTCCACCTGTATCCGACACCAAAACTGAGAAATTTCCGATAGCGGGTTCTGGCAGTGATTTCTCCGGTGGTGAAAGTGAAATCACTTTTCACCATCACCGATGGTATTATTTCAAATAACGTGTTTTTTACCGGAATATTGCATCCTCCCATGAAATAGAGAGTACGGTGTGCCGTGAAACTGAAATTCCGCTCCACGCCTTGAGAACCACCGGTTCCTTCCGCGGTCATCGTTACTGTAGGATTGTTGAGATGTGTGCAACTCAGCCCCGCCCAGAACAAACGATGTTTGTAATAGATGCCGGCTGCGACATCCAGACCGGTGCCATGGATGTCGCTGGTAGGGATTCCTTCATCAGAGCCCTGGTGGAAGTCATCATCATCGGGCAAATATACTTCCGAACCTTTGAAAGACTGGTCGTACATTCCTATTCCGAGACCCACAGTCCATTCGCCTCCAAGCTTCTTGAACTTGTATCCCAACTGTGCGTCGATGTTCAGCGTGCTGTAGAGGCCTTGGCTTTCCTGATTCACCATCAAGCCCACGCCGATGCGCTGCGTGGCAATTTTAACCGGCATGTCGGCAACGCCGGCAAACGTCTGGGGCGCATTGTCGACGCCAACCCACTGGAGCCGCGCACCAGCCCGTATCCTTACAAAATCGGTAAGACCGATGGCCGCAGGATTATAAAACGAAGGAGCCTCATAATATTGCGAGAACTGGGCATCGGTCTGTGCCGTACACACAGCAACCGCACATAGGCCACACGCCACCGAAAACGACCGACAATACTTTCCTGTATTTCTCAGATCTACTTTTCTCATCATTCAAAATAAAAAGTGAGAATCACCATCTTTGAAGTGGCCTTGGCCAGTGATTGTGTATATTTGAACTTATCCGGGTCATCGATAAGATCAGGACGGTCATGTACAAGTACATCTGAAAGCCCAAAGCAGAATTTCAATTCAGGTACAAGTTTGAAGTAGGGGAGATAAAAATCAAATCCGAAGCCTACGGTAAGATAGATATCACTGCTTTTAAGCTGGAGAAAGTCGGAACGCTTCTTGCCGACGTCGAACGCCGGCATCACACCACCCACAAGGTAGGGGCGGGCATTACGCCATCTCATCGCAGAGTATTTCAGCTCAATTGGTAGCACAACGAATGTGCTTTTCAAATTCTGGCGCTCGGTAAGGTCACCATCGACATCAACCATCCTCACATCACGGCTGCCAAAGTACATGCCGGGGGTAAACCTCACACTGAAATAATTGTTAAGGCGCAAATCGAATAGACCGTTGACACAGAAGCCTGGCTGATATCCGGGTTGGTCGAGTCGCCATTGCTGGCCTTCAGGTGTGATAAATCCATTGTGAGTGAAGCGGATATCCGAGACATACATGCCTACGGAAAATCCAAGATGCCATTTACGCATATCGGCATACGGACGATTCAGCACTTTGTCGTTGAAAGTACGTGCCTGTAAGCCTCCAGCTGCGGTTAGCAAAAGAAAAGCAAGAATAATCCGTAAGGTCTTCATCATACATATTAACGAATACCGATAACTCTTATTGTCCGGAAGTGAAAAGAAGCATTCGCCAATAACAAAACAAATTGGTTTTCAGATATAATCACACGATATATAAGTAATCCGGTTTTATAAATATGTTGTGAATACTTGAAGCAGGTTAGTATCCCCAGCTCTCTATTTAACATAACACTGATTATAGAACAAAAGAGATAGCGTTTAGCCACAAGAAAATTCATTAGCCAGCTATAATTCCGGTCTATCGGCACTATAAATACATCGCAACCACTGTCAACCTATTCCATGGCAGTGATTGCGATGCATCGTTATATTTGATGTGATTTCATCATGAATGAGGTAAGTTGGCCGACTCAAGCGCATCATAACCTCCAGATATGCGCCTAAAATTACGCAGCGTAAAAACAACGTCAGGCATTATCAGAACGGCTACAGCATCGTTATCATCCAAAATGTCCAACCTGCCACAAATGACAAGTTACCACGCTTGATAACTCCAGAATCAAAATTGTTAATCGCGATATAAATAATGTGAATTATCAAAGAAATCAGAGACTTACCGCAAACAAATTGCGCTTGAGACTCTTTATAATTTAGACAATGCGAACATCTACACGTAACGTCAGCGAATTTTGAAATCTGAGAGTTCGACTATATCCATCTATTAGCAAATGCAATATGTAAACAGCTCTGCTCAGTGTTTTATAAATAGAATCCACAGGGAATTTACAAAGCGAACACCCTGCATGATTCCCAATATCACAGTCGTTTACCGGCTCAACCGTAAAAAGTTCTCACTTGTTTTGTAATTGTAAATGCCGCGCCAAGTGCGCTTCTGTACGCTGTATGATTATTTAACACACCCAAGAAGTGCATTATTATCAGTGCATTATATATAAGTTTTAAACTTTTTGTTCATTATTTGCGCTACGGGCGCAAAGCTACATCATTGCGCCTTTAGCAGGCTGCTATTCTATTGAATAACACTATATTCAGCGTGCCTATTGCATCAATACTTTAATTATTATGCTTATATGTTGCGCCGATTATTATCCGTGAAAATACGGAAGTTTACAAATGTACAGTTTGAATATGTAAATTGCAAATTGTACAGCTTGCTATTTTAAAATTTGGATTTACAAATCTTTCTTGCTACTTTTGTACCACCATTTAAGAATGTAAACACCATGAGTCAAGATTCTTTTGAGCCTATAGTTGAGCGACTTAAGCAATATATCGCAGAAAAAGGCCTCACGAACACTCAATTTGCCGATAGAGCAGGCATCCCCCGCCCTACTCTATCACAAATCCTGCATGGACGTAATAAAACCATCAATGATGTGCTTCTCCGGAAACTCGATGCAGCATTTCCCGACTTCAACCTTTCGTGGCTGCTTTTTGGCCGAGGAGATATGCGCAACATCGCGAATTCTGAAATCTCAGAGCCTGAAAATGGACTATCAGACGATGACTTCAATTCATCATCAGACAATTACGAACCATTAGGCATATTTGGACTTCTCGACAATAATACAAATATCGATGAGTCGATTCCCCGACAGACAAATACCCTCCCGGGTATCAGTGACTGTACTCAGTCCGAGCCGACAAATCAATCTGTACAGTCTAAGCAAGATGCTGGAAATACAGCAAGCGGACGAACCATACGTAGCATCATCGTATTTTATTCCGACAACAGTTTCGAAACATTTGCCAAATCTTAAAACAGTCTGGAATATTGCCTAATACACCAAAATTATTATAATGAATATAGTGCAATCGGTATGCCATTATACCGATTTGTACAGGATCTGTATTACATGCTGAAAACTATCCTTTACATTGGAGCTGGAAGCTTTGCCGGTGGCATAATGCGTTATCTCCTGACACGGGCTATACAGCACTACTCTACATCGGCATTTCCGCTGGGCACAATGATTGTAAATATTACAGGCTGTTTTCTTATCGGAATACTCTACGGATTATTCGAGCGAAATTTCATAAACAGTACCGATTTGCGATTATTCCTTACTGTCGGCGTATGTGGTGGCTTTACCACATTTTCTACTTTTGTCCATGATAACTATACGCTTTTCAATGACAGAAATATTGCATATATGATTCTGTACTCTATGCTCAGCCTCGGTCTCGGACTATTATTCGCACATTGGGGTCATGTGCTGATTAAAGCGGAATAATACGCCGGCAACCATTCAGCATAGCGGTAAATTATTCCGGGCACACGACAGTCGGTCTTTTTCACAACCGACGAACGTGTGCCCGGAGTTCGTTATTCTGTGCTGTGTCCTATCTTTTAGAGCTTATTGTTTTCGATCCAGCGGCGAGCGTTGACAAATGCCTGCAGCCAGATTGTAGCCTCTTTGCCGGCTGTATTCTCGCCCCATGCCCACTGCCATGGGAATATGGCGCGTTCGAGGTGCGGCATGATTGCCAGATGGCGGCCATCGGGGCTGCAAAGACCTGCGAGACCTTCGGGCGAGCCGTTAGGGTTGCCTGGATATTCGTTGTAGCTGTATCGCAGGGCAGCCTCAGGACGACTGTCGGTGGTGAAGGAGAATCGTCCTTCGCCATGTGCAACCCAGATACCAGCTTCAGTGCCGGCGAGAGGGCCGAACATCACCGACGGGTTTTCGGGGATGGTGACTCCGACAAATGCGCTTTCGAACTTGCCAGAAACGTTGTGCAGCATTTTTACTCGTGGAGTGTCGAATGGTTTGCCAAGGAGGTTGAGCTCCATCATAAGCTGGCATCCGTTGCATACGCCCAGACTCAGAGTGTCGGGACGCGAATAGAAGCGTTCGAGAGCACGACGGGCATTATCGTTCCAGAGGAAACCTCCAGCCCATCCTTTTGCAGAGCCGAGAACGTCGCTGTTGGAGAAACCGCCGCAGAAAACAATCATCGACACATCGTCGAGGGTTTCCCGGCCGCTGGCAAGGTCGGTCATGTGCACATCGCGTACGTCGAAACCGGCAGCATAGAGCGAATACGCCATCTCGCGGTCGCCGTTGATGCCCTTCTCGCGGATGATAGCCGCCACGATGCCACTGCGTTCCTTGCGGCTTTCTTCGAGACCCATCGAGGCGAATGTTCCTTCGAAGCCTTCAGGCATTGCGAAATGCAGAGGCTGTAGGCCGAGATTGTCGCGACGCTTGTCGGCACATTCCTTTGCTGTCTGGCGCGGCTCGAACGAGGCCGACACTTGCGCCCATACCTTACGCATTGCAGGCACGGAGACGAAGAATTCCTTTCCTTGATGGCTTATGCCAAGCACATTTTCCGCCGAAGGCGCGCCGATGGGGAAATAACGAACACCGGCATTGTCCAGAACAGCTTCTGCCTTTTCCTTGAAGTTGTCGGGTACCTGGACTACCATTGCGGGATTCTCGGCAAAGAGAATCTTCACCAGATTGTCCTCTCCGTACATTTTAAAGCCGTCGGTATAGAAGTTGATGCCTCCACGTGTATTGGCGAAGCACATCTCCAGAAGAGTTGTCACCAGACCGCCTGCGCTTACATCGTGTGCCGCGCACAACATGCCTTCTGCAACCAGCTGCTGCACAGCTCCGAATGCTTTCACAAAAGCATCCGTATCGGCAACATCAGGAGTGATATCGCCAACACGGCACAGCGTCTGGGCAAGTGCCGAACCTCCCAGCTCCATAGGTGCCGAACTGAAGTCGATATAGTAGAAACCGGATTCCTGATTGTTGTCGGCAACCGGCCCTACTGTGCGCTTGATGTCGGCAACCTCGCCGGCCGCCGATATAATCACAGTGCCTGGGGCTAGCACACGGCTTCCATCAGGGTATTTCTGAGTCATGGAAAGACTGTCCTTGCCTGTTGGGATGTTCACACCGATTGCACATGCAAAATCGGATGCGGCTTTTACTGCGCTGTAAAGAGCAGCGTCTTCACCGGCATTGTGGCATGGCCACATCCAGTTTGCGCTGAGCGATACAGCGTCGAGCCCTCCTGCCAGATTTGCACCTGAGAGATTGGTAAGAGCTTCTGCTATGGCAAGACGGCTACCGGCAGCGACATCGGCCAATGCAGCCTGCGGAGCATGGCCGATAGAAGTGGCCATGCCGCTATGTCCGTGGTAGTCAAGAGCCACTACGCCACAGTCGGCCAGAGGAAGCTGCAGCTCTCCAACACATTGCTGCTGGACAGTGCGACCGCCTACGCTGCGATCGACTTTATTTGTGAGCCAATCCTTGCTGCCCACGGCTTCGAGGCTGAGAACGGCCTCGATATACGACGGAATCATGGATTCATCGGTTTCTACCGGAGCAAGCCGACGCTCTGCAGTACTGTCGGTAACAATCGTTTTCGGAGGATTGCCGAGCATGTCGGCCACAGCCAGATCGATAGCAGCTTTGCCTTCGCGACGGGTGAAAAGCAGGCGCTTGTCGCCGGTAGTATGTCCGACAGCGAACAAGGGTGCGCGTTCGCGGTCGGCGATGCGTTCCACAAGTTCCCGGTCGCTATCGTTTATCACAAAGCCCATTCTCTCCTGACTCTCATTCCCTATGATTTCCTTCTGGGAGAGTGTCGGGTCGCCCACGGGGAGCGCATCGATATCGATTTCGCCGCCGGTGCTCTCGATGAGTTCGGACAAGGCGTTGAGATGTCCGCCCGCGCCATGGTCGTGGATGCTAATTATGGGGTTGTTTTCACTTTCGGCAAGAGCACGGACAAGATTCGCCACTCGCTTCTGCATCTCGGGATTTGCACGCTGTACGGCATTCAGCTCGATGGCTCCTGCATATCGTCCGGTATCGACGCTGGAAACGGCGCCCCCACCCATGCCTATGCGGTAATTGTCGCCACCGGCGAGCATTACAGTCTGTCCCGGTTCTGGCTCACCCTTGATAGCATCGCGACTGCGTGCGAATCCAATGCCGCCGGCAAGCATGATTACCTTGTCGAATCCGAATACCTTGTCATCCTCGCCATGTTCGAAAGTGAGCAACGAACCGCATATCAGAGGTTGTCCGAACTTGTTTCCAAAGTCGCTGGCTCCATTGGAAGCCTTGACCAGAATGTCGGCGGGAGTCTGATAGAGCCATCGCCGCTCCTGCACTGCCTTTTCCCACAGCAACTCGCTCTGAGGGCGCAAGCGGGGATAGGATGTCATATATACGGCAGTTCCAGCCAACGGAAGACTGGCTCGGCCGCCACCGAGACGGTCGCGGATTTCGCCGCCGCTACCGGTAGCGGCACCGTTGAAAGGTTCTACAGTTGTGGGGAAGTTATGTGTTTCAGCCTTTAGTGAAAGCACAGTGTCGGTGGGGGTTTCTGCAAAAAGCGACGGTCCGTCGCCCTTTAGAGGTGCGAACTGGCATATGCGTGGACCTTCGACAAAGGCCACATTGTCTTTATATGCCGACACCAGCCTGCGTGGATGGCATGCACTGGTGCGCTTGATGAGTTTGAACAGCGACTGCGGCATTTCCTTGCCGTCGATTACAAACACACCGTTGAATATTTTATGCCGGCAATGTTCGCTGTTGACCTGGGAGAAACCGAACACTTCGCTGTCGGTCAGCTTGCGGCCAAGTTTCTGGGACAGCTCTTTGAGGTATGCCACCTCCTGATCACTCAGAGCAAGTCCTTCTTCGGCATTGAAAGCATCTATATCGTCGATTTCCACCATCGGCGCCGGTTGTTGCATGGAGTCGAACACATCAACTGCCGGATTTACATATACGCGTTCGAGCATGGGATCGAATGCAGGTTCCTCGCCATCGGGCACACGGCGGAACATCTCTATTCGGCTTATACCCGTAAGACCCATATTCTGGGTTATCTCCACGGCATTGGTGCTCCATGGGCTGATCATCTCTTTTCGCGGACCGATGAAAGTTCCTTTTAAGGACTCTTCAGAGATTGGCTCGGCGCCATCGAACAGCCAGCGCAGACGTTCAGCAGCATCGGCTGCGGATACAGAGTCACTTACCACAGCATAAGCTACGGCAGAATCATGTGTTGTAAAGTATTGCAACATAAGTTTTTTTGATGCTTTATCGGCTATGCGGGCCAATTCAGGCACCACCTGCCGGTCAAGGTCGTAATTTGACTGCAAAGATACGAATAAGTCGAGAGCAAAGCCAAATATTATTTTGACTTTGCAAAGCGGGAGTATCCAATTGGGAGTATGCGGCGCAAACCCATTTCAACCCTCACCGGAATCATTGCCGGCAAACAGATGGCAATCTGGCTGATGTGAGTTGTAGACACCGATGGACTGTAGGAATGCATAAATGGTGGTAGAGCCTACAAATTTCATCCCTCTTTTGCGAAGATCGGCGGAAATGGCATCTGAAACTGATGATGTGGTCGACGTGTGGTCGATGACTGGTTCCTTTGGGCAGAAGCCTGCGAGATATCTGTCAAACGAACCGAACTCGTCCTGGATTGCCTTGAACACAACTGTATTAGTAACCGCAGCATTTATTTTGGCTCTGTTGCGTATTATACCCGGATTCCTCATCAGTACTTCAATGCGATTGCTATCGAATGCTAGTATGCTATCTCGGTTGAATCCATCAAAAGCTTCGCGGAACGCTTCACGTTTGTTGAGAATGCATTCCCACGACAATCCGGCCTGGAAACTTTCCAGGATTAGCAATTCAAGCAACTTGGCATCATCATGAACCGGTCGCCCCCACTCCTCGTCGTGGTATCTTATATAATCGGGATTTTTGGGATTGGCCCAAAAACATCTGTTTTTCTCTATAATGTCGCTCATACAATAAATATCAGTTTAATGATTGCAAAATTAATAAATCTACAGGTAAATGACAACCCGGATAATCCGATTTGCAATCAATTGCCGCGTTTATTGTGCGATTCAGCTTTAATATATGGAACTTACGTATTAAGAGCATTCTGCAAACAGGTGATCTAATGATTGACAGACTGCTAAATGTATTTGCGGCATTTTTCGTAACTTTGTGGCATGTCTTGCCATGATGCAATAATACATGATTTTGAACAGACTGTCGCGAAGTTTACCGACAGTGTTCTCGGCCTGCGCCGCGACGCATCCATTCTGATAGCCTTAAGCGGCGGCGCCGACTCGGTGGCGCTGCTTCTTGCGCTGCATCGCCTGGGATTCATGTGTGTGGCCGCCCATTGCAACTTCCATTTGCGTGGAGAGGAAAGCCGTCGCGACATGCTTTTCTGCAGGGAACTAACCGGCCGCATAGGCGTCGACCTGCACGTGCGTGACTTCGATGTGGAAAGTCGCCGAAAATCGCATGGAGAAAGTGTGGAGACCGCCTGCCGCGAACTTCGTTACCGGTGGTTTGCCGATCTTGCCGATGCGGAAGGCGCACAAGCAATCGCCGTAGGACACCATATGGAGGACCGGGTGGAAACATTCTTCCTGAATCTTCTGCGGGGTGCCGGCATTGTGGGACTGACCTCCATGCGGCCACGTAACGGAGCGGTTGTGCGTCCTTTGCTTGAGCTGTCGCGTCGACAGATCGAAGAATATGTGGCTGCATGCAATGAAAATTTTGTCACCGACAGCACCAACAGCGACAACGCTTTCCGCCGAAACGCAATCCGCAACCGCCTTATGCCCTTGCTAAACGAAATCAGCAAGGATGCCACCGACGCCGTTTTCCGTTCAATCTCCAACCTTGAGTCGGCTCGCGATATTTTTACCGACGCCATAGAAGAGCGCCAGCGCGATTGCTGCCGCCCAAACGGAAGCATCGATCTCGATAAGCTTTCACAGCGTACGCAGCCGGCCACCGCACTCATGGAGATTCTACGTGACAAAGGATTCAGTCCTGCACAGGTGTCCGACATGATGGCCCGCCGCAATGAATCGGGACTCACATTCCCAGGGCGCGGAAACGCCATAGGAGAGCTCAGCCGGGGAATACTGACAATAATAGACAAATCCGCGGCCACATGCGATACTGCAAACTATCCTGTAAACCTGCTTCGCGATATTGCAGTTCCTGTCAGGATAGCAGTCAGCCGCCGGCGCATCGAAGAATTCGCCCCCGAACGAAACGGAGCCACAAGCGCCTGCTTTGATGCAGCCTATGCCTTGGCCGATAATGCATTCTGGGAATTGCGCCATCCCCGCCGAGGCGACCGTATGGTACCCTTCGGTGCTTCTGGAAGCAAACTTCTGAGCGATATATTCGTTGCAGCAAAATTTACTGCCGAGGACAAGCGGCGTATATGGATTCTAACACGCAACGGCGAGATAGTATGGATTCCAGGAGTGAAAAATTCCGCCGCCGGCATCGTAGGCCCTCATACAAAAGAATTCATAGAAATGAGGATAATTTAACCGGATACTTTCATACTTACTACACAACCATTACCATGAGACAGATAACAGCAGCAGCTCTGGCCGCTATGGCTCTGGCTGCAAACGCACAGGAAATAGTGCGTACAGACGCCTACATATGGCATGGCGACACAATCACCCAAGGCGAATACATGGCCACAGCTCCCGATGCCTACAATATTGTTAGTACCTATTCTGCACAGCCCCACTACAAGTTTCCGATAGAACGCACCTGGTCGCTGAAGAACGACATCAGCAAATACCCCAGACTCAACACACCCAACACGCTCCACCGCGCAATCTACAACATGGCCCTCGATGAGATGGTGAATGCCGTGGAACCAGATACAACATTGCGCACCGGAAAAGAATGGGGCGGAGTGTGGACCCGCGACGTGAGCTATTCAATACTGCTCTCCATGGCCGCCATGCAGCCCGAAGCCTCCAGAATATCGCTGATGAAGAAGGTGACTCCCGGAGGGGTAATAATTCAGGATACCGGCAGCGGCGGCGCCTGGCCAATAAGCTCCGACAGGGAAATCTGGACTATCGCAGCCTACGAACTGTATAAAGTGACCGGCGACCGGCAGTGGCTGCAATACATATATCCTATAATCAAAAAAAGCCTTTACGACGACAGCCTCACTGTGGCAACGGCCGACGGTCTTGTCAAAGGCGAAACGTCGTTCATCGACTGGCGTGAACAAAGCCATCCGCGATGGATGCAGACAGCGGATATATACAATTCCGAGACTCTTAGCACGTCTGTGGTGCACGCCCAGGCACTGCACATACTTGCCGAAATATCCCGCGAGCTTGGCGAGACTGCCGATGCAGAGAAATACGAACGTCAGTCACAGACTGTCGTCGACGCCATCAACCGTATGCTGTGGATGCCAGAAAAAGGCTATTACGCAATGTACCGATACGGACGCGATAACCTTATACTCAATCCGCGTGCGGAAACTCTCGGCGAATCGCTTGCCATACTTTATGGTATAGCCGACGAAGAACGTGCCCGGACTATCACAGCCTCCAATCCCACCACACCTTTCGGCTCTGCCATATTCTTCCCTCAGATTGCCGACATTCCATCCTATCACAACAATGCCTTGTGGCCCTGGGTCAGTTCCTACTGGGCAATGGCCAATGCCAAAGCCGGCAACGAACAAGGCACACTCGAAGCGATAGGGGCAATATTCCGCCCGGCAGCTCTGTTTGCCACGAACAAGGAAAATTTCAATCTCGACAACGGTGACATCGCCACTGAACTCAACTCGTCCAACATGCTGTGGTGTCTTGCCGGCAATATCGCCATGACACAACGTATTCTCTTCGGCATCGAATACTGCACCGACGGCCTTGCGTTCGCACCATTTGTTCCCAAAGCACTCGCCGCCGACCGCACTCTGGAAAATTACCGCTACCGCAATGCCATACTCGACATCACTGTGCGTGGCCACGGCAATCGCATAGCTTCATTCAAGCTCAACGGTCGCGAACACGCACCTCTTCTGCCAACCGACATCAGCGGACACAATTCGGTGGAAATCGTCATGGCTGACAATGAAATTGCTCCGATAGGAATCAACCGCACTGCCAATGTGAAAGCTCCGCTCACCCCGATTGCATGGCTTAGCAACAACCCCGCACTCGATGCCCCCGGCGTTCCTGCAAACAACCTCCTTCAGTGGAATCCGATTGAATACATAGGTGCATATGCAGTGCTGCGCAATGGCCAGCGAATCGACACCGTCCGCACCACCAGCTATCCGGCCGTCGTTCCCGGCGAGTATCAGGTGATCGGTATCAGCGGCGACGGTGTGGAATCTTTTGCATCCGAACCCCGCAGCAATATGCCCGAGGTGCTTGTGGAATTTCCCGCGGCAGCAACCACAATGATTTCACCGGAAATCTCCTACACTGCTGCCGACGGAACTGTAAACGGATTCAATGGCAACGGCTTTGTGGAAATCGACCGCCGGTCGGCTCCCATAACCGTAGAAGCCGATATTCCCGCCACCGGTGTCTACTCCATCTCCCTGCGTTATGCCAATGGCAACGGACCTGTAAACACAGAGAACAAGGCTGCTATCCGCACTCTCTGTGTCGACGGCGACCGCAAAGGTGTTCTCGTTATGCCTCAGCGCGGTGTGGCAAACTGGGATGACTGGGGAATTTCATCGACTGTGCAGGTGATGCTTACCAAAGGCAAGCACCGTTTCACTGTCGACTTCCGACCCGAAAACACTAATATGAACGGAAACACCAACCATGCCCTTGTGGACTGTATGGTAATTCGCCAAATACGCTGAATACTGTGATAAAAGCCTGGATAGAAGCCATGCGACTGCGCACTCTGCCTGTTTCAATGGCCGGAGTGGCAGTCGCCGTAGGATTTTCGGAAGCCCACGGCACTCTTGTGCCGTGGGTAGCGGCTGTATGTCTGTTTTTCGCATTGCTGTGCCAGATTGCATCGAACTTCGCAAACGAGTACTTCGATTATAAGGCCGGACGCGACGCTCCCG
This sequence comes from Porphyromonadaceae bacterium UBA7207, assembly GCA_002490635.1. Classification (GTDB taxonomy): domain Bacteria; phylum Bacteroidota; class Bacteroidia; order Bacteroidales; family Muribaculaceae; genus CAG-873. The sequence goes on from DKUJ01000003.1 coordinate 24,712, forward strand.
GTAGGGAAGGCCCCAGACGCGGTGTCACCGAAGGCGACATCACCCCAGGTGCCATGAAGGCTGCGATAACGCTCACGCTTATACTTTCGGCATTGGCCGGATTGTCGCTGGCCTGGCATGCAGGATGGTGGCTGATTGCCGCCGGTGTTGCAATCGGTCTTGGAGCGATTGTCTATAGCGCTGGCCCCTATCCCATGTCGACGCACTGCCTTGGAGAAGTGGCGGTGATTCTGTTCTTCGGAATTATTCCGGTGAATCTGACATACTACGTCCAGGCTCTTGATTGGAATACATCGGTGTTCGCGACATCCATAGCCATAGGTCTGATGGGTGCCAATGTGCTAATTGTGAATAATGTCCGAGATATTCCCGACGATAGGTCTGTCGGCAAGCATACACTCGCCACAGCCCTTGGCCCGAAAGCATGTGCGGTACTCTACGCACTAAACGCTGTTGCCGGAGTCGCTCTAACTTTTCCGGAATGGATGTCCGCCAATGAATTATGGACTATTGTTCCGGGAATATATGCAGGAATCTCGTTGGCACTGTCTGTACTTCTTGTAAACAGAAAAGGACGCAGCCTTACACCTCTGTTGGGCATAACATCAATATTGATGTTCCTTTTCGCTACAGCTCTTGCTGCCGCGCTGATTACCCGAACAACAGCTCCCTGATGATTGCATCGCTTCTAAGCCAATGGCTTTCGGGAATACGCAATGAATCACCTTCCCGCACAAGCGTTCCCTCCGGAAGATTTTCCGCCGCCGCCAGCAACTGGCTGCGGCGGTTTTCATTCAGTCGCGAAAGGTTCAGTCCTGATTGCGTGCGGAGCGAAATCAGCAGAAAATCGTCGAGGCGTTCCTCTTCAGTCTCTTCCTCGGCTATCGACGCCACTGGATTGAGCATATATTCCTTGAGGCTGGGTTCGTTGTAGCGGCGTATGCCGTCGGCTCCCAGCGAGTGAGCTCCTGGGCCAAGGCCAAGGTAAGGTTCAAGTGTCCAGTATGCCGAATTGTGTCGCGATTCCATTTCCGGCAATGCGAAATTGGAAATCTCATAATGGTTGAATCCACGATCCCGGGCTACATGGCAGAGCATGCGATACATGCTATAGGCCATTTCTTCGGATGCCTCTTCAACCAATCCTCGTTGCAGCCGCCTCCACAGCAATGTGCCTGGTTCGTAGCTCAGCAGATAAGCCGAAAGATGTTGTATTCCGGTATCGAGCAGTCTGTTCAACGAAAAGGCGAAACTTTCGCATGTCTGCCCCGGCAAACCGTATATAAGGTCGGCGCTTATGTTTTCCATACCACCGCTCTTGAGTATTTCAATTGCATGGATCGCATCGTCGGCCGAATGTCTTCGCCCAACCGATTTGAGCTCGCTGTCCACAAGTGATTGGACTCCCATACTAACACGGTTGACACCCATTGCAGCCCATAAGCCTACTGCATCGGGATTGACATCCTCCGGGTTGACTTCTATGGTGAACTCCTCCACAGAGGGTACATACAACAGTCTGGCCGTTGCCTCCAAGGCAGACAACGGCAACGACGATGGCGTTCCACCACCGAAATACAATGTGGATATCCCACCCGAGCCAAGTTCTCCTTTGCGTGCATTGAACTCGGCGGCTACCGCCTCTGGATATGCTGCCATCAGCCTTCCGTCCGCGATGGAATAGAAATCGCAATATGCGCATTTGGCGCGGCAGAACGGGAAATGGACATAGATTCCTGCCATGACTACAGCTGGGGGACAGTTCGCCCGCACACCGACAGAAAAGAGCAGAAACGGCAGTCGGCCGCGTCGCAGCACTGCCCGAATTTCACGGCAGGGTCGAAGATGGACTCCACAATACCTCTGAGCCCTTGGGCGAATTCATGGGCGAACTCTCCGCCATAACTTGTGATTTCCGTCTTCACTTTCATGGGTTTTATTCCCAATGCCTGTGAAAGTTCGCGGACAGGATGTATCACCGGTTCTATATCGGCTTGCGAATCGACTATGTCCAGGTATGTCTGGCAATATGTGAATACCTGGAACATACCCTCTTTCCGATGGCTATATTTGAGCACGGAGTTTATGTCGGCAGCCGAAACATCCTGGTTGCCTGTCTTAAAGTCTATGAAACGAAGCCCCCTGTCGGTGCGGTCAACCCTGTCAATGCTCATTTTCCAATTCACACATAACGATGGCGACACCTGCCAGGGCTGTGCCACTTCCATTTCGGCATCGACAAAAGTGAACGCCCGCCCGTTGTTGCAGTATGCTTCAGCCTCGGCACGCAGATCGCTTCTTGCAATAGCGGCAATCATCTCAGCGGCGAGCCTTGCCTCTGCCGGCAGCGAGGATTCATCACTGCCATAGCGACGGTAACGGCGCTCCACCACCATGGCAAGCGCCTTGTCATCGATTGTTCTGTTGCGGCTGTCGATAAGAGATTCTATGGCTGTGGCATCAATCAACCGGCCTTTCATGTCTTCGAAAAGCTGCTGTATGAGATTGTGGACCAGCGTGCCATAGTCCGATGCCGAAAGGTAGTCAACCAGTTCATCGTCGCCTCTCATGCCGCGTACATATTGCAGGTAGAACTGCAAAGGACATCTGCGATATGTATTCAGCGCGCTTGCCGAAAGCCTCAATGGACCTCCGGCACGGAAGCGGTCAAGCTGGGCCAGCACCTCCGGTGTCTTTTCTATACTTATATCCCTTGCTCCCGTGCCACAGGCATCCATGCCCAGATTGTGGAATACCACATCCATATCCGGCACAAGATACTGAATCTGTGTTATATATCGCGACATCTCGCTTCCGCCGACACCTCCCGAGCGCGCATCGTAGAACAAAGCCACTCGCTTTGCCCGCGCTATAAGGCGATAGAAACAATAGGCATATGTCCACTCAAGATTCTCAAAATCAGGCAGACCATAAGCATGCCGGAGACTGTTGGGAATCATTGTACGAGTGTACTGGCGCCTCGGGAAAATACGCTCGTTCATCGACAGTATGGCCACATTATCAAAGTCGAGCGCACGTGTCTCGAGCACTCCCAGCACCTGAAGCCCACGCAATGGAGAGCCGTTGACAGGCAAACCTGCATGATTGAGCATGCGCTCGAACATGCGCAGGAACGTGCTGTCGGTCATTTCTATGGTATGCTCGAAAGCGGCTGCAGTGAGCAGTTCTATCTCCTTGCGGAAATATTGCAGGATTTTCGCTTCAAAACCGTTGCCACCGCCTGCACTATTCTCAAGGGCTTTGGAAATCCAATCGAAAAGGTCCAACAGATAGCCGCTAACCTCCTTGAGATTTGTGAGCGCATGTACCGGCCGGAAGATGGGACTGAATGCAGGATGTTCCCGCACGAGCGTCTCGGCGTCGATATTGAACAGTTTGTTATTCTTTATATCGGCAAGTATATTGTCGGCTCCATCCGAGTCGATAAGTCTTATATGCGGATGGTTAAGCACCCTTGCGACATCCTCAAAATAAAAATGGAAAACTCCACGGATACGTCGTGCGCGCATCTGCATGCTCACTATGGCTTGAAGAAGCGCGGCAAAGGTGGTGGAGGAATACGATAACCCCATTGACACATTCACAGCCTCCACACTACGGGGTATGGAAAACATAAGAGGCATCAGGAGATTCTGATCCGGGAGTACCACTGCAGTGTTGATGGCATTGGCTCCTTCGGTGTAGCCGTTATCTACCAGGCCGGTTAATGCTTGTCCTGCGGCTTTGGCCTGGAACATATTGGACGGCACTGAATAAACGTCAACTACCGGACGTTCCGCCGGAGCCTCCAGATAGAAGCCTCCAGGCATAGGAAATGCCTTGGCGAGAACGGCCAGGCGCTCCAACGGTTTGCCGATTGCGCTCCCGAACAGCTTGATAGGCGCTGTATCCCAGAAAAAGGATGCTATCCCAAGCTGCTTGAGCCTGTCGAAAATCAGAAGTTCGGCAGTGCACACATCGTTGAATCCGACAAATACGTAATGTGTGTGCGCCGGAATAGTCTCGGCTGTCAATTCTTTTACAGAATCCACCGCCATACGGTACTGGTCGCCTACCGTTGCCACTCCAAGCCCGGCAAGCATCTCTTTGAATGTATGGTAAAGCGGAGAAAGAATTTCCCACAGGAAAAGAAAACGGGCCGACAGCTTACGCTCGCTATCGGAATCGTCCTCCGGCATATGTAGCCAGAACCGTTCGGCCTCGGCTGTGAGTCGGCTTTCGCCCCACACACGACGGATTATCGCTTTCTGGTCGTCGTCGAGATAGTCGGACTGAATCTCTTTAAGATCGTGTAGATTATGGAAAAGTTCGTCGGCGCTGGCCATTGAACGGTCAATCTCGTCAAAGTCGGAGAGAATCATATCCCCCCAGAATACAAAGCTGTCGAACGACCTTATTTTATCCTCTGCGCCACGCAAGGACAGAACCTTGCGGTACGCGTTGTAGAGCACAAACAACTGGGTGCGTGCCGGAGCCTCAGGCACACCTGCACAACGGCTGACAAACGACCGCATCGTCATCAGGCGCGGCATACGCCCAGGCACCGACATAGTTTTGTGGATGTGCTCTTTAAGGAACATTGCACTGCGCTTATTGGGCAATACGTACACCACATCCTCATGCAGCACACCGGCCGATTCCGCCGACGCATAGTAACGGGCAATCTGTTCCAAAAACGCTGGTTCTGCCATTGTCGCTTATAATTGTCGCCTCAGCGCCGTATCAGAATAATCGAGCGTACCGCAAGATCGAAGAACACCATCTTGGCATTGCCGTTTGCGGCAACGTCGCGGCGTGCTTCATCCATCAAAGTACAGAAATCAAGAACATTGCGCTCGTTGATGAATGGAAAGAACCGAGCCATGAACTGTTGCTCGGCATCGTCCATGCTCTGCAGGCGCCCGTCGCCGAGATGCATCAGAAAGCTTTCCCGCAAAAGTCTCGAGCAATAGTCCACAAACTGGATTGAGCCTTCTCTCCCAAGCTGAGCGACATCGAGACTCCATTTTCGCAGTTCAACAACTTTTCTGGCGTATGCGGCGCGCATGAGCCGTGTAAACAGCTCGAAACGTTTTTTCCTCTCTTCCGAAGCCCCTCCGAGACGGTGGGCCTCGTTGACATTACCCTGGGCAACTCTCGCCAGCTCGGCCGCGACATTCGGCGGATAGCCGTCGGACATAAGGGCCGAGGCAAGCTCGCCGTCGGAATATCGCAACACCGGTATCCGCTGGGTACGCGAATATATAGTGGGCAGAATCTGCCTGGAGTTGCTGCTCGCCATCAATATTATCGCGTCGCCGGAAGGTTCTTCCACAAGTTTGAGAAGCTTGTTGGCAGTGTCGTCGCGCATGCGTTCTGGAAGCCACATGAGAACAATCTTATAGTCCGAACGCCGTGTCATGAATCCGAGTTTGCGCGACAGCTCCTGGCCTTCCTCCACAAACATCGCAGGTTGCGACGATGGATTTCCCAACTGCTCCATCCACTGCTCAAAGTCCATGAACGGACTCTTTTGCATGAATTCAACGAATTCCGACATGTAGTCGTCGGAAACAGTCGGCTTGCTTTTCTTCTTTATGACAGGGAACGAATACAGAGTGTCGATGTGGTTGAAACTCTGGTGCTGTCTGCATGAGGGGCACTCTCCACAGCTGTCGCCCTCGGGAGTGCGGTTCTGACAATGGATATATTGGGCAAAGGCACGGGCCAGAGCGAATTTTCCACATCCGTCGGGCCCTTCGAGCACTATGGCATGAGGGATACGCCTGCTGTCGGCCATGCGCCGCAGTCGGCCCTTCACATCCTCATGTCCAGGTATGTCAGCGAATCTCATTTCTGCGGCATTCCATGGCTGGACACATAGTCATGCACCTGCTGGAAAAGGCGTGTGGCGAACACAAAATCGTTGAGGGCTTTGTTGCCGGCATTGTATATGTGGCTCATGTCGCCCACCCATTCCCGGTGGCCCTTGTTTATGAATATGATGTTCTCCCCGATACCGAGTACGCTATTCATGTCGTGAGTATTGATAACGGTGGTTATCCCGTACTCATGAGTGATGTCGCTCAGCAGCTCGTCGATGAGGATTGAAGTCTTGGGGTCGAGTCCCGAGTTGGGTTCGTCGCAGAAGAGATATTTGGGGTTCAAAGCGATAGCGCGTGCGATAGCCACCCTTTTCTGCATGCCTCCGGAGATTTCCGATGGATACTTGTTCTCAGCTCCTTTAAGATTCACCCTCTCAAGACAGAACATGGCACGTTCGCGATTTTCGGCATAGCTGTTGCCGGTGAACATCTTAAGCGGGAACATCACATTGCCAAGCACAGTCTCCGAGTCGAAAAGCGCAGAGCCCTGAAAAAGCATTCCGATTTCCTGCCGCAGCTTTTTCACTTCTTCCCGGTTCATGTCCAGCAGGTTGCGACCATCGAACAGGATACTGCCCTCCTCTGGCCTCAGAAGTCCCACAAGACTTTTCATCAACACTGTTTTGCCTGAACCGCTCTGCCCGATAATCAGATTGGTCTTGCCTGTGTAGAATTCGGCACTTACATTGTCGAGCACAGTGCGCCCGTCGAACGATTTGCTAAGATTTTTGACTTCAATCATTGCAGCAACAGTTTGGTGAGAACGACATCGAACAGAAGGATGAAGACACTGCTGCTCACAACACCGTCGGTGCTGGCTTTACCCACTTCCAGAGCACCGCCATGGGCATAATACCCATAGAAACTCGAGGTGGAGGCAATAATGAAAGCGAAGAACAGACTCTTAATAAGGCCGTACCACACGTACCATTCATTAAACAGCGCCTGCAGACCATACAGATACTTCGACACCGGAATGAGATCTGTCATCACTGCAACTCCATAGCCGCCTATATAAGAGGTCGCTATGCAGAATATAACAAGAACAGGCATAAACAGCACCAATCCGGCAATTTTGGGAAGTACCAGAAAGTTCGCCGAATTGATTCCCATTATATCCAATGCATCGATCTGTTCGGTAACACGCATGGTTCCGATTTCGGAAGCAATGTTGGAGCCGACCTTACCTGCCAGGATAAGGCACAGAATGGAGTTTGAGAATTCCAGAAGTACGATATCGCGAGTCGCAAGACCAACCGAATAAGCCGGAATGAGAGGCGAGCTTATGTTCAGTTGCATCTGTATGGTTATCACTGCGCCGATAAACACCGAAATGATGAGCACCAGCGGAATGGAGTCAACGCCAAGCTTCATTATTTCAGCGAAAGTGCGCCGAAAAGTCTCGCGCCAGCGATCGGGAAGGGCAAAGACGCGACGCAGAAATATGCAATAGCGTCCGAAGGTTGCCAGGGAATTGGATAGTAGCATCGATATGTTTTTGTTTGTCGCCATGCCGCAGTTGCAGCAGGCACATTCAAGTGCAAATTTAGCCATTTTTCCACCAAAGACAAAGACCGGCATCCCGCCGCGGACAATTTTCGGAATATTCGGAATATTTTTAACACAACCTACCATATGCCATCCACAGCGTCCTGCATACGGAAGCCTCCGATAAGTGTAGCTGATGGCAAAACATGCCGTGCAAAGCCGCTACATGGCCCATTGCAGGAGCATGCACAAATTTTTATTTCAAAACTTGCCAGTTCAAATATCTTGTATAACTTTGCGGACAACCAACCAAATCTATCAACGATGAAAATCCACAACTTCTACGCCGGCCCGTCGATTCTGAGCGAGTATGCCATCCAGAACACCGCCGATGCCATCATCAACTTCGCCAACACCGGACTCTCGGTGCTTGAAGTGAGCCACCGGAGCAAAGAATTCCAGGCTGTTATCGACGAAGCCACAGAACTCGTCAAAGAACTTCTGGAGATTCCCGAAGGCTTCAGCGTGCTGTGGCTCGGAGGCGGCGCATCACTGCAGTTCTGCATGCTCCCCTTCAATCTGCTGCGTAATAAAGCATCGTATATCGACACCGGCACATGGGCTTCCAATGCAATCAAGGAAGCTCGTCTGTTCGGCGATGTCGACGTTGTTGCATCCTCTAAAGATGCCGGATACACATTCATCCCAAAGGATTTTGTCATTCCCTCCGACTCCGACTACTTCCACTACACTACCAACAACACAATCTACGGAACAGAAATCAGGCACGATCCGGAAGCTCCATGCCCTCTGGTGGCCGATATGAGTTCCGACATCTTCACCCGCAAGATCGACTTCAGCAAATACAATGCGATATATGCAGGTGCACAGAAAAACCTCGCACCTGCGGGTGTGACTCTGGTAATCGTGCGCGACGAGGCTCTCGGCCATGTGGACCGCCCCATCCCCACGATGCTCGACTATCGCACCCACATAAAGAAAGGGTCGATGTTCAATACCCCTCCCGTGCTGCCGATATTCACAGCCCTGCAGACCTTGCGCTACTACAAACAACTCGGTGGCGTTCCCGAACTCGAGCGCCGCGACCTCGAGAAGGCCGCTCTTCTCTACAAAGCCATCGATGAAAGCAACATGTTCACGGGCACTGTATCCGACCCCGCCGACCGCTCCATAATGAATGTATGCTTCGTAATGACTCCTCAATACAAGGAACTCGAACCGTCATTCATCGATTTCTGCAAAGCCCGCGGCATCGTAGGTATAAAGGGACACCGCAGTGTTGGCGGATTCCGAGCCTCCCTGTACAACGCACTGCCCATCGAAAGCGTGAGAGTGCTTGTCGAGGCAATGCACGACTTCGAAGCAACCCATTAATCCACGGCCATGAAAGTACTACTTGCAACAGAGAAACCCTTCTCGGCCAAAGCCGTAGACGGCATCCGCCAGATAATAGAAAGTGCCGGCCACACCATGGCTGTACTTGAGAAATACACCAATCGTTGCCAGCTTGCCGAGGCCGTTGCCGATGTCAACGCCATAATCGTCCGGTCCGATATCATCGATGACCAGATTATCGCCGCCGCTCCCGAACTCAAGATTATTGTCCGTGCCGGTGCTGGCTACGACAACATCGACCTCAAGGCCGCTACCGCACACGGAGTAGTTGTGGAAAACACCCCGGGGCAGAACAGCCGCGCCGTCGCCGAACTTGTTGTCGGAATGGCCATCATGGCAAGTCGAAACAACTTCGACGGCACAACCGGTGGTGAGATATCCGGTAAACGGCTTGGTCTTCAGGCATTCGGGCAAGTAAGCCGCAATGTCGCCAAGGTTCTCGGCGGCTTCGGAATGGAAATCAGCGCCGTCGATCCCTATTGTCCCGCCGACGCCATGACTGCGCTGGGAGTCAAGCCGGTGGATACTGTGGCAGAACTCTATGCCGGCAACGACATAGTGTCCATCCACATACCCGCCACAGCGGAAACTAAGGGAAGCATAGGCAAGGCTCTGATAGAAAGCATGCCTAAAGGCGCTGTACTGATCAATACAGCCCGCAAGGAAGTGATCAACGAAGAAGAACTCGCAAGTGCGCTCGAGAACAGACCCGATCTGAAATACTTCGCCGATGTAAAACCCGGAAACGCCGCCGAACTCACCGAACGCTTTGCCGGCCGGGTATTCTTCACTCCAAAAAAGTGCGGAGCGCAAACCCGCGAGGCAAACCTGAACGCCGGGCTTGCCGCTGCCAACCAGATTGTGGCTTTCTTCGCCGACGGAACCGACCGTTTCAGAGTGAACTGACCACTCTGGGAATCAAATGAATCGAAGGCCGTAGTCCAAACAACCGGACTGCGGCCTTACGTTTCGCTATACACTTGAGTTACTATACATTACAAAAGGCGTTGGCGGTGGATTGATGTTTTTTAATATATGTGCAGCCATGCCGCGGCAAAAAAATGCGTAACTTTGGGCTTGAAAAACCAAAAGCCCTGAATGCTTACATATAACACACACCTCCCACAGCTCGTACTTCCACAGTACGGCCGCAATATACAGCAGATGGTCGACCACTGCACGGACATCGCCGATCGCGATGAGCGCAACCGCTGTGCAAAAACCATTGTCGATGCAATGCTGACCCTCTTCCCTGCCAACGGCAACCGCGAAGAACACTACCGCAAACTCTGGGATCACCTGATAATCATGAGCCGTTTCAAGCTCGACATAGACCTGCCTTTCGAGCCTCTGGATCCCACTGTTTTCGCCGACCGTCCCGAACCGCTGACTCTTCCGCAGGGCATGCCAATGTACTTCCGCCACTATGGAAGCTGCATTACACGCCTTGTCGACATTATATGCACTATGCCTGAAGGCCACGAACGCGACGAGCTTACATTGCTCACCGCAAACCAAATGAAAAAGATGTTCCTGAACATCAACCGCGACGGAGCCGACGACAGCCGCATTTTCGATGATCTCCGCAATATGAGTCACGGCTCTATTCGTCTCGACCCGGCTTCCACTGTACTGAACGACTACCGCCCCACGCCCCTGCAGGCAGGCAAAAAGAAAAAGAAGAAATGATTGCGCGCTCGCTGCTGGTTCCAATAGGCACCTTTCTGAAAACCCACGGCATTAAAGGCGAGCTCAACGCAACCCTGGAAACAGAAGGTATCGACCTTAGCACTCTACGTTGCATTCTGATTGAACGCGACGGGCTGATGGTACCTTTCTTCGTCGCATCGCAGCGGCGTCGTGGCAGCCAGGGTGTTCTGGTGATTCTTGATGGAATAAAAACCCAACAGGCGGCAGCTGCATTCGCAGGAAAGACAATCTACGCAATCGGAGCTGAATTGCCGCAGAACGATGGCGAAGACGACGGATACAACCAGGGGTTTTATCTTTCCGACCTGTGCGGATATTCCGTAACGGCCGACGGCATACAGATTGGAGTGGTCGATGATTTCGACGATACCACTGCCAACGTGTTGATGAACGTCCGCGACTCCTCCGGCGTTATACGTTCCATTCCGGTGGCCGACGAATTTTTCGACCAGATAGACCCCGATACCCGCACCATACAGCTATCGCTACCCGGTGGGTTGCTCGAACTCTGAAATAAATATGGAAAATAAATACGAATACGACGAAGACCACGCAGTGGAGGCAATGCTTGCCGCTTTGGGTGTTCCCGCCACCGATGAATTGCGCGACTGCGCACTTGAGACAATCGATCTCATTTTCGACTTCTACGACAATAACGATGGCCTGGCCATCGACAATTACAACGACGACGATGCCGATCTCATCGCCGCATATGTTGCCGAACGTTTCAAGCGCCAGCCGGCAACGGCGGAGTTATCCGCCGGGCAGATAAAGGCAATGGTCGTGGCAGAACTTGAATACGAGGATTCCCTGATTTAAAAACAGATGATGAGGAAGCTTCTTATCCTTCTGCTTGCATCTGTAGTGGCGCTGGCTGCTGTGGCCGAAGATTTCGACCCGCTAAACGCCGACATCGAGCAGAACCTTACCCATCCTGCTGTGGCTCGAAAGCACTCACCGGCGGTAAAGACCGGCATGAGTCAGTTGCTGCGGGCGATACGCGCTCTGGGCTTCGATGCTTCCGCTGTCCGCGATGGCGAAGTTGTGCTGGTTACCATTCCGGCTTCGGAACTGTTCGCTCCCAATGCGTTCACGCCCAAGAATGCCGCAATCACACGACTGCGCCCACTCATGCCTTACGTTAAACGTTCCGACAACTACAAAGTGATAGTGGCTGTGCACAGCGACAATACCGGCGACAGTTTCTACAACGATTCCATTACTGTCGCCCGTGCCGATGCCATCGATGACATAATGACACGCCTGAACGACGGAGCCGAGACCGGGGTGATACCATACGGGCTGGGCGATGACGAGCCTCTTGCTGCCAATATAAGCATAGAGGCGCGGCGTCGCAACAGACGCGTGGAGATTTATTTCGTCCCCACAGCCGGATTCATCGACAAATCCCGGCGACGCCAAAACTGAAATGCCATTCAATCCAACAACCTTCAGCCGCAAGGCTAACACCAAAGGACGGTTCAACACCGATATCCCTGCCGCCGACGTCGCCGGTCGACTGGTGCCGCGCGCAACCGATGTGGAAGCTGCGGTGCTGGGTGCGCTCATGCTTGAGAAAGACGCTTTCACCACTGTGTGCGAACTCATAAAGCCAGAAAGCTTCTACGATCCTCGCCACCGTCTTGTCTACGAAGCCATAGCTTCCCTGGGTGTAAACCAGGAACCTATCGACCTGATGACTGTCACCGACCGCATGCGCAGCAACGAGACACTCGAGCAGGTGGGCGGTGCGGCATTCCTTGTCGAGCTAACCGCCAATGTCGCATCGGCAGCCCACGTGGAGTACCATGCGCGTATCGTGGCGCAGAAGCATCTTGCACGTGAACTGATTTCGTTTGCCTCGCAGGTGGAAAACAATGCCTTCGATGAAACGAACGACGTTGACGATCTGCTTCAGGAAGCCGAAAAACATTTGTTTGAAATTTCCCAGCGTAATGTAAAACGTGAAGTACAGCAGATTGATTCGGTAATCAACCGAGCTATCGAACAGATGCAGCTTGCCTCACATCGTGAATCCGGACTCAGCGGACTGGCGAGCGGCTTCACCGGAATCGATGCTATCACTTCCGGCTGGCAGAATTCCGACCTTATAATCATAGCAGCTCGTCCTGCTATGGGTAAGACAGCCTTTGTGCTGTCTATGGCATTGAATATTGCCCTGAATAACAATCCCGTGGCAGTATTTTCGTTGGAAATGAGTTCGTTGCAGCTTGTAAACCGTCTAATTTCCAATGTATGTGAAATGCCTGGCGAGAAAATCAAGAGCGGGCGCCTGTCGCAGATGGAATGGAGTCAGCTGACACACAGGTTAACCCGCCTTCAGGGTGCGCCGCTCTTTGTCGACGACACCTCCGCACTGTCCATCATGGAACTGCGCACAAAAGCACGAAGGCTTGTTCGAGAAAACGGTGTGAAGATGATTATCATCGACTACCTGCAGCTGATGAACGCATCCGGCATGGGACTTGGCTCGCGCGAACAGGAAGTGAGCACAATATCACGCTCGCTGAAACAGCTTGCCAAGGAACTCGACATTCCGGTAGTGGCTCTCTCGCAGCTGAACCGTAAAGTGGAAGACCGCTCCAACAAGGACAAACGCCCACAGCTATCCGACCTTCGCGAATCAGGAGCCATCGAGCAGGATGCCGACATCGTGTGCTTTATTCACCGACCGGAATACTACACACACTCCGCCGAAGACGCCCAGGGGCGCGACATCCGCGGGCTGGCGGAATTCATCATCGCAAAACACAGAAGCGGTTCTGTAGATACCGTGGATCTGCGATTCCGCAAACAGTATGTACGCTTCGAGAACTGGTCGGCCGAAGATGGTTCTGACAACGAACTCCGGGAAGCCAGCGACAACATGGACACCATTGTGCCCCCTCCCGACCCCGAGAAAGCCGCGGCCGATATCGATGCCCTGCTCGGCTCGCGCACCATGGCTCCCAACACGGCTTTCGCCGGAGACATACCTGCCGACTCCGTATTCTGAGTTCCAAAATCCCAAAACTGTACAATGAAACTATCAGAACTCAAAGCCGGACAGCAAGGTGTTATAGTAAAAGTACACGGACACGGCGCATTTCGGAAAAGAGTGATTGAAATGGGGTTTGTCGCCGGGCGTCCCGTGACAATGGTTATCGACGCTCCTCTCCGTGATCCTATAAAATACAACGTGATGGGCTATGAGGTATCGTTGCGCGCATCCGAAGCCGACCTCATCGAAGTGGTTCACATATCCGGCGAAGAGGCGGCTGTGATGGGCGAAAACGCAATGCGTGCCACACATCCGGAACTGGCAAACCACCATGCCATCGAGGAAGCGCACCATCGCCGACGGATAATAAACATAGCCCTTATCGGAAACCCGAATTGCGGAAAGACGTCATTATTCAACATCGCATCGGGCTCCAAAGAACACGTAGGCAACTACAGCGGCGTTACTGTCGATGCCAAGGACGGCCATTTCAAGTTCAAGGAATACAGTTTCAGAATTATCGATCTACCGGGCACATATTCACTTTCGTGCTACTCTCCCGAGGAAGTCTATGTACGCCAGTATCTGAGTTCCGAATCACCCGATGTGATTGTCAATGTTGTCGACAGTTCCAACCTCGAGCGCAATCTTTTTCTGACCACCGAGTTGATCGACACAGACTCACGCATGGTAATAGCGCTGAACATGTACGACGAACTGCGTGCCAGCGGAGCATCTCTGGACTATGCCCAGCTCGGAGGCATGATTGGCGTGCCTATGGTACCAGTGGTCGCAAGGACCGGCGAAGGGTTTGCCGACCTTTTCGATACCGTTATAAATGTTTACGAGAACCGCGACACCACTGTGCGCCATGTGCATGTGAACCTCGGTGCCGACCTCGAATCGGCAATACGCCAGATTGTGGATATGCTCAAATCCACACCTACACTTGCCCGCCACTTCTCGCCACGATACCTTGCCATAAAACTGCTTGAAGGCGACCATCAGGTAGAAGACCAGATAGAAGGTCTCGGCGAAGCCCCGGGCCATGCACACAGGCGCAGGAAAGGATTCTTATCGAGACTGTTTCCCAAAGGCTGCTGCAAAGGCTCATCGGCACTGCCTTCTTTCACCGACGACAGCTGGAAACAGCATATCAGGCAAGGTGCGGGAAATCCTGTGCTCATGCTGCGGGACAAACTGCGCGCGCACATCGAGACACTGCACAACGAAGACATATCCTCCATTGTCGCGGCTGAAAAATACGGATTCATCTCCGGTGCTCTTGCCGAGACATTTGTCGCTGGCAAACAGAAAGACCGACGTACAACACGCATTCTGGACCAGCTGGCAACCAACCGCCTTTTGGGATTCCCGATATTCTTTGCCATAATGTTTTTCATTTTCTGGCTCACCTTTTCGGTGGGTCAGTATCCTATGGACTGGATTGATCAAGGCATAGGCGCACTGGCTGCACTGGTACAGCGAACCTTGCCGGAAGGTCCGCTGAAAGATCTGGTCGCCGACGGAATAATCGGTGGCGTAGGCGGCGTAATCGTTTTCCTGCCCAACATATTGATTCTATACTATTGCATCTCTTTTATGGAGGACTCCGGCTATATGGCGCGGGCTGCCTTCATAATGGATAAGGTCATGCACCGGATCGGCCTGCATGGCAAAAGTTTCATTCCTCTTGTCATGGGTTTCGGATGCAATGTGCCGGCCATCCTTGCCTCAAGGGCTATAGAGAGCAGGTCGAGCCGCCTGATTACAATTCTCATCAATCCCTTCATGAGCTGTTCGGCACGCCTGCCAATCTACGTGCTCCTGATAGGCACCTTTTTCCCCTCGCATGCTGCCCTTGTATTCATGGGTCTTTATCTCACCGGCATAATAGTGGCAACGGTCACAGCAAGGCTGCTCAGACGCTTCCTGTTAAAAAAGGATGAGACACCTTTCGTCATGGAACTGCCGCCATACCGTTTCCCCACACTCAAGGCTTCGCTGTCGCACACATGGGGAAAGGGAAAGGAATACCTAAAAAAGATGGGAGGAATAATTCTGTTTGCAAGTATTGTCGTGTGGGCGCTGAACTACTTCCCGAGACCAGATGAAAATACCGGTGTACACACCGACTCATACCTCGAGATGGCTGGTAAAGCCGTAAACCCTGTTATGGAACCTTTGGGATTCCACTGGCGTGCCAGTGTTGCCGTACTTGCCGGCATCCCCGCCAAAGAGATTGTAGTATCTACACTCGGTGTTCTCTACACAAACGACGAAAACACTTCGGAAGCACGTCTGGGCGCACGCTTGAAAGCACCATCGACGCTCACTGGCAAACCGGATTTCG
The DNA here is from genome assembly GCA_002490635.1 of Porphyromonadaceae bacterium UBA7207. Classification (GTDB taxonomy): domain Bacteria; phylum Bacteroidota; class Bacteroidia; order Bacteroidales; family Muribaculaceae; genus CAG-873. The sequence goes on from DKUJ01000003.1 coordinate 40,565, forward strand.
ACCAGGCCGTGGCAATGAGCTTCATGGTCTTCATCCTGCTCTACTGTCCTTGTCTGGCAACAGTGACTGCCATCGTGCGCGAAACGGGTTCGTGGCGTTATGGAGCATTCTCGGTGGTGTACAACACCGTAGTGGCATGGCTGATTGCATTTGCCGTATATCGAATCTGTCTGTTGTTATAGGTCTGACCTGTTTTATAAGCCTGCAACAACGCTATTTCAAAAGAATATGTTTGATCTGAGTTTTCTTAAGAATGCAATCCGTTCCGAGGGTGGTTTTCCCCTATCCGAGGAAATTCTGGATAAATTTCTTCAGTCCGGTACCCATATGCTTGTCGCCGCGAAAAATTATCTGATAGAGCCGGGAAAGGTGGACAAGTCGATATGGATAACGGCCTCCGGGGTCACAAAGGCATTGTATTTCGACGGAAACAAGGAATATGTATTAGGATTCTCAGGCCCCGGAACCATAACTATGTCACCGATTTCCACTATAATAGGAAAACCTGCTTTCTGCGGTTTCCAGACAATAACTGACTGCGACATGATAAGAGTCGGCAAGAGCGAGTTCGACGCTCTTATGGAGGAGTCGCATGAGTTCTCAAGGTGGATGTTCGGCATGTCGGTCTCGCAGCTTTGTGCCCTGGAGTTGAAGGCGCAGATGCTCAGCGAGGGGGACGTAATGTCGAACTACAAGGCCATAATGAACCGCAAGATGCAGCTGGACAATGTATTCGATCCCAATCGTCCCAATCTTCTGGCCATTGTGTCATCAAAGGATCTGGCATCATACCTCGGCATCACACAGTCGTATCTGTCGAATATCAAAAAGGCAATGCTGCGTAAAGGCTGACATTTATAGCACGCTGCAATGTATAAATATGGCACGCCGGCTGTTCCGGCGTGCCATATTCTTATGTTATTTCATTATCACGGGGCCTGTCCAGGAACCAGTGATCTTATGGGCGTCAGGCTGGTCGTCGACAAGGTCATACACTATAGTCCATGTACCGTCGCTGTTGTCGGTGATTGTTATCTGTCCGCCGGTTATGCCGGAGCCTTTGAGTATTTCTGCGCTGCCATCGTCGGAATATTTATAGAATGATGAGCCGCTGGCCCAGGTGCCTCCGAAAATGCCAGTAAGTATAGTGCCGTCGCAATTGCCGTCATCTTCCACCTTGTAGACTCCAGGGCCGAATTCAGACTTGGCAATGATACGGAGGTCGATGCGGTCGCCTACCCATTGTATGTTCTCGTTGTAGCGCACTACCTCCAGTTTGATTTCGCTTGTGAAATCCATACAGTCGGCAACCGCGCCGTCGAGATTCATCTCATAGTCGCCGTCGAGGTGCCAGGTTTCCTGGTGTGTGAAGTTGCGCACCTCTATTCTTCCGAAGTATGTACCGGTGACCTTGTTGCCGGTGCTGGTTGTTAAATCGTATGTCATCCTGTACATGCCCGAGTCGACCTCGTCGATTGTCACTGAACCGGATTTCACAAGGCCGACCTCGATGTCGCTTGCGTCTTTATAATATTTTAATGTGGTGTTTGCAGGGAAAGAGCCGCCCAGAAAATTTAGTATCTTTCCGGCAAGGAATGTGTTCTCTTCCGCCACATCGCCCTCCTTGATTGTCCATGTCGCAGGCACGAAGTGTCCGTCGCCGGTCAGTTTCACATTGCCTACGAATGTGAGAAGATTGCCCGGTGTAACCATCCATCCGTTCTCGTCATATCCCTTGTCGGCAATCATGATGTTCATGTTGCAGTTCATATCGAATACCCGATCCGGTTCCAGATAGGTGGCTATAAGAGTACCTCCCTGGATGTTGACATCCTCGCGAAGCCAGTTGACCGACTGATCCTCGAAGGTTGTCTCTCCCTGATAGGTGGTGCAGTATGTCACGCCGTTCACGTCGGTCGCTTTAAGAGTGGCTGTTACGTTGTAGTTGGCATCGTACGACAGTTCGAAGACTGCATCGGAGTACTTGTTTTCGAATCCCCACACCGTAACATAGCTTATCTCGGGATTTATGGTCCAGTCTTCCACCGTTCCTGTGCCGAGACGGTATGTACCGGCCGGAGCAAGCATAGGCTGTCCCACGGCAGGTTCAGGAGCCTGAAGTCTAAGTGTGAACTTATATGCGTCGAGAGGCAGAATTCCCTTGTCGCTGAACGGTTTGTCGGAAAGGTAGATGTAGTAGTTGTAGCCATAGTCGGCCATGGCGTCGGAGTAATACGATGTGTGCATCAGTACGTTTTCGGTCACTACATCGTATTGCGTGGGGTCTTCGAAAGTTATGCCATCGACCTCGTTATCGGAATAGGAAGCTACGACATTACCGTCTTTCAGAAGATATACAGTAGCGTCGGCGGCGCCTGCGGCCATGATGGCCATTGCAAGGCCTATGATATATTTGCGTTTCATTATTCAGTTTTGTTTGCGGTTACCGTTTGATGAATTTAATCGCTTTGTCGGCCACAGACAGAATGTACACGCCGGCGTGGAGTCCGGTTATGTCGATGTGGCATGTGGTGTCGGCGCATTGTCCGGCCATAGCCTGAATTCCGGATATCTCCAGAATCCTCCACGGAGTTTCCGGCGCTGCGCCGGTGATTTTGATAGCGTCTCTGGTGGCTTTCACAGAGATTGTGTTGCCTTCCTCGGTGGCAAGCGTCACTCCTGATTCCGTGTCGGAAAGGAGAATGAGCGAGATGTCATTCCGGTTGAAAGTGGATTTATTTCCGTCATAATCCACCACTTCAACCTTGTCGGCCACGAAATTTATGGCAGCGACTCCCGATTTCTCGAATGAAGTCTTGCCCCCATTCCGATCGACAACCGATACCTTTGCCTCATCCGCCCCGGAGGCCCATACAGAGCACATGAGAGCCAGAATGCCGGTAATTAGTATTTTTTTCATAGGTAGCTGTTTGGTTAGAATGTCTTTTGCGAAATTACTATGTGTTTTCTTTACTTTTTTTGGAAAATTCCAAAAAAAGTAAATGGAGCCATGGAATCTTTTTTTCTTTATGGAGTTGTTAAAATCAAAAACTTCTTATTCTATGTTCCTATTCTAAATTGTTCGTCGAATATTTTCCATGTATTTGACAAAGTTCGATATATCTGGCGCTCGCCAATGCTCAAATATTTGGCATAGCTCTCGACTTATTCGTATCTTTGCCGCTCTAATCCACTGAGATGAATAATACTTCAAACCAAAAACAGGAACTTCTGGATCGTCGCTACCTGCGCATGGCCGCCATCTGGGCGGAAAACTCCTACTGCCAACGACGCAAAGTAGGCGCTATCATCGTAAAGGATCAAATGATTATTTCCGATGGCTACAACGGCACTCCCGCAGGTTTCGAAAATGTGTGTGAGGACTCCGAGGGCTTCACAAAGCCATATGTGCTCCACGCAGAAGCAAATGCAATCACCAAAGTAGCCCGAAGCAACAACTCCAGCGATGGAGCTACCCTCTACGTTACGGCATCGCCATGTATGGAATGTGCCAAACTGATAATCCAGTCTGGCATAAGGCGTGTTGTATTCAACGAGTTTTATAGAATTGCCGACGGAATCGAGCTGATGCGCCGCGCAGGAATAGAATGCGTGCATATCGCCGCACTGGACACCACACAACGATGAAATCCGACAAAGGTAGAAAATATATGCTCTGGCTGCCGGTAACGGCTGCCGCGTTTATGCTGCTCGGCCTTTGGGCCGGCCGTTTTCTGGCAACAGACGGAAGCGACGCTCCCGCCCGCACCAAACTTGACAAGGTGTTTGAACTCATTGGAGAAAACTACGTGGATCCGGTGAGCTACGACAGCCTTGTCGAACTTGCAATTCCGGAAATTCTTTTGAACCTCGATCCGCACTCGGTATATATACCTGCCTCCGAGCGTACTGCCGCCAACCGCGATCTGGAAAGTTCGTTCTTCGGAATAGGCATCCAGTTCCAGATGATCAACGATACCCTTTACATCGTGGAGGTAATCGCTGGCGGTGCTGCCGAAGAAGCCGGTATCATGCCTGGCGACAGAATTATTGCAGTCGACAGTCTGGATATCGCCGGCAACGGAACAAGTTCCAACGAAGTATTCGGATTGCTGCGAGGTCCTCGCGACACCAGAGTGCACGTTACCGTGCGCCGCCAAAGCAGTGCCGAACCTCTCGAATTCGACCTTGTGCGTGCCGAAGTGCCCGTATCGCCCATCGATGCGGCATATATGCTCACCGACACAATCGGTTATGTGCGTCTTGGCAAGTTCTCCGACAACACTTTTGCCGAATTTTTGCGTGTCTTCGACGGTCTGCGCAGCGAAGGCGCGCGCGCTTACGTACTGGATCTACGTGGCAACGGTGGCGGATATATGAGTCCGGCGGTATTGATGGCAAACGAATTCTTCGGCGATGACTGCAACCTTATCGTCAGCACCCGCGGACGAAACCTATCCGACAACCGGGTAATCTACAGCGACAGAACCGGTGCCTTCGGCAGCGAACCTGTGGCCGTGCTCATCGATGAATTCACAGCCAGTGCAAGCGAAATCCTTGCCGGCGCTCTGCAGGACAACGACCGCGCGATTATCGTCGGTCGCCGCTCTTTCGGCAAAGGGCTTGTACAGACACCTTTCGAGCTTCCCGATTCCAGCGAATTCAGACTCACAATCCAGCGCTACTACACACCCTCGGGACGCTGCATCCAGAAAACCTATTCCAACGGAATGGAGGACTACCAGTACGAGGTTTACAACAGATTCAGCAATGGAGAACTCTTTACTGCCGACAGCATACACATTGATTCCACACAGATTTTCCATACATCCGGAGGACGCCAGGTTTATGGCGGCGGCGGTATAATGCCCGACGTATTCGTACCAAGCGACACTGCCGGAGTAACATCATACTATATAAAGGTGGCCAACTCGGGGCTGCTCCGCGATTTCGCCTACGAATATGCCGACCGAAACCGATCCACACTTGCCGAGAGCCGTAACACCGCCGAACTGCTCCGGCAACTGCCCCAGGATTATACACTACTACAGGCTTTCGTGGAATTCGCACGACGCAAAGGCGTTGCTCCAAGGTGGTACTACATCAACACTTCCGCTCCTTTGATTGTTAATCAGATTAAAGCTCTGATAGCACGCGATGTCGTTGGTATGGATGGCTACTTCGAGGTTGTGAACAGCACCGACCCTGTGGTAATCGAAGCTGTGGAAAGAATCCAACACGGCGATGCGCGCACGCTTCCGGGCATAGACAACAACCAGAGACGATGAACAAACAGATTCTCCGCCAGCGCATAAGAGCCAGTAAAGCCGTACTCGACGACAACGACCGCCGCCAAGCGGCCCTGCGCATTTTCTCCACCATACGTTCCATGGCCGCCTTCATAATGGCCGAACGCGTGCTTCTTTACCATTCCCTGCCCGACGAATTGTCTACGCGCGAGTTTCTGGCCTCCCTTCCCCAGGGCAAGCGCTACTATCTGCCGAGAGTGAACGGACCGGACCTCGACATCCTGCCCTACGAGGCTTCTCGCACACATCTGGGCGCGTTCCACATAGAGGAACCCGACGGCAACGATACGGTCGATGTCGCCGACATAGATCTGATTGTGGTGCCCGGCGTTGCATATGACCGTAGCGGGAACCGCCTTGGACGCGGAAAAGGTTTCTATGACAGGCTGCTCAGCCGTGCCAGGGCAATAACAGTGGGCGTGTGCTATGATTTTCAACTTGTCGACAGCATAGCCGTCGACGAACACGACATCCCTGTGGATTTCGTCGTTGCCGACGGCTTTGGCATTATCCGCGGTCGCAGGCGCCGATGACCCTCATCCTTACAGATGTGTCGGTGCTGTTTGCCCCGCTGGCAGACTCGCAACCCCGCAGAAATGCCGAGGCAGAAGCTGTAGCCAAGCTTGTGGCCAGGGCTTTCGGCCGCGATGCAATAAAGACTAACGCACCCGATGGTGCGCCGTTGATTGAAGGTTCCGCCGCATCTGTTTCCATTTCCCACTGCCGGAATCTCGCCGCACTGGCAGTGTCGCCAGCCGGTAATCCGCTCGGTATCGACATCGAACGACCACGCAGGCAACTGGCCACTGTGGCACCCCGTGTGCTCTCTCCGTCCGAACTCGATTATTACAGTTCCTTTCCATCCGGACTGCTGCAGGCATGGACTCTCAAGGAAGCGCTATACAAAGCTGCAGGAATAACAGGCGCCGATTTCGCCAGACAGCTCAGGATTCCGCTTCCCGGACATGAGTTTGCAACAGCAGTGAAACCTTCGGGAGAGGAGATTCGATTCAGCGTTCTGTTCAGCGCTCCCATAGGTTTCATGCCGGATGTATGGTGCTCGCTAGTCGCTAAACAATAAACAGCCAAAGGTTCTTATGGAACACAGCAACCATATACACGCAGCCACCGACACGGCCTCACTTCATAAAACAAAGAAGGCATTCTATGTAGGCATATGGCTCAATCTTGCATATGTCGCCATTGAAGCCGCGTTCGGCCTCGTCTACGATTCCATGGGACTGCTGTCCGATGCCGGCCACAATCTCAGCGACGTTGTGGCGCTTGTGATAGCCCTTATCGCATTCAAAGCATCCAGCCGACAACCCGACGACCGCTACACCTACGGCTATAGGAAGGGCACTGTAGAGGCTTCGGTGGCCAATGCTCTTATCCTGTACATGGCGGTAGCCCTGATACTCTTCGAGAGCGTGAAGAAGCTTTTCCATCCGGTGGCTGTCGACGGCGACATAATAGCCTGGGTAGCAGGAGTCGGAGTAATTATCAACGGCATCACCACGTGGATGCTCATGAGAGGCAGCCACCGCGACCTCAATATCAAAGGTGCCTTTCTTCATATGGCTGCCGATACCCTGGTATCGGTAGGTGTGGTTGTTTCCGGAATTGCCATTAATCTCACCGGCTGGAATATAATAGACCCTTTGATGGGTATTGTGATAGCGGCTGTAATAGCCATAGGCTCATATTCAATGCTGCGCGACAGCATGCGCCTTGCCCTGGACGGGGTGCCTCGAGGCATCGACATTGTAAAGGTACGCCAGGCAATAGCCTCGACCGACGGCGTTCTGAGTTCCCATCACCTGCATGTGTGGCCCATCAGCACAACCCTCACTGCAATGACAGTACACGTGGTAATCGACAATCCCGCCGACATCAACACCATAACCGCAGCGGTAAAGAAAGCGGTTATTCCATTAGGCATCTCCCACAGTACTGTAGAGGCCGAAACATCGTCGGACAGTTGCGGAACGACGCATGAAAAAAGCCAGAAAGACTGATCTGCAACCTATGAATGTCCCCTCTTTCTTCAAGAAAATAGCTACATGGATGCGTGGACTATCGTTCCGCACCGGTCTGCTTGTTGGAGCGGCATGCATCGCATGCTACATATTGTCTTTTGCCCAGATGCTCCTTCCGCTATCGCTCACAACCAAAGGCGTGTTATGGACCGTATTCTTCGGCATGGCCAAGGCATTGCAGTATTCGGCACTGCTTATACTCGGCAAAGAAGGCGTAAGGCGCATGCGCCGTTTTTTTGCCAGATAGGATTTGACTGACATATTGGACTCTCCAACCTGGCAAAGCTAAAATAATTTGGCTTTGCTCTCGACTTATTCGTATCTTTGCGGAAAGTCTCCACCAAAACAGCCTATGAAGATAAAACTCGTGTGTGTGGGATCGGTCCGCGATCGAAATGTTGCCTCCCTTGTGCAAGGATATGCAGCACGTGCGACACACTATTTCCCATTCGCCATCGATGAACTGCCCGATGTACGCTCCACCGGAGACAGCAATCAGCAAAAGAATGCCGAAGGACAGAAAATTCTGGCAAGAATATCGGCCAACGACTACTTAGTATTGTTCGATGAAAAGGGTGTGGAACTGACATCCCGGAAATTCGCCGGCTTCATAGAGCAGAAATCCGTGACAATGCAAGGCAACCTCATATTCGTAATCGGAGGGCCGTACGGCTTCAGCGACGAAGTGTACCGGCGCAGCAACATGAAGCTGTCGCTGTCGCAGATGACATTTCCACACGAGCTTGCCCGACTGGTAGCAGTGGAGCAAATCTATCGCGCCGCCACCATACTGCGCGGCGAACCTTACCACCACGACTGATAGAATGGCAACTATAGTAACTGTTGAAAACATAAGCAAATCGCTCGGCGACCGCACGCTTTTCACCGATATAGGCTTCGGCATAGAGGAAGGCGACAAAATAGGACTCATCGCCCGCAACGGAACAGGCAAAAGCACCCTTATGAGCATTATCGCCGGAGTACAGTCGCCTGACAGCGGACAGGTTGTATGCCGAAATGGCCTGCGTATAGGCTATCTGCCCCAGCAGCCCGAGTTCAGCTCCGGTTCCACTGTGCTCTCCGCGGCGATGGAACACAGTGGCGACATAGCCTCCACTGTGCTGGCCTACGAGAACGCAATCGCCACCGACAACCGTGAAGCCATCCACACTCTCACTGCATCGATGGATGCAATTTCGGCATGGGACTACAAGGACAAGCTCCACCAGGTGCTGGGACAACTCGGACTGTTCGATATGTCGCAGCCGGTGGCACAGCTCTCCGGAGGTCAACGCAAACGCCTCGCCATAGCCCGGCTTGTTATGCAACAGGCCGATTTCCTGCTGCTCGACGAGCCTACCAACCACCTCGACAT
>DKUJ01000003.1:49571-96458 GCA_002490635.1 Porphyromonadaceae bacterium UBA7207
CGAGCCTACCAACCACCTCGACATATCCACCGTGGAATGGCTTGAGAAATATCTCTCCCGGTCGCGAGCCACCCTGCTCATGGTAACCCACGACCGCTATTTTCTGGACCGCGTGTGCAGCAAAATCATCGAAATGGACTGTCGCAGCATATTCATGGTCGAAGGCAACTACGACATGTATATCCGCCGCCGTGCCGAACGCATCGAAGCCATGGATAACGAGATTGCCCGTGTGCGCAACACCCTGCGCCGCGAGCAGGAATGGATAAGCCGCCAACCACAGGCCCGCGGAGGAAAAGCCAAATACCGCATCGACGCATACAACGAACTTAAGGAACGCTCTCGCAATGTACGAAACGACAGAACCATAAGTCTTGAAGCGCGCGCGTCGCGTATAGGCTCCAAAATTTTCGAGGCGGTGGACGTCTGCAAATCCTTCGGAGACAAAGCCATTCTGAAAAACTTCTCCTATGTGTTCGCCCCCGGTGAGAAAATAGGCATCGTAGGCGAAAACGGAGTCGGTAAGTCTACGTTCATCAAAATGCTCCAGGGACTGGAGCCATACGACTCCGGAAGCTGGGAAGTCGGCACAACCGTGCACTTCGGCTACTACAGCCAGGATGGCATCAGGTTCGACCCCGAAAAAAAGGTTATCGACGCTGTGCGCGACATTGCCGAAGACATCACTCTGCGGCAGGGACGCAACATCGCACCGATGCAATATCTCGAGCGTTTTCTGTTCTCACCCGCCGACCAGCAGAAATTCATACGCAAGCTCAGCGGCGGCGAACGCTGCCGCCTGCAGCTGGCTGTCGTGCTGATGCAGCAGCCGAATTTTCTGATTCTTGACGAACCTACCAACGACCTCGACATAATAACACTCGGAATTCTCGAAGAATATCTCGCGGATTTCGAAGGTTGCGTGATTGTGGTCAGCCACGACCGTTTTTTCCTTGATGCCATAGCCGACCACATCTTTGTGATGGAGGGCGACGGCATTGTACGCGATTTTCCCGGCAGCTACAGCGAATACCGCGCACAGGCCGACAGCGAAAACCGACGCAGCCAGGAAGCGCAGAAACCGCAGCAGAAAGAACGCAGCACAGCAGAACGCCCCGCGAAGATGACATATCGCCAGCGGAAAGAGTTCGAAAGCCTTGAAGAGGAAATAGCCGTGCTAACCGACGAGAAGAAACAGCTCGAGGACTTTTTCGCCAGTGGTGACCAGGGCGATTTCGCCGAGAAGTCCGAACGGTTCAGAGAGGTGTGCTCGCTGCTCGATGAAAAAGAAATGCGGTGGCTGGAACTTTCCGAAATAGGGTCATGAAGCACCTACTGACCATGGCGGTGGCTCTGGCTTCGGCTACCGCACTGAATGCAACGGAAAGCACCGACAGCGTTCGACCGGCCCATATGCTGCGCGCCGTTGAGGTGCTCGGCATAAAGAACAGCGCAGGCTCCGAGCAGGCCGAGGCCATTACACGCATATCCGGCGCACAGGCAAAAACTCTGCAGGTGGAAAGCGCACACCAGCTCGGGGAAATCGCACCGAACTTCCATATGCCGTCCTATGGCTCCAGAATGACCTCGAGCATATATGTGCGTGGCATAGGTGCACGGATGGACCAGCCTGTGGTGGGACTCACTATCGACAATGTGCCGGTGCTGAACAAAGACGCCTACGACTTCGACCTCGCCGACATCGAATCGATAGAGATTCTGCGCGGAGCTCAGGCTGTGCTCAACGGCCGCAACTCCATGGGCGGACAAATAAACATACGGACACTGTCGCCCATGACCGCCACCGGAATGCGAGCCGGCATATCCTACGGCTCCGGCAACACCGTGAGTGCCAATGCCGCCTACTACCACAAACTGAATCCGCAGCTTGCAATGAGCCTCAGCGGACAGTTCCGACATACCGACGGTTTCTTCCGCAACGCATACGACAACAGCAGGCTCGACCACGAGAACTCAGGCGGAGCCCGCTGGAAAACAGTATGGCGACCCAGTCCGCGCCTGTCGTTCACCAACACGGCATCATTTGCCACAACACGCCAGGGAGGATACCCATATGCCTCGATGGAAACTGGCGAAATCGCCTTCAACGACACGTGTTCCTACAGCCGGACAATGTTTGCCGATGGCCTGACTGTGGCATGGGCTGGGAAACGCGTTGTGGTTACATCCGTTACCACGGCTCAGTATCTCAGCGATGACATGAATCTCGACCAGGATTTCCTGCCTCTCGACTATTTCACACTACGGCAGAAACGCAACGAGTGGACATTCACAGAAGACCTTTACACCCGTGGGCGACGCGGCAGCTATGGCTGGCTCGGAGGTGTGTTCGCATTCTACAAGGATACCGGTATGGATGCTCCGGTAACGTTCAAGGATGCCGGTATCAGCCGGCTGATCGAGCACAACCGAAACGAGGTGAATCCCGACTATCCCATCCGCTGGGACGACCGCCGCTTTACTCTTGGCAGCGATTTCACTCTGCGTGCAGGTGGCGTGGCCGTTTACCACCAGAGTTCATACGAGATTGGCCGGTGGCGCCTCGAGGCAGGCCTGCGACTGGACATCGAACGGAGTTCACTCAGCTATTTCAGCCATTGCAGCACGGGATATACCACATACCATGTCCTTCCCGACGGAAGCAAGGAGGTTTTCAGCCATTCGCCGGTGAACATCGCCGACGGCGGAAGCATCGCAAAGACTTTCGTGGAGTTTCTGCCGCAGTTCACTGTGGTATGGCAACACGAAGCATTCAGCCCCTACTTCAATTTTTCCAAAGGCTATAAGGCAGGAGGATTCAACACCCAGATGTTTTCCGACGTGCTCCAAGGAAAAATCATGAGCGAAATGGGCATAGCGGCACCCTACTCCCTGGAACAGATTGTAGCCTACGAACCGGAACGGAGCTTCAACTACGAACTCGGATTCCACAGCACTACAGCAGGCGGGGAATTGGGAATCGACGGGGTGTTGTTCTATATCGACTGCCGGAACCAGCAGATGACGACTTTTCCGGCGGGCACTGTAACCGGTCGCGTGATGACGAATGCCGGCCGCACCCGCAGTTTCGGCGCAGAACTGTCGCTGCGATGGAACGCCACCGAAGATCTCAGTTTCCAAGCAAGCTACGGCTATGCCAACGCCACATTCCGCAAATACAACGACGGCCGCTACGACTACCGCGGCAAACGAGTTCCTTACTCTCCGTCGAACACAATTTTCGCAATGGCCGACTGGCGCATCCCGAGGCTCGGGTTCCTTGGCATTGTGCCTGAAATCTCGGCCGACGTGCGTGGTGCCGGCGACATATATTGGAACGAGGCCAATACTTTAAAACAGAATCTTTATGCTACGGCGAACCTGACTGTCGGTTTCCGAGCTGAGGAATGGAATGTTAAGCTGTGGTGTAAAAACCTGTTCAATACAAGCTACGACACATTCTACTTCATGTCTATCGGCAACTCATTCGTACAGCGCAGCCAGCCCCGTACTTTCGGAGTGACCTTCAATATGAGCCTGCGTTAGGGATTTTACGGATAATCTTCCGCGACGCCGTGCGTTGCAACATGGGCACTCCCACTGCCCGCTTGGGCAGATATTTATGGTCGATGCCCGACTGCCGGAGCACATCCAGCGCATTATCCGCCGTTTCCTGGAATCCTTCCACAACCAGCACCGCTGCCTGACCCCATGTTTTGTCGGGTTCCCCGACGACATAATAATCCATGTCGGGCAGAAAAGCGGAGAACAGACGCTCCATCTCCTCGGGATGCAATTTCAGTCCTGATGAATTGATTACATTATCATGTCGGCCGAGCCATCGGAAAGAAGAAGCGTCGATCAGTTCGACTACATCTTTGGTCTGCACACGACGGAAATCAAAATCCGGAGCATCCACGGCAAGACATCCACGCACATCGACACTGAAAGCGATGCCAGGCAAAGCATGGAAGATACGTCTATCGTCGCGTATGTCCGCCATCGCCACATGGCTGCAGGTCTCTGTCATTCCGTAGCTTATAAAGGCTTTATAACCTGCGGAACCGAGTGCGCGGCATTGTTCCTCCGAAGGTGCCCCGCCTCCGATAAGCAGATTGCGGACTGCCGATGGCGCTATATTGGCCATCACAGAAGCAAGTTGAGACGGAACCACCGGCAACAGGTCGACAGAGGGAATGTCGTCGGGCAGTCTTATCTTGTTGCTGACAGAAAGCTCAATCAGCCGGCATCGTGCTTCGAGTGCACGCACCACCATCATTTTCCCGGCTATATAGTCGGCGGCAAGCGGGCAGGCAAGCACCGAAGATTCGTCGATGCCGAAAAAAGCATTGCTTGTCCTTGCCGATCGCCTCATATCTTCCTTGCTCAGCTCTATGTTCTTTGGAACGCCGGTAGAGCCTGAAGTGTGTGCAGTTATTGTTTCGCCGGCGGCGAGAAACTCGGCTTCAAAATCTTTCAGTCCTGCCATTCGATATTATCGGGCATGCCCCAGTTGCCTGCCGGATTGCGCCACAAGGCTGCATGGTGCATCTCCAGCGGAGAGGGTACGTTGTTGGAATATAAATTTCCCGTACCGAGTCCCTGCGGCACGGTCACATTACAGGAATCCACCCATTGGGCAATCGCGTTAAGCCCTATGTCGGATTCCAGTGCGGAAGTAGCCCACCATCCTATGCCACGGGCAGATGCCTGCTCGGCAATCACAGATGCCGCGCCACACCCTCCAATGAGTGCGGGTTTCAGAATCACATATTGCGGTCTGATATCATCAAGCAAGCCGGCAGTCCTCTCTTCGCTGTGGTAGCCTATGAGTTCTTCGTCGAGCGCGATGGCAATCGGGGACCTGCGGCATAGCTCCCGCATGGCATCCTTCTGTCCTGGAGCCAAGGGCTGCTCTATGGAATGTATTGAATATCCGGCCAGCCGTCCGAGACGCTCCATAGCTTCGCAGGGAGCGAAGCTACCGTTTGCATCAAGTCGAATTTCAAGGTCGGCAGGCCTAAAATGACTGCGGATGTTCTCCAGCAGCCTGCATTCACTCTCAAAATCGATTCCTCCAATTTTGAGTTTCAACACTCTGAAACCCTGGTCAAGCTTCTCCGCTATTCTTCTGCCCATGGTGTCAGCATCGCCCATCCACACAAGGCCGTTGATGGCAATGCCCTTCTCGCCTCTGCTCCATGGGCCGTCGGACCATAAGCGCCTGCCTCCTGCCTCGAGATCGGCCATCGCGGTCTCGAACCCGAAACGAATCGATGGATAGCTGCACAAGCGCCATTCCGAAGGACGCCGACAGAAGTCAGCAAGAACTTTCGTGTAGTCTGGCCTGTCATCTGCCGACAGCCCACGGAAAAGCGGGCATTCGCCAATACCCACCACATCGGGAGTGCCGCTATGCCACACTCGCACAAAGAATGTATCCTTGTGCCACATGCGCTCGCGCGATGTAATGGCTTCGAATCGAAAATCCAGGCGCGCTTTAGCCCACTGAGCCTTGATCATCAGCCGGGGAACTGGGGGAACTTGTCGAAATCGGGATCGCGCTTTTCAAGGAAGGCGTTCTTGCCTTCGGCGGCCTCATCCATCAGGTAGTACATCAGAGTGGCGTCCCCGGCGAACTCCATGAGTCCATGCTGCCCGTCGAGTTCGGCATTGAGCGCCCTCTTTATCATGCGCACAGCGAACGGACTGCGCTTCTTGATGGTGCGGCACCATTCCACCACTTCGTCCTCGAGGCTTTCCAGAGGCACTACTTTGTTGACCATTCCCATCTCGAGAGCTTCCTGCGCGGTGTACTGGCGACAGAGAAACCATATTTCACGCGCTTTCTTCTGCCCTACGCAGCGTGCCAGATACGATGATCCGAAGCCGGCGTCGAAACTGCCGACTTTGGGCCCTGTCTGTCCGAACTTCGCGTTTTCGGAAGCGATAGTCAGGTCGCACACCACCTGAAGCACATTGCCGCCGCCGATAGCGTAGCCGTTGACCATGGCTATTACCGGTTTCACCAGCGAACGAATCGCTTTGTGGATATCGAGAACATTAAGACGTGGCGTGCCGTCGCTGTCGCGATATCCGCCGGAAGTCTTATAGTTCTGGTCGCCGCCGCTGCAGAACGCTTTGTCGCCTACACCGGTGAGTACCACCACACGGACTTCGGGACAGTCACGGCAATAATCGAGAGCGTCGAGAATCTCGCGATTTGTCTGTGGGCGGAAGGCATTGTACACTTCGGGGCGGTTTATGCTTATGCGGGCAATGCCGTCGTAGAAATCGAAAAGTATGTCGGTGTACTCTTTTATAGTCTGCCAATTGCGTGGCTTTGTCTCTTCAGTCATGTCAGTATATTATATGCTTTCTGGTTTGATTCCATATCAGTTATTATATGAAGTATTGCCGGTTTTTCGCTGTCTCGCAGGAACGCCACAAGCGCATCGGCAGTGCCGCTGTTCCCATCTGCAAGGTAGTAGTCGAAGCCGAAAGCGGTGGCGAGTTGTGCTACCGGTTGTTCCACCGGTACGGCAAAGCGTGTCTCTCGCTCGGGCAGCGAGGCTGTTGTGGCCACATGGCGGAAAATATCGCCACCTCCGTTGTCGAAAACGGCTATTTTGAAGTTGCCGCGCAGGTTTTTCAGCACCAATGCCCCGATATCGTAGCCAAAACTCATATCACCGGTAAGCAGCAGCACCGTGCGTTCTGTAGCCATCGATATTCCAGCAGCAGTGGATGTGCAACCGTCGATGCCGCTGACACCACGGTTGTAATGTATCCTGTCAACCTTCCACGGCATCAGCTGGGCGTATCGGGCGCACATACCGTTAGAAGCGAAAAGCTCGCCGCCGTTGAAATTCATGGCAAGCATGCGCATAGCTTCAATGTCGCACCATGGCAGACCGGCGACACCGCGCTCCGAGGCGGATATGAAATCACGCCAATGGCGGCAATATCCGGGCTGGTCCGATACAGTATGCCCATAATTCCGGCATACATATGCATTCCACTGCTCCACAAAATCGGAAGCATTGCATTCAATCTGCATATGAAGAGAACCGAATGTATCGACCATATTGTCATCAAAGCCGATATTGACCACCGGCGATTGCCAACGACGCAGGCATGCCTTGAATTTGTCGTCGATTAGTGTTCCACCTAAATTCACCACAAAGTCGGGGCGTAACATTGCCTTTTTCTCGTCGTCGGCACGATTGAGCAACACACCTGCCGCCAATGCGGAAATGCCGGCCTGCTCTCCTCCGAACCTGTCGGAAAACCACACGGAATTATCCGGCAGACGAACGGATAACGGATTGACATCGGCTCCGGCACCTGCGATAAACATAATTTTTTTTGAACGGGTCAACAGCCTGAAAACATCATCGGGCACTTCCTGGCGGCAGCGGACTGTCGAAATCCTGTTGCCTACGGGCATCTCGCTCTCCTGGGCCATAGTCGTAAGAGGTGCGCCAAGAGGTACATTGATATGCGCCGGCCCTGGGATATTGCCGGTAGCCGCCGTAAGTGCTTCGTTAATCAGCCGGTTGACCTGCCGCAGGGACATGCGTTCGTCAATCTCCACACTTTTGCGCACAACGGCATCGAGCGCTCCATTCTGCCTGATAGTCTGGCTGTCGCGCTGGTCGATCCATTCTCCCGGGCGGTCGGCGGTTATGGCAATCAATGGCGTGCGGCTATAGTATGCCTCTGCGAGAGCCGGCCCGTAGTTGAGCATGGCCGAACCCGAAGTGCACACGAGGGCGACCGGCTTTGAGGTTTGCTTTGCCATTCCGAGCGCCACAAAAGCCGCCGTGCGTTCATCCACCACAGTACTGATTGCGAAATTCCCGCTCCGTTCCATCGACACAAGCAATGGCGCATTCCGAGAGCCTGGCGATACAACCGCCCTCTCTATACCATAGGAAGCAAGTAGCCCTGTGAGAATGGAACACGTAGGTTTGCTGATTGTGGCCATTTAGGATAAAATTGTGGTTTGAGTAGGAATTAGCGCTAACAAAGTTAAACCTTAATTGTTAATTTTGCAAAAGCATTTCTACATGAGACGACTTGCCATATTCATCACAACAACTATTGTTGCAATCGCAACATGCTGGAGCAACGATATTTGCAACCAGGAAGCGATAGCCGCCGGCTCCAAGCCGACAGCAATCCTGCCGTCGGTGGCCTATGTGCAGCCGCCCGATACGCTTCCGCCAATGCCTGAGGTTGTGAAGAAGCCGGAAGGCATAGTATCCAGAATAATACGCTACTTCAACGAAAGTAACAAACCACGGCGTACAAAAGGTTTCGATGTAAGTTTCATAGGAGGCCCCTACTACTCGAGCGACACCAAATTCGGAATCGGCCTGGTGGCTGCCGGCCTGTACCGCACCAGTGCATGCGACAGCCTCCTGCCACCCTCGGAGGCGGCTCTTTACATGAACGCGACAACCAGCATGTTTTTCAGGCTCGGCATCCGCGGCACCCACATCATGCCTGGCGACCGCGCCCGCTTGAACTACGATGTGAACTTCGCATCCATAGCGACCAAATTCTGGGGCATAGGATATGACAATAATATTGTCGACGATAACGAGACCAAATATAAATACCTTAACAGCCAGGCTTCTGTAAATTATATCTGGCGTCTGCTTCCCAAATTCTATCTCGGCCCGATGATTACGTTCGACTACGTAAACGCCCGCGATGTACACAATGAGTGGCTTTGGGAAGGGCAGCCGATGCGCACCTTCAACTTAGGCGTGGGATTCACTATCCAGTACGACAGCAGAGATTTTCTTTCCAATGCTTTCCGCGGAGTGTATTTCCGCCTCGACCAACGGTTCAACCCGCGTTTCCTTCTGAACAGAAACGCGTTTTCGATGACAGAAGTCACCATTGCCACATACAACCCACTATGGAAAGATGCCGTCCTGGCATTCCAGTACCACGCACGTCTGACCTACGGCAACACGCCCTGGGGACTGATGAGCACCATGGGTGGCAGCGACAACATGCGCGGCTACTACGAAGGCAGATACCGCGATAAAAGCGAAATGGATGTGTGCCTCGAACTGCGACAGCACATATGGCGCCGGAATGGCCTTGTAGCATGGGTTGGTGCCGGAATGGTATTCCCCCGCTTTTCGGCCATGAGATGGCACAAACTACTCCCCAACTATGGCATCGGCTACCGTTGGGAATTCAAAAAACGTGTGAACGTGCGTCTGGATCTCGGTTTCGGCCGCCATCAGACAGGTTTTATATTCAGTATCAATGAAGCGTTCTGACTCTATCCCTGCCACCAAGCGAAGTCGTACAGCCTTGGCGCTCATGTGGATTGTGCCGCTGTTGTTGCTGGTTCCGAACATAGGACTTACAATTACAGAACATCTCTATAACGGCTGGGAAAAAGCTGCAAACCTGCTTCTTCCGCTTGGTGTCTACTGCTTTTTGGCATCCTGCTGGAAAAGAGTGGGGATTACCACACTGCTCTCTCTACCGCTAATGATTCTTTGCGCCTTCCAGATTGTTCTCCTTTTCCTGTACGGCGAATCGATAATTGCCATTGACATGTTCCTCAACGTAGCCACGACAAACTACAACGAGGCTACGGAACTGCTGAGCAATCTCACACCAGCTATACTAACCGTGTGCACTATCTACCTCCCGCCGCTGGTTGCCGGAATCGTGGTCTCTATACGCCATGAATTCGTGGATGCGTCCCGGCGGCGAGTATTGCGGATGGTCGCTGCCGCCACATACGCAGCAGGCATGATTGCCGCCGTCGGTGCATACCGGTCCAATCCAGATTACTCGATATCCCGAAAACTGTTTCCTGTAAATGTGGTCGCAAACATACATTCGGCAATCGTTCGTGCCGAACAATCATCGCACTACCCCGCAACCAGCGAAAATTTCCGGTTCGGCTCCCGGTCCACCCGTCCCGACAGCATTGCCGAAGTGTATGTGATGGTTATCGGAGAGACCTCGCGTGCCGGCAACTGGCAGCTTAACGGCCACTCACGCTCCACAAATCCGAAGCTGTGCAAGAGGCTGGGTGTCGTGAATTTCAGCCGCACACTGTCCGAGAGCAACACCACACACAAAAGCGTGCCACTTATGATGTCGCACCTCAACAGCAAAGAGTTCGGCGACTCAATATACCGTTCGAAAGGTATCATCGATGCTTTCAATGAGGCCGGATTCACCACTGCCTGGATTTCCAATCAGAAACATAATGGCTCGTTCATCGACTTTTTCGGACAACAGGCCGACAGCGTTGTTTATCTCTCCGATGACAACATGTCGCACTTCGATGGTGATACAACTGATGAACTGAAGCGCTTCCTCGCCTCCAATCCCCATCGGAAGGTTTTCGTGGCAATACACACCTATGGCTCACATTTCAATTACCGCGAGCGTTACCCCGATGGTTTCGACCATTTCCACCCTGACAACGCAAGCGAAGCCCGTGCCGCTAACCGCCAGGAGCTTATGAACGCCTACGACAACTCTATCCTTTATACCGATGCCGTTCTCGACAGTATAATAGGAGTGCTGGCCGACACCGGGCGTCCCGCCGCTCTGGTATACACTTCCGACCACGGCGAAGACATTTTCGACGACTGCCGCGGACGCTTTCTCCACGCCTCGCCACATCCCACATATTATCAGATTCATGTGCCCATGATAGCGTGGACTTCCGAGTCCTTCGCGGAAATGGAACCTGAGGCTGTGTTTATGCTTGACCGGCATTCGGCATCAGATGTATCGTCGAGCCTTTCGGTATTCCATACTCTTGTGGGACTTGCCGGAATCGCCACTCCCCGCTATAATGCAAAGGCCGACTTGTCTTCGAATCTATACACGGCGCCGGAGCGCATATACCTTAACGACTACAACGAGGCTGTGGCTCTCGGACAATCCGGATTGAGAAATATCGACATTTCCATACTCGACAGCGCGGGGATTTCGAAAGGCATCATGTAGCTAAATCTTTACGAAGTTCTCCATTTTAGAACACCAACACACTGAAATTCACAACATTAAACATAAAATACACATCTACAAATTTTCAAAATTGAAAATTTGTAGATAATTTATATCGCCACAACTTTGCCAGAAGGGAAAATTTGTCTTAGCTTTGCACTACCAAAAATCGACATCAACAAAAACAATGATACAGGTAGTAGTTAAGCGCGACGGCAGAGTCGTAGGATATAACGAGGAGAAAATCAAAGCCGCAATACGCAAAGCCATGCTCACCACCGAACTTGGCGAGGACGAAGCGCTGATTCAGAAAATAGCCGACAGAATCGGCGCCCGTGGCGCCGAACGCATGACCGTGGAAGAAATCCAGGACATGGTGGAAGTCGAACTGATGAACAGTCCACGCAAAGAAGTGGCCAAGCGTTATATCGCATACCGCGACAAACGCAGCATTGCACGCCGCGCGAAAACCCGCGACATGTTTTTGGAAATTATCGAGGCGAAAAGCAACGACATCACCCGCGAGAACGCGAACATGAACACCGATTCGCCGGCAGGAATGATGATGAAGTTCGCCAGCGAGACTACAAAGCCGTTTGTCGACGACTATCTGCTTTCCGATGAAGCACGTGACGCCGTGCGCGGTGGCTATCTGCACATACACGACAAGGATTACTACCCTACCAAAAGCCTCACCTGTGTACAACACCCGCTGAACCATATTCTTAACCACGGCTTCACCGCCGGACACGGCGAAAGCCGTCCTGCCAAGCGAATCGAGACCGCCTCGGTAATAGCGTGCATATCCCTCGAAACCGCCCAGAACGAGATGCATGGCGGCCAGGCGATACCTGCTTTCGATTTCTATCTCGCTCCATTCGTCCGAAGCTCCTATGCCGAAGAAGTGGCCAATCTTGAAAAACTCACCGGCCGGGATCTCTCCCATATCAAGGATACCGAATTCCACGACTACCTGTGCCTCCCCCTTGAAGGACTCGAAGGAGATCAGAGGCTGAGACAACACGCGGTCAACCGCACGGTAAGCCGCGTGCACCAGGCCATGGAAGCATTCATCCACAACATGAACACCATCCACAGCCGCGGCGGCAACCAGGTGGTGTTCAGCTCCATCAACTACGGCACCGATACTTCCGCCGAAGGCCGCTGCATAATCCGTGAGCTACTGCACAGCACATACGAAGGTGTGGGCAACGGCGCCACCGCAATCTTCCCGATACAGATATGGAAGAAAAAGCGAGGCGTGAGCTACCTGCCGGAAGACCCCAATTACGACCTCTACAAACTCGCATGCAAAGTTACCGCACGCAGGTTCTTCCCCAATTTCGTAAACCTCGACGCCTCCTTCAACCAACATGAAAAATGGCGTGCCGACGATCCGGAACGGTATCGTTTCGAAGTGGCCACAATGGGATGCCGCACACGTGTGTTCGAGAACCGCTACGGAGAAAAAACATCGATAGGCCGAGGTAATATCTCTTTCTCAACCATAAACCTTGTGCGTCTTGCAATAGAGACCATGCCTGTGCGCGACAAGGACGAACGCATCGCCCTGTTCTTCCATAAACTCGACAACATTCTCGAAATCACCGCCCGCCAGCTTAACGACCGTTTCAACTTTCAGAAAACGGCTTTGGCAAAACAGTTCCCGCTGCTGATGAGAAAACTGTGGGTAGGCGGCGACAAACTGCGTCCCGACCAGACCATCGAATCCGTTATCAACCAGGGAACACTCGGCATCGGATTCATCGGACTGGCGGAATGTCTGATAGCCCTCACGGGGAAACACCACGGCGAAAGCGACGAAGCCCAGAAACTCGGACTCAGAATCGTGAGCCATATGAGAAGCCGCGTGAACGATTTCTGCGAACAATACGGCCACAATTACTCCGTCCTCGCCACTCCTGCCGAAGGCCTTTCAGGGAAATTCACCGCCATGGACCGCAAAACCTTCGGTGTGATTCCAGGCATCACCGACAAAATCTATTATACGAATTCCAACCATGTGCCGGTGTACTATAAATGCTCGCCCAAGCATAAGGCTGAAATCGAGGCACCATACCACCCCCTCACCGGCGGAGGACATATATTCTACGTCGAAATCGACGGCGATGCCACCCACAACCCCGAAGCAGTGGCGCAGATTGTGGATCTGATGGACCGCTACGACATAGGCTACGGCTCTGTGAATCATAACCGCAACCGCTGTATGGACTGCGGTTATGAGGACGCATCCGACAGTCTGGATGCATGTCCCGGATGCGGAAGCCACAACATCGACCGCCTGCAGCGTATCACAGGATATCTTGTCGGCACCACCGAACGCTGGAACAACGCCAAACTCGCCGAACTCAACGACCGTGTCGTGCATCAGTGACAACAGACTGCGTGTGTGCGGAATCGTCGACGGCACCACCGTCGACGGTCCTGGGCTACGCACCTCCATATACTTCGCAGGGTGCCGGCATCATTGTCCCGGTTGCCACAACCCTTCCACCTGGGATTTCAACGCAGGAACAGAACTAAGCGCCGAATATCTCATGGAACGCATTGCCGACAACGGCTTTGCCGTTACTTTCACCGGCGGCGACCCAATGTACTCGGCCACAGCACTCCTTCCGCTTGCAAAGCGAATCTGCAATGCAGGGCTTAGTCTGTGGATTTATACAGGCTTCACCATTGAGGAAATATTCTCCGCCGGCGGCGACATGGCAGCATTGGCCGACATGGCCGACGTGATTGTCGACGGCCCTTTCATAGAGTCGCTGAAAGACACGCGACTGCTATTCCGCGGCTCCTCGAACCAGAGGCTCGTGGACATGACCGCAACAAAAAAAAACGGCCACGTAGTAGAATACACCCCGACTTTCTGAATATAATTCCTATAAAGTGCTAAGAGAATCTTGATAGAACTGTGATTGTCAGTTATTAAACTGGCTATGAGTGTCATGATGCTCACGGGAAACTACATGTTCATCTCCATGCTTGGCGAAGAGGGTTTAGCGGCTTTTGCCATCGCCTGCTATCTCTTTCCGGTTGTTTTCTCCATCAGCAATGCCGTTGCCCAGTCGGCGCAACCGATTATCAGCTTCAACTACGGTGCGCATCTGCTCCACCGCGTCAGCCGGGCGCTGCGCATATAGGTTCAAAACGTCGAGAAAGCAATGGCCTCCATCGTATACACGCTGTTGCGGGGCATATTGTTCCTTGTGCCGTGCTTCGGCCTGTTACCACGGGCATTCGGTGTCCCCGGCCTATGGCTCGCCATTCCGGCTGCGGAACTGCTGACCTGTGCCGTTATTTATATAACATATATCAGACATAAATAATTGACACCAGGATATCCTAAAAGTCGGTCAAGCTCATACTTCAAAAAAATATTGGACTCCATACGCCATTGACCACTGAGTCAGCGCCTTGGTGAGGAATTGTTTGCAGACCGCATACGGCGATGCTGGCGCATGAGCGTGCGGTTGAAGCGCCTTTCGGCATCTTTTAGCTGCAACAGCTGTCGGGGTGTGAGCACGCGCTTGAGCTCTCGGGCATAGCGCATCTCTATTTCGCCTTCTTTCAGTTTCTGTGAATAGATAGCAGTGAGAGCACTTTCGAGTTGCATGTCGCCGGCGGTGGTATCGCGGCGCATATCGCGCTCAAGCTGTCTGGTTTCCGTGTCAAGAACCATCAGCTCATTCTCCATGGCATCGTACAACTCGAAAAACTCCCTCCTGTTCTCCTGGGGGATTGCGAGTTCGCGCGCAAGAAATTCGTGTTTATGATCGCGCACTTCGCTAAGGTAGCGCTGGCGGTTGGCACATTGATTGTTCTGGGCATCAGCTGCCATGGACATCCATGAAATGACAGCCAATGACAAAATTCCTATCAGTCGTATCATGCTTTTATAGTTTTTCCGCAGCGCTGTCGCCTGATTCATACATGAAACTGTCGTCGAAGACCATCTCTTCGGGAAGTGACTCTTCAGCCAAAGCCATCTCGTCGACGATTTCATAAGAATACTTATCGCTGAAAAAATAGTCGAAAACAAAATCGTCGTCGCCCATCGCTTCGGCAAGAACCTTGCTGTCGCCGATATCGCCGATGCGGTTCTGACCTCCCAACATGGCGAACATCTGCAACATAAGCCATATTCCGGCGAACATTGCAGCCATATACACATAGGGGCGCACTTTCTGCCACAGCGATTTGTCGGCAACAGCCGGCGGAGCCTGCACACATTCGGCTTCGGGACGCTCCGGGAGTTGTGACGACATCCTTTCCGCGAAATCCGCGAAATATCCCTCAGGCACAGTCATGCCTGCCGATGGCTTGGCTAATCCTGCCTGCCTCGCCTGCTCCAATATGCCATATGAAGTGTTCTTTTTCATTCTTTGATAATTTGACTCGTGGTACGGCTGTCGGTTTAAAGCTATCCGTGTTAATCTGTGTTAACAAAAGCTGCCCGTGAATTAGCATCTTTACAGCCGGACATCCAACCAGTCTGCAAAGATAACTGAATCAATGTATAAAAATAGAAATTATTTTGTGAAAGATTGAATAATTGCTAACTTTACAACATCAAAATATATCTTGAATCCATGAAAAAAGCCATAATACTTTTGGCAGTTGTCGCGACAGGCGCATTCGCAGCCTGGAAGATTGCCGACCTGGCCCGCATAGAAAATGTAACTACATCCACACCATCATGGCTGGAGGCGGACTCTGCTGCGGCAATCCGCTCACGTCTGCTCTATGATTTTCCATGGACCCTCGAGCAGGCCAGGCCCATACTGCGCCAGCGCTATCCGGAACTGACCGATGCCGAAATCGACAGCTTTGTGGAATTGAAATACATTGAGACTCTCGTTATCAACGACACCCTCCGCGTGCACCGCAAAGCGCCCCGCAATCTTGCATTGCTGAATCCGGAGATGAGTGGCGAGACCGGACGTGGCGACATAGCCAGCGAACAGAGGATATCCTATGTCGATTCCATTCTTGCCTGGAGTCGCG
The DNA here is from genome assembly GCA_002490635.1 of Porphyromonadaceae bacterium UBA7207. GTDB lineage: Bacteria > Bacteroidota > Bacteroidia > Bacteroidales > Muribaculaceae > CAG-873. The sequence continues at coordinate 65,604 of DKUJ01000003.1, forward strand.
GCAAAAACGCCCTCGGCGGCGCACACAAAGTCACATTCCGATTCAGCATCGATGTGCCCTACTGCGAAGCTATCGCCGGCGACTCTCTGCGCGTATGGCTCCCACTGCCGCTTGGTGCCGATGCCGTGGACTATCAGGATTCGGTGACCATTATCAGCACAAGCCAGCCCGACTACATTACATCGGCACAGCTGTCGGGGACAATACCGGTGCACAACAGCGTGTATATGACCGCTCCAGCCCCTACAAATCCAGGCGACACCGCTCACTTCGAATATGTAGGCAGCTACATCGCCAAAGGACGATATGCAAGCCGCCGGAGCATTGCCGACAATCTTCAGCCCTACGACACCACAAGCACTCTCTATAAAGAGTATACAGCTTTCGACGGCCCACATTACGTGCGGCTGGACTCTCTGGCTCATGCCATTGTTGGCGACAATACCAATCCGCTTGAATGCAGCGAAATGGTGTTCGATTACATTCAGGACACCCTGCCCTGGGCCGGCGCACGGGAATACAGCACAATAGAATGCATTCCGCAATATGTTGTCGAACAAGGACATGGCGACTGCGGACAGGTTACCCTCCTCTACATATCGCTCATGCGCACTCTTGGAATTCCCGCACGATGGATAAGCGGCTGGATGCTTCACCCCGGAGAAGTGAATTTCCACGACTGGGGTGCCGTGTACTTCGAAGGCACAGGATGGGTTCCCGTCGATGCTTCATTCGGACGTTATGCCAACGCAAGCGATCCCGAAGCACAACGCTTCTACAACAACGGCATCGATTCATACCGCATGTGCATCAACACCGGAGTTGGCGGCCAGTTCGTTCCCGCAAAGAAATTCGTCCGCAGTGAGACTGTCGATTTCCAGGCCGGAGAGGTTGAATGCTCCAAAGGAAACATGTTCTATCCCGGCTGGGAGTCGAACATGGACATCATATCCATAACCCCCGTAGCAACAACACAGCAATGAAATACAACGTGATACTTGCCGCAGCGTTCGCAATAGCGGCATTTCCAGCCTCGGGTGCAGCAGCAGACAAACTCGCCGCCGCACGCGAGATAATCAACGAAGTCAAATCGCAGATGGCTCCCGACAGCCGCCAGGTTGTGGCTGAGATAAGCGCTTCCAGACTACCCTCGGGTGCTATTGTGTTGCGAGGAGCCACATCGGAAGCCGGTGTCCGTGCCGAAGCCATACGCCGTATGGCCGCGGCAGGCATCGACATAGCCGACAGTATCACTGTATATCCCACCGACCGCTGGGCACAAGTGCGTCTTTCCGCTGCAAGTCTGCGCACGCGTGGCGCACATGCCGGAGAGATGGCCACCCAGGCGCTTATGGGCACCCCTCTGCGTGTTCTGCAAAGCGGAGGAGACTGGTGGCGTGTGCAGACCCCCGACGGCTACATAGCCTACATCCCCTCCTCCTCGGTTGTGGAAAAGACTCCTGCCCAGATGCGGGCATGGCGTGGAGCGAAACGCTTCATCGTTACATCGCTCGACCAGGTGAAAGCCTATAACAGCCCCACAGCGACCGGACCGCGCGATGTCGTTACCGACCTTGTCAACGGGTGCATTGTCACCATCCCGGAAAGACGCCCCAACATAGTCAACCGCCGCTACCACATCGAACTGCCCGACGGCCGCGAGGCCTATGTGGATACATCCGCACTGAAAAACATCGACCAGTGGGCCGCACAGACTTTCAATCCGGAACTGATACTCGATGTCGCCTATTCCCTGGAAGGCACTCCTTATCTGTGGGGAGGAACCTCAACGAAAGCCGTCGACTGCTCGGGGCTTGCCAAAACAGCATATTTCGCCAACGGCATCATCCTTATGCGCGATGCCTCCCAGCAGGCACTTACCGGAACACGAATCGAAGCCGAAAACTGGCGCGACTGCCGCGCCGGCGACCTTCTGTTCTTCGGCACACGCGCCGGCAAGGTGACACACGTGGCCATATACGATTCCAACGGAGACTATGTGCATTCCTCGGGTCGCGTGAAGCGCAACAGTGTGGATCCCACCAATCCGTCCTATCTCACAACACCGTTCCTCCACAGCGTGCGCATAGGAGGCAACGAAGGCACTCGCGGAATCACACGCGCAGCCGAACATCCCTGGTACTACAATCTTTAACCAGGAACAGCCATTCCATCCTCAATCCTTCTCCATTACTTGCCATGAACCGAAGAAATTTCATAAAAACAGGAGTACTCGGCGCGCTTTTCGCCGCATCTCCCGTGAGCATATCGGCACTGGAAAGTGCCACACGCACCTCCACAACACCCGGCAAAATGCAACTGTCGTTCCGCCCCTACGAACTGCAGTTGCGACATGCCTTCAATCTGGCGCGCTCGCAGCGCACCACCACACCCGGAGTACAGGTGCAGATAACACTCGATGGCATCACCGGCTACGGCGAGGCATCCATGCCCCCGTATCTTGGCGAAAACGTGGAATCGGTAACCACCTTCCTCTCAAAACTCGATCTTGCCCAGTTCAAGGATCCGTTCCGGCTGGAGGATATCCATGAATATATGGAAAGCGTGGCGCCCAACAACCGTGCCGCCAAAGCATCGGTCGACATAGCCCTCCACGACCTTACCGGCAAAATCATGGGACAACCATGGTACAAAATCTGGGGGCTGAATCCCGACAGGACTCCCAACACATCATTCACAATAAGCTACGATGCCGATCCTGCGGAAATGCAACGCAAAATCGAGGAAACATCGCCTTACAAGGTCGTGAAAGTGAAAATGGGACTCGACCACGACAAGGAAATAGTCGAAGCCCTTCGCCGGCATACCGACGTTCCGATATGCGTGGACGCAAACCAGGGATGGAACGACCGCGAGAAAGCTCTTGAAATGTGCCACTGGCTCGCCGAACGCAACTGCATGTTCGTGGAGCAGCCTATGGACAAAGCCTCCATCGACGACACCGCCTGGCTGCGCGAACGCTCTCCTCTGCCCATAATCGCCGACGAGTTTCTGCAGCGACTGCCCGATGTGAGCCGGGCTGCCGGAGCCTACGACGGCATCAACATAAAACTGATGAAAAGCACCGGCATGCATGAAGCTTACCAAATGGCCACCCTCGCACGTGCCATGGGAATGAAGGTGATGCTCGGCTGCATGACCGAGACAAGTTGTGCCATAAGTGCGGCTGCACAGCTGTCGCCTATGGTCGACTGGGCCGATCTCGACGGCAATCTGCTCATCGCCAACGATATTTTCGACGGTGCGAAGATTGTCGACGGCAAAGTGATTATCCCCGACCGCCCGGGAATAGGCGCCATACCCCTGGCCTGAAAGAACCATACCAACTGAATAATCTATAACCCTGATGAACAAGCACATCGAATTGAGCAAAAACGCCGTGGTGGCGTTTCTCAAGAAATCTCCCGCCGAATTCACAAAGGCTGACATAATACGTTTCGTTGTCGAAAGCGGAATCGAGATGGTAAACTTTATGTATCCTGCCGGAGACGGCCGACTGAAGACCCTCAATTTCGTTGTCAATGACATGGCGTATCTCGAAACCATACTTACCCTGGGTGAGCGTGTGGACGGCTCCTCGCTATTCCCCTTCATACAGGCCGGCAGCTCCGACCTGTATGTAGTGCCGCGATTCCGCACAGCCTTCGTCGATCCATTCGCCCCCATTCCGACCCTCGCCATGCTCTGCTCCTTCTTCGACAAGGACGGCAACCCGCTGGCAAGCGCGCCGGAGCATACCCTTGCCAAAGCCTGCGAGGAGTTCACCAAAGCTACCGGCCTGACATTCCATGCCATGGGCGAGCTTGAATTCTACGTAATATCCCGCGACCCGGGTCTCTTCCCCGCCACCGACCAGCGCGGCTACCACGAGAGCGCGCCCTATGCCAAATTCAACGACTTCCGCTGCAAATGCATGCGCGCAATAGCAGCAACCGGCGGACAGATCAAATACGGACACAGCGAAGTCGGGAACTTCACTCTCGACGGTAAAATCTACGAGCAGAATGAAATCGAGTTCCTGCCTGTCGATGCACGCGATGCCGCCGACCAGCTTGTGCTGGCCAAATGGGCAATCCGCAATCTTGCCGCCCAGGAAGAACTCAATGTAACATTCGCACCGAAAATCACCACCGGCAAAGCCGGGTCGGGACTGCATGTGCACATTCGCCTGATGAAAGGCGATGCCAGCGCCACAGCTACCGCCGACGGTCTCACCGACTACGCACGGCGTGCAATCGCCGGCCTGATGGTGCTTGCTCCCGCGCTTACAGCTTTCGGAAACACCAACCCGACCTCCTACTTCCGTCTGGTGCCGAACCAGGAGGCGCCCACAAGCATCTGCTGGGGCGACCGCAACCGTTCTGTGCTTGTGCGCGTGCCCCTTGGATGGACCGCAGGCGCCGATATGTGCGCAATCGCTAACGGCGCGCACGCGGCATCGGAATGCCCGGAAGTGGATGCTTCGGTGAAACCGACATTCGAAATACGCAATGCCGACGGCTCGGCCGATGTGTACAGGCTTCTTGCCGGAATATGCGTGGCTCTGCGCTATGGCCTGGAAATGGATTCCGACAAAGCCCTCGACATCGCCAGAAACACATATGTGGACACCGACATCCACCATCACCCCGAAGTGCTGGCACGTCTGCGCAGCCTTCCGGCCGATTGCGCAGCTTCGGCAGAAGCTCTGGTGGAATTTGCCGATGTGTTCACCGATCGCGGTGTTTTCAGCCCCGAGATGATTGCCGGCGTGGTGGGCAGCCTCCGCTCGTTCGACTCCGCCGAGGCAGCAGCCGCCCGCTCCGACAACTCGAAAATGCTCGACATGGTGCACCGCTACTTCCACTGCGGCTGACCTCCGGCAATCGTACCCCGAAACCATTATGGCGGGAGTCTCTGCCGCAGACTCCCGCCTTACTTATACCACTCTATGAAATCGAGATTCATCACGCTGTTCGCCGCATTGGGAATGCTGGCTATGAACACCTCGGCACAAAGCGCGGTCGACGATTTCGCCGACTCCCTTTCGCGACATCACAAATTGATATATGTCGACGGACGCCCAGCGCCCGCCGCTACACAAGCGTATGTCGATTCGGTCCGCGCTGTAATAAGCAATTTCTATTACGACCAGTTCAGGCATTTCCAGGATCCCGAAGCTCCATACTTCATGTTCCTGAGCAAAGATGCCTCGCTGGCCATGGGAATCGGCGGTGCCGTGCGTATGCGGGCATACTACGACTGGGGTGGCGCTATTCCAGCCTCAGGCTTCGCTCCATATCTCATTCCAATGGAGCCCAACCCGGCTTCGATGCGGCACTTCGGCACCACTCCTGCAGGAACATGCCTGTTTTTCCGCGTGATAGGTCGCAACAAAACACTCGGCAACTACCAGCTGTATATCGAAGCAAACTTCAACGGCTATAACTCGCGCGACTTCCACCTTAAGAAGGCATATGCCGTAATCAACAACTTCACCGTGGGATATGCGCCATCGACATTCTCCGATCCCGCCGCCATAGCACCGACGGTCGATGCCCAGGGACCCGCCAACAAGATTGCTCCTACAGCAGTGCTGGTACGATATATGCCGCAGTGGGGCAACTGGAGCGCGGGGGTATCGGCGGAAACTCCATCTCCGGCAATCGACACCGACGATGTGCACACAGCAAAGCTTGATGACTGGATGCCCGACTTCGCCGCACTCGTGCAATACCAGTGGGCACGCGGTCAGCACCTGCGCCTCAGCGGCATAGTACGCACTCTCGGCTACCGCGACATTGCCTCCGCCCGCAATCACCATATGGCCGGATGGGGGCTTCAACTAAGCTGTGTGGCCCATCCGCTGCATCCTCTTACCACCTACGCGAACATCAACTACGGCGCTGGCTACGAAAGTCTCGGTGGCGACCTGCTCATAGGCAAATACGACCTTGTGGCCGACCCGGACAATGCCGGTCGCATGTATGCTCCCAGAGCTTTGGGCTGGAGCATCGGAATACAGTATAATTTCCGACCGAACCTGTTTGCCACCATAGTCGCCAGCCAGACACGCTATCTGCCCAGTAAACAGATTCCAGCCGATATGTACAAAACCGGTATTTTCACAGCGGCGAATGTGTTCTGGTACATGACACCACGAATGGCAATAGCAGCGGAAATGGACTTCGGAGTACGCCGCGACTTCTCCCGCCGGCAGCGGCATGCACAGCGAGTAGGTGCCATGTGCCAATTCTCTTTCTGAAAAAGAAATACATCATATCTATGCCGCAGCGCACCGCCAGGACACATTAATTATATATAGCGACGACAAAAATTACGAAACAGACGGCATCGAACTAAATTCCGAGTAAAATTGTTTTTTAACGTACGTTTCAGACACTCACGCCCGGCAAAGTCCAAATTATCCTGAAGAATTTATCCAAATCATAAGAATATTTGGCTTTGCTCTCGACTTATTCGTATCTTTGACTGCGTCTTAGATACTCACGCTCGGCAAAATCCAAATAAATTTGGCTTTGCTCTCGACTTATTCGTATCTTTGTGGCAAAATTCATGCATATGAAAAAAATTTTTATCCCTATCCTCACCATCGCCGCTCTTGGCATCGCATCCTGCGGCAACAAAACTACAACCGAAACCGCTGTTGCTGAAGCAAGTGTCGAAACAACTTGCGGCGGCGCCAACTGCAGCGCACTCGAAGGCGAGTGGAGCCTCACCGCAATCGCTGTAGCAGACAGCACCACCTACACTCCCAGCGAGAACGAAGGCACTACTGTGACATTCCTGTGCGACAGCACCGTGAGCTTCAACACCAACTGCAACACCGTTGGCGGGCAGTATCTCGTAAACGGCGATTCCATCACCCTCGGATATCTCTTCAGCACCAAGATGGCATGCCCCGACATGCGCGCAGAGGAGCTGCTTTCCGCTGTTCTTCCCCAGGTGAAAACATACAGCATCTGCGGTGACAGCGTGGCCACTCTGAAGACCGACAACGAAAACACCTATATCAGTCTCAGCCGTAACTGCAAAGGCGGATGCACCGCCGAACAGGAGCAATAAGGCTTGACCCCTTCGACGGATAAGATACGCACAGCGATTGCCGCCGTAGCCCTGACAGCTACGGCGGCATTCACTGCTTCCGCCTATGGGCAGGCTCACTCCCACCCTTCCGAAGACCAGCAGGAACCGGCCGGCAGGAAAACGGTGATAGCGCCTTCCTTCGCATGGAAACTCCTGGCACCTCTGGGACTACGCGAGGAGTCGACCATCGACACCTTGTTTGTGGACTATTCCCGGCGGTCTATCCCATCGGAAGTCTCCGACGCGTGGGCAACCACCGGAAACTACGGAGCGCAGGGTCTGAACATGATTTTCGACCATAGGGCGCCGCTAAGCGATTTCTATTTCCGTGATGCCGTGGAACACTGGCTCCCGTCGCACGACAAGACCAGATTCTACAACACCAGGATACCGATGACTCTGGTGGGATTCACCAGTTCCGGCGGCAGGGAAAACGCCCAGGAACTGCTGTCGGCTCGTTTCTCGGGAAATATCAACCCCAAAGCCCAGGCAGGCGCGATGCTCGACTACCTGTACTCGAAAGGCAGTTATGCCAACCAGGCCGTGAAGGACCTCAACTGGGGATTTTCCGGAAGCTACCTCGGCGACAGATATGAGTTCCAGGGATTCTACTACCACTACAACCTTCTGAACAAAGAGAATGGCGGCATCACCGACATGCTCTACATAAAGGATCCGGCAGAACTCCAGGGCGGAGTGACCACAATCGACGCCAAATCGATACCCACACAGCTCTCCGCCGCGCACAACCGTGTATCCGGACAGCAGTTGTACCTCAACAACCGCTACAAAGTCGGATACTGGCATGAGGAGCAGGTCGACGACACCACAACGACACGCACCTATATTCCGGTGTCGTCGTTCATATACACTCTCGATTTCCGCACCGGAAAACACATCTTCATCGACGACAATCCCAACGAGACAAAGAAATATTTCGAGCACACCTATCTGAATCCCGACCGCACCCACGACAAATCCACATACTGGACTCTTAGCAACACGTTCGGAGTATCGCTGCTGGAAGGATTCCACAAATATGCCAAATTCGGACTCGCTGCCTATATCACACATCAGGTGCGTCACTATGCCATGCCGGCCGATACCATCGACCGCCGTGATCCGCAGTCAATCGGCCTTGACCCCTGGCCAGAGGGTGTGGGTAGCGTGAAAAACGATGAGACCGAACAACTCGCCTATGTTGGCGCACAGCTCACGAAAATGCGCGGCCTGAGACTGCGCTACGAAGCGACAGCCGAGTTGGGAATTCTAGGCCCGGTGGCTGGCGACGTCAGAGTCAACGGCCGCATACACACCCAGTTCCCGCTTCTTGGCGACAGCCTGCGGCTTACGGCATTCGGTTCGTTCAACAACGAGGAGGCACCCTACCTCACACGCCGCTACAGGTCGAACCATTTCATATGGCATAACGATTTCGGCAAACGGCGCACTCTTCGCTTCGGCGGCACCGTATCGTTCCCTGTGACAGGGACAAGCTTTACCGCAGCTGTAAACAACCTCCAGAACCATATCTACTTCGGAACCGACGGCATGCCCGTACAGCACGGTGGCAATGTGCAGGTGCTGTCGCTCGCCCTCACACAGAACTTCACCTTCGGCATATTCCATTGGGACAACCGGGTGACCTACCAGACCACCAGCAACGACGCCGTGATTCCGCTGCCTGCGCTGGCCGTATACAGCAATATATATCTGCTCACACGCATAGCGACTCTGCACCTACAGGTAGGTGTCGACTGCGACTGGTACACGCGCTACTATGCCCCGTCGTATCAGCCGGCGACAGTAGCGTTCACCAATCAACGCGAATACAAGATAGGCAACTATCCGTTCTGCAACGTATATGCCAACATGAAACTATCGAAAACACGTTTCTTTGTAATGTATTCGCACTTCAATCAAGGTCTCTTCGGCGGTGCCAACTATTTCTCGATGCCTTACTATCCTCTGAACCCCTCCAGATTCCAGATTGGGTTGAGCGTGGATTTCGCAAACTGAGCACGCGAGTTCTTATCTGAAAAAATTTCAAACAAGCGAACAGGTGGTTTTTTAACACCTCAAAGCGCTACAAGGTGCAGGCTAAGCGTTTGTAACTCTACCACATCTTTCTGCCAGCCACAAGGCATTCGTTTCATCTATTTGAATATCAGCTTATTCACTACGCAACAGCGGCGGTTGCCTACTGAAATCGCACACAATTGCGTAAGACACTGAATCGGCGACAGTTGCACCGATTTTGATTTTTGCAAATAATTTTGCACTTGTTTTATCGGAAAAAATGCAGCAATTTTGCATTCACAATTTCAAAATAACTGCCGAACACGTCAATGGATTCTCAACCACACCAACAGCTATGGGAACGCTGCCGGGCGTTTATCCGCGACAATGTGGATTCCGCCCAGTACAACACCCTGTTCGCCGGAATAAGCTCCGAAAGCTTCTCCGACGGGCGTCTCGTGCTGTGTGTGCCCAGCGATTTCTTTGTAGACGAAATCGAGAAGAACTACATGAAGCTTCTTCGTTCGGCCATAACAAAGGTGTACGGCGAGGGTGTGAAGCTCTACTACCGTACCGCCACCATCCAGGCCGACCCTGCCGCAGCCATCCTGCAGAAGAGCACGTCCCCTTCTGGTACAATCATGGCCCAGAGCAGAGTCGAAGCCGCCAACCCCTTCCGCGAACCTGTAAAGGGCGATTTCGACCCCCAGCTGAATCCGCGATACACTTTCGAGAACTATTGCCTAAGCGAGAGCAACAAAATAGCACGCAGCATCGGTGAAGCCATCGGCGACAATCCCACGCTTAAGACCTTCAACCCGCTGTTCGTTTTCGGCCCCTCCGGTGTGGGCAAAACCCACCTTATCCAGGCTGTAGGCATACGCATAAAGGAACGCAACCCGCAGGCCCGCGTGCTGTACGTGACCGCGCGTCTTTTCCAGAGCCAGTACACTGCCGCGGCATCGAAGAACATCAACAGCTTCTTCCATTTCTACCAGAGCATCGACACCCTGATTATCGACGATATCCAGGATTTGCAGAACATGCCCGGTACGCAGAATACGTTCTTCCACATTTTCAACCATCTGCACCACCACGACCGGCAGATTATAATGAGCTCCGACTGCTCTCCCGCCGATATGGAAGGCTTCGAGGCCCGTCTGCTCAGCCGCTTCAAGTGGGGCATGCAGGTAGAACTCGAACGTCCCGACCTTGACCTCCGCAGGGAAGTGCTTCGCCAGAAAGCCGAGCAGAACGGAATCAGCCTGCCCGACGATGTGGCCGAATACATTGCCTCCAATGTAACCCAGAGTGTCCGCGAAATCGAAGGTGTGGTGGTCTCGCTCGTGGCTCATGCAACAGTTCTCAACCGCGACATTACCGTAGACCTCGCACGACGTGTGATGTCGAACGCAGTAAAGATCAAGCGCCGCCAGGTAAACTTCGAGATAGTCACCGAAGCCGTAGCCTCGTACTACAATATCAGTTCCGACCTTATCTTCACCAAAACCCGCAAGCGCGAGATTGCCGATGCACGCCACGTTGTAATGTATCTTGCGAAAAAGCTGGCCGGCATGCCACTTACCGGCATAGGGCACAAGCTGGATCGCACACATGCCACAGTGATTCACGGCGTGCAGTGCGTAAACGACCGCATCAGCAGCGAGAAAGGCTTCGCAGCGGAGATTGCAGCCATCGAAGCATCCATCGCACAATAAACCGTCGACAACAGAATATAGCGGGCTTCTCACATCGAGAGGCCCGCTTCTTTTTCTCGTCAGTCTGGCTAATTTCCCGGCATGAATGCAATCAGCTATAGTCTTCGCGATTTCAAGAGGAAGGAAAGATATAATCTTCTTATATGACACTGTGAGCAGGAGCGCAGCGGCAAACACCGCACAGTATCGTACCAGCCACATATTCGGAACGTTCATCCATGGTGTAATGGCATATACGGGGATAATATGCCGGAGATATTACTTCTGCCTCATGGCAGTCGGTTGCCGGTCATAAATCCGCATCATGATAAAAGCATCGCCGCCACAACCCCGAGGATTGTGGCGGCGACTTTTATGGATTAGGCTGTAATTCTTTATCAGCGGCGACGGTTGGCCTGCTGACGCTGAGCGGCCTGGGCCTGGCGGGATGCCTCTTCAAGACGGGCCATGAAACCACTTTTCTTGCGGGGTTTCTTTGCATTCTCGGCCATCTTGGCACGAAGCTTGTCCTCGTTTGTGAAGCGGCGGAAAGCCCAGCTCTGCACTATGGTGATAAGAAGCGACAGGAAGTAGTAGTAGCTCAGACCGGAGGCATAGTCATTGAAAATGAACAGGAACATCACAGGCATGAGATACTGCATCATCTTCATGCCAGGCATCGACGCACTGGTGGGCTGGCTGCTCATGGAAATGCGGATGTAAATGATGTTCACCGCGGTCATAAGCAGACAGAACAGACTCACATGGTTGCCATAGAAAGGTATGCTGAACGGCAGGGTGAGAATGGAGTCAGGTGCCGAAAGGTCGTGTGCCCACAGGAAAGACTGCCCGCGCAGCTCTATGGCCGATGGGAAGAACGAGAACATGGCAATGAGCACGGGCATCTGGAGAAGCATCGGCAGACAGCCCGAGAAGGGGCTTGCACCGGCACGGCTGTACAGTGCCATTGTTTCCTGCTGGCGCTTGAGAGCGTCGGCCTGATCGGGATAGCGCTCGTTGATTTTCTTTATCTCCGGAGCGAGCACACGCATCTTGGCCTGGCTCTGGAAGCTCTTGAATGTGAAGGGGAATATAATGAGCTTGATAAAGAGGGTGAGCAGCAGGATTATGATACCGTAGTTGCCTATTCCTTTCAGGAAAGTGAATACGGGAATCACGATAAGCGTGTTTATCCAACGGAAAAGTCCCCAGCCCAGAGGAATAAGCCTTGTAAGGTCGAGATTCTCGCCCACATCGAGATGCTTGTCGAGTGCCGACAGAACTGGGTAATCGTTGGGGCCGAAGTAGAAATCGAAGCTTGCGGCAGTGCCGTCGGCAACGGTATAGGGCACCTGGGCTGTCATGGACATATCCTTCAGGAATGTGGGATCATTCTTGATTACAGTGCTGTTGAGGTCGGCGCTGCCGAAGGGCTCGCGTGCCACAATCACGCTGGAAAAGAACTGGTTCTTGAAGGCCACCCACCGCACACGTCCGTTCAGGCTCTTGTGCTTGTTGTCGGATGAGCTGAGATCTTCGGGGCCTTCGCCTACGTATTTATAGAAAACGGCACTGTTACGCTCTTCGAAAGTGCGTCCTTTCTCGTTGCGGCCGAGTTTCTGGTTCCATGCAAATTCCATGGACGATGTGTTGCCGGGCAGGAATGTGTGCATACCGTTCTGGACGATATCCATACGAAGCAGATAGTTGTCGGGAGACAGGGTGTAGCGCACCGCCCATGTCGACACTGGTGTGGGATGTATAGCCAGCAACACGGCGCTGTCGCCTTCGAGTGTGGCCTCGAAGTTTAGATTGCGGGTGTCGATGCGCTGGTCGGCGGTGTTGAATGCAAAACTGTAGCCATCGGTGGGCGAACGGAAAAGCTCCACATCCGCAGGTTCTTCACCCACTTCCGTCTTGTAGTTCTTAAGACGCACCTGCTTTACGGCAGCGCCAAGAGAGCCTATTGTTATTTCCACAAGATTGTTCTGCAGAACTACATCGGTATTCTGTCCGCCGACAAAGCGGGCCAGATTTCCGTAGCGCATGCTGTTATCGGCGAAGTTCCTGAGAAGCGTGGCCGCCTCTCCGTTGAGCCCGGCCACCGCATCGGCAACAGAAACGGTATCGTTCCGGCATACCACATATCCGCCAAGCTGTCCCTGCTGCGAAACCGTGAGAGACATCTGTGGCGAGGAGTAGTGGAACGAGCTGTCCGGAGACATCGAGCCTAAGGTTCTCACTGTCTGCGCGAGCAGGTGGCTGTCGATGCCTGCCACGGCCTGCGCATTCTGTGCAACGCCGGCAGAAGTCGCGACAGCACTCTCCTGCCCCTCCCGGGGCGTCTCTTTGGGCTTGGTAAGATAGAAGAAGCCAAACATTATGGCACCTATCAGCACCAGGCCGGTGAGTGTGTTTTTATCCATCTTGAGAAGGTATTTTCAGTATATTCTATCCAGAGCGGATTACTCCTTGTTTTTGATGTCGTGGCAGGCTATCGCAGCATTCACGAAAGAACGGAAAATCGGACTTGGCTCAAGTACGGTGCTGGAGTATTCCGGATGGTACTGTGTGCCAACGAACCACCGTTTTTCCGGCAGTTCCACCACTTCCACAAGCCCTGTGGCAGGATTGATGCCCACACATTTCATTCCGGCCTGCTCGAAACGCTCGCGATATTCGTTGTTGAACTCGAAGCGATGACGATGGCGCTCGCGGATATCGGTTGTGCCATATGCTTCGGCAGCCTTGGAGCCGGATTCGAGATGGCAGTCGTAGGCTCCGAGTCGCATTGTTCCGCCCAGGTCGGAAATGGTCTTCTGCTCTTCCATAAGGTCGATGACCTTGTGCGGGGTGTGCGGATTCATTTCGGTCGAGTTCGCCTCGGAAAGGCCGAGGACATCGCGGGCAAACTCGATTACCATACACTGCATGCCGAGGCATATGCCGAAGGTGGGCACATCGTTCTCGCGGCACCATTTCAACGCCACGAACTTTCCTTCGATACCGCGCTGGCCGAAACCGGGGGCAATGACCACGCCGTCGAGTCCCGAAAGTTTCTCGCCAACGTTTTCGGCGTCGAGTTTCTCAGAATGTATATATATCAGGTTGAGCTTGTGGCAGGCATATGTGGCGGCATGGAACAGCGCTTCGGAAATGCTTTTGTATGCATCCTGAAGTTCCACGTATTTTCCGACCACGCCTATGGTCACTGTCTCCGTGGCCTTGTCCATCTTGTCGATGAATTCCAGCCAGCGGTCCATGTGGGGCTCACCCTCGAATGGTGTCGCGGTCTTGCGCAGCACGATTTCGTCGAGATGCTGGGCGTGCATCATCAGAGGCACTTTATAGATTGAGTTCACATCCTTGCTCTGCACTACCGAGTCCTGGGCTACATTGCAGAACAATGCGATTTTGCGGCGCATCTCCTGCGATATTTCCTTTTCGGTGCGCAAAACCAGTATGTCGGGCTGGATTCCCACTTCCTGGAGCGCCTTCACGGAATGCTGTGTCGGTTTTGTCTTAAGCTCCTTGGCCGCAGCGATGTACGGCACATATGTGAGGTGCACGCACAGGCTGTTCTGCCCGAGTTCCCAGCGCAGCTGGCGCACAGCTTCGAGATACGGCAGCGACTCAATGTCGCCGACGGTGCCGCCTATTTCGGTGATTATGAAATCGTAGTTGCCGGTTTTCCCCAGGAACTTCACACGACGTTTGATTTCATCGGTGATGTGCGGTACAATCTGCACGGTCTTGCCAAGATAGTCGCCGCGGCGTTCCTTATCGATTACGCTCTGGTAGATTCTGCCGGTGGTAACGTTGTTTGCCTTGGAAGTGCGCACATTGGTGAAGCGTTCGTAGTGCCCCAGGTCGAGGTCGGCCTCATGGCCGTCTTCGGTAACATAGCATTCGCCATGTTCGTAGGGGTTGAGAGTGCCCGGATCGATGTTGATGTACGGGTCGAACTTCTGAATGGTGACACGGAATCCTCTGGCTTTAAGCAGACAGGCCAGCGATGAAGAGATGATGCCTTTGCCCAGCGACGACACTACGCCGCCGGTTACGAAAATGTATTTAGTATCCACGCTCGGTGTGTTTTTTCATATTTGGTGCAAAATTACAAAATTTATTCGTGGATGCCGCACACGGGGGCATCTTCATTGGTTTTATTTTACCGCTTGCGTCATTTTTCGTAACTTTGCGCCTCGAAAACGCAGAATACAGAAAATGCAGAACATCCGTAACATCGCAATCATCGCGCATGTCGACCACGGCAAAACCACACTCGTGGATAAAATGCTTCTTGCCGGACATCTCTTCCGCGACAACCAGTCAACAGGCGAACTCATCCTGGACAACAATGACCTCGAACGCGAACGAGGCATTACAATCTTGTCCAAAAACGTATCAATCGACTATAAAGGCTACAAGATAAATATCATAGACACCCCCGGGCACGCCGATTTCGGCGGCGAGGTGGAACGTGTGCTCAACATGGCCGACGGCTGCCTGCTGCTGGTCGACGCTTTCGAGGGTCCGATGCCGCAGACACGTTTCGTGCTCCAGAAAGCCATAGAGATCGGCCTCAAGCCGGTGGTTGTTATAAATAAGGTGGACAAACCCAACTGCCGCCCCGAGGAAGTGCAGGAGATGGTGTTCGACCTCATGTTCAATCTCGACGCATCCGAAGAACAGCTGGACTTCCCCACTCTGTACGGCTCGGCCAAGCAGGGATGGATGAGCACCGACTTCCGGAACCCCACAGACAATATCCTGCCGCTGCTCGACACCATAATCGACACCATTCCCGGGCCCGCCGAGAATCCCGGAGCCACGCAGATGCTGATAACCTCGCTTGATTTCAGCAAATACGTGGGCCGCATTGCCATTGGCCGCGTTCACCGCGGCTCCATCCGCGAAGGCCAGGAAATCGCTCTTTGCCGCCGCGACGGCACCGTGAGCCGCCAGAAAGTGAAAGAGCTCCACACCTTCGAGGGCATGGGCCGCAAGAAGGTGGAATGCGTGGAAAACGGCGACATATGCGCGCTTGTCGGCATTGATGGCTTTGAAATCGGCGACACTGTGAGCACACCCGACAACCCCGAACCTCTGCCGAGAATCGCAATCGACGAGCCCACAATGTCAATGACCTTCACCATCAACGACAGCCCATTCTTCGGACGCGACGGCAAATATGTGACCAGCCGCCACATAGGCGACCGCCTCACCGCCGAGCTCGACCGCAATCTCGCTTTACGAATCGAGAAAGGCGCCAAGGAAGATGTGTGGACGGTGTTCGGTCGCGGCGTGCTGCACCTGAGCGTGCTCATAGAAACCATGCGTCGCGAAGGATACGAGCTGCAGGTCGGACAACCGCAGGTAATCGAAAAGGAAATCGACGGACGCCGTTGTGAACCCGTGGAGATGCTCTCTATCAATGTCACCGAGGAATCGGCCTCCAAAATGATCGACATGGTAACTCGCCGCAAGGGCGAGCTGGTTGCCATGAGCACCAAAAACGACCGCGTACAGCTTGACTTCCAGATTCCTTCGCGAGGCATCATCGGCCTGCGCAGCAACGTTCTCACAGCATCGGGCGGCGAAGCAATCATGAGCCACCGCTTCCTCGAGTACCAGCCCTGGAAAGGCGACATCGAACGCCGCACCAACGGCTCTCTGATAGCCATCGAATCCGGCACGGCCTATGCCTACGCAATCGACAAGCTGCAGGACCGCGGCCGCTTCTTCATATTCCCTCAGGAAGATGTCTACGCAGGGCAGGTTGTAGGCGAGAACGCCAAGGACAACGATATTCCCGTGAACGTGACCAAGAGCAAGAAGCTTACCAACATGCGCGCATCGGGTGCCGACGACAAGGCCCGCATCGTGCCTCCGGTGGTGTTCAGCCTCGAAGAAGCCCTGGAATACATCAAAGAAGACGAATATGTGGAGGTTACGCCCCACCACATCCGCCTGCGCAAAATAATACTCGACGAAACCGAACGCAAACGCGCCAACCGCTCCTGAGCCATCGACAAATGAGCCATTTCAGTCTGGTAACCAAAGGGAAGCTTGTGGAATTCTCCCGACCGGTGGTCATGGGAATCCTCAACGCCACACCCGACTCGTTCTACAGCGCATCCCGGCTGGCTTCAGAACTGGAAGTGGCGCATGCTGCCGAACGCATGGTTCTCGAAGGTGCCGGCATGCTCGATCTGGGAGCCTACTCTTCGCGTCCTGGTGCCGCCGATGTGCCTCCCGAAGAAGAGCTCAAGCGGCTGGAAACAGCCGTGAAAGCAGTCCGAAAAGCCGTAGGCGACGATATTCCGCTTTCAATCGACACCTTCCGCTCCCTTGTGGCGCTAAAAGCGGTGGGTGAATGGGGCGCGGATATTGTCAACGACATTTCGGGTGGCGAGGCCGACAGCGGCATGTTTGCCGCCGTGGCTGAGCTGCGATGTCCCTATGTGCTTATGCACATGCGCGGAACTCCCGCGACCATGCAGACCATGACCGACTATGGCGATGTAACCTCCGAGGTTGTGGCATGGCTGAGCCACCGGTTGCGGCAGCTCGAAGAGCTGGCAGTGGCGGATATCGTTGTCGACCCCGGTTTCGGATTCGCCAAGACCACAGAGCAGAATTACAGAATGCTTGCCGAACTGAGGCAATTCGAGCTGCTGGGACGCCCGCTGCTTGCCGGAATGTCAAGGAAAAGCATGATCACGAAAGTATTAGGCTGTGATTCTGGTTCCGGTGCGGCGCTGGCCGCCACAACGGCTCTGAACGTTCTCGCCCTGGAGCGTGGTGCTTCCATACTGCGCGTCCACGATGTTGAGGCTGCCAGCGCGGCAGTGGAGATGTTCGTAAAGATGGAAAACGCACTCCATTCAGAACACACATAGCATGGATTCGCGGAAATTTTGCGAAATTTGGAAATTCGATTAACCCACATCTGAAATGATAGATCTTCTCATACCTCTTTCCATAACCGACTACCTCGATGCCGCCTGGTTCTTCAACTGGTTCGTTGAAAACGCCGACTATCTGTTCGTGTTCATATTCATGATGATAGAAAGCTCGTTCATACCGTTCCCGTCCGAAGTGGTTGTGCCACCTGCGGCATACCTTGCCGTACAGCAGGGCGACATGAACATATTCGCGGTAGTGCTTGTGGCAACCGCCGGCGCGCTCGCAGGAGCATTGGTGAATTATGCCCTGGCCATACTCATAGGACGCCCTATAGTGTATGCATTCGCCGATTCGCGCCTTGGCCATGCCTGCCTTATCGACAGAGAAAAAGTGGACAAAGCCGAACGCTACTTCGACCGCCATGGTGCCGTGTCGACATTCATAGGGCGCCTGATTCCCGCAGTGCGACAGCTTATTTCAATTCCTGCCGGACTGTCGAGAATGAACATCTGGGTATTCTGTCTCTACACTTCGCTCGGCGCAATGCTCTGGAACGCCATCCTCGCCGCTCTCGGCTGGTGGCTTGCCCAGCATGTAAGCCTCGACGAGCTTTTCGGCGCTGTAGAAAAATACAACGGCTATCTCACCATAGCCGGTCTGGCGCTTCTGGCGTTCTGCGTGGCCTACATTCTCTGGCACGCCCTACGCAACAAGAAGAAACCGGAATAAACCCGACACCAAAAACACACTGTCATGATAGTCGCACCTTCCCTACTCTCCGCCGATTTCGGCCATCTCGCACGCCAGATTGAAACTGTCGAAGCTGCCGGCGCCACCTGGCTGCACTGCGACGTGATGGATGGCGTGTTCGTGCCTAACATCTCGTTCGGATTCCCTGTGATTGAAACCGTGGGCAAGCTCTCCGGCCTCCCTCTCGACGTGCATCTGATGATTGTCGAGCCGGAGAAGTACATCAGCCGTGTCCGCGATTGCGGCGCCGCTATCATGAACGTACATGTCGAAGCCTGCCGGCATCTGCACCGCACAGTGCAGGAAATCCACAACGCAGGCATGAAAGCAGCCGTAACACTAAATCCGGCAACACCCGTAGAGCTTCTGACCGACATTGCCGCCGACCTCGACATGGTGCTGGTGATGAGCGTAAACCCCGGATTCGGAGGACAGAGTTTCATCAGGCACTCAATCGAAAAAATCAGCAGGCTGAAAAAACTCCTCAACGACTGCGGCAGCAAAGCGCTTATCGAAGTCGATGGAGGCATAAATGCCGCCACGGGTGCGGAGTGTGCCCAGGCGGGAGCCGATGCTCTTGTCGCCGGCAGCTATGTATTCGGCAGCCCCAATCCCGCAGTGGCCATAGAGTCGCTGCGAATTCTCTAACCTTTCTTCCACTGTCTCTTCTCATCCAACATGCCCAGACCCATAAATCCCGATATGGACGACTTCGATGTCGCCACTCCCCGAAAAAGAACCTCCCGGCATCGGACATACGATGACTATGAGGATACCGACGAACCCTACGAACAGCCCCGGAAGAGCCAATGCCGCCCGCAGGTGAAGCCCGATCCCGAAGGCCCCCGCCGTCCCAGACGGGCTGCGGCAACACAGAAAAGACGCTCTGGCGGCAACGGAGGCCTCATAGGCTTTATACGCGACCAGAGGCTACACTTGTCGGTGGGCATAGTGCTGTGTGTATGCGCCATAGTCAGTGTGGTGATGTGCATCTCGTTCATGATGGAGAACGCCGCCGACCAGAGTGTGACATTCGGTCGAACGCCACAGCAGATTGTCGAGGCCGACGATACTCTCGGCAATGCAGGAAAAGCCATCGGCGCCCTCGTGGCCGGATTCATGATGGTCGAAACTTTCGGCATAGGTTCCTTCGCTCTGGCATTCTATGTTTTCATGCTTGGTCTTGCATGTTTCGGAAAAGTGCGGCTGCGCTTCTGGAGCCTATCGTTCCGCTGCATCTTTCTTGCCGTGGCCGTGTCGATAATCATAGGTCTGCTCACGATAAACCGGGCCGCCACTTTTCCATTAGGTGGTGAACACGGCCAATACATAAACACTCTGCTGATTGACTATGCAGGCGCATTGGGCGCATTCGCCGTGAGTGTGATTCTTGCCGGCCTGCTTGTGGCCGTGTTCCTGCATCCCATAAAAGCTTTCATGGCAGCAATCCGCCGTATCCTGCCAGCCAGGGCCAAAGTCCAACAGCAGCCAGCAGCCCAGGCTGTGAAAGGCACCGTGGCCACAATAGAAGATCTGGAGACAACCGCTACCGAAAGCGACAACGAGCCGGAAAACGCTCCTGCCATAGAACCGGCTATCGAAGCTCCGCAGGCCGACATAGACCAACTTGGGCAGGATGAAGGATTCAGCATCGATGAACCATCGGAACCTTTCGACAGCCAGCCAACGGCAACCGAAACCACGATTCCGGTTGCTGTAGAGCCTGAAGAAAAGACCGAGGCTATAATCGAGGACATCCCGCCGACAACAGCTGCCGAAGAAGCAGCTCCTGCCAAAATGGAGACTACTCCCGGCGAGCCGGAGCTTATTATACGCACCGCCCCTGCCGAGAATGGATTCGAAGAGGATGCCGCCCAGGAAATCCACAACGGCGACCACATGGGCCTTGACACACTGTACGATCCGCGGGCCGGACATTCTTCCTACCAGTTCCCTTCCACCGAACTGCTGCTCGACCGCTCCGGAGGCATCGAAGTCGATGCCCGTGAACAGGCTTCCAACAAGCAGATGATTGTAAACGCCCTCAAGAGCTACAACATCGAAATCGTACGCATCGAAGCTACCATCGGCCCCACGGTAACTCTCTATGAAATCGTGCCGACCGAGGGCACCCGAATCGCCAAAATCAAAAGCCTGGAAGACGACATCGCCATGAGCCTTTCGGCAACAGGCATCCGCATAATCGCCCCCATGCCCGGGCGCGGCACCATAGGCATAGAGGTGCCCAACCTCAATCCGCAGATTGTTTCCATGCGAAAAGTGCTGGAATCGTCGGCTTTCCGCTCCAAGAAGGCAAAAATGCAACTGCCGGTAGCACTTGGCGCCACGATTTCCAACGACATGTTCATCGAGGATCTTGCCAAAATGCCACACCTTCTGGTTGCCGGTGCCACCGGCCAGGGCAAATCGGTAGGCCTGAACTGCATAATCACATCTCTGCTCTACTCCAAACACCCCGATGAACTGAAGTTCGTGCTCATCGACCCCAAGATGGTGGAGTTCTCCCTCTATCGTGATATCGCCAACCAATACATGGCAAAACTTCCCGAGGAAGACAACGCCATCATCACCGACCCGCAGAAAGTCGTGGCCACACTCACTTCGCTGTGCACGGAAATGGACAGGCGCTACGAACTCCTCAGCGATGCATATGTGCGCGATGTGGTTGCCTATAACGACCGCTTCCAGCAGCGCAGGCTCAACCCGGAGAAAGGGCACCGCTACATGCCGTATATCGTGATGATTGTGGACGAGTTCGCCGACCTCATCACCACTGCCGGCAAGGACATCTCGCTGCCCATTGCACGAATAGCACAGAAAGGCCGTGCCGCCGGCATGCACATGATTATTGCCACCCAGCGCCCGTCGACCGACATCATCACCGGTATGATAAAAGCGAACTTCCCGGCACGAATAGCATTCCGCGTGCTGTCGAGCATCGACTCAAAGACTATTCTCGACCGGCCAGGCGCACACCGCCTCATAGGACGTGGCGACATGCTCACTCTCATAAACGGCGGCACCGAACGTGTGCAGTGCGCCTTCGTGGACACCGAGGAAATCGAAGCAATATGCAGCCATATATCGTCGCAGCCGGGCTTCATAGCGCCATACGAGCTTCCGGAGGTAATCGACGAGAATTCCGGAGGTAATCCCACTGTAGACATAAATCTGCGCAACGAGGAATTCAGGCGCTGTGCGCTTTTCATCGCCTCGCAGACCCAGGCTTCAATCACCATCCTGCAACGGAAATTCCAGATAGGATTCAACAAAGCCGGACGGTACATGGACCAGATGGAGGCTCTCGGAATAGTAGGCCCGGCAAACGGTGCCAAACCCCGGCAGGTGACCATGGGGCCCGAAGAGGTGCAACGCCTTCTGGGAGATGCATGAGCTAAACAACAGACGCCCTACCCACGTTTATAGTGCATATGAGACTCTTAAGACACCTTCTGATTGCAGGCACCTTTCTGTGCTGCCTCGGAGCCATAGCCGGCAACCGCTCTGCCGACGATATACTCCGCTCTGCCGCCGGACGCCTTTCGTCCTCTCCGTCTGTTGAGGCCCAGTTCACCGTGCACGGTCAGGAACCAGTGCAGGGAAACATAGTAATGGACGGTCCGCGATTCGCCATGACCACTCCCCTGCTCTGTGTATGGTTCGACGGACACACGCAGTGGACCCAACTGCAGTCGACCTCCGAGGTGAGCATCACCGAACCCACGGCGTCGGAAATAATGGAAAGCAATCCATTCGCAATCCTGCGCGACTACTCCGCCCGCTACCGCGCCCGGCGGCTCCCCGACGCCGCCGGGAAACAGCGTGTGGAACTGACACCGTTGCCATCTGCCGATACAACGATTGAAAAGGCCATAATAGTCGTTGATTCCTCCAACTGGCCAGCGGCAGCAGAGATACGCTTTACCGACGGCCGTTCGATAATAGCCACAATCGACCACATAGGCGCAGCTGCATCCAAGCCGGCGAGCGCTTTCCGTTTCGACACCACGCGCAATCCGGCCGTTGAAATAATCGACCTGCGCTGACAACCCTTCTCAAACAGCATAAACCACACCATAACATGACCGAACTCAGCACCAAATGCCTCATCATAGGCGCCGGACCTGCCGGATATACAGCAGGCATATATTCCTCCAGAGCCAACCTTGAGCCAATAATGGTCGAAGGTATCCAGCCCGGCGGACAGCTTACCACCACCACAGAAGTTGAAAACTTTCCCGGCTATCCCGAGGGTGTTACCGGACCCAAACTGATGGAGGACATCCGCACACAGGCACTGCGGTTCGGTCTCAGAACAGTCGGCGGCGAAGTAACCGAAGTCGACTTTTCCAAACGTCCGTTCACAGTAAAAGTTAACGGTGGAAGCACCGTGATTACCGCCGACACCGCGATTATCGCAACCGGTGCTTCGGCCAGATATCTCGGACTCCCCGACGAGGAGCGCTTCAAAGGTATGGGCGTGTCGGCATGCGCCACCTGCGACGGTTTCTTCTTCCGCAACCGCCCTGTCGCTGTTGTTGGCGGCGGCGACACTGCGTGTGAAGAGGCCCTCTACCTCGCCGGACTGGCTTCAAAAGTATATCTGATAGTACGCCGCGACCAACTGCGCGCCTCCAAATACATGCAGACGCGTGTGCTCGAGAATCCCAAAATCACGGTACTGTTCAACACCAACACAGTATCGCTGTTCGGCAACGACATACTTGAAGGCGCGAAGCTTGTTTCCAACCGAGGCACCGAAGAGGAGAATACTTTCGATATAGCAGTCGACGGCTTCTTCCTTGCCATCGGCCACTCGCCCAATACCGAGGTGTTCAAACCCTACGTGCAACTCGACGAACAAGGCTATATTGTTACAGAAGGCAAAAGCACTGCCACAAACGTGGAAGGCGTTTTCGCAGCGGGCGATGTCGCCGATCCATCCTACCGCCAGGCCGTATCGGCCGCAGGCATGGGATGCCGCGCAGCCCTTGACGCCGAACGCTTCCTGCTCATGCAGCAGTAGAAAATATGGCCAAGTCCACCAAGACAAATGCCATGCGCCTGCTCGACAAGGCCGGTGTGGCCTACAGCGCGCTCACATACCAGGTAGATGAAAACGACCTGGCGGCCACACATGTGGCCGAGCAACTTGGCGAGGACATAAACCAGGTGTTCAAGACTCTTGTACTGCGTGGCGAACGGACCGGACTGTTTGTATGCGTGATTCCCGGTAACAAGGAAGTCGACCTCAGGAAAGCCGCCCGCGCAGCCGGCGACAAAAAAGCCGAAATGATTGCCATGAAAGAGCTTCTTGGTGCCACAGGCTATATCCGCGGCGGATGTTCGCCTATCGGCATGAAGAAACCGCTGCCCACTTTTTTCGATTCGTCGGCTTTGCGGCACGATTTCATATTTGTCAGCGCTGGCGTTCGTGGCATGCAGCTCAGAATGCATCCGCAGGAGCTCATAGACTTCACCGGCGCCACAACAACATCATTGGTCAAAGACAACGACGATGAGTAACATACTTGGCGAACGGGTAACATGCATGAGCTTTGGCGAAAGCCACGGACCTGCAGTCGGAGCCATCCTCGACGGCATCTCCGCCGGAATCGACATCGACTGTGCTTACGTGCAACGCCAGGTCGACCGACGGAAACCGGCAGCTGCAGCTGGCGGAACCGCAAGACGCGAAAGCGACGAAGTGGAGATTCTTTCCGGCATCTACCGTGGCAAGACCCTGGGAACGCCTATCGGCATATTGATTCGCAACAATGACGCGCGACACGCCGATTATGCCTCGACCGAAAATCTCTATCGCCCCAACCATGCCGACTACACTTGGCAGGTGCGATACGGGCACCGCGACCACCGTGGCGGAGGCCGTGCCTCGGCTCGGGAGACAGTGGCAAGAGTCGCCGCCGGCGCCATCGCTTCGCAGGTTCTCGCCACCGCCGGCGTGAGAGTGAAAGCATGGACGCAGGCCATAGGAAGTATATCCACCGGTATGGATCCGGCAACATTCACCGGGGACCAGGTATACGAATCGCCACTCCGCTGCCCCGACCGCTATGCCGCAGAGTCAATGAGGATGGCGATATCTCAGGCCCGCGAACAACACGACACACTGGGGGGTATTGTGGCTTGCAGCATCCACGGAGTTCCGGCAGGTGTAGGCGATCCGATTTTCGGTAAATTACAGGCAAAACTCGGTGCGGCCATGCTGTCGATTCCCGCTGTCAAAGGTTTTGAATACGGCGATGGATTCGCCGCTGCCGAATCCTGCGGCAGCGCCCAGGCCGACATATTCATTGCCGGACACGGAACCATATCGACAGCCACAAACCACTCCGGAGGAATTCAGGGTGGAATAAGCAACGGCATGCCAATCGTGTTGCGTGTGGCCTTCAAACCGATAGCGACCATGCCCGGACGCACCGTCGACACAGTGGATACGGCAGGAGAGACGGCAAGTCTCACCTTCGGCGGACGACACGATGTGTGCTGCGTGCCGCGGGCTGTGCCGGTTGTCGAAGCCATGGCCTCGCTCGCCATCCTCGATGCCATGGCAACGAGCGGCAGAATCTGACGGTAATCAACCGGATATAAAAAGCGGCAGCATCGATTGGTGCTGCCGCTTTCTGTATCATACACTTGTCAGATTTCTGTTCCGGAAGGCAGGAACGTCTGCAGATAGTAGTCGCGGAAACCGCGGTTTACATTTCGTGTTCCTCCAGGTGTGGGATAATCGCCCGAGAAATACCAGTCGCCCGGCGACGATGGCACTGCCTGATGCAGCCCCTCGACAGTCTGGAAGAGGATGTCCACCTTTGCATCTATTCCTGCCGGAGTGAGCATTTGCGCTATATGCTGCGAAATCTCTTCATAGGAATACAGCGCGTAAAGGTCTTTTACAGCATTCACCTCTTCTTCCGCCGGTTTTTCAAGATTCGCCACCGCTTTTTCGAAAGCGCGGTCGATGTCGGCACGGCGTCCGTCGCGGAGCAGCATATCTATCAGGGCACGGAAAGCGGCCAGTTCCTGCAGGTTCGCGAGGTCGATTCCGTAGTAGTCGGGATAGCGCACCTGCGGCGACGACGACACCACTATGATTCTCCGTGGCTTGAGCCTGTCGAGAATTCTCAGGATGGAGCGTGTGAGTGTGGTTCCGCGCACTATGCTGTCGTCGATCACCACCATGGTGTCTTCCCCGGTGCGTATGCATCCGTATGTCACGTCGTAGACATGTGCGGCCAGGTCGTTGCGGCTGCTGCCTTCGGCAATGAAGGTGCGCAGCTTTATGTCTTTTATGGCGAGTTTCTCGGTGCGTACCTTGCGGGCGAGGATTCTCTCGATATTTCCACGGTCGACCTTGCCCTGCGCGCTCAGTGCCAGAATCTCGTCTTTGCGCTGAATGTCCATTCTCCGGTTAAGCTCCTCCACCATACCGTTGTAGGCCACCTCGGCGGTGTTCGGGATGAAGGAGAATACAGTATTGTCAAGGTCGCCGCCGAGCATTTTCAGAAGGTCGTCGACTATATTGGCTCCCAGCTGCTTGCGTTCGCGATAGATGTCGCGGTCGCTGCCTCTGGAAAAATATATGCGCTCGAAAGAGCATGCCTTGTTGGCTCCCTTGGCAAGAATACGCCGTGTCTCCACCTCTGCCGAAGGCGATATGAACAGGGCTGTTCCCGGCTCGATTTCGCGGACATCGTTTATGGCCACATTGAACACTGTCTGAATCACCGGCCGCTCGGATGCCACAACCACCACTTCGTCGTCGACATAATAAAATGCCGGACGGATTCCGTTAGGGTCGCGCAGCACAAACGCCGAACCCGAACCGGTGACACCACACATGGCATATCCGCCGTCGAGATTCGGAGCCACCGGCAGCAACATATTCGTGAGGTCGATTTCGGCTTCGATACGGTGCGCGAGCTCGGGGTCGCGGAGCGTGTCGCGATACTGGCGGTACAGGCGGTGGTTTTCCTTATCCAGGGCATTGCCAAGCTGTTCGAGAATAAGGGATGTGTCGCAATTGAGACGCGGATGCTGACCGCTGGCAACCACTGCCGCGAAAATGTCGTCGGCATTGGTCATGTTGAAGTTGCCGCAAAGCATCAGAGTGCGCGAGCGCCAGTTGTTGCGGCGCAGGAATGGATGAGTGTATTCCATGCCGGCACGGCCGGTAGTGCTGTAGCGCAGGTGCCCCATGTATATCTGGCCTACAAAAGGCAGGCTTTTTACCCCTTTGACCCGTGCTGCTGTTATTTCCTTGCCGATATTGGCGAATATCGAGTCGATGGCACCGGTGCCGAGTTCGCGCTGGCGGAATATGTATTCATGCCCGGGTTCGGCATTCAGGTCCACTACACCCACACCGGCGGCTTCCTGGCCTCGGTTGTGCTGTTTTTCCATCAGCAGATACAGGCGGTCGAGGGCATAGGTCTCGCTGCCGTATTTCTCACGGTAGTATTCAAGAGGTTTGCGCAAGCGCACAAGGGCGATGCCGCATTCGTGTTTGAGCTGTTCTATCATCGGATAAATAGGAGTTCGCGATATTTTGGTAGTGGCCACATCTCGTTGTCGATAAGCAGCTCCAGCTTGTCGGCATGGCGGCGAATGACGTTAAGAGCGGGCGCAATTGTGTCGTGGTATGCGATGGCGCGGCTACGCTGGTCGGATATTGCGTTGGCCTTTTTGCGCTCGTTCACCATTTCGTTTACGGTGCGTGTGATTGCGCTTACACGGCGTGCGATATTCTCTATGGTGCGGAGTTCATCGGAAGTGAGGTCGTCGGCACCGTGCCCGTAGAGTTCGCGCAACTTCACCACATTGTCCACCAGCATCGACTGGTAGCGGCGTGCCACGGGTACAATGTGGTTCAGGGCAAGGTCGCCGAGCACACGGGCCTCGAGCTGGATTTTTTTGGTGTACATTTCCCACTTTACCTCGTTTCTGGCCTGCAGCTCTACTTTGGAGAACACCCCGGTGCGGTCGAACATCTCGACAGCCTCCGGAGCCAGATAGGCGTCGAAAATCAGCGGTGCCGAAGTCTCGCAGTCAAGCCCGCGGCGGGCGGCTTCCTCTTTCCACTCGTCGCTGTATCCGTTTCCGTCGAAATGGATAGCCTTGCTCTGTGCCACCAGCTTGCGGAGTTCGGAAAGTATGGCCTCGCGCAAGGGCATGCCGTTTGCGACACGGTTGTTGACCTCGGAATGGAATCTGTCGAGCTGGTCGGCCACGGCGGCATTGAGGGCAATCATTGCCGAGGCGCAGTTGGCCGAAGACCCTACGGCACGGAACTCGAAGCGGTTGCCGGTGAACGCAAAGGGCGATGTGCGGTTGCGGTCGGTGTTGTCGATAAGGATTTCGGGAATCTGCGACAGCCCCAGGGAATATCCCGCCTTTCCGGCAAGCGACGAAAGATCGGCGTCGCTGCTGTTCTCGAGCATGTCAAGCACGGCGGCCAGCTGGCTGCCGGTGAAGATGGAGATTATTGCAGGAGGCGCCTCGTTGGCTCCGAGACGGTGAGCGTTGGTGGCACTCATGATGGATGCTTTCAGAAGGCCGTTGAAGCGGTGGACAGCAGCCATGACATTGACAACGAATGTGATGAACTGCAGATTGTCTTCCGGAGTTTTTCCCGGCGAGAAGAGCATGGCGCCGCGGTCGGTGCCAAGGCTCCAGTTGTTGTGCTTGCCAGAACCGTTGATGCCCGCAAACGGCTTCTCATGGAAAAGCACGCGGAAATTATGGCGCCGGGCCACCTCGGTCATCACCGACATGAGCAGAAGGTTGTGGTCGTTGGCGAGATTGACCTCCTCATATATGGGGGCACACTCGAACTGGTTGGGGGCAACCTCGTTGTGGCGTGTCTTGACCGGTATGCCAAGCCTCTGGCAGCTGATTTCCAGATCGAGCATGAAAGCTTCGACACGCGACGGGATAGCACCGAAATAGTGGTCTTCGAACTGCTGGTTCTTGGGGCTCTCGTGCCCCAGCAGCGTGCGGCCTGTCATCACCAGGTCGGGACGGGCGCTATAGAGGCTCTCGTCGACAAGGAAATACTCCTGCTCCCATCCCAGGAAAGTGCGCACATGCTTCACTTCGGAATCGAAGAACCGTGCCACTTTCGTGCCGGCCTTGTCCACGGCGTTGATGGCGCGCAGCAGAGGAGTCTTGTAGTCGAGGCTTTCGCCTGTGTACGATATAAAGATTGTGGGAATACACAGCGTCGAACCAAGGATAAACGCCGGGGACGAAATATCCCATGCGGAATATCCGCGAGCCTCGAAAGTGTTGCGTATTCCGCCATTGGGGAAAGACGACGCGTCCGGCTCCTGCTGCACCAGCAGCTTGCCGGAAAATTCCTCGATTATGCCGCCCTTGCCATCGTGCTCGATGAAAGAATCATGCTTTTCGGCAGTTCCGTCGGTGAGCGGATGGAACCAGTGTGTGTAGTGATGCACTCCGTTCTCCACGGCCCAGCGGCGCATGCCGTCGGCAACCGAGTCAGCGATCCTACGGCTGATGGGAGTCTTGTTCTCTATGGCTTTGAGAAGCTCGTCGTACACTTCTTTCGGAAGATATTCGAACATCCGCTGGCGGTTGAACACCAGTTCTCCATAGTATTTCTCTGGACTTTGTTCCGGAATAGCTACCGGGGCGGCCTTGCGATCGAACGCTTCGGCCACCATTTTGAACCTCAATGATGCTGACATATATTTAGAAATTGACCTTTTCTGAAAATATAAAACCCGTGGAAGCTATGGTGTGAGCTTGCACGGGCAAAGAGAGCGGCGGCGGCGGCGCGACTGCACCACTCGCGGTAAACGCGGCGGCAAAACCGACCGTGACCGGCAATGCCGCACGAATCATGACCGATGGGGTCTCCTGTTATCAAGGTGGCTCTCACTGTTTCTCGGTTTTGACACCGCAAAAGTACTATTTTCCTGCCATACGGCCAACAATCGGAGGCAATTATTATATTGGTTTATCGTAACCGGATTGTCCCTGGATATCCATGCCTACCATTCGTAAAGATACGTTTCATCCGTTTTTTCGTAATTTCGCACACGCTTACGAAAGAAAGATGGAATAATTATGACAATAAAAGAACGGTCGATTTCATTCCTTTGGCAGCATATTCTGCTACTGCTCTCTTTATATCTTATGACCCTCGGAGTGGTGTTGTGCATCAAATCGGCTCTCGGCAGCAGTGTGATATCATCGCTGCCGCTGTCGTTTTCAATGGCCGGCGAGTCGGGGCTGATGCCAGCACTGAGCGTGGGTGGCTATACCATTGCCATGAACTTCGTTCTGGTGGGCCTGCAGATTCTTGTTCTAAGAAAGAGGTTCAATCCCATACAGCTGTTTCAATTGATAGTCGGCTTCCTTTTCGGATGGCTTATAGACATCAACTTCCATCTCACCGCATGGCTCGACTGCTCTGGCATGGCGTCGCAGATATCCGCCCAGTTTGCAGGATGTGTGATCATGGCCTTAGGGATAGCTTTCGAGGTGAAATGCGGCTCGGTCACCATGCCTGGCGAAGGCATAACCGTGGCATTTGGCCAGGTGACAAAGATTCCGTTTGCCAAGATGAAGATAATCATAGACACCTCACTCGTGGTTATGGCCATCATAAGCAGTTTTGTTTTCTTCGGCAGCTGGAAATGGAACATCATCGGCCCGGGAACACTCTTCGCGATGTTCTTCGTTGGATATATGATTAAGCTCATAACCCCGCATCTCGGATGGTTCGACCGTCTGCTGGCCTACCGTCCAGGCTTTCGCAGATATGTATTCGGTCTGGCGAGATACCTCTACGGAAAAAAAGCCTGAATCGACACCCCGGCAAAAAGCACTGAAAACACCTTAGTTGTCCGGTTTAACAATATAGTACCTTCAAAAGCCCATTCTGGCGTTTTTGAAGGTGCTTTATTATTAAATCGATGATTTTCAGCGGCTACTGCAGAGAGACAAGGTTTTGAACCTATAACTCTGACTGCTCGTATTTCAACTGCTTTACTTACTAAATTTCAAATATGTAACGAAACAGTAACGGTTTTCAACCGTTAAGCCAGTCCAACTTTGACCACTGTTTGTCTGCCTAACTATCAACAAAATCCGTATCTTCGTAACCGATTAAAAACAAACATGTATGATAATAACAAACCGTGAAGAAGTAATAGATAAAGCGTTCGGCGTATTTGTCAGGATGAACTACGAGAAAGCAAGCATCATCACGCTTGCCAAAGCCTGCGGCGTGACAAAAACGGGTATCGTCTATTATTTTCCGCACAAGTTGGATTTGTTCATGGCTGTGGCAGACAAATAC
>DKUJ01000043.1:0-27112 GCA_002490635.1 Porphyromonadaceae bacterium UBA7207
CTACGCCTCGCGCTGACCTCGCCACGCAGGCTCCGGAAGTTCCTGCAGAAGCGGATTTGAGCAATTCTTTCCCAGCCCGACGATTCAAGCCGGCTCCACATCGCCATCCGTATAGCGACATATTCCTACAATTCCTCGACTTTCTCTGCGGATTCCCGATAAAACAAAGGAATTTGCTATCTTTGCATGATTTATCCTACTGTTCCAAATGAAGAATATCCGCAACTTCTGCATCATTGCCCACATCGACCACGGCAAAAGCACCCTGGCCGACCGACTGCTGGAGTACACTGATACTATTGCCGCCAAGGACATGGAAGCCCAAGTGCTCGACGACATGGACCTGGAGCGCGAAAGAGGTATCACCATCAAGAGCCATGCCATACAGATGGACTATGCCCTCGAAGGCACCCATTATACCCTCAATCTGATCGACACTCCCGGACACGTCGACTTTTCCTACGAAGTGTCGCGGTCCATAGCCGCCTGCGAGGGTGCGCTGCTGATTGTCGACGCTTCGCAAGGCATACAGGCACAGACAATATCCAACCTCTACATGGCCATCGACAACGACCTGGAGATTATTCCCGTAATCAACAAGGTCGACCTCGATTCGGCAAAGCCCGAGGAAGTCGAGGACCAGATTGTGGAACTCATAGGCTGCCGCCGCGAAGAGATTATCCGCGCCAGCGGAAAAACCGGCGCCGGCGTCGAGGAAATCCTTCGCGCCATCATCGAGCGCATCCCCGCACCCAAAGGCGACCCGTCGGCACCTCTGCAGGCACTTATCTTCGACTCGGTGTTCAACCCCTTCCGCGGAATCATCGCCTACTTCAAAATCGAGAACGGCACCATCCGCAAAAACGATTTCGTGAAGTTCGTGGCCACGGGCAAGGAATACCATGCCGACGAGATAGGCATTCTCCGGCTCGACATGCAGCCCCGCGCCGAGCTGTCGGCAGGAAATGTGGGATATATTATTTCCGGCATAAAGAGCAGCAAGGAAGTCAAGGTGGGCGACACCATAACGCATGTGGAGCGCCCCAGCGAAAATGCCATCGACGGATTCCAGGAGGTGAAACCGATGGTGTTCGCCGGAGTGTACCCCATCGAGACCGAAGACTTCGAGAACCTGCGCACATCGCTGGAGAAGCTGCAGCTCAACGATGCCTCTCTCACGTTCTCACCCGAATCGTCGGCGGCCCTGGGCTTCGGTTTCCGTTGCGGCTTCCTCGGCCTGCTGCACATGGAAATAATCCAGGAGCGTCTTGGCCGCGAATTCGACATGGATGTGATCACCACCGTGCCCAACGTAAGCTACCACGTTTTCGACAAACGCGGCGAGATGACAGAGGTACACAACCCCTCGGGACTCCCCGAACCTACCCTTATCGACCACATCGAGGAGCCCTATATCCGCGCTTCGGTGATTACCACCGCCGATTTCATCGGCCCGATAATGACACTGTGCCTCGGCAAGCGGGGCGAGCTCGTGAAGCAGGAATACATATCCGGCAACCGCATGGAGCTGATTTTCGACATGCCGCTGGGCGAGATAGTGATCGACTTCTACGACAAACTCAAGAGCATCTCAAAAGGCTACGCCTCCTTCGACTACCACCTCCACGACTTCCGTTCGAGCCAGCTGGTGAAACTCGACATTCTGCTGAACGGCGAAAGCGTCGACGCCCTGTCCACCCTCACCCATGCCGACAACGCCGTGACATTCGGCCGACGCATGTGCGAGAAACTCAAGGAGCTTATTCCCCGGCAGCAGTTCGACATAGCCATCCAGGCCGCCATCGGCGCCAAAATCATTGCCCGCGAGACCATAAAGGCCGTCCGCAAGGACGTTACCGCCAAATGCTACGGCGGCGACATCTCGCGAAAACGCAAACTTCTGGAAAAGCAGAAGCAGGGCAAAAAGCGCATGAAGCAGATTGGCCGCGTCGAGGTGCCCCAGAAAGCATTCCTCGCCGTGCTGAAACTCGACTGACAACATAGCCCCACCATCCGGCGTTATCACCTATACATCAACCATCCACCGAACATAAAACACTCTTTACCATATGGCAGAAAAAGAACTCGACCGCCTGAGCTACGCGCTCGGCGTGAGCATGGGATACAACTTCAGGGCTTCCGGAATCCAGGAACTGAACGTCGACGATTTCGCCGACGCACTCGGCGCCGTATTCTACGGACGGGCCACTAAGATGACCGCCGAAGAAGCCAAGACAGAAGTCCAGAGCTTCTTCATGCAGCTCCAGCAGAAACAGCAGGAGGAAAACGCCAAAATGGCCGACATCAACGCCGCAGCAGGCGAACAGTTCCTCCTCGAGAACGGCAAACGCGCCGAGGTACACACCACACCCTCCGGACTGCAGTACGAAATAGTGAAGCAGGGCGACGGCCCCAGACCCACCGCCGGCGACTCCGTGACCGTGCACTACACCGGCAAGCTCATCGACGGCACCGTGTTCGACAGCAGCGAGGAACGCGGCGAACCCGCCACTTTCGGCGTAACCCAGGTTATCCCCGGCTGGGTGGAGGCTCTGCAGCTCATGAATGTGGGTTCGCGCTGGCGCCTTTTCATACCCTCGGCACTTGCCTACGGCCCCCAGGGCGCAGGAGGTCTTATCGGCCCCAACCAGACTCTGGTATTCGATGTAGAACTTCTGGCAATAGGCTAAGAGACTGTCCGAATTCATTTCACTCCGATTTCTGAACAGTTTCCGAAATGCTGAGAAAATCTTTCCTGGCTGCCGCGATTTCGCTTGCCCTGGCCACCACGGCCACAGCACAGCGTCCGGCACCTGAAACCACAGCACCCGACTCCATAACCGCTGCGGTGGCCGAGTTCATTACCGGCAACATCCGCCAGGGCATCGACATGGTGATGGCCAACGTGGCCGACATGGGACTGGAAGTGGATTCAGCAGCCGTGCTCGAGCTTGTCCGCCAGGGCATAGGCCGTCCTGTCGACCCCGAGGCGTACCGTAACGCCGCCCGCACCATCAGCGAAACGGCCGAACGGCTGTCGCGGACCCGCGAGGCCGCATTCCTCGATGCCGCCGCCGCAAGACCCGGAGCGACAACCGATGCCGACGGCCTGGTGCTGGAAACCCTAACCCAAGGTACTGGGCCGACCGTAGCAGCTGCCGACACCGTTGTGTTCCACTACAAAGGCGTGCTGCCCGGCGGACGCGTTTTCGACGACACCGCCGGCGGCGAACCCCTCTCCACCGTGGCTTCCGGTCTTGTGCCGGGCATGACAAAAGGCCTTGCGCACATGAGCAAAGGGGGCCGCTACCGCCTCACAATACCGTCGGCACTCGCCTACGGCCACCGTGGCGCCGGCGATGTGATACCTCCCGACACCCCTCTGGAATTCACTATTGAAATAATCGATATAAAACCTCACATACAATGAAGAAAATCATTTTTGGCCTGGCAGCCGTTGCCATGCTCGCTATGGGCTCCTGCAGCAAAGAACAGACTGCCGCCACAGGCTCCAATCCTCTCACCGACACCATATCCACCACCTTCGGACAGTATGTGGGCGCCAACCTCGCAATGCAGTGCGCCGACTTCACTCCCGAGCAGAAAGTGGAATTCCTGCGTGCCCTCCAGTCCACACTGACAACACCTTCGGGCGAAGCAGCCGAACGCGGCACCATGGTTGGCGCACAGATGCTGCAGACCGTACAGCAGTTTGCCAGCCACGACCAGATAGAAATCAACCGCACCGCCATGCTCGACGGCTTCAAGGAGGTATTCAACATGGATTCCGTGGACTACACAACCGTGATGAAATACAGCAACGATTTCCAGACCGCCCGTCAGAGCTATCTGGAACAGGCTCAGCAGGCCCGCGCCGCTGAAGCCGCCGGCAGCCCCGAAGCGATACAGAACGGACGCATCGCCGCCGACTACATCAATAACCTCAAGGCTCAGGATTCCTCCGTGCAGACCTCGACAAGCGGCCTTGTTTTCAAGGTTGAGAATCCCGGACAGGGCGACAAACCCAATGCCAACTCCACCGTAGCCGTTAAATACACCGGCCGCCACCTCAATGGCGAAACCTTCGACGCCTCTGGCGACACCCCCGCCACCTTCAACCTCAACGGCGTGGTACCCGGCTTCCGCGAAGGCCTCATGCAGATTGCCAAAGGCGGCAAAGCCACACTCTACATCCCCGGCAACCTCGCCTACGGACCCGAAGGCATGCCCCAGGCCGGCATCGGACCCAACGAAATGCTTGTTTTCGACGTAGAGCTCGTCGACATCAACGAATAATCCCGCCCGGGCACACTAACCACACGCGAGGGCATGCCGGAATCCGGCATGCCCTCGCGTCGTATTATGGCAAAGCCACGCCGGATTCGCTGAATTTGCCGGGATTTAGCCGGGATTTAGCGGCTTTACATTTTGGCAATTGCGCGTAAAGTGTTATTTTTGCAGGTCAAAAGGCGCTCCAGGCGCCTGCCAATCACGAAAAACCAAGACACCACCGCTATAATGGAAAACAACAAGCCTACCGAAGAGCAGCTTGCCAACGCCGAAGACCTCGTTGCAAAAGCTAAAGTGAACAAGAACTCCATAATCGGAGTCTCAATCGCAATTGTCGTTGTCATCGTAGGTCTCCTCGCCTGGTTCCTCATCCGCCAGGAAGGAAGCCGCAAGGCCGACGAAGCCATAGGCCGCGCCGACATCGAGCTTAACGACTCCATCGCCACCCAGCTGTACGAAGCGGCAGCCACCTCCGGCTACAGCTCCGGCAACCGCGCGAAAGCCGAAATGGGCATCCGCCTCTATCAGGAAGGCAAATATGCCGAAGCAGCCGAATACCTCTCCGACTGCAGCCTCGACGACAATATCGCCGCTGCCGGAGTGGCTACCCTCGAAGGCGACTGCTATGTGAACCTCGACCAGTACGACAAAGCCATCAGCTGCTACCGCACCGCCGAAAGCCGCGCCGACGGCAACCCCGCCATCGTGCCTTTCATCCTCGTAAAAGAAGCCAACGTGTTCCGCGCCCAGGAAAATTACGGTGCCGAAGCCGAGGCCTACAGGAAGATTATCGACAAGTTCCCCAACTACAGCGCAGGACAGGTCGACATCCGCACACTCTACAACCGCGCCCTGACTCAGTCGCGCCAATAATCCGGCCACAAGCCCGGGCAGAATCATACAAGGGATTTCCGACTCCGGGAATCCCTTGACTGTATAACCCCTCCCACATATATCATTAATGGACACGCGCCTGGAACAACTCGCCACACGTCCCGTAGGACGCCTGCTGTGGACCTATAGCTTCCCCGCCGTTGTGGGCATGCTGGTGATGGCTCTCTACAACGTCGTCGACCGCATCTTCATAGGCCAGTGGGTAGGCGCCGACGCCATCGCCGGCCTCACCGTCACTTTCCCGCTGATGAACCTGGCCACCGCCATAGGAGTGCTCATAGGTGTGGGATCGTGCAGCCGCATATCCATCGTGCTCGGCGCCGGCGACAGCGACACAGCATCGCACATCCTTGGCAACGCACTGTCGCTCACCATAGTCAACGGTCTGGTGTACATAGCGTTGTTCGCCCTTTTCATGGACCCGCTGCTCGAGGCCTTCGGTGCCAGCGCCACCACCCTGCCCCTGGCCCGCACATACATGCTCATACTCCTTCCCGGCCTGTTGCTCACCAACATAGCCTTCAGCCTCAACAACGTGATGCGTGCCTCGGGCTATCCGCGCCGGGCCATGATGACAATGATAATAGGCGCCGCCACCAACTGCATCCTCGACCCGCTGTTCATCCTCGTGTTCGACATGGGCATCGCCGGTGCCGCCCTGGCCACCGACATAGCCATGGCCGTGTCGGCAGTGTTCGTTCTGGCACACTTCTGCCGCCACGACACTACCCTGCGCTTCCGCAAAGGCACATACGCCATACGCCGGAGCATATTCCTCGCCATCGTGAGCCTCGGCGCCGCCCCCGCGCTGGTGAACGCCGCCTCGTGTGGCATCAACGCCATAATAAACCGCACCATCATAGCCTATGCCGAGACCGGCATGGCCGACACGGCCATCGCCGCCGCCGGCATATTCGTGACCTACACCTCACTGCCGGTAACTGTGGCTCTGGGCATATGCCAGGGAATGCAGCCCATAGTGGGCTACAACTTCGGCGCCGGCAACGGCCACCGGCTATGGCGCGCCTACTGGCTCGCCGTGGGTGCGGCGTCAGTGATAACTACCCTGCCACTGCTGCTCACCTACACCGCTCCCGAACTTGTGGCCATGGCTTTCACCGACGATACGAAACTTATTCATACCACCGCCCTGGTGCTGCGCACGGCCATGTGGGCATTCGCTCCCGTGGGATTCCAGGTAATATCCACTGCGTTCTTCCAGAGCATAGGCAAGGCCGGCAAGAGTGTGTTCGTGAGCCTTGTGCGCCAGGTGATATTCCTGGTGCCGCTGCTCATCCTGCTGCCGCGGTGGATGGGATTCTCCGGCGTGTGGTCGGCCTTCCCGCTGTCCGACGTGTGCGCCACCATTGTGGCCGCGGCGATGATAGCCTGGCAGCACCGCCGCCTGAGAATGGCAGCTACGCCTTTACCTGCGTAACCATACAACAAGGCTCCGGAAGCACAATGCCGCCGGAGCCTTTTATTTTGCAGTGCAGGGATTACCGGAAGCTTGTGAGCACCACGTCGTACATACTGCGTGGCGCGATAAGCTGCGGATGCTGCTCCTGAGCGCTGCGACGCACGACATCGCGGTACATGTAGTCGAACAGTTCCTTTACGGTAATACTGCGGTCGCGGTTCTTGTCGGCCTTGCCGCGCAGACCTTTTATCAGCGCCTGGGTGAAGAATCCCGCCCCAATGTTCGCTCCGTCGATGGAAGATTCGTCGGGACGGCTGCTCACAAAAAACGCCGTGCCGGCCTGACGCATCGCCCTGGTGCTCCAATCACCCCGTTGTGTGCGGCTATTGCGCGAGCCGTCGCCTGTGGTGGCGGCATCGGCAATGGAGCCGGCATGGCACACGTCGATGTAGAGAATCTTCTCGCCGGCATCGCTCGAACCGAGAATGTCGAGCAGTTCGGTGTAAGGCAACAGCCCGTCGTAGACGCACAGCGCCGACGGTGCGCCATGGCCGCTGTAGAAGAACACTATGCGGTCGCCGGCTCCGGCGCGGTTGGCGATGGCACGGAGTTTCTCCTTGATGTTGGCCGCTGTGGCATAGCTGCTGGTGAGGGTGGTGATGTCGTTGGTCTGCGTCTGCATTACCTGCTTGAAACGCTTCACATCCTTGGTGCAGCCTGCGAGATTGTTCTGCAGGTTCTGCGGATGGCTGTAGTTGGAAACGCCTGCCGCAAGGACGAATGTGCGCGCCGAAGCTCCCGCACATACCGCCAGGGCAAGCACCAGCGAAAGAATTATACGTAACATATGAATGCTTTTATCTGTTTCTACTGCGGACGGCACTTGCACAGCTGGCACATGCCGTAGGAAATTTCGTCGTCGGAAAGCACCCGGCGGCAATTTGGATTGGGACAACGCAGTTTTGCGCGGCGTTCCTTTATGGACTCGCCGTCGGGCATGAACATTGCCGCCGCTCCCGCAATGAGCAGGCCAGGGGCTACCATGAGTGCGCGGTTAAGATTCAGAATGGCGTTGGGCGACATGCTGTCGTCGAACACTCCCTGCAGGCATATGCCCACCACACAGCCAACAGCTGCCGAGCCCTTCTGCGCCCAGCCCCAGATTTTGGCTTTGCGGATAAAAGACTTCTTGTCGGCCTTTATTACCTCGAGCTTCTCGCGAAGCTCCCGCCATGCATATTCATAGCCCACGTTGGGTCCCAATACAAGCGATGCCGGGAAGCAGAAGCCGTTGACATCGGGTGGTCCGAGCTGAATCTTCGTGGTGGGCCGTATCTGGGCGGTGGTGACTCTGCGCAGTGTGCCGTCGGGCTGCTGCACGAATGTTCCGTTGCTGGAACCGGCATCCTGGAGTATCCACGTGTCGTTGTCCTCGATTATTATCTTCGCATGCTCGCGACTGACAGCACGGTGTGTGTCGTCGATCATGATTGTTCCTTTGTAGTCTCTTCCTATGGTAAATTCCTGTCTCATGGTCTGGGTGTATTTTTCCCGGCCGCGCGTCCGCTAAGAATGTCTTTGTACTGCTTCAATAGCGGCTTCGGCGCCGAAAGCACATGTGTATGGCCCGCATTGTCGCTGAGGACAAGTT
The DNA here is from genome assembly GCA_002490635.1 of Porphyromonadaceae bacterium UBA7207. Classification (GTDB taxonomy): domain Bacteria; phylum Bacteroidota; class Bacteroidia; order Bacteroidales; family Muribaculaceae; genus CAG-873. Next base: position 8,256 of record DKUJ01000043.1, read on the forward strand.
TCTGCGATGTCACCGAAATCTGCACCAGAAAACTTTGGTTCACCAGCAGGCTGCGGCCGAGGCGAACCAGAGGCAGGCGGTCGCCGGCAGGGAGTGCCGCACGTATATACGCCTCCAGTTTGCTTAGCCCGAGACTCACCAGCGGACCCTTGGAAGCGATGTACATCACCTGGGTATAGTTACCGTTGGCCTGCAGATAGGCCAGCGCGTCGAGGTCGAGCATCAGAAGCTCATCGCGAGAGTTGAGGCACAGTTTGTTCATGGCAGTAACACTTACGCTACAATGCGTGAATATTTTTGCAAATATACTGAATATACAAAAAAATTCCCCGTATGATGATATTTTGTCACAGGCATGCGGCAGATGCAGCGGAATCGTCCGGACTGAAAATGTTTCCACGTTAAAGAACAATAAAATTAACTTTTCTCATTCAGGCCGGCCTCCTATTCCGTCCCGTATTTGTTTGCAAGATATGGAAACTCCTACAATCATCCCTTCACACACGGTCGCCCACTGGCTGCTGACAACAATCGACAATACCCTCGACGCTCTCGGTATGGGGCGACACCGCACCACCGAGGAAATAATCTATCTTGTGGCGGTAAGCATCGTGGCCTTCGCCGTGGCCTGGATAATAAAGAAGATTATCTTCGTGAGTGTGCGCAAGCTGGTGAAAATGCGCAAAATAACCATAGGTCTGGAACTGCTGCAATGGCACACCCTGCGCAAAGTGTGCCAGATTATTCCTCCGCTGATACTTCTTGCGCTGGTGCCTTTCGCCTTCGAGAGCACCCACAGCATGCGCTTCTGGATTTTCCGCATTGTGGGCATCTACGGGCTGGTGGCCCTGGGCATAGCCCTCGGAGCCGTGTTCGATTTCGCTTTCAACCACTACAACATCCACCAGAACAAGCGCAACCTGCCTTTGCGCGGACTGCTGAATGTAGCCAAAGGTATACTGTGGATTGTGCTGTCCATCTGCTCGGTATCGCTGCTGCTCGACAAATCGCCGGCCTTCCTGCTCACCGGCCTGGGAGCCTTCGCCGCCGCCCTCATGCTCATTTTCAAAGACTCGATTCTCGGTTTCGTGGCCGGCATACAGATGAGCCAGAACGACATGCTGCATGTAGGCGACTGGATAGTGGTGCCTGACACTCCCGCCAACGGTGTGGTGATGGACATGACGCTCTCCACCGTGAAGGTGCGCAACTTCGACAACACCATAGTTACCGTGCCGCCATACACACTCATTTCCAATTCATTCCAGAACTGGCGGGGAATGAGCCAGAGCGGAGCGCGGCGCATAATGCAGAACCTCACAATCGACCTCACCACAGTACGCCGCCTCACCGCCGGCGAGGTGGACGCCATGTGCGCTCCCCATCCCCGCCTGAAGGAGTTCGTGACCTCGCTGCGCGCCGCCGGCAGGACCAGGCAGGACAAGCCCGGACTGAACCCCATCAACGGCACCATCGAGACAAATCTCGGACTATACCGCGCCTACATAAGCCTCTACATCTATAATAACCCCGATTTCTCGCGAGCCCAGCAACTGCTGGTGAACGTTACCGGCACAACGCCGCAGGGCTACATCCTACAGCTCTACTGCTTCACCGACACCACCGACTGGGACCGCTACGAGGCCATACAGAGCGATCTGCTCGAACACGCCACAACCGCGCTCGCCGATTTCGGCCTGGCCATGTACACCTCCGGAAGCCTGTCGCTGGATATCGAGAAAAACGGTTCCGGACAGCAGCCACAGACCGGCGACCACGACACTTCCGCCCCGGAAGCATAAGCTGTTTTCGTACACACAAGAAAACCGAGCCACGATTCCGCTTTGTTCGGCATAGCGACGTCCCTTTGCACTTTTTAACGCGTATTATTCCCATTCCGACCAATTATTTCGCACTTTAGCCCAATTCTTAATGTGAGGATTTGGCTACCTTTGCATCGGTTTTCCATGATTTTTACACTTTTTCAAGGTACAATCACATTACAAAGCACAACGAGACAATATAAGAATATGAAAATGAAAGCCTTAACGCTCACCGCCGGCATATTCGGCATTGGCTGCTGCCTGCTGAGTTCCTGCGGCGGCAAGAGCGCGTCCGCTGGTGCGGCAAGCGCTCACGCTCCCGAAATCGCCGTTATCACAGTAGAGCCCACCGACGCCGAATTCCAAAGTTCCTATCCCGCAACCATCAAAGGAAAAACAGACATCGCCATCCGCCCGCAGGTGACAGGCTTCATCACCGCAGTACACGTCGACGAGGGACAGCGCGTCCACCAGGGCCAGCCGCTGTTCACCATCGATCAGGTTCAGTTCCAGGCCGCCGTAGACCAGGCCGAGGCCAACGTGAACAGCGCACGCAGCGCCGTTTCCACTGCCGAAATCACGGAGCAGAACAAGAAACACCTTCTGGAGAAAAACATAATCAGCAATACCGAATGGCAGCTTGCCGCCAACCAGCTCGCCCAGGCAAGGGCAGCGCTGGCCCAGGCCGAAGCCGCACTGGTCACCGCCCGCAAGAACCTTTCGTACACCGTCGTTAAGGCACCATCGGAAGGTGTGGTGGGAACAATTCCCAACCGGGAAGGCTCGCTGGCCTCGCCCACGAGCGCACAGCCCCTGACCACCATCAGCGACAACTCGCAGGTCTATGCCTACTTCTCGATGTCGGAACGCGACCTCCTCGAGCTCACCGACGGCGGCGCAAGCGTGAACGAACGCATCGGCGCCCTCCCCGCAGTGAAACTCCAGCTCGCCGACGGCTCCATCTATCCCGTCGAGGGCCGCGTGGCCACACTCTCCGGCATGATCGACAACACCACCGGCGCCGCCTCGGCCCGCGCTCTGTTCGACAATCCCGGCGGACGCCTCCGCAGCGGCAATACCGGCCAGGTGCTGATTCCCCGCAGCAACCATGGCGTGCTCACCGTGCCCCAGCGTGCCACATACGAGGTACAGGACCTGCGCTATGTCTATGTGCTCAACGACTCCAATGCCGCAGTGAGCAAGCAGATAACCGTGGAACCCTACAGCGACGGCCAGACTTTCGTGGTAACCTCCGGTCTCAACCCCGGCGACCGCGTGGTGGTGGAAGGCGTAGGCACCGTAGTACGCCCGGGCATTGTCGTCACCCCCAAAACAAACAACTGACCGCAAAGGCTGCATTAACCGTTAGCTATGAAACTTGATACGTTTATAAACCGGCCTGTGCTCTCGACGGTGATATCCATATTCATCGTCCTGCTCGGCATCATAGGGCTCTCTGCCCTGCCGGTTACCCAATATCCCGACATCGCGCCACCTACAATCTCGGTGACCACAACCTACAACGGCGCCAACGCCGCCGCCGTGCTCAACTCCGTGATAGCGCCCCTCGAGGAAAGCATCAACGGCGCCGAAGGCATGACATACATGGAATCCACGGCCACAAACACCGGCAGCGCAACCATCAACGTGTACTTCCGCCAGGGTTTCGACCCCAACATGGCGGCTGTGGACGTGCAGAACCGCGTGTCGGCGGCATCGAACCTTCTGCCTTCCGAAGTGAACCAGGTGGGCGTGCAGACAAAAAAACGCCAGACATCCATGCTCGTGGGCGTGGCGCTGGTGGACACTTCCGGCAGATACTCGCCTGAGTTCCTGGACAACTACATGAAAATCAATATCATCCCCGAGCTCCAGCGTGTGGAGGGCGTGGGTGATGTGATGAGCTTCGGCGCCGATTACTCCATGCGTATATGGCTCAAGCCCGAAGTGATGGCACAGTACCATCTCATGCCGTCCGACATCTCCGCGGCTCTGGCCGAGCAGAACATCGAGGCCGCACCAGGCGCCTTCGGCGAACAGGGCAACCAATCCTTCCAGTACATCATGCGCTACCGCGGCCGACTCACCACCCCCGAGCAGTTCGGCGACATCGTGGTGCGTACCGGAGCCAACGGCGAAGTGCTCTACCTCAGCGAAGTTGCCGACATAGAGCTGGGACGTGTGACCTACGGCTTCTCCAACAAGAACAACGGAGACATGTCGTCGATGGCAATCGTGTTCCAGACTCCCGGTTCCAACGCCACGGAAATTATCGAGAACTGCCTTGCGCTGTGCGACCGTCTGAAATCGGACCTTCCCGAAGGCACCATTATCGACGTGCCGATGAACAACAACGACTTCCTCTATGCATCGGTCAACACAGTAATCCACACACTCATAGAGGCATTCATTCTGGTGTTCTTCGTGGTGTACGTCTTCCTGCAGGACATCCGTTCCACCCTTATTCCCGCCATCGCGATTCCCGTGGCCCTTGTGGGCACGTTCTTCGTGATGAACCTTATCGGTTTCTCGATAAACCTCATCACCCTGTCGGCCCTTGTGCTTGCGATAGCCATTGTGGTGGACGACGCCATTGTGGTGGTCGAGGCCGTGCATGCCAAGCTCGACCAGGGCTACCACAGCTCCCGGCGCGCCTCCATCGACGCCATGAACGAAATCGCAGGAGCACTTATCTCCATCACCCTTGTGATGATGCTGGTGTTCATCCCCGTGTCGTTCATGCCCGGCACCTCCGGCGTGTTCTACCGCCAGTTCGGCCTCACCATGGCCATAGCCATCGGATTCTCGGCAGTGAACGCCCTCACCCTTTCCCCGGCACTGTGTGCCATCTTCCTTAAGCCGCACCGCGCCGAAGGCGAAGACGCCAAATCGTTCGGCGACCGCTACAAGGAAGCCTCCGCGGCAGCCCGCGAGGTAATGGGCAAACGCTACAAGCGCAAATTCGCCCTCGACATACATCCGGCAATCACCTTCGTACTTGTGGCCTTCACAATCTTCGCCATGGTGATGGGATGGTTCGGCTTCGCCACTCCCTGGCTCAGCATCCTCTGCTGGGTAGCAGCCGTGGTGGGCGTGATGGGGCTGTTCGGAAAACGCTTCCAGAACTCTTTCGAGAAAAACTTCGCCAAAATCCTCGACCGCTACCGCAAACAGGTGGGATGGTTCACACATCATAAATACATATCGTTCGGCATCGTGGTTGCCGCGGCTGTGGTGCTGGTATGGCTTATGCGCTCCACTCCCTCGGCCATGGTACCCAACGAGGACACCGGCGTGGTTTTTGCCATGGTCGACATGCCCGCGGGCTCCTCGCAGGAGCGCACCGCCGAAGTGCTTGAGCAGATCGACTCCCTGGCCGCCACAATACCTGCCATCAAAATCCGGCAGATGATCAACGGCTATTCGTTCATCGCCGGACAGGGCCCGACGTACGGCGCGTTCATCATGAAACTCAAGGACTGGAGCGAACGCGGCAAGGGAGAAAGTTCCGACGATGTAATCGCGCAGCTGTATGCCCTCACAGGCCAGCATGTCCGCGACGGCCGCGTGATGATTTTCGCACCGCCCATGATTTCAGGCTACTCCGCCACCAACGGTTTCGAAATCAAGATGCAGGACCGCACCGGCGGCGACATCAACCAGTTCTTCGCCGTGGTGCAGGGCTTCCTGGCGCAACTCAACGCCTGCCCCGAGATACAGATGGCATACACCACCTTCAATCCTTCGTTCCCGCAGTACATGATCGACATCGATGCCGCCAAGGCCAAGCAGGCAGGCATCAGCCCGGCGACCATTCTCCAGACCCTCCAGGGATACTACGGCGGCATGTATGTGTCCAACTTCAACCGTTTCGGCAAAATCTACCGCGTGATGATGCAGGCGGCTCCCGAAAGCCGCGTAAGCCCCGAGACCCTCAACAGCATCAAGGTGCGCAACGGCAGTGAGATGGCTTCCATCGCCAACTTCGTGAAGCTCACCCGCGTCTACGGTCCCGACCTTATGAACCGCTTCAACATGTTCACCTCCATCTCCGTGACAGGCCAGCCCCGGGCCGGCTACTCCTCCGGCGACGCCATCGCCGCCATCGAGCGCGTGGCCGCCCAGGCCCTGCCTCCGGGCTACGGCTATGAATATGCCGGCATGACCCGCGAGGAAGCCGGTTCCAACGGTTCGGGAGCCACGGCAACCATCTTCGGCCTGTGTCTGCTGTTCGTGTATCTGCTGCTTTCGGCACAGTACGAGAGCTACATGCTGCCCTTCGCAGTGATTCTTTCGATACCCTTTGGTCTGGCCGGCACCTTCATCTTCGCACAGATGTTCGGACTCTCCAACAACATCTACCTCCAGATCGCGCTTATCATGCTCATAGGCCTGCTTGCCAAGAACGCGATTCTCATCGTAGAGTTCGCCCTGGAGCGCCGGCACACGGGCATGAGCATCGTCAACGCCGCCATCGCCGGTGCCGGAGCACGTCTGCGCCCCATCCTTATGACCTCGCTGGCACTCGTGATCGGCCTTCTGCCTCTGATGTTCGCCCATGGCGTTGGCGCCAACGGCAACCGTTCGCTGGGCGCCGGCTCGGTAGGCGGCATGCTCATAGGCATGATATGCCAGATTTTCATTGTCCCCGCGCTGTTCGTGGTATTCCAGATGCTGCAGGAAAAAATCAAGCCTATCCGCTGGCAGAACCAGGAACGCGGCGGCAACATCGAGAACGAAATCGAGCAGTACGCCAAGTAACATATCCGAAGAATCATGACAATTATAAAGACAGCACGCATCGCCGCCGCCATAGCCCTCGCGGGCATGCTGGGCAGCTGCGGAATATACCAGAAATACCAGACGCCGACCGACAGCCCGCTCACGGCTGCCTACGCCGCCGCAAGGAAGGCTCCCGCCGACAGCACGGTGTTCGGCAACCTCCTCTGGGAGGATGTGTTCACCGACCCTGTGCTGGCAGCCCTCATCGACTCGGCTCTGGTGAACAACACCTCGCTCGAGAACGCCCGCCTCAACGTGGAGGTGGCCCGTGCAAACCTCAAGGGCGCACGCCTGGCCTATCTGCCATCGGTGGCAATAGCGCCCAACGGCGCCGGCGCATCCTATGCCGGCAGCGACCTCTCCTGGACATACACCATTCCAGCACAGGTGAGCTGGGAAATCGACATCTTCGGCAAAACTCTCAACAACAAGCGTGGAGCTGAGGCATCGCTGCGCAAGAGCAAGGCCTACACCCAGGCCGTGCGCTCGCAGATAATCTCCGCCGTGGCCACCACCTACTATTCGATAGTGGCAGTGCGCCAGCAGCTCGAGCTGTCGCGCGGCACCGCAGTGCTGTGGCAACAGACGGTGCAGACCATGCGCGACCTCAAAGAAGGAGGACGTGGTGTTACCGAAGCTGCCGTGGTACAATCGGCGGCAAACTACTATTCGATACTGTCGTCGATAACCGACCTTGAGGTGTCGCTGCATCAGCTCAACAACACCATGAGTCTGCTGCTCAACACCATGCCACGCGAATGGGAGGTCAACAACGACCTCGAGCTGCACACTCCCGCCATTCTCCGTGCCGGAGTGCCCATGGCCGAGCTGGCCGCCCGCCCCGATGTGGAAGCCGCCGAACAGGACCTTGCAGCGGCATTCTACGCTACCGCCGGCGCACGAGCGGCATTCTATCCCGGACTCAACATCACCGCCAACGGAGGGTTCACCAATCTCCTCGGCTCGATGATCAAGAACCCCGGCGACTGGTTCTACCAGCTGGCCGGCTCCCTCACCGCCCCGCTGTTCGCACGCGGACAGAACATCGCCCGCCTCCAGGCAAGCAAAGCCCAGCAACAGCAGGCACTCAACAACTTCGAGTACACGATAATGTCGGCAGCCGCCGAAGTGAGCGAGGCTCTCACCGTCTACGAAAAGAGCCTCGAAAAGTCGGTATATCTCGACGACCAGATCGAAAATCTCGAGAAATCCGTGGAATACACCAAAGACCTTATGATGTACTCCACCGGCAACACAAGCTACCTCGAAGTGCTCACCGCACAGCAGAGCCTGTTGAGCGCACAGATAAGCCAGATAAACACCAGACTCAGCCGCGCACGCTCGGTAATCAACCTTTACCAGAGCCTCGGCGGCGGACGATAACCAGAATGCCATGATCAGTCCACTCGCCCACGTCGACCCAGCCGCCAGAATCGGCAACGACGTAACAATCCATCCCTTCGCTTTCGTCGATGCCGACACTGAAATCGGCGACGGCTGCAGCATCATGCCCTACGCCTCGGTTCTCAAGGGAACGACACTGGGCAAAAACATCAAGGTGTATCAGGGCGCCATTGTCGGCGCCGACCCCCAGGACTTCCGCTGGAAAGGCGCACCCTCGCGCTGCTCCGTCGGCGACGGCTCTGTAATCCGCGAGCATGTGATCATCAACCGCGGCTTCGCCGACCCCAACGGCACACGCATAGGCCCCAACTGCTTCATCATGGCCGACTCGCACATAGGCCACGACTCGGTGATTGTGGGCGACTGCGTGATCGGCAACGGCGTGTCGGTGGCCGGCAGCGTGTTCGTGGACCGGGGCGCGATTCTCTCCTCGGCCGTGGTGCTGCACGAGAAAAGCCGTGTGGGCAAATTCGCACTGCTCAAAGGCGGCACACGCGTGAGCGCCAATGTGCCTCCGTTCGTAATCATGGCACACAATCCGGTGAGCTACTACGGCGTGAACTCGGTGGTGATGGGCAAACACGGCGGCTTCTCCGACGAGCAGATCGATGACGTGGCCAAGGCCTACCGCCACCTGTACCAGACATCCACCTCGATATTCAATGCCCTGCAGCGCATCGAGGCAGACATCGCGCCCTCCGAAATACGCGACGAGATTGTAAACTTCGTGCGCTACTACGGCAAACCTCTTGCAGGACACCGCGTGGACCTCGACGACTGAAGCTCCCACACGATGCATCCTGTAAAACGGACGGAGCGAACCCTATGGCCGCTCCGTCCGTTTTATATGGACATAGCCCCGAGGAGGTATGATTCCGTCATAACTCTCTGATGGCCATGAAACACCACAAACAACTTTTCTGTTTATGAAACGCATCTTCATCGCTCTATGCCTGTGTGCCGCCATGGCCACAGCCGCAGCGCAGTCGGCCGTCCGCCCGATTCCCTACGGAAACATGGACCAGTGGGTGACTCGCAATATCCAAGAAAGCCGACTCATCGGGGGCCAGCACAAGAGGTGCTATGCCATCGGCCCCACCGCCACCATCGAAGGCGACAAGCCCTACAATCCCTCCGGAGGTTCGCCGTGGGCTACGTCCAACGTGATGGCAAAGGTGATGGGTATAACGAAAGTGAGCAACGCCGTCTTCCCCGACACCAGGGGCAGCGGAAAATGCGCGCGCCTCACCACCATAATGGAAAACTGCAAGGCCATTGGACTGATCAACATCGACGTTCTTGTGGCGGGCACCATGTTCCTGGGCCGGATGCTGGAGCCGGTGAAAAGCACCAGCGACCCCTACGGCAAAATGGAAATGGGCATACCCTTCGACGGGCGGCCCTCGGCACTGGTCTACGACTACAAGCTGCACATCCCCGCCAATGGCGGCAGAATCTATTCCAGCGGTTTCGGGAAAAAGAAAAACCTCCCCGGCACCGACAAGGCCGAAGTGTTCATCATCCTGCAGCGGCGCTGGGAAGACTCACAAGGGAACATACACGCCCGGCGCGTCGGCACCGGCCGCGAACTCATGGCACACAGCACACCGGAATGGGTCGACGGCCACGAACTCACCGTGCACTACGGCGACATAAGCTCCGAGAGCTTCTTCCGCCCATATATGGGACTTATTCCCGAAAGCAAATCGTACTTCGCGCAGAATTCCCGCGGCGACATGGTGCCCGTGGTGGAGGAAGGCTGGGACAGCCCCGACGCCCGGCCCACACACCTGATAGTGATGTTCTCCGCCGGAAGCGGCGAACCGTTCACCGGCACTCCGGGGCTGACACTCTGGGTCGATAACGTAGGCCTACAATACGACAAGCCAGCCGATTACGCAGCCGAATAAACCTTTTTCACCGTTGGCTTGTTTAATTTCCGAACACCTTTCAACGACTTTCTTTCGAGTAAAGAGGCTCAACAGTCGTTAAGTTAAATTTGTCAATTTGTTGGGTTGTAACAATTGTTTGCACTATCTTTGCAACCCTTTGCGCCCGACAAAAAAATGCAAGACACGATATGAAAAAAACTCTCCTCGCGGCCGCGGCGATAGCGGCCTTCGGCGGCCTCTCGGCAGGCGCACAGGTAATGCAGCAGCCCAAGTTCTTCGACAACTGGTACATCGGCCTCGACGGCGGTGTTGTAACCCCCATGAAAGGACAGGCATTCTTCGGCTCCATGCGCGGCACAGCCGGTCTCCACCTCGGCAAACAGATAACCCCCGTGTTCGGCGTAGGCGCCGAAGCCCTTTTCGGGGTCAACACCTCGCCGTGGAAAGGACGCATGCACAGCAGCACAGCCTTTGACAACAGCTACGTGGGCATCTACGGTACCGCCGATCTTTTCAACCTCTTCGGCGGCTATCCCTGTCACAAAAGGCCCTTCACCATCGAGGCCGTCCTGGGCGCCGGCTGGGGCCACTACTATATCAACAACGGCGAGGATATGGCCTCCCGCAGGGACCAGAACTATTTCGCCACACGCGCCGGTCTCAACTTTAACTTCAACGTTACCGAGAACGTGACAATCGCCATCAAGCCGTCGGTGGTGTGGAACATGGGCGGCGAGTTCGCCCAGAGCAACGTGGGCTACAACATCAACAAGGCCACTTTCCAGCTCCTTGCCGGCGTTACCTATAACTTCGGCGGATTCGAATGTGTGCGCCCCTACGACCAGGCCCAGGTTGACGCCCTGAACGGCGACATCAACAGCCTCCGCTCGCAGCTTGCCGCCTCCGACGCCAATGCCGCCGCATGGCAGCAGCGCGCCGACGCTCTGGCCACCGAACTCGACAGCTGCCGCAACCGCCAGCCCCAGGTGGTGCGCGAGGTCGACAACAAATACAACTCGGTTCGCTTCGTTTTCTTCCGCATAGGCTCGCACGCCATCACCGCCGACCAGATGCCCAACGTGACCATGATTGCCGACTATATGAAGAGCCATCCCCAGTCGAAAGTCGTGATCAAGGGCTATGCCAGCCGCGACGGCAACTACGACTTCAACGTACGCCTTGCCCAGGCACGTGCCGAGGCTGTGAAGAACACACTCATGCGCCGCTACAACATCCCCGAATCCCGCATCGAGGCTTCCGGTGAAGGCATAGGCAACATGTTCGACGAAGAATCCTGGAACCGCGTTTCCATCTGCACCCTCGAATCGAATAACTGATGAAAAATTTACCTGAATTACATAACTGACACATTCCTACGCAGCGATGCCGGAACCGGGGTCTTGCCACAGACCCTGGCTTCGGCATCGCTGTCGACAATTCATTTTATGCTATGAACGACCTTCTGCTCAACATCATAGGCTACTCAGCAAGCCTCTGCATGGTTCTGGGATATCTTCCCCAGGCGATATCCACAATCCGCACCCGCCAGACCGACGGCATCGCGCTGCCCACCTTCATAATGCTCGGACTTGGCTCGGTGTTCTTCGTCATCCAGGGTATAATGCTCCACAACTGGCCGCTGGTGATCACCAACATGATAGCTTCGGTGAGCTCGGTGATTATCTTCGGCATCAAGATGCACAACGACCGCAAGAAGCGCGGACAGTAACCCTGTTCATGCCCTGGCCACTGCCAGAGCCTTGGCGTTGCGCTGGTCGGTGAAAGCCGTGAAGCTGTCGAAGAGGTCGGCAAGCGCTATGGTCGCGTTCCTCACCTCGTTGTCGAGCATGTCTGCACCGCGTGCTCCGCTCGCCCTGCCCATGAGCGCGCTGCCTACTCCGCTCACCTGCTCGAAGAGCTTCATCTGAAGCCCCAGCAACTCGAAAGCGTTGTTGCCGGCGGCGGTTGTCACAACCTGCTGCGGCATCGCCGTGCCACGGCCGGTCACGGGAATCACCCCGTCGGCTCGCGCCCACGCGTCGGCCACATGGTCCCAGCTCACGTTCTTGGGCAGCTGGTCGGTGGGAAAGAGCAGCACACCTTTGGCCGAACATGCCATTATGTGGTCCAGTGTCACCACAAGGCGGTTGATGAATTTCTGCTGGTCGAGCACGTCCTCCACGAACGAGTGCACCTCGCCGTCGGTGAGCGGATAGAACTTTACGGCAAACGGATGCGAGCCGTGGCCGTATGGCGAATCGTAGTCGGCCAGCAGGGTGCCGTCGGGAGCGAAAAAACGGCAGTGCCAGCAGAAATCGGCATCGGGCGAACTGTCGCTGCCCGGGCGGCTGTCGAAACTCCACACTTCCACAACACGGTATTTGCCGGCAGCGCCACTGCAGAAAAAGCTGCCGGTGGTGCTTTCCATACCTGTAAGCCCCGAATCCGCCGCGGCATCGGCCGTTCCGAAGAGCTTGCGCAGCTCGGCGGCACGCGCGGCGCTCGAGCCTGCGAAGCGGTTGATTATTTCCGGCAGCGACATGTCGTGCAGCATTCCGCAAAGGTCGATGTCCCATCCGCGTGGGTCGCAGAAGGCGTTCACGAAAAAGCGCCTGGGATCCACGTTGTCGATCCACACACCCGAGCCGTTCCAGCGGCGTTCGTCGACAATGCGCTGTATGGCGCATCCCGAAATGAGAAACTCCTCGAGCAGGCGCGCATCGAGCTCGGCGAGGCTGTTCGCCCGGGCTACGGCGGCGATGTCGCCGGCATACACCGCTGCATCGGCGGCATTGGTGCGGTAGCGGCCCACTACCGTTTTCACCAGCTGGCAGATGAGATTGTTGGTATAGGCATGCTTTCCGGAGCGCTCTATCAGCTCCGCCTCGGTGAGTGTGCCGTTGCGGCCGTCGGCCACGGGGTCGCTCCACTGGTCGCCGTATGTGAACCGCTTGCACCGTGCGCGCCGGCTCCTTAGGCCGGCACAGGCGTTCCATGCGCTGTAGGCACGCCCGAGGATGTCAGATATCGGCATATTGCACAATTTTTACTGTTTGCAGAAATTCCGGAAGAGTTGCCAGCGCCGAATCGTCGAACACGAACGAATCCTCCCCGGTGTCGGCGGCCGCCATCACCTTAGGAGTGCCATACTCGGCTGCCGCAGGCCATGCGGTTACCGAGCGGCCCGAAGGTGCCAGCACCGCCACCGGCGCCGACGGCGTGGATGCCGTATAGGGATTGAGCTGACGGAGGACGACACGGTCGGCCTCGGAGGCGGCGAGCGGCACTGTGCCATGGTGCCAGCCGGGCAGCCGGAGCCACAGCACCCGCCGGCAATTCTCAGGAAGAGCCATGGACGTGCCGCCGGCAATGCCTATTTCGTTGGCAGCCACAACAGTCAACTCTTCGGGTGCGAGATATCCGACAGGACCATTGTCGAGCAAGGCGAGATACCACCGGCGGAGGGCATCGCCGAGCAAGGCGTCGACATCGACGCCATCGGCACGTTCGGCGCCGCAGTCGGCCCGGAGGCAATCGAATCCGCTTATCCGCCGGGCGTAGGCAATGAGCCGGCTTTTTGTGTATGTCACTTTCATAAGCTGTGTACGGGAGCATGTTTGAGAACCATTATACCACGCCTATCACACGCATGTGGCTCTGCGGATAGCGGAGTACCAGGCAGGAGGCCTCGGTGAGCACCACAGCGTCGGTGTTGCGCACACCCGAGCGGCGCAGGTCGAGGGTTTCGGCACGGAAAGGCACATGCACATATTTGGTCATGTAGTCGGGGTCGAGCACGAAACCGTCGGCGGCGTGGCCGCACTGGTCGAACACCTCGGAATGCAGCACATACAGGCTGCCGAAATTGGAGCGAATCTCACGGAATTCCACACCCCATTTGGCAAAGGTGTCGCCGGCGCTGATGGTCTTGGAGTACTGCACCTTGCTCAGAGCGGTCATAAGCTCGGTTCCGGCAATAAGAATCTTCCGCTTGCTGCCGCAGTTGCGGGTGAATGCCGCCGCGCACAGTTCCACCATATCGCCCTCGGAAATGTTGTTAAGGTTTATGCCGTGCTCGCGTGGTGTCTGGTACCATATGCCGCCGGTGAGGTAGATGTACTCGTTCTTGGTGGCATCGAACAGCTTGGCACAGCTTCCGAAGATGAAATTCTTCTCCATGCCCAGGCGCATGTCGATTATCGCGGCCTCCTCCTGGTCGGAGAAATTCCATCCCACCTCCTTGCGTGCTATTTTCGCAAGAGTGGTCTGCTCGACCTGCATCTTGAAAATCTGGCAGTTGTTGTAGGCCTTGCGCGGAAGTGCGGCGAACTGAGCGGTCTGCACGTCGAGCTCCGTTGCCGCACGCCCCATGCGCACCAGCCGGGTGCCCGCGGGAATGGCGGGGATGGCAATGCCGGCATCGGAGACTTCGCCGTTCACCGGCGCCACCGACAGCCCGGACGACGAACGTTCGGTGACATAGAGCACCAGCGGTCCGGAGGCTTTTCCGGAAGCATCGTAGCCCTTGATTTCCGGCACCAGAATGGTTTCGGACACTTCGAATATGGTGTCGTCGGCAGTGTTGATTTTGTGCACATAGATATTGTCGCCCACGCGCCGGCCCACACCGGCGGCGATGTCGCGGGAGGTGGTGGTCTCGGTCTGCTTGGTGTCGACAGAGTAGTATTCCACGGTCATGGAGCCGGAGCGCCGGCTGCCCGAACAGCGCGACAGCTGGTCGACAGGTGTGGACATGGGGCGCACCTTCACTATGCGTTCGTCGATGGTGTTCTGCAGCAGCCCGGGAGCTCCCTGCTCGATCAGCGGAAGAGTGAGTGGTTTGCCGGACACATGGTTGCCGCCGGCAGTGCCTTGTACGAAGTTTTCGCTCATAATGTATGCTTTTTAGAAGTTGGAAGAATGTGTCGGAGGTCAGTCCCAGAATCCTCCGGAGATATGGCTCAGAAAAGTCGGGCAGCTGTCGGGAGCGGGTTCGGGCACAAGGTCCGAACGGTACATGGGCGTAGACAGCGCCTGCGGAGCAGGCCCGGGTGGCGCTGCCTGCGGCTCTGCGGCTTCATCGGGCGCGTCGCCGGCGGCGTCGAACTCCTCGGGAAAATGCAGGTGGAGGAGGCTGCGGGCATCGCCGCCGGCGGCAAGCTCGGCCAGGAAATGGGCCGTGCGCGGATTGCTCCCTATGGCCCGCAGAAGGTCGATGTCGGCGCGCAGCGATTCGGCATCGGGTTCGGGAGGCACGGCTGTGGGCGTGGCCTGTGTGTCAGTGGTTGTTTCCATATTTCGAAAAGCGCGGGAAGGATTGTCTGTTTCCCGACAGTGCAAAGATGCAATGCCGGCGGTCGGCACTGTCTGCACATGTGTCCGCCGCAACGCCGGTTAACAATTGCCGTACATGGAGTGTTAATAGTATATATCACCGCCGCATTATGCTGTCAGCGAAAACCAGAAACGTTATCTGCCGCACCGTCGACATGCTCACTCTCACAGTGAGCGTGGCGCTGATTATCGTGGTAAGCCTCGACGCGTTCAGCCCGCGCACCGACTTTCTGCACAACGGCATCTACCGCCGGTCGCAGCTGTGGGTGTGCCTCGTGTTCATGGCCGACTTCGCAGCCGGACTGTGGAACGCCACCGACCGCCGGCGCTATGTCGCGCGCAACTGGGCGCTGTTGTTGCTGTCCATACCGTTCGCCATAGTGGCGGAAGCCGCAGGCATCCATCCGGGTCCCATAGCCGCCTATGTTCTTCACCTCATGCCAATGGCGCGGGGCCTTCTGGCACTGGTGCTTGTTCTGGTTTTCATCTCCGGCAACCGCAGCATAGGGCTGTTCGTATCGTACACGGCCATCCTGCTGCTGATTGTCTACTTCACATCGCTGGTGTTCTACCTCCACGAATCGGGAGTCAGCCCGCAGGTGCGCGACTACTGGGATGCCCTGGAATTCATGAGCCTGCAGGCCACCACACTGGGCAGCGACTACTACGCACAGACAACCATGGGCAAACTTTCGGTAATGATAGCCTCATGCTCCGGCATGCTCATGCTGCCTGTATTCACAGCGGCCCTGAGCCACATGGTGAGCCGCTATGTGAGTAAAAACCAGGCATAATAGCCGACCGGCTGCTCCGGAACCCGTGCACTGACACTCCATTTCCGTGTGTTTTTCAGATACAGCTTAATTCAATTTTGATTTTTGAATATTTAACATTGAACCTATTGTAATTTACATTGCTTTATCATTATCTTTGCGGCGCACGCAATGAAAAAGTATCATGAAAAAATTTCTGTTCCTTATCATTTCCATTCTAATCCTGGCATCATGCGAATACGAAAACCCACCTCTTGCGCTTGGTGCGGAAGAAAACGGGATTTTAACTTCAATTACCTACATGTAGGCTCCATACATTATAATAAAAATCTGAAATACATTATAGCAACCCCCAACAAATGAACAGAATAAAGATTATAATTTCAATCCTGTGCCTGACAATGGTAACGGTGATGTTCTCATGTAAGGAAGAGATTTATGATGTGGATATATGCCGTCCATATCTCTATAAAATCAAACTTCTGAAAAACTCATCCGATAACATATCCGATGAAGATATATATATCATCTTCCGTGGCGAAAGATATAATATCGCAACCACAAAACCAGAGGAGCCATTCTTGGAAAAAACCGACCACATGCTTGCGATGAACTATGGGGCGTATTATATCTCCAAATCGCTGGAGAACGCCGAAATCCATTTTGGAGAAACAGACCTTCTGCATTCGTTGAATAAGCCTAAGGCGGTTGTCGAACTCCACATCGGAGCCAAATCGTTCAATCTCGCTGTCGAGTACAACGAAAACACTGAACGTGTCGACTTATACCTCGACGGCAGGCATGTAGGCCGCGGACGCGGTGCATACTTCCAGATAAAATACTGATCTATCGCCGACACTCGGCTGGATTTACATCCATCGACAACATCCGGGAACAGACGGCAGAAGCATGGGAAATGTTTTTGCCGTGACTTGACATCAGTTCCGACACGTCCGTGCAAAAAAAACACTATATTTGCACTATGACAGACAAAGCGGAAACAACCGGCGCGCTCACCTTGGCCGAGGCTCAGGCTATTGTCGACCGGTGGATAAACACCGTGGGAGTTCGGTACTTCTCGCCGCTGACCAACATGGCCATCCTGGCCGAGGAAGTCGGCGAGGTGGCACGCGTTATCGCACGCACCGACGGCGAGCAGAGTGCCAAGGCCGGCGAGAGACTCGACCTTGCCGACGAGCTTGCCGACACCCTGTGGGTGCTGCTCGCCATAGCGAACCAGCACGGCATCGACATGGCTGGCGCTTTCGCCAACAATGTGGAGAAGAAAAACGTTCGGGACTGTAAGAGACACAAACAGAATAAAAAGATAACATCATGAGCGAAGAAAACCGTGAGGCGGCACAGCTGCCCGACAAATATGCCCAGGCCATAGCTGCCAGCAATGTGGTTGAAGACGACCGGCAGGTTGCCGATGCCGTGGCGAAGATTCTCGCCGACCACTATCAGGAGAACAACAACAAGGAGGTATATCGCTTCCTGTTCAACTCCATCGATCTCACCACCCTCAAGAGCACCGACTCGCCCCAGAGCGTAGCCCGCTTCACCGAGGCTGTGAACAGCTTCGCCGAAAAATTCCCTTCGCTGCCCAACGTGGCCGCCATATGCGTATATCCCAATTTCGCGGCTGTGGTGCGCACAGTGCTGGAAGTGAGCGATGTGAAGATTGCATGCGTGAGCGGCGGCTTCCCCTCGTCGCAGACATTTGAAGAAGTGAAGATTGCCGAAACCTCGCTGGCTGTCGCCAACGGCGCCGACGAAATCGACATCGTGCTCAACCTCGGCTACTTCTTCGACCATGACTACGAGAGTCTGTGCGACGAAATCGCCGAGCAGAAGGAGGCCACACGCGACGGACGCCTCAAGGTGATTCTCGAGACTGGAGCCCTGCGCACCGCCCGCAACATAAAAATGGCGTCGATTCTCTCGCTCTACAGCGGCGCCGACTTCCTGAAGACTTCCACCGGCAAGGAATACCCCGGGGCTTCGCTGGAGGCCACCTATGTGATGGCGCAGGCCATAAAGGAATACTACGAGAAAACCGGCCTGCGCGTGGGCTTCAAGGCCGCCGGAGGCGTGGCAACCACCGAGGACGCCGTGAAGTACTACACCATAATCAAGGAAGTCCTCGGCGAGGAATGGCTCACCAACGAGCTCTTCCGCCTGGGAGCGAGCCGCCTTGCCAACCACCTGCTGTCGAGCATCGTGGGACACGAGGCCAACCACTTCTGAAACATCAGGGGGAGTCATGAAAGTATGGGTTTATCTCGACGGACGCCAGCAGGGTCCGTTTGAATTCGAGGAGCTGCGCTCGCTGCCGGTTACGCCCGACACCAAGGTGTGGTTCGACGGCCTTCCCAAGTGGTATCCCGCAGGCTCGCTGCCGGAGATGGCGCCTCTGTTCGAGGAGTCCGCTCCTCAGACATGCGACTATGCCGACCGGCAGCCAGAGACAGCCGAAGACGCGCCCCGGGCAAACGACAACATCGCCGGCTTCGCCGAATTCCGGCAACCGGTATATCCCGAGGCGGCCTTCGCACCGGCCATTGCCCCGATGCAGGCCAAACCGCCCTGCCCTCCCACCTATCTGGGCTGGAGCATAGCACTGACAATACTCTGCTGCTCGCCGGTGACTCTGGGAGCGCTTGTGGCGTCCATCCTGGTGAACCATTATTACCTGAAGGGACGGCTGAAAGCCGCCCGCACAGCCTCGCAATGGGCTGTGTGGCTGGTGATGGCGAGCATAGCCCTGGGACTGCTCCCCTCGATGATGATGGGCATGTTCTTCTGAGAAAAATATCCCAAGACCATAGCAACAGAGCGGCTGCCTG
>DKUJ01000043.1:27402-34964 GCA_002490635.1 Porphyromonadaceae bacterium UBA7207
CAGGCAGCCGCTCTGTTGCTATGGGAGGATGAATAATCTGTTATTTAACCAGAATCTTTGTGGCAGTGTTTCCGCGACGTACAATATATACACCGGGGGTGAGGGCATTGCCTTCCACGCGGATACCTTCGAGTGTGAAGTATTCGGCTGGAGCGTCGGCGGGATTCTCGACAACTATGTTGTCCACGCCGGTCTGTCCTTTGTCGTACACCATTTCAATGCCGGGGATTTCCAGCTTGCCTGTCGATTTGGCCGCATCGCCAAGGCTGATGGTCAACGAAACGAATTCCAGTGGATATATGGCCGCGTCGTTAGTGTCGAACACATCGGACAGGCGCAGAGTCCATTCTGCGGGAGCGGCGGCGGGCAGTTCCTTATATGCCACGATGTCGCTCTTGGTGCGGTTTGCCGCTGTGATGGTGAGGCTCAGCTGTGTGGGCATAGCCAATGCCGATGCAATGCGGATGCGCACGGCGTCGGGACGGGAAGGCATCAGTTTCTTGTCGGTCAGGCGTATGTTGCTGCCGCGGGCGCTGCTACCCATTTTGTAGTCCAGGGTGAAGCCGTTTTCGAGAGGAGTGGTCTCGAGGGTCGATACAAGGGTTTTCTTGAAATCCCATGCACTGTGGTCGGTTTCCACCGGCACGATGTTGCCTGCCGGCGATTCCACCTTTATGGTAAGGGATACTTCGGAAGTGCCGTCGCGGCCTGTCATTGTGCAGGTGCCGTCGGCCACGGGTGTAACCACACCTTCAGCGTCGACTGTGGCCACTGCCACGTCGGAACTTTCCCAGCTGTATGCGACGGGGCTTACGGGAACCTTGGCGCCGAGCACTTCGGCCTCGAGCTCGATTGTATAGCTGCTGTGACCGTCGAGAAGCACTTCAGGCACACGGGGAGCGACTTCGGTTTCGGTGATGTACACGGGAATGGTGGCCGCTTCGGCATTTCCGTACCTGGCGGTGAGCACACCGCTGGAGGTGCCGTTCGCCAGCAGCGAATGTCCGTCGGAGATGATTTCGCCAAGCGATTCGGGGCAAGACAGGGTGTAATCCTTGAAGTCGTTGTCGATGAGCACGCCTGCGGCGTTGAAAGCGAACACACGCGGGGTGTAGAGACCCATGCGGGGCGCGTCGAAGCGCCAGTCGGCAAATGCCAGCGATGCCACCCGGGTATCGTTCACGTCACCGTCGACAGCAGCGAAGACACCGTTGCCCACGGAACGTTCGTTGCCGTCGGAGCAGGTGTTGCGCACGCCCAGAGCCGCGGTATACAAAGTCGATGAACCACCGCCGTCGATGTTCACGCCTTCGTAAGCACCGGCGTAGAGAAGCATGTCGCCGAGCATGCCGGTGGTGACACCGCGCGAGGCTCCGCGACCGTCGATAACCATCATCACAATGGTATTGCCGTCGGCGCTGACACCGATGCCGGTACGGGGATGACGCGCGGAGGCATCGCCGCGCTCGCCTTCGCTGTTGAGGTTCACACCGCCGCCGATATTCTTGGGGTTGCCGCTGACAATTTCCATAGGACGGATTCTCTCGCCTTCGGGAGTCTCGATAACCTGGTCCATGGTCACGATGTCGCCCACGGAAAGTGTGCGGATGAATTCAGCGCCAGTGCCACGCCCCATGATCACGCAGCCGTCGGCTGGCACGGGCTTGTCGCCGGTGGATGTCACCTCGGAAGTGACTTCAAGACGGAAAGAGCCTCCGGAAATGAAGCTGTCGCCCTCCACGAGGCGTGCGGATACTTCGGCACACTTGCCTGCGAGATGTCCCTGGCAGGGCGATGTCCAGCCACGGGGCGTGTATAATGTCACTGCATTGTCGGGTGCTCCATCGACATTCACTGCACGGAAAGGCACAGTCTTGTCGCCGGAAGTGGCGGTGCCGTTGTGCCAGCTCAGACGGCAGACACGTGCAATGCCTTCGGCATCCACCGAGAACTGGTAGCCGGCGCCGCTGCTCTTGTAGGTTTCGCCATTCACGGCGGCGGAATATGTGGGAGTTCCCACCAGCGATGTGCCGTCGGTAGCCTTGCCGCCGGTGTAGTAGAAGTCGCCGTTGGTGCCGGCGAAGTACAGGCGGCTGTCGGTAGATTCAGCCTGCGCCATGGCCGATGTGCGGTTGGAGCCTGCGATTTTTCCACCGGGACATATAGTGCGGATGCTCACACCGGGAGTGGTGCGGTCGACAGTAAGGTAGTAGATGTCCAGAGGATTGGCGCCGGAGAGGTGCAGCTGGGTCTGTGTGGTGCCGGGGCCGACTTTGGCATGAAAAAGAGTGTCGACAGTAAGCTCCTCGCCACCCAGAATCACCGTCGGTTTCTGGGCATGTACAGCCGAGAGCGACAAGCCGGCGAAAACCAGAAGTAATAGTTGTTTATTCATGGATAAAATAGGGTATAGGATGTGTTTCAGTTGAATCAAGGTCAAAATTAGTCTTTTTTTGAGCTACTGCCAAATTTTTGTATTTTTGTCCCTTAGTAAACGCATGAGGCAAGTATGAAAAAAGGAACAATAGCAAGGTTCGTGGTCCTGGGAGTGCTGTGGCTGGGCTTGTGCTGCTACATGCTGGCACACGCTCAGGTGACTCTGTACACCGTATTTGTGATTGTCGCTTCTGCGATTATCATTTTTGTACCTATGTATAAGAAATACATAAAGAAATGAGCGAACGGCCACATACTCCGCTTCTGGATTCCATATCCTCTCCAGAGGATCTTCGTCGGCTCCCCGTTGAGCGCCTTCCCGAACTGTGCTCCGAGATTCGCCGCTTCCTCATCGCCAGCCTCTCGGACAACCCCGGACACTTCGCCTCGAGCATGGGTTCGGTGGAACTCACCGTAGCACTGCACTACGTATTCGACACCCCCCGCGACCGTCTGGTATGGGACGTAGGCCACCAGGCATATGCCCACAAACTGCTGACAGGTCGCCGCGAGGCTTTCGCCGGCAACCGACGCAAGGACGGCATCAGCGGATTCCCGAACCCGGGAGAAAGCGATTACGACACCTTTTCCGCCGGACATGCATCCAACTCCATATCGGCGGCGCTGGGAATGGCGATAGCCTCCAAGCTCAAAGGTGAACAGCCCGAACGCAATGTCGTGGCAATAGTAGGCGACGCCTCCATAAGCGGCGGCCTCGCATTCGAAGGAATAAACAACGCCGCCAACACCGACAACAACCTGCTCATTGTCCTTAACGACAACGACATGAGCATCGACAACAACGTCGGCGCCCTCAACCACTACCTCACACACCTTACCACCTCCCCGACCTACAACACCCTCCGCTACAAGGCATACAAGCTGCTCAAGAAGCTGCATATCGCCAGCGAGAGCCGCCGGGGCGCCGTGTTGCGGTTCAACAACAGCCTCAAAAGCCTGCTCACAAGACAGCAGAACATCTTCGAAGGGCTTAACATAAGATATCTCGGACCGTTCGACGGACACGACGTAGAAGGTATCGTGCGGGTGCTCACCGACATACGCGACATGAAAGGCCCGCGCCTGCTGCACCTGCGCACCATAAAGGGAAAAGGCTACGCTCCCGCCGAGGCAGACCCGGCATCGTGGCATGCTCCGGGAAAATTCGACCCGGCCACAGGCCGAAGGAGCGCAGGTGCCGAAGGCTCGCCGCTCAAGTACCAGGACGTGTTCGGCAACACCCTGCTTGAACTTGCCAGAGCCGACGGCAGCATAGTTGCCATCACGGCGGCCATGAGTTCCGGAACATCAGTGGCCACCATGCAGGCACAGATTCCCGAGCGCGTGTTCGACGTGGGCATATCAGAAGGCCACGCCGTAACCTTCGCAGGCGGTCTGGCAAAAGAAGGCATGAAACCGTTCGTAGCCATATACTCGAGCTTCCTGCAACGCGCCTACGACCATATATTCCACGATGTCGCCCTCATGGGACTGCCCGTGACTTTCTGCATCGACCGCGCCGGGCTTGTAGGCGAGGACGGCGCCACACACCACGGGGCCTACGACATGGCCTATCTGCGCACAATTCCAGGCATGACAATCGCCGCCCCGCGCAACGAGCACGCCCTCCGCAACCTCATGTACACGGCCGCCACCACCGCACACGGCCCGATGGCCATCCGGTATCCACGCGGAACCGGACGCAACCCGCAGTGGCGCAACGAAATGACAACCGTAGAGATTGGCCGCGGCACCTGCCTGCGTGAGGGAGCCGACGTGGCCGTGCTCACCATAGGCCCCGTGGCCGACGATGCCCTGCAGGCAGCCGAAGAAGCCGCCGCCAAAGGCGTGGAAGCCGCAGTCTACGACATGCAGTTCATAAAACCCATCGACACTTCCATACTTGAAAAGGTGGCCGCCTCCGGCCGCCCCGTGATAACCGTCGAGGACGGCTGTGCCACCGGAGGCCTCGCCGGCGCCGTGGCAGAATGGTTCGCCGCCAACGCGCCTGCGGTAACAGTGACTCCAATGGGCATCCCCGACCGATTCATACCCCAGGCAAGCCCCGCACAACAGCACGCCATGTGCGGCTTCGACCATGAGTCCATTGCCAAGGCAATTATGGAATCCGCCAACAAAAGCAGACAATGAGAATAATCATAGCCGGTTCCGGCGAAGTGGGCTCGCACCTTGCGAAGCTCCTCAGCAACGAGGAACAGGACATAACCGTAGTGGACAGCAATGCCGAACGACTGGCATGGCTCGACTCCAACTACAACCTGATGACAGTTCTCGGCAGCCCGATATCCTTCGCTTCCCTGCGCGAGGCCGGAGCCGGCAACTGCGACCTGTTCATTGCCGTGACACCCTACGAGAGCAACAACATCGTGGCCTGCTCGATTGCCAAGAACCTCGGAGCGGCACGCACCGTGGCGCGTATCGACACCTACGAATTCATGAACCCGGCCAACACCGCCCACGTGAACCACATAGGCGTTGACCGGGTGATATACCCCGAACACCTCGCCGCCGAGGAGATAATCACCTCCATGCGCCACTCATGGGCACGGAACTGGTTCGAGCTGCACAACGGAAAGATTATCCTCGCAGGAGTCAAACTCCGCCAGGGAGCACCCCTGGTGGGCATGCACCTGAAGGATTTCGCCTACGGCAACCGCCACTTCCACGTTTCGGCCATCAAGCGAAACCACGAAACCATCATACCCCGCGGCGACGACTGCATGCTCGAAGGCGACATACTCTACTTCACCACCACCGGAGAGTTCGTGGACGAACTGCCCCGGATGTGCGGCAAAAACGTGCACCGCATCCGCAAGGTACTCATTATGGGTGCGTCGAAAATGGCCATACGCCTGATAAACCTCGCCGGCGAACACTTCAAATTCAAAATAATAGAACCGGATATCGAAGTGTGCCGCAAACTGCCGCAGAAATGCAGCCACTGCGAAATAATCCACGGCGACGCCCGCGACACCGACCTGCTCGCAGAAATAGGCATCGACGAATACGACGCCTTCGCCGCGCTCACCGACAGTTCCGAGGCAAATATCCTCACATGCCTAACCGCCAAGGAGATGGGCATCCGAAAAACAATAGCCAACGTAGAAAACATACAGTTCATCTCCCAGGCCGAAAACCTGAACATAGGCATGGTGGTGAACAAGAAACTCCTCGCCTCGAGCACGATATTCCAGATATTGCTCGACACCGACTCCTCCACATCGAAATGCCTGGCGCTCGCCGACGCCGAAGTGGCCGAACTCGATGTCCGCCCTGGCTCGAAAGTGGCGGGAATACCCGTGAAACACCTCAAACTGTCCCGACAGATGACCATGGCCGGACTCATCCGCGACAACAAGGGAATGCTCATCAACGGCGACACCATTCTCGTTCCGGGCGACCATGTGCTCGTGTTCTGCCTCTCGGGGGCGCTGCACAAAGTCGAAAAACTTTTCAGCTGAACAACAACCGCCATGTTCAAGAAAATCGACCGCAGCCTGGTAAACCTACCAATGATCCAGCGCATCATCGGATGGCTGCTGTGCATAGAAGCCGCCTTCCTTCTGTTTCCCATGGCCGCATGCCTGATATACCACGAAACAGACTGGCAGGCATTCGCCATCACCTCGGGAGTCACACTTCTGGCAGGACTTCTGGCCACAAACACATCGCGCCCCAAACACACACACATGGGAAAACGCGACGGCTACCTGCTCACGGCCTCCGTCTGGATAGTGCTGTCGCTGTTCGGACTGCTCCCCTTCATGCTGTGCTCCCGACCCATAGGAATATCCGACGCATTCTTCGAAGCCGTATCCGGATTCACCACCACCGGCGCATCCATCCTTCCCAGCGTCGACGGAATGGGCCATGGAATCCACCTGTGGAGAGCCTTGATGCAGTGGATCGGCGGCATGGGAATCATCCTGTTCACACTCGCGGTTGTGCCCCTGCTGAACCACTCGGGAGGCATGCAGATGTTCAACGCCGAAGTCACAGGCATAACACACGATAAAATCCGCCCGCGCATAAGCCAGACAGCCAAAAGCCTGTGGGCAATCTATATAGCGCTCACAGTGGTCCTCATACTCCTTCTGTGGGCCGGGCCGATGACACTCTTCGAAAGCATCTGCCACGCCTTCGGCGCAATATCCACCGGCGGATACACCACCCACGACTCAGGCATAGGGGCTTGGAACGAATCGGTATATATAAAAGTCGTGCTCATCGTCTTCATGTTCCTCGGAGGTGTGAACTTCGGACTAATCTTCAAAGCCGCTCACGGCGACTTCAAAGCCCTGCGCACCAACGACGTGCTGCACGCCTACATAGGCGTGATTCTGGTAATGCTGCTGCTGTTCGGCATCACGATCGTCTACCGCGGCCAGATGTACTCGTGGGTCGACGTAACCATCGACCCCCTGTTCCAGATAGTAAGTACGATAACATCCACCGGCTTCACAGTCACCAACTTTGAGGCATGGGGCCCGCTGGTGCTCGCCCTCACATTCGTGTTGATGTTCTCCGGAGCATGCGCCGGCAGCACAAGCGGCGGTGCCAAAATCGACCGCGTGCTGTATCTGGTAAAGAACGCCCGCAACGAGCTCTACCGCTGCATCCACCCCAACGCCATACTCAGCGTAAAAGTCAGCGACAAAGTAATCAGCCCGGAAATCGTCACCAAGGTAATAGCCTTCCTGTGCATATACATGATGCTCATGGTCGCCGGAGGAACCGTGCTCGCGGCAATGGGTGTGCCCATCATCGACGCCTTCTTCTCAGCCTTTTCATGCATCAGCAACACAGGCCTGGGAGCCGGTGTCACCGGATTCGGCGGAGGCTACGACATCCTGCCCGACACCGCAAAATGGGTTCTCAGCCTGCTCATGATAATCGGACGCCTGGAAATCTTCACAGTGCTTGTTCTGTTCACGCCATCCTTCTGGCACCGCTGACCATCCTCACCGCGGCCAGCACCCAGCAACGGCAGAAACAAACGGTAAAGAATGTTAATTTTTTTGTCAATCAAAAAAAACTCCGTACTTTTGCAACGCTTTTAAGGGGCACGCCTCGACGAAGCTATGATTCGCTAGCTCAGCTGGTAG
>DKUJ01000043.1:35273-35478 GCA_002490635.1 Porphyromonadaceae bacterium UBA7207
GTAGAGCACAACACTTTTAATGTTGGGGTCCTGGGTTCGAGCCCCAGGCGGATCACACGAGGAAGTTCAATCCTTCACTGCAAAACGCTGAAAATCAAGTGATTTTCGGCGTTTTTTCTTTTTTTGGTAAATGCGGCAGGATAATGTGTAGAAATTATTGAGGTTAGATGTAATCGCAGGTTTTTTGTTATTGCTGTCCGATAAA
>DKUJ01000017.1:0-20326 GCA_002490635.1 Porphyromonadaceae bacterium UBA7207
TCAAGCCATTAACTGAATATCCCTCTTTAAGAACAATTCTTTAAGAGCTAAGCGCAAATTTTGCTTTGCTCTTGACTTATTCGTATCTTTGACTTGCCGTCTTAGATACTCTCGCTCGGCAAAGCGCAAATAAATTTGGCTTTGCTCTCGACTTATTCGTATCTTTGCACGATTATTCCATTATCCGGCCGATGAAACCATCATTGACCTGCGAGGTCCTCACATTCAAACCTAACCTCCAGAGCATGCTCTGGGGTGGCGATACCCTGCCCAGACTCAAAGGTATTGCCGTACCCGGCACACCCGTGGGGGAAAGCTGGGAAGTGAGCGCCATGCCAGGCAAGGAAAGCGTGGTGGCAGACGGTCCGCTTGAAGGCCGGAACCTCGCCGAACTCGCCGCCGACTACGGGGCCGAGCTTCTTGGAGAGGAGTCGATACGCCGATACGGACTCCGGTTCCCGTTGCTGGTGAAGTTCATCGATGCACGCCGCGACCTCTCGATACAAGTACATCCCGACGACAGCCTCGCAGGCAAACTGCACGGCAGCAACGGCAAAACAGAAATGTGGTATGTGCTCAGCGCCGAACCCGGCTCCAATGTGATACTCGGATTCCGCCGACCCATCGATGCAGAACGTTTCGCCTCAATCGCAGGTACTGCCGCCATCCTCGATGAAGTCAACTACTATCCCACACAAGCCGGAGCCTCCTTTATGGTGCCCGCCGGAACTCTGCACAGCATAGGAGCAGGCAATGTACTTGCAGAAATACAGCAGAGCAGCGACCTCACATACAGGGTGTACGACTACGGACGCACCGACGCCGACGGCCACCCGCGCGCCCTGCATATAGCCTCCGCTCTTCGCGCCCTGGACTACCGACCGTGCACCGACCTGCACACCCACCCCGACCGGCTTGCCGACGGTGCACAACGCATTTCCGAATGCCAGCATTTCAACGTCGACAGGGTAGAAATCCACGACGGGAAACCCTTGGCCATGGCGCACAACACGTCGAGTTTCAGAGTGGTGATGTGTGTCGATGGCGAAATCGTGCTGACCGACCATGCAGGCCGGCACAAAGCCACTCTGCCCTGCGGGTTCAGCGCTCTTGTGCCCGCTGGCAACGAAGGCCTGACTCTAAGCGGAAACGCCACGGCACTTATAGCCTCTGTATGAAAAATTTTGCGTACCTTTGCGCCGCCGACGGCGCACGGGGCGCAGCCGGTATCATACAAATGTACACCCCAATAAACATACTCTAAGATGAGAAAGAACATAGTTGCCGGCAACTGGAAAATGAACACCACAGTAGCCGAAGGTGTAGCCCTTGCCAAAGAAGTGAACAGTGCTGTCGCAGCCGCCAAACCCAACTGCGATGTGATTGTGTGCGTTCCCTTCACCCACCTTGTACCCGTAGCCGAAGCCATCGACACCGCAATCCTCGGCCTTGGCGCCGAGAACTGCGCCGACCACGCCAGTGGCGCCTATACCGGCGAAGTATCCGCTTCCATGGTTGCCTCCACCGGTGCCGGCTATGTGATACTCGGCCACAGCGAACGCCGCCAGTACTACGGTGAGACCTCCGAAATTCTCCGCGCCAAAGTGGCTCTCGCTCTCGAAAACAACCTGAAACCCATTTTCTGCATCGGTGAGGTTCTCGAACAGCGCGAGAACGGCACATTCTTCGATGTAGTACGCACCCAGATCGAAGAAGGTCTCTTCAACCTCGAAGCCTCCGACTTCGGTAAAATCGTGCTTGCCTACGAACCCGTATGGGCTATCGGCACCGGCAAGACTGCCACCGCCGAGCAGGCTCAGGAAATCCACGCCTTCATCCGTGGCGTCATCGCCGGAAAATACGGCGAAGAAGTGGCCAACAACACCACCATCCTCTACGGCGGCAGCTGCAAACCCTCCAATGCAGCCGAACTCTTCGCCAAACCCGACGTCGACGGCGGCCTCATCGGCGGTGCATCCCTCAAATGCGCCGACTTCATGGGCATCGTAAACGCATTCTGAGAATAACCCCACTCCATATCCGGCAGACGGTTCCGGCCGTCTGCCGGCAATTACCTTATATGAACACTTCCAAAGCCATAGTCCTGGCAACGATGCTTGCCTACGGAGCTGGTCAGGCAGCAGCCACCGACACATATGCCGACACCGACAGCATCCGGCACAGCAATGTCGTGTCTATTGTCGACAGCATAAACTGCGGCGGAACCGTGAGCATATCGCAGCCCGCAGCCTTCGATGCCATAATGAAACGGACAGCCACCGCAAACGGCGCCACCGCAAACGGACTGTCCCAGCAACATGTGGCCACACGTGCCGGCTACCGCATTCAAGTGTTCGACGACAACAATCCACGCACCGCACGCGCGCAAGCCCAGGCCAAAGAGGCGCAGATGCTTGCCACGTTCCCGCAGTGGCGCACCTACCTTACCTTCAACTCACCTTACTGGCAACTGAAAGTAGGAGACTTCCGCACACGCGTCGAAGCGGAGGCCGCGATGGTAAACATCCGCGATGCCTTCCCCTCGCTTTCGGGACACATGAGGCTGGTGCGCGAAAAAATAAACATAACAGAATGATGCAAGCGCCTTTGGACGAAAACGAGCGCGTCGACCGCATCGCCGCGCACATTAAGGAAATAATCAGCCTGCTTGGCGAAGACCCCGGCCGCGAAGGTCTGCTCAAGACCCCGCGCCGTGCCGCCAAAGCTCTTGTGCACGCGTGCTCGGGATATTCCGCAAATCCTGAAGAGCTGCTTGGCAATGCCCTTTTTCAAGCCGAAAGCAGCGGCATGGTGATTGTGGGCGACATAGAGTTCTACTCCATGTGCGAACATCACATACTGCCGTTTTTCGGAAAAGTCAGCGTGGGCTATATGCCCGGCGAAAAGATTGTGGGGCTTAGCAAAATCGCCCGCATGGTCGATGCCTTCTCCCACAGGCTGCAGCTCCAGGAGCGCTTCACATCGCAGCTGGCCGAATGCCTGCGCACGGCTATTGGCGCCAAGGGAGTGATTGTCGCCTGCTGCGGCGAACATCTGTGCATGAAAATGCGCGGAGTGGAGAAACAGCATGCCTCCACCACAACCGTGGCCTACAATGGCCTGTTTACCAACGCGCACGAGCTGCGACGTGAGTTTTTCGAAGCAATAGGACGCCGATAAATCCTCGGTCGACACTTTTTTCTTCTTAAAAAATCGACGCAGAATTTGCAGAACTGAACCGCAGTGCTTAAATTTGCGTTATAAAATCAAAGCCGGAAGAGTCCGGCCCACCCTTTCCACCGAATAACTCATACCACATCAAAGCGGATTGGGAAACTCTTCAAATTATTCATGAAATACCGAGACATAGCTTAGCCGACCGATGGCGGGCCTCAGACATCCTTAAACGGATGTGCCTTCGTGCCGGAGGATTACAAAGGGCGGCGAGCACTCAAATCCTGTCTTTTCGGAGTTTCATCGCATCCTTTGGTGTGGTTCTTATAAGCCGGCCGCGACTCTTGCAAAGAGCCGCGGCCGGTGCTTTTTCATGTCAGTAGCCAGTCAGGCCTCGAGAGACCGTGCCAACCGGTTGCCAGGCATTATGTTCAGACTGAAAGAACAGCTTGTGCCTGATGCCTCCGAACGATACGTGAAGTGATAGCGCTCGCGTCCCAGAAAGTCGAGTACGGCCTCGCCGGAACCGGCCGCAGCCTCCCGGCGCCGTCCCGACACAAGCCGTTCCTCGATGGTGACATCGAAGCCCGCCACGGCCACAGCAAGGCTATATGCTCCGTCGAGCCCCACACCAGCCAGGCCGACACGCCGTATGCGCAGCCTGGCATGGTCGTCGACCTCCATCTCAATGCCGGCCGCAGCGCTTTCACAGCCCTCCTCGAGAGAGCCGCCGACAAGGAAAGTTCTTGCCGGACCCTTGGCCCGCGGCTTTGCCGCTGCTGCTATGGCCGCAGCGGCCACAAAAGCGGCAATCACGTAGAATTCTACGGTGTTGAATATCGATAGTGTTACCATATGATTTATGAGGCGGCCCGGCTGCCAATGGCTGCCGGACCGCCTCTTATTGGCTCACTGCATCAAGAGGAGAGACTCATTCAGCAGGAAAAATCTCGATTTTTGTGAAGCGGATCTGTCCGGGCTTACCTTCTTCGGAACCCATTGTGGCAGTCGCACCCACTGTGAAAGTAACATCGGATGCATCGCCCACCCAGGTCACCGAAGTGTCGCCTGCTGCCTGCGCCGGGCTGAGAGTGCCAGTGCTGGGAGTAAAATCGGTGTAGCGGTATCCAGCGTCGCGGGCGAGAGTGAACACGATTTTGGCCATGCGGCCACCGTTCACCGAAATACTGTTGTCGGCATACAGACGGATAGCGGAAGTGCCGCTGTGTATTGCGGGCGCGGTCTTGCCGTTGTTCTTCTGGATGTCGAATGTGTAGCCGCTCACAGTGGTGCTGCCGGGCACATTGGTGATGTCAGTTGCAAGCACTTCAACGGCGTCGCCCGAAGGATCGGGATTCGGATTGGGGTCGGGGTCGGGAGTTGTGCCGCCGGTCACGTTAAGCCTGATGTTGTCGACACACCATGTGGCATAGTTGGCATCCTGGGTTGCATAGTAGCGGAAGCCGATATAAACAGTACCCGAATAGCCTGCAAGGCTGACATCGCCCGAGGGAACGAATCCGGAATATCCGCTTGCAGGAGCGGTTGCAAGTGTCGGGTTCAGCTTGGTTTTGGTGGCGGCAGCCACATCGGCCGACGAAAGCACATATACCTCGAATACAGAGGTAGTGGAACCGTAGCCGTTCACCTGGCTGTCGAATGTGAGCACCTTGTTATCGACCTTGCTCATGTCGATGGCCGGGGAAAGGAGCCACTGGTCGAAGGGCGGCTGGGTGCCCTTGAAGCCGGTCATGGCAGCATAGTAGTTGTTATCGAATGAGGCCACATACCAGGCCTTGTCGCCGCTGATGTTCACGTTGGTCCATCCGGCGGGTATGCTGCCGCCATCGAAAGTGGCGTCGAGGCTTGTCACAGTCTCGCCGGCAGGAGGATTGGGAGTGTCGCCACCGCTGCCGCCTTCGAGTTTGTATTCTGTAGGCTGCTTGATGCCGGGGCCTGCGCAGTATTTCATCACATCGCCCTTGATGGCAAGCACCTTGCCGAGGTTGCCGGGAACATTGGCAAGCGCCAGCGCGTCGCGCATGGAAGTGGGCAGCTGCACGCCGATGCACTTGGAAGCATCGGTGCAGTCGGCGGTAGGACCAAGCACCAGGTTTGTAGTGGCAGCGTCGGCCAGGCCGAAGCTGGTTCCGGCAAGCGTTGTGGAGCTTCCTCCTGTAGGCATGGAACCCACGATGTATCCTTTCACCCACACGCCGGTAGCCACAGCGGCTGTGGTGCTCTGCGGATTCATGGCCACAATCTGCTTCACATTGTAGGGGCTTTCGGCATTGCCGTCGCCGTCGGCGAACTCGCCGGTGCTGACTTCGACGCCATCAATCTCGAATTCGTCGGCTTTGCCGGTGTTTCCGGTGAGACCGTAGGCACCCATGTAGCGCTCGAAACGTGCGTTGATAAGGATTTCCTTACCGAGGTTGCCGGGGTTGTCGCGGAGGTTGCCAAGCTGTCTGAGGGCGCTTTCAGCCGGGAGTGCCACCACGACGCACTGGTCGATATTGCGGCAGTCGGCCGAAGGAGCGATTACAAGAGTGTTGTTGAGCACTGTGGGAGCTTCCCACTGTATGTCGTTGTCGCCGGAAACCACCTCTACTTCGGGTGCGACGGCACCCACGATGTAGCCTTTCACCCAGCCTTCGTCGGTAAGATCCTGGCTTTCGAGCGACACCACATCGGTGACTGTATAGGGTTTCTCTTTTGTTCCGGGACGGTCGCCGACCTTGATGCATCCGTTGCCGTCGATGAGTATTATCTGCCAGTTATTGTTGTAGTAGCTGAGCAGACCAACGATATCGAGGTTGCCGGTAGGCAGCACCTTGTTCCAGAATGTGCAGTATCCCGAAGTGCGCACAACCATAGGATTGCCGTTGCGGTCGATGATGTTGCGGTTCTGTTCCTCGTTTGTTGTGGCGTGGTAGGCCGAGAATTTCTTCTTGCCACCGTCCTCGAAATAGACATTCTTGAAACGCACCAGCTGGCTCTGATATTTCTGCAGGCCTTCCGGTGTGTTCGGAATCTGTGCGAAAGAGTTCACGATGAGCGTGTCGAGGTCGGCCACTACAGGCACACCGTTAAGCTCTGCCTTTGCGGCGAAAGCCTCGATGCTCATGAAGCTCACCTGGTCGGTTTTGCCGTTTTCATACCAGGATTTCCGGCCCATCTGCTGCAGACCGGCATATTTGCCGATTGTCATGCCGGTCACATCCATCACAATCTCCTGCCCGCGGCGGTAGTTGAGATAGAGGTTGTAGGTGTCGATGGAGAAGGCCAGCGCCGCTGTCTCGTCCTGGATCACGAGGCTTTTGAACACGTTTCCTTCTTCGTCGGAGGATATCACGCGTCCGGCGATGATGAAACGACGTTCAGGATCGGCCTCATCCCTGATTTCTTTGGCATAGTTGGTGGCCTCGTCCCAGAAGAGGGATTTAAGCTCCGCAATTGTGGTGTTTGCGGTAATTGAAGCCTGGGGGACGTCGATCTGCGGAGCGTCGAAATCGTCCTGGCAGGACGGCAATGCCAGTCCCGCGGCGGCAAAAGCCGCCAGGCCTATAAGGTAGGAACGGAATATTTTCATTGTATTGTTCTTGGAGAGGGACTGAATCATTTGACACCGTTGACCTTAAGGTTCTTTATTTCCCAAGTGTCGGCACCGGAGTCGGTGGAAGCGTATTTGAAGGCAACCTGGATTTTCTTGCCGTCGAACGCCGACAGGTCGATTTCTCCGGAATTTGCGAACGTCCATGCACCGGCTTCCGGCCAGGTCACTACAGTCAAGGCGGTCCATGCTGTTGTGCCGGCTTCGCGTGCCACAACACCGCAGAGTGTGCGGAGGGTGGTCTGGAACTTGGCGGCATGTTCGAAGCTCAGCGTACAGCCGGTGGCGCCGGTAAGGTCTATTTCGGGAGAGATGGCATAGGCTTCGGATGCCTTGGCCTTAGCTTCCGCCGAGTCGTAGGCGCTGGCATTGAGATAGCCTTTCTCGTTATATGTTTTCCATGACCATACGCCGGTGAGACCAGATGCGAGGTTCACGTTCTCGATGGTCCAGTCGGCGGGCATCTCGGAGAGATTTTCGCCGAGCGCCGAGAAAATGGTCTTGGCATCGCCTGCAGGAGGATTGGGAGTGTCGCCACCCTGGCCGTTATATGTAACCAGGCTGTTGCCCTGAGCCATCTGCGGGGTATTGCCCATGTAGTTCATCAGCTGGCCATAGACAACTACCTCTGCTCCGGCCTCTATCTGATTTTCGGAGGTGAAGCGTTCGCCGCCGAGCCAGTATCCGCGGAACACGCCAAGCTCGTCGGATGTGTTGCCGTTGTCTGAAATAAAGTATGTGGCGTTGCCGAAGCTTGTGCTCACTTCGGTGACACGCGAGATTTTACCCTTCACGTACACCTTGTCCTCGGTGATGGTGTTGTCGTTGATTGCCTTAAGCGCCGCAGCCACATTGTAGGGGTCATCGGGAGTGCCGTTACCCGAAGGTTCCGTGGAGGGATCGGGTTCGGGAGCCACGCCGTCGAAACCGATGCAGCCGTTCTCGTCGATAAGCAGAATCTGCCAGTCGCTGCCAAAGTAGCTGAGGATGCCGACAACGGAACCGGTACCGTAAGGCAGCTCCTTGTCGCTGAAAGAGGCATAGGAGCTGTTGCGGACAATCATGCGGCCGCCGTTTTCGTCGGTGATATAGCGGCTTACGCTCTGTGTGCCGGCAAAAGGCTGTCCGGCCTCTACGAAGCTGACACCGTCGACGCGCACCAGACGGCTCTGCCAGAACATCAGCGAGGCGTTATCGGCCTTGACTGCGTTAAGCTCGGCTATTGTGGTGGCAGTGGTGTCCACCTTTTCAGGTTCGGGGAGTCCCTTTCCTGTGCGGATCACATGCTCCTTGAACAGATCCTCCGCCATGAAGGTCATTTCGGATCCGGACACCGCTCCGAACTGCAGGAGTCCGCGGTATCCTCCGATGTTCAGCCCGGTGGCATACACGGCCACTTCCTGGCCGAAGGGGAAGCTCTGGTAGATGTCGTATGCGTTCACCGAGAAGGTTATTGCCACCTGCCGGCCATCGCTGTCCTTGCTCTGCACAACAATGTTCTTGTAGATGTTGCCTGTTTCGTCGGAAGAGCACACGCGACCTACGAAAATCACGGAATCGCCATCGACACCAGTGGTACCGATAGTGGCAGGACCTGCCGAGATGGTGTTCCAGTATTCGGTCTTGAAATCAAGGACTGTCGTAGTGGGTTCTACCTGCACCGTGGGCGGAAGCACCAGCGGCGGGCGGGTGAAGTCGTCGTCGCAGGCGGCAAGCATGGCCGCTGCGGCACAGATGTATATCAGGGATTTTTTCATCATATTGCGGTCAGGCTATTAGAATCGCACGCCAACGTTCAGGAAAACACGTGTGCCCTGTGCATAGGTGTACCGGTTGGGATACTTCTCCCGGTTCCACTCTTTCACGTCGATACGTCCCTGCTGGTAGGCGTAGGTTGCGATATTTTTGTTGTTGAGGATATTGTTTACGTTCAGGTTGATGTTGAGGCTAACCTTGCGGTTGATGTAGATAAGCTTGCCGATGGACAGGTTGAGAGTGAACGCATTTTTCAGTTTGTCCTGGGTGGAAAGCTCGTCGACCTTGGCCTGGAGTTCCTCGACAGAATTGCCGAACTGCTCCCAGAGGTCGGGAAGGGCTTCGTGGTAGCGTGGAGCGAGGTTCACATATGCATCGCCCTGCCATGTGGCGTTCACGTTGAAGAACCAGTTCTTCGGTGCTGCATAGTCTATGCCGATGTTGGCGGCATACTGCGGAGTGGAACCTACGTAATAGTTCTTGAGATATACGGTCTGTGTGGTGTCGGCAAACAGTCCGTTCTCGAAAGTGCGGGTTCCCTGCGGGTTGTTCTTGTACTGGTAGCGGGAATACATGCCGGCGAAAGTAGCGGTGATGCTGGGTGTGATTTTGTAAGCCATACCCAGTTCGACGCCTTTGTAGACCTTCTTGACATCGGTGAGCACATAGTTCACATATGTCTGGTAATCGTCGTCGTAGAAACCGTTACGCTCGGTGGCATTGTCCATCTGGGTGTAGAATGCGGACACGGTACCACGGAAACGGCGGTAGTTCCATATGTATGCGATGTCGCCGGAGAAGTCGCGCTGGCTTTCCACACCGGCAGCAACGGTGTTCTTTATACGTGGCGAAAGGAATACCTGGTCGAACAGCGGAGCGCGGGAACCGTAGCTCAGGCGGAGAGCGAACTGGTTGCGGCCGTCGAGCTTGTACAGCGCACCGGCTTTTGCCATGGCATTGTCGAAACGCATGGTGGCACTTTTGCCCAGCGAGTTCTGGGGCGCGCGTCCGTTGCGCATGTGTCCGTCGCGGTAGAACTGGGTGTAGCTCATCTGGAGGCCATAGTTGATATCCCAATGAGACAGATTGATTACGTTCTGCAGCCATGCTTCGGCACGGAGGGCATGGATATCGTAGTCATAGCCGAACTTGTCGCCCTTGCCCACGCGGCGGTTGGGATTGTCGAGGTCGTTCTGCAGGTTCTGGGGCGATATGGAAATCTCACGGTTGGAGAACGGGTCGATGTCGAGCCAGAACTCGCCGCCGAGCAGGTCGCGCACGGTCTTGTAGTTCGAACTGCGTGTGTAGTTGAAGCTAACGCCTGCCTGCAGCGACATCACATTGTTTATGCGCTGATTGATGTAGGAGTTCAGCATCAGGTTGATCTGATGGTTGATGCGGTTCTCCATAATGTATGAACTGCCTTTCTTGTCGGCATCGGGAAGATCCTGGTTCTGGATATTGTTGAGGTAGTTCACACGGTAGAGGTCGTCCCACTTGATCTGGCGGAACGATTCGTCGTTGCGCCACAGGTCGGTGTATATCTCGGCAGCCGCCTCGTCGCCGCGGCTCTCGAAATACGATGGCAGATAGCGGTAGTAGGAGGGGTTGGGATCGGTGGCGTTGTAATAGTTAAGTGCAGTGCGGTTGTAGTACATGCTGCGGAAAGCCGCTGTGGTGTTGAGCACTGTATTGTCTTTCTTGAACAGCCAGTTGAGCATCACGGTGGGGTCGAAGGTTTCGGTGATGCGCGAGGAACGCTTCTCACCGTCCTGGTAGCCCCAGTCGGGATTGTAGAGGTTGGAGCCTGCCAGATCGTAGGCTTCCTGCACCGTCGGCCTGCCGGTTGCCCTCTGTGTCGGGCCACCGAAGGCAGTCAGTGTGAGGGAGTGGTTGGCATTGAACACTTTTTCGATGGATGCGAACAGTCCGTAGCTGTTGTAGAATGTACCCTGCACCACACCTTCCTTGGCATATCGTCCGATGGCGCTCACGGTGAAGGCCCAGCCATGCTTGTTAAGGCCGGAGGCATAGGTGGCCATCGCGCGGAGCATATAGTTGGAGTTGGTGTATGCCACCGAGCCGTTGAAGCCGGGAGCATACAGGTCGGTGGTGGTGTTGTAGTTCACACTGCCGCCGATGTCGCCGAAGCCGTAAGTGGAGGCGTCGAGTCCCACCGTAGTGGTTTTGTTGCGGAATGCGCGGCTTGTCATACCCAGGAGGTTGTTGAATGTGAAGCTGCCACGCACGAGGTCGTTCATCTTCACACCGTTTATATACACGCTCTGGTACTGGTTGTCGAGTCCGCGGAATCGGAAATACATCGGACCGAAATTATAGGAGGCCGTGTTGTAGAAAATGTTGTCGTTGGCACCGGTGAGCGCCGACACGCCCTGGGATGTACCTTCTTCGTCTTCCATAACGGCTTCGTCGAACAGAAGGTCCTGAGTGTCGCCGAAGAATTCCTCTCCGTAGTCGAACGGAACGAGGCGGATTTCCCCGAGGTTTACAGTTGCTGCCAAGATGTCGATGTCGGCACCATACGCCTGGTAGCCGTCGGCAGAAACGGTGATATAGTCGGCAGCAGTGTCGGCACTAAGCCTGAACTGGCCGTTGAAGTTAGTGGTGGCGCTCACATGCGAGTCGCGCAGGCTCACCACGGCGCCCGACAACGGGCTGCCGTTGCTGCCGTTGACCACCACACCCACCACCGTGGCGGCGGAGCTTCCGAGCGCTGGCCATGCCAGAGCAAGGAGAAGGTACAGGAACAGTCGTAATTTCATGTGTTTGTTTATAGGTCTGTTTTTGTTGTATTTCCGGTACATACCCGATATGCACAACAAGCGGCGGAGCTTAAACCGCCGTTGCAGCAAAATAGGGACGTCAAAAATAAGAAGATTATTTGTCAACAGCAACAAAATTTAAACAATTTTCCAACACTTGACCATAACATCAACCGCACAGTCGCTGCATCCCCTTATCGGCTGCACTTTCCTGA
This sequence comes from Porphyromonadaceae bacterium UBA7207, assembly GCA_002490635.1. Lineage (GTDB taxonomy): Bacteria > Bacteroidota > Bacteroidia > Bacteroidales > Muribaculaceae > CAG-873. Next base: position 11,541 of record DKUJ01000017.1, read on the forward strand.
CATATACACAAAAACCAGGGGGCAATCTCACGATTGCCCCCCGGCGTCTAAACCTTAAAAATCTAATCCTATGAAAAAACTAATTCAATACTTTACTTCTTTTGCTGTTGCTGTATTTAATACGCCAGAACAGCCCTGAATGTTGCATCGGAAAGGCGCCGTGATGCCGTTTTTACCACTTTTTGGCAATATGCATCGGAAAAGCGGCGTCGCATTATCACTCATTAACAAGGTCAGAGGCTGGCGCGACCGGTGTCCGTAGCTCCGGCGCCGCTGTCGGCAGGAGCCTTGTCGATAAGGTCGAGGAACTGGTCGAGTTCAGGAGTGATTATTATTTCCGTGCGGCGGTTGCGCTGACGGCCGAGCTCGGAAGAGTTGTCGGCAATGGGATTGTATTCACCACGCCCGGCGGCGCTCAGACGCGAAGGATCCACGCCGAAGTCGTTCTGCAGTACCTGCACCACCGACGAAGCCCTTAGCGCGCTCAGATCCCAGTTGTTGCGTATATTGGTCCTGGAGATGGGCACCGGGTCGGTGTTGCCCTCCACGAGCACCGAGTAGCCGCGATAGTCCTTTATTATCTTGGCAATCTTGCTCAGGGTCTGCATGGCACGGCTGTTGACCTCATAGCTGCCCGAACGGAAAAGCATGTTGTCGGCAAGAGATATATACACCACACCTTTCAGCACCTTCACATTGACCTCGTCGAGCTCGTTGCCTGTGAGGGAACGTGTAAGACTTGTGGTAAGCGCCAGATTGAGGGAGTCGCTGCGGTTCTTTGCCTGCACGAGCTCCTTGATGTACTTGTTGGAGGCATTTATCTGGTCCACAAGTTTTGAAATGTTCACATTGCCCTGAGTGTTGGAACTGATGCTCTGGTTGAGTGTCGACTGCATTGCGGCATAGTCGGCGCGCAGCTGCTCGTTGTTCCTGCGGGCTTCGTCGAGCAGAGCCTGGATTGTCTGGTTTTCGGCCTGTTGCCGGGCATAGTTACCTTTAACGGTGGTCCAGTCGTTGAACAGTCCGTCGCGTTCCGCTTTCAGAGCCGCGTATTTCTTACTGCTTACGCACGAAGCCGACGCCAGTGCGAGAGCCGCGGCAACAATAACCAATGGTCGGAGTGTCATAATTGGAAAATTTAGAAGGAGTTTGGGAATAATAACGGCACATAGCCGCTTATGTATTAGAACATATATGGTTGACTGTTGGTTTGTAGGTGGCAAATAGCTATCTTTGCAGCCACATTCGGCCGCGGAAGCACAGCGGCCAAAGGCAACTATCCGTACAAAACACAATATCCAGAATGAGAAAATGGCGAATTGAGGACAGCGAAGAGCTGTACAACATCCCCGGCTGGGGCCGCAACTACTTTTCGGTTAACCAGAAAGGACATATAGCCGTAACGCCACGCCAGGGGTGCATGTCGGTGGACATCAAGGACTTGCTCGACGAGCTCCAGGTGCGCGACATCTCCGCGCCACTGCTTCTGCGCTTCCCCGACATTCTGGACAACCGCATCGAGAAAATCAGCAACTGCTTCGACGGAGCAGCCCGGCAGTACGGCTACGATGCCAAGAACTACATGATCTACCCCATCAAGGTTAACCAGATGCGCCAGGTGGTGGAAGAGATCATCACCTATGGCAAAAAATTCAACATAGGCCTCGAGGCCGGTTCCAAGCCCGAACTACACGCCGTTCTCGGCACCAACATCGACCAGGATGCGCTGATAATATGCAACGGCTACAAAGATGCCGCCTATATCGAGCTGGCTCTGCTGGCGCAGAAGATGGGTCGCAAAATATACCTCGTTGTGGAAAAGCTCAACGAACTGCGGATGATTGCCGAAATCAGCAAGCGGCTTAAAGTGCGGCCCAATGTGGGAATACGCATCAAACTGTCCTCGACAGGTGCCGGCAAATGGAGCGAGAGCGGAGGCGACCAGAGCAAGTTCGGGCTCAACTCCTCGGAGCTGCTCGAGGCTCTGGATATTCTGGAAAAACGCGACATTAAGGATTGTCTGAAGCTGATTCATTTCCACATCGGCAGCCAGATAAACAAAATCCGTGTTATCAAGAACGCCCTGCGCGAAGCCACCCAGTTCTATGTGCAGCTGAGCAAGCTCGGCTACGAAATCGATTTTATCGATATAGGCGGCGGCCTGGGCGTGGACTACGACGGCACCCGCAGTTCCTCCAGCGAAAGCTCTATGAACTACTCCATCCAGGAATATGCCAACGACGCCGTATCGGCCGTTGTCGACGCCTGCACCAAACACGGCCTCCGGCAGCCGAACATAATCACCGAGAGCGGACGCTCGCTCACCGCCCACCATTCGGTTCTGATTTTCGAAGTGCTCGAAACCACACAGCTGCCACAGTGGCGCGACAGTCAGGAAATCGGGTCCGACGACCACGAGCTTTCCCGTGAGCTCTACGAAATATGGGACAAACTCGACCAGTCGCGGCTTTTCGAAAGCTGGCACGACGCCCTGCAGATTCGCGAGGAGGCGCTGGATTTATTCTCGCTGGGAATGCTTGACCTGCGCACTCGCGCACAGATCGAGAAACTGTTCTGGAGCATCGCACGCGAAGTCGGCGACATAGCATCAGGCATGAAGCACATCCCCGAGGATCTTCGCAAAATCGCCAAGATGCTGCCCGACAAATATTTCTGCAACTTCTCGCTCTTCCAGTCGCTGCCCGACAGCTGGGCCATCGACCAGCTGTTCCCCATCGTGCCAATCTCCAGGCTGGATGAGAAGCCTACCCGCACCTGCTCCATCCAGGACATCACCTGCGACTCCGACGGCAAGATTGCCTCTTTCATCTCCCCGCAGGGCACATCGCCGGCACTGCCGGTACACCCGCTCAAACCGGGCGAGCCATACTATCTCGGGGTTTTCCTCACCGGTGCCTACCAGGAGATTCTTGGCGACATGCACAATCTTTTCGGCGACACCAACGCCGTGCACATAAGCGTTTACAAGGACAGCTACGAAATCGACCAGATTATCGAGGGCGAGACCGTCGACGAGGTTCTGGACTATGTGCAGTTCAACCCCAAGAAACTTGTGCGCAACGTCGAGGCATGGGTTACAGCATCCATGAAAGCCGGAAAAATCAGCCCCGAGGAAGGCCGCGACTTCGTGAGCACCTACCGTTCCGGACTGTTCGGCTACACTTATCTGGAAAAATAACGTGCGCCACTTCCTGCATCTGGCCTATGCGGGCCAGCCGTTCCACGGCTGGCAGGTGCAGCCCGGCCAGACAAGCGTGCAGGGCTGCCTCGAGGAAGCCTTCGCCACACTGCTGCGGCAGCCAACGCCCGTGACCGGCGCCGGCCGCACCGACGCCGGCGTGAACGCCCGCTCGATGATAGCGCACCTCGACCTGCCAGACCACATGGACGCCTCAGGCTGCCGGCAATTATTGCGCTCGGCCAACGCCATTGTCGGGCGCGACATAGCCCTGTATTCACTGACTCCCGTCGCTGCCGATGCCCACGCCCGCTTCGATGCCAGCGAACGCGAATACCGCTACTTCGTGCACACACGAAAAAATCCATTCTGCCGGCAGTTTTCATGGCAGGCACCGCCCGCACTCGATTTCGAAGCCATGAACGCAGCGGCGGAAATGCTCATAGGCCGACGCGATTTCTGCTCATTCGCCAAAACGCACTCCGATGTCAAGACCACCGTCTGCGACCTCAGGCTGGCGCGCTGGGTGCGCGACAACGAACACTGCTGGCACTTCGAGATTGCGGCCGACCGCTTCCTGCGCAATATGGTGCGCGCGGTAGTGGGCACCCTCGTCGATGTGGGCCGCGGCAGGATGGCGCCAGAGACAGTACTCGACATACTCGAACGCCACGACCGCTGCGCAGCGGGCACCTCGATGCCTGCCGAGGCGCTGTTTCTATGGCGCGTCGACTACCCCTACTATCATGCCGAGCCATGAGCCGGCTCCACCTGTTTTTTCCTGAAAACGATCTTGCCCTGGCTTCTGGCCTGGACTTCTACACCCCTCCCCCTGCGGCCGCCGCGCTGCATCGGGCAGGCTCGTGCCTGCCGCTATGGTTTGCCTCCTGCGGCGACAGCATTGCCGTTGCCGAGCGCGACGTCGCCTGGCTGAACGACTCCGCCGACAGATTCGGAATCGAAGCCTCGGCCTACCGCGGCCTGCCCGCCGGACTCAAGCCAGCACCTTGGGGATGGTCGCGTGCCGCACGCACAGCATTCCGCCGCCTCGGATTCGACAATTCGACAATGCCGTCCGACAACGCTCTCGAACGACTGCGGATGCTATCACACCGCCGCACGGCCATAGCATTGCGCAACGCCATCGAAAAAATCATGCCGGACGCGCGGCTGACTCCGGCCGCGGAGGAACTGTTCACAACCGACGATATCGCAGCCTATCTAAAGCACGAGCCACGCACGCTGCTCAAGTTGCCATGGTCGTCGTCGGGTCGCGGTCTGGTTGCCATGGAACCGGATTTGCAGGGGCGCATGCAGGCGCAGATTCAAGGTATGCTACGCCGTCAAGGGTCGGTGTGTGCCGAGCCACGCCTACCGAAGCGAAGCGATTTCGCACTGCTCTACCATTACGGGAACGGAAGAGCCGACTACCGCGGACTTTCGCTCTTCCACACCGAAGGTCTCGGGGCATACAGCGGCAATGTGCTGGCTCCACAACAGATGCTGCACAACCATCTGCGAAGGCAGTGCCATGCCGGCACTTTCGACAATCTGCCGCTTGCCATAGGCGAGGCTCTCGGCCAGGTGCTCGGCACCGACTACGAGGGGCCGCTCGGTGTGGACATGATGACCCTCGCAGACAGCGACCGACTGGCTCTGGTGGAACTCAACCTGCGCAACACCATGGGGCATATGAGCATGGAGCTGTACGCAAACCGTATAGCCTACGGCTCCATCGGCATGTTCTCGATAGTTCCGGCAAGCGGCAGAAGTTCATGCGGCGAAGCGCACCACAGACGCATGACCCGCGGAATCCATTATCTGAATCCCGCGGGCCATGATTTCGATTTCAGAGTTTCGCTGAAACGATATTCAATCTTCTGACACCCTACATCGGCGGACCACCGCGATGCATGCGCCCGCGAGGCGGACCGCCGGGTCCGCCGGGACCATCGAAACCGCCTACTTCAGGCTGCTGTCCGCGGCCGAATGTGTTGAAACGGTACGCCACTGTTACCATGATATATCGCTGAAGGGAATTATATCGCTGGTCGTCGATGTAGTTCGCTGTAACACTGCGTCTCACATTGGAGCGCTGTCCAAGGATATCGTATGCCTTGAGGCTCACCGTAGCCGCCTTTCCTTTCAGGAACTGGTAGCCCACCGAAGCGTTCCACATCCATGTGCGTGTGTCGAACCCGTCGGAGTAGCCGCTCGTGGCCTGGAAATTGATGTCGGAACTGAGCACCAGGCCGAATGGCGCGTTGTAGGTGGCATAGAACGTGCCGCCGTAGGTGTGCAGGTTGCCGGCGGCATTCTTCTGCATACTGTTGCTGACATTCTGGAAAGTGTAGCGCGGTCGCAGCTCCAGCTCCACATTCTCGGGGCGCCATGCCATACCGAAACTCTCGCTCACGCTGAACGATCCGGAGCGGTTTCGCTGCGAGTTGTTGAACCCCACAGACGAGGCATAATTCACAAACAGATGGTTATTGACAGTGAATGCCTTGTTGCGCAGCGGCAGGCTGAACATGTTCATCAGCCTTACACTCCACACACCGTCCACATTCTGGTATGTCGTGGTCTGCGCGCCGGTGTTCGCGTCGAAGTCGGTACGCGATACTATCGAGTTCTGCGTAAGCTGCGCGTCGAGCATCAGCATCACACTCCGCTGCGCGGCGGTGTTGAAGTCCTGGAATCTCAGACGGGCATTGTGCGTGAAGGCAGGTTTCAGCTCCGGATTGCCCACAACCACCTTCATGGGGTCGGTGCGGTCGGCCACTGGCTGCAGCTGGGTCATGGATGGCTGCGAGGAACGGCCGTTGTAGTCGGCGGCGAGGTTCCGCGTCTTGCTCATCCTGTATCGGTAGCGCAGGAAAGGAGCCACGTTGAGCACACGCCGCAGAGGTATGCTCTTTTCAGAGTCAATAAGATTCAGCGATTTGCTCATGGACGGCACCAGACTTATACCTATGTTGAAATTCGCTTTTTTGGTAACATGCCGGAAACCCAGGCGTATGTCCTGGTCTATGAAATCGTTCCGGAAGCGGTTGGAAAGCTCCGGCGACAGCCGCAGTTCATCGCCGATTACCGGCATTCCACCGAATCCATCGGGCCACAGGACCTCATGGTCGTAGGTGAGACGGTCGGCATTGTTCCAACGGTAGCTGAAACGGTATGCCACCGTGAGATAGTTTCCGTTGGCGACATCGCCCAGTGGCTCGGTCCAGCTTGCCCGTGCCGATACTGTATTGCTCCACGTGCGGTTGTCGAGATACTGGTCGTAGAGGTCGAGAGAGTCGAGGAGGTAGAATGTGTTCAATGAATAGGCATCTGAGTATTCGCGGGTATCGCTGAGGCGATAGTTGGCGAAAAGCGATAACGAACGTCCGCGGCGGCTGCGGAAATTATGGTTGAATATGAACCTGCCGCTGAATTCCACCGAATGCCCGCGACTGCTTTCCCGGTTCACACTACGCGAAACTTCAGTGCCATTGCGGTCGCCGGCAAAAGTGCGCGTGCTGTCGGCAGAGTTTCCCCGGCTGTAGATCAGGCGGAAAGTGGGACGGAACTCGATGGTATTGAACGAGTCCGGCTTCCACTGCAGTCTGAAATTGGCGCTTATGTTGTGCGTGCGGTCCAATGCTGTTTTCCACGACATAGAGCGGGATGTGCTGTCGGTGAACAGATAGGTACGGTCGGTTGTGGTGTGTGTATTCTGCTCTGAGTGGGAATAGAACACATCGCCACCGACGCGGAATGTCTCCTGGCGCCCGACATTGAAGTTCATACCTATCGACTGCGTGGCGTTTATGCCATTCATCCCTCCGAAATGGCGGAAACGCCCCGAAGCCCCGGATGTGAATCCCGGTTCGTTCACATTATTGGCCGAGCCAAGGAGTGTGAACTGGTTGCCGCCGCTGAAACGGTTGATATTGAATGTTCCGCGGTATCGTCCGTCGGTTCCGTAGCCGGCTTCGGCATTTCCGAACCATCCGTTGTTGCGGTCTTTTTTCACAGTGAGGTTGATAACAGTCTCGTCCTCGCCGTCATCGACCCCCGTCATACGTGCCAGGTCGCTCTTTCGGTCCACAACCTGGAGCTTCTCTACCATATCGACCGGAAGATTGCGCGATGCCACCGTGGGGTCGTCGGAAAAGAAGTCCTTTCCGTCCACCAGAATGCGGGTTACCTCTTTTCCATTTGCGGTAATCTTTCCGTCGGATCCCACCTCCACGCCGGGGAGGCGTTTCAGAAGGTCCTCCACAACAGCGTTCGGCGGCGTGCGGTACGATTCGGCGGAATACTCCACAGTATCCTCCATTACCTTTACCGGTGTGCGCACTCCTTTCACCACAGCTTCGGCAAGCGCCACCGACTGGGGGTCGAGACGGAACGGTCTCAGCCGGATGTCGCTATCGGCGACTGTCAGGTTTCTGTATTGCGGCTTATAACCTACGTATGAAACCTCCACGACGTACCGACCCGGATTCAGATTGGCAATCTGAAAACGACCGGAAGCGTCGGTCACAGCACCTTTCACCAGCGACGAATCGGCTGCTGCGAGCACCCTTACCGATGCCTGGATAAGCGCTTCGGCTGCCCTTGCGTCTTCTGTAGCACCATCGACCACTCTGCCGCGCAGCACGGCGGCAGAGGCAACAGCGGCAACCATGAGCATTGCCGCCAGCGCCGCAATCCTCGACCTTAGAAAAAATCTTTTTTGCATAATATGTTCTTATGCCGCAAAATTAGGCAAGGACTATGTGCAGGCAAAGCGCACTTCGACAATCGGTGTTATTTCATAGACGAATCAGAACACCGGAAAGCGGAATTCAGCCAGCCTGGCACGCAGTTCGTGTTCCTTGCCTTCGAGATATCTGTCGCAAAGGCGGTGGAAAGCCTCCCCGTGATTCATTTCCGAAAGATGCGCAAGCTCATGATAGATCACGAACTCGCGCAGTTCCTGCGGCAGGAACATAAGCCTCGGACTAAGGGTGATGATTCCCGACGAAGAACAGCATCCGAGACGTGCCACGCTGTCCTTCACTTCCCAGCCCAGCGGAAAACGCCCCACAATGGACGCGCAACGCCTTGCATGCGGCAACAGGTACATTTTCGCGGCACGGCGGGCACACACCAGCACATGCTCGTTGATGCTTTGCTGCACCGTCGCGGCGCCAATGGCGGAGGCAAGCTGCGTTCCCAGCTCCACCATATAGTTCTCGCGCTTTCCGCGGCGGGTATTGCCCGAAAGTTTCCTGATTTCGATACGCTGCGGAGGCAGATAACGGGCCTCTTCTATGGTGATGTCGACCTCACCGGCGTCGATAGTGTCGCCGATATTGAACATAAGCGCAGGACGCTTGGCCTTAAGCTGCTCTTTATGGTCGGCCATGAATTCCCTCAGCATGCGCACAGGCAGCCCGGGTGGTACATTCACATACACTTCCATTCCCTTCCAGCGCGCCGTAATCTTCTTGGAATTACCTCTTATTCGAACCACGGCTTCAGCATCGAGTCCGTCGAAGAGATAAGTGCCGCTTGCCACCGGAGTGAGGTCGCCAGACATATAATCGGTGCTTGA
>DKUJ01000017.1:20530-23049 GCA_002490635.1 Porphyromonadaceae bacterium UBA7207
TATTGTCAAATGTTTATGTGATGCAGTCCGGAATCACAGTCATCAGCTTTCGCCCCAGTGCAGCTTGTCGCGTAGAATATCGGCGAAAGTGCGCCGCGCGTCCAGAAGCACCAGAGTATCGAATGGGGCTCGTGCTATTTCGATGCGGCAGCCTGTGTCGAGCAGGCACGACCGACCGTCGAGCGACAGGCGCACATGCGAAGCCCTGCCTCCGGCGGTGATGCTCAGAACAGAAGAACCGGACACCACCATCGGGCGCATGCTCAGGGAATGGGCGGCAACGGGAGTCACTACATTGACATCGACCGTGGGCTGCACGATAGGGCCGCCTACAGAGAGGTTGTAGGCTGTGCTTCCCGTGGCAGTGGCCACGATTATTCCATCGGCACGGTAGTCGGCCATGTGCAGGCCGTCGATTTCCACCCGCGCCTCAATCATCGATGCGGTCTCCACCTTTGCCACAGCCACTTCGTTGAGCGCATACGGCACCATGCGGCTGTCGGGCAGACACGAGCGCACGGAAAGCATGTGGCGCCGTTCCAGCCTTAAGGAATCGTTCTGCAGTGCCGACAAAAGCTCGCACAGGCGCTCCACCGGCAGGGTTGTCAGAAAACCCAGATGCCCGGTATTCACACCAATAATCGGAATGCCTTTGTCGCCCACCCACACGGCAGTGCGCAGAAATGTGCCGTCGCCACCGAGGCTCACTGCCATATCGGCTCCGAAATCGTCGCCATCCACCACCGTGGCCACTGCGGCCAACGACCGCGGAATGAGCTCGTAAAGATGGCTGTACAGCTTGCGGTGCATAACCACGGATATTCCGGCTGCGGAGAGCATCGCCAGAAAATCCCTTATATATTCCGCGGCCTTATGCTGGCGCCGGCTTCCGTATATGGCAATCCTCATGGTTTCAGATTTCTGTCAGATTTCGAGGTAGCGCATAAGATGCCGGTAGTTCTCCATTGCCGCCGAGTCGTCGGCACCGGCGGTGGCGCTGCCGGCGCTGGCCACCACTGTGTATCCGTAGCGTTCCAGAGAGCGGCACACCCGTTCGGGGTCGCGCCGGTCGATGCGGATGTCGAAGGTAACGTCGGACTTTCCGTCGGTTCCGGCATGGCTGCCGAATTCCTTTCCGCCGAAAGAGCTCACGTTGAGATTAAGCACATGTGCATCGCAATCCTCGACCGCCCTTGCTATCCGTGAGGCACAATAGTCCTCGCGCGGACATACCACCTGAAGCCGCGTCCAGTCAGGCACGGCAGGAAAAAGCTCTTCGGGGGCTGTTAAAATTGCGGGTTTATTGTTCAATTTCTTTCGTTTTTTATTCAATTCTGACTACTTTTGCATTCTAAAGCTGGCTTCGTTCCGAAATGCAGCAAAATTGAATAACAAAAATAGAAAATAGTTTCCACTTTTTCATCATATTGATGACCAATCTAAGTGTTAATATAAACAAAATAGCCACACTTCGCAACGCACGCGGCGAAAACCGCCCCGATGTGGAAGCGGTGGCTCTCGACTGCGAGTCGTTCGGCGCCGACGGCATCACCGTGCATCCGCGCCCCGACCAGAGACACATACGCCGCGACGATGTGTACCGTCTTCGTCCTATTCTCAAATGTGAGTTCAACATCGAAGGATACCCTGACAGCGAATTCATGGATCTTGTGCTGGCAGTGCGTCCCACACAGGTCACCCTTGTGCCCGACGCACCCGACGCCATAACCTCCAGCGCCGGCTGGGACGTACAGACACATGCCGAAGAGCTGACCGCGATAGTGGAACGCTTCAAGGATGCCGGAGTGCGCACCTCCATCTTTGTCGACCCGGATATCGACGCCATACGGGCCGCAGCCCGCACCGGTGCCGACCGTGTGGAGCTGTACACCAAGCCCTATGCCGACAACTATGGAACGGACCCCGACCTCGCCGTGGCTCCCTATATCGCCGCCGCCGATGCCGCACGCAGGCTCGGGCTCGGCGTAAATGCCGGCCACGACCTTTCGCTGGACAACCTCGCGTTCTTCAGCAAATGCATCCCCTGGCTCAGCGAGGTGTCGATTGGACACGCGCTGATATGCGACGCACTCTACCTGGGACTTAAAGAAACCATCACTCGCTATAAAGCCTGTCTGCAACCGCAGAAACCGGCGGGCAACATACTCTGACATTATGGAAACTCTTGCTATGGAAACCGCAACAACGCCCGTTCCAGCCACCATGAGCCTGTGGGACCTCTGCCTGCAGGGAGGCTGGTCCATGATTCCGCTGGCTCTGCTGCTGCTGCTGTGCGTATATGTATTCGTAGAGCGTCTGGTGGTGCTGCGCGCCGCCGGCCGCGAAGACGCCAACTTCATGAACCGTATCCGCGGCTACATCCACGAAGGCGAGATTGAAAGCGCTCTCAATCTGTGCCGTGCCACTGCCACTCCCGAGGCACGGCTGATAGAGAAAGGCATTTCCCGCATAGGACGCCCAGTGAACGATGTTCTTGTGGCAATAGAGAACACCGGCAA
>DKUJ01000017.1:23375-50409 GCA_002490635.1 Porphyromonadaceae bacterium UBA7207
GGCGCCCCAATGATCGGCTTTCTGGGAACAGTAATAGGCATGGTGCAGGCTTTCTTCGCCATAGCCTCAGCCGGAAGTTCTGCCACAATCGACTCCTTCGCATCCGGCATCTACGCCGCTCTGGTAACCACCGTGGCCGGACTCATAGTGGGCATCGTTGCCATGTTCGCCTATAATTACCTCGTTGCACGCGTGAACAAACTCATGAACCGCATGGAAGCGCGCACGATGGATTTCATGGATCTTCTCAACGAACCCGCACTCTGACATGGCACTGAAGCGACCGCAACAGATGATGGCCACTTTCTCGATGGCCTCGATGACCGACGTAGTGTTTCTGCTGCTGGTGTTCTTCATGGTCACAAGTGCCTTCGTATTCCCGACCGCACTGGAAATCGACCTTCCGCAAAGCGAGGTGCAGACACCCCTCAAGCCTGCCACACGCCTGTTTATCGATGCCGACGGCGCCTACTACATCGCCGCGGCCGATGCCGAGCCTGCGCCTCTGGCCGTCGACTCCCTGGCAATAGCGGTGGCAGCAGTGGCCGCAGCCGACTCCACTGCTGCCATAGCAGTGTATGCACATGCCGAAGTGCCCTACGGAAAAGTGGTGGAAGTGCTCAACGCCGGAGCCGCCTCGTCGGTGAAGATGGTACTGGCCACCCGCCCGACCGCCCCTGAAGAGGCCTCCCAACCTACAGAGAACCCGCAATGAAAGAACGACGGATTGCATTCGCCGCCACGCTTGCCGCTGCCGCGGCTCTGCTGGCCTTGCTGTTTGCCGTAAGCATCAGTTTCGACTCTTCGGCAATGCCGCGCGGACCTCAGCCTGCCGGCGAAACCGCGGTGGACGAGGAAGAATTCGTCGATTTGCTACAGAGCCTCAACAGCCCGGCGCCGTCCGATCCTTCACAAGCATATACCCCGGAACCTTCGGATGCCAGCGCTACCGCTGCGCCCGAAGGTGGCGCCGACCTTTCCGATGCCGGCCCCCAGGGAATGCCACAGCCCGAAACCACCAGCCGGCAGCCCTCGCCGGTGAGCCGCCGCGAACGCACTCCGGAGCCTCAGCCAGGCCCCACTCAGGAGGAACGTGAAGCAGAGGAAGCCCGCCGCCGCGCCCGCCGCGACATGGCCAATGCATTCAACACTCCCGAGGCATCCTCGAACACCACCAACACCGGCAACGCTCCCGGCGATGCCGGCTCGCCCCAAGGGTCCGACACACCCGTCAACGGCAATGGTGCCGGAACCGTAGGCGGCGGATGGATTATGCCACGCTACAGTAAGGTTCCCTCGCAGGAAACAGGCAGCATACGCCTTAAGGCAACCATCGATGCCTCCGGCACAGTGACCAAAGTGATTCAGACAGGCGGCAAGACTCCGGCATCGGCCAACAGGGCGCTTGTCGAGGCCTGCATGGCCGAGGTGCGCCAAAGGCGTTATACACGCACCGACAGCACTCCTCCCCCCTCAGCCACTGCTATAATAACCTACACGTTCAAGTAGCCCACAGCTATGGAAACCCGCCCCGACATACTCGAGATACCCCAGCCAACAGCCGGCATCACCGACCGTATCCGCTATCTCATACGCCTGACACGCCACACCCAGGCCTCGTTCGCCCGACTGCTCGGCGTCGATGCCGCCAGGCTGTCGAGAGTACTCAGCGGGAAAAACGCTCCGTCGGAAGGCCTGCTCAACGCCATAGTGGTGAATCTCAACGTGAGCAAACGCTGGCTCACCGACGGCCACGACGTGCCATTTCCACGAAGCACCGGCACTGAGCCGTCCCCGGCTCTGCCCAAAGGCGCCCCGGTCTACGACATCGATGTCACCGCAGGCAGCACACCTCTGAGCCGCATGTTCACCCAGGAAAGAATAATAGGCTACTGCGACCTGCCGGGCGTGGACCCACAGTTCCCGCTTGTGCGCGTGGCCGGCGACTCCATGAGTCCCAGGATAGCTCCGGGCAGCTATATATCCGTGCGCAACATCAACAATATATCCACAATATCGTGGGGACAGATATATGTTGTCGTACTCGAGGACTACCGGCTTGTGAAATACATCCGCCGCCACCCCGACCCGGCCATGGTGACACTACACAGCGACAACCCGGACTACGACGACATGGAAATCCGGCGCGACGAAATTGTGGCTCTCTTCCTTGTGGAATCGATTCTCAGCTATGAGCAAGTGTGCTGACACATCCTGCCTGCCGCCGGCAAGCCGTCCCGGACTCCGCGAAGCCGGCACAGACGAAGCCGGGCGAGGCTGTCTGGCCGGACCGGTGTTTGCCGCCGCTGTAATCCTTCCGACCGACTTCGCGCACCCCGGCATCAACGACTCCAAAAAGCTGAGCCACGCGCGCCGCATGGAAATGGCGGCCATAATCCGTGAAAGGGCGCTGGCGTGGGCTGTTGCCAGAGTCGACGCCGGCGAAATAGACCGCATAAATATTCTCCAGGCATCCATTCTGGCCATGCACCGGGCGCTCGACGCCCTGGACATCGAGCCCGAAGCGGTGGCCGTGGACGGCAACCGCTTCCGCCCCTGGCGCCAGGTGCCATGGCAGACATTCGTGAAAGGCGACGGCCGCCTTGCCAACATCGCCGCCGCCTCCATTCTCGCAAAGACCGAACGCGACCTGTTCATGCAGCAGGCCGCGCTGGAATATCCCCAGTACCACTGGAAAGAAAACAAAGGCTACCCGACAATCTCCCACCGCGCCGCAATCGCCCAGCACGGCCCATCGCCGCTACACCGGATGAGCTTCCGCCTGCTGGCTCCGCAGCAATTATCACTGTTTCAACAATGACACCACAGGACAACACCGCCGACAATAGTTTCAAAGGCCGCTTGAAAGCCACTAAAACCACCCGCTGGATACGCTTTGCCATAGTCTCAGCCATTTTTGTGGCATGGGTGGCGTGGATGCAGTCGTGGTGGCTGCTGATTTTCTGGTTCCTTCTCTTCGACATATACATAACGGGGTATATCCCGCTGACATGGTGGAAGAAAAGCAAATCCAAGACCACCCGCACGGTAATGAGCTGGATCGATGCTATTGTATATGCCCTCGTGCTGGTGTACTTCGTATTCGCCTTCGTGGGGCAGAACTACCAGATTCCCTCCAGCTCGCTGGAGAAAACGCTTCTCACCGGCGACTATCTGTGGGTGAACAAGATGGTCTACGGCCCGCGTGTGCCGATGACTCCCGTGCACTTCCCGCTGGTGCACAACAAACTACTGGGCATGAAGAGCTATCTCGACAACCCATCAAACCCGTACCGCCGCCTCAAAGGGCTGCGCAGTGTGGCCGAAGGCGATATCGTTGTGTTCAACTTCCCTGCCGGCGACACCGTGATGAGCCGCTACGAAGACTCCAGTCCCGAATACTACGACATGCTGGTGGAACGCTACGGGCGCCATGTCCTCGAAGCCAATCCCGCCGAGTTCGGTGAAAAGGTTTTCCGCCCGGTCGACCGTCGCCAGAACTATGTGAAACGTGCCGTAGGCCTACCAGGCCAGCGTATCCGCATCAGCAACGACACAATATTCATCGACGGCCGGATGCGCCCCTTCCCGAAGAACGTGCAGTTCAACTACCTCTTCTCAACCGACAGGCCTCTTGCCGACGATGATATCCGCCGCCTCGACATCACGCCCTCCGACCTGGCTCCCATCAGCCAGGCAAGCGCCGAATTCGCCATGTGGCGCCAGCTGCTGCCAGGCGCACCCGCCGGCTCGTATCTCTACGTAGCTCCTCTTACTGAATCCATGCTCGGGACCCTGCATTCCGACTACGGCGCACATTCCGTGAAACTGAACAGCTTCGGAAACTCTCCGAAATTCATATTCCCCTACAGCGACAGCGGCGACTGGACCATATCGAACTTTGGCGGAGCCGACGGCCTTCTCATTCCCGCCAAGGGCACCACAATCGCCCTCACCCCCGACAACTGGATGCGCTACCACCGCGCCATCCGCAACTACGAGGGCCACACCGACTCCTGGCTTAACCCGATAACCGGCACAGTATATATCGACGGCGCGCCGGCCACCGAATACACCTTCGCCATGGACTATTACTTCATGATGGGCGACAACCGCGACCGCAGCCAGGACTCCCGCTACTGGGGCTTCGTACCTGAAGACCACATCGTGGGAACACCTATGATTGTGCTGGCCTCCTTCGACCGCGAACGCCCGCTGACCGGAGGCAAGATTCGATGGAACCGCATTCTGCGCTCCCCCAACCCCGACAAATGACACCGCTTGTAACGCGACCGGGAGCGGTATTGCTGCCGCCACGGCTGTTCGCACCGGTGGCTTACTATGCAGTCGCCGCCAGATACGGAACTGTGGCCGTAGACGCCGGCATGCGCTTCGACAAACGCTGCAAGGCCGTGCACCGCTACCGCATCGCCGACACCCGTGGCCCGCTGGAACTCACAGTGCCGGTAGCACGCCCCTCGGGGTCGTCGTCGGCAGCCGGATGCCCGTGGGATGCCGTGCCCGTATCGGCACACGGGCAGTGGTGGCAGACTCATATTACGGCACTCGAAAGCGCCTATGGCCGCACGCCGTTCTTCGACCACTACATGGAACAGCTGGGGCCGCTCTTTGCACCCCGCCCACTCGCCGACAACGACACAGCCGGACTGCTTTGCCTGCATGCACACAGCACGGTATGCCGCTTTCTGGGACTCGACGTCCGCGAAGTCACCCCGGAGGAAGCCATGGCATGCGGTGAAGGCTGCGACGATTTCCGCAAAAGCATGCCGGCGGTGAGCGAAACAGAATACTGGCAGGTGCGCCGCCATCTGCTGGGATTCATCCACGGGCTGAGCATCCTCGACCTGATATTCAATCTCGGACCCGAAGCGCCATTGGCACTCCTTGACATGAAACCCCAATTTCAACTATGAACGCGTTCTGGACCATAGTTCTTCTGGTGATATCCAACATTTTCATGACCTTCGCCTGGTACGGCCATCTGAAACTGCAACAGATGAAAGTGCTGTCGTCGGCCACACCGCTCTATGTGGTTATCCTTATTTCATGGCTCATCGCTCTTGCCGAGTACAGCTTTCAGGTGCCGGCAAACCGCATAGGCTTCAACGGCAACGGCGGCTCGTTCTCCCTGATGCAGCTCAAGGTAATCCAGGAGGTGATCACACTCACGGTATTCACCATATTCACCGTCCTGTTTTTCCGCGGCGAGAGCCTTCAGTGGAATCATCTGGCGGCCTTCGGCTGCCTTGTAGCGGCAGTATGGCTGGTGTTCCTCAAATGAGCGGCGGAAACAGCTTCCGCGACAGCATAACCTCCCGCGGCCTGGCCCTTGTGCGCTGGCCTTTGGTGATGTGCATAGTCGCTGTGCATGTGTTCGCCGACAGTCCGTTTGTGGCCGGAGGCATCGACTACACCCCCGGAACCGCAGTGTCGGCACTTACACTTTTTGTGCGTGCTTTCCTTTCGGAGAACGGGGTGGCGACATTCTTCTTCATATCCGGCTTCCTGTTCATGGCCGGAGGACAGCTGGACAAAACAAAATACCGCAGCAAGGTGGGCAGGAGGGTGCACAGTCTTTTAGTGCCCTACATGCTGTGGAACCTTATAGCGCTGCTCTATTTTCTGGTGCTGGTGTGGCATTCGGCGACCGATGGCGTCGACATAGCCGGCTGGCTCGGAGGATTCGTCATGTCGAGACACAGCGCCATGCCGCACGACCCTGCCATGTGGTTTATCCGCGACCTGATGCTGTGCGTTGCAGCCGTGCCGCCAATGTATGTGCTCATGAAACACAAATGGCCGTCGCTGGCAGTGCTCTGCCTTATGTTCGCGGTCTGCGTGTGCATATTCCCCGCCAGCGGAAGCTATGCTCAGCTTGTGGTATCGGCATTGGTATTCTTCTTCTGGGGTATGTGGATGGCTATGCACTACCCCGACCTCGCCGGAGTGTTCCGCCGCGTGTTCGTGCCATGCCTTGTGTTGTATCCTCTGCTCGGCGGCCTGCTGATGGTTCTCTATCCGGCCAACGAGTCCATGGCCATGGTGGTGAAGTGCCTCAGCCTTATCGTGGTGGTGCCGCTGGTGGTCGACATCGCCTGCTGGTGCGCGGGGCGCGGAATGGTTGCCAACCGCTTCCTCACCGGCGCCGCATTCTTTGTCTTCGCCAGCCATTGCATCGTTCTGTTCCACTTCAAGGTGCTTGTGTTCTACCTTGTGCAGCCGCGAAGCGAAGCCGCCATGGCGCTTACTTTCGTATGCATGTACGTGCTTCTGCTGGGCTTCCTGCTCGGCACTTTCGCAATACTGAAAAGAGTTTTCCCCGCGATAGCCAACCTGCTCACCGGCAAGCGCTGACCATATCTATCGCAGTACGCTTGTCAGGGAAGCACCTTCACCTGAGGCGCTATGGGCTTGCGGTAGGCACGGCGGCGGCGGTGCAGCCTGCGCTCGAATGCCTCCCACTGCTTCTGCACACTTTCGTTGCCTTCCAGCTCGAGGTTGCTTTCGGCCTCGCGGTAGCCGTTGGCACGATAGTGGGGTATGAGGTCGCAGAACAACATGGCATTGACTCCTTTACCCTGATACTCGGGCTTAACGGCCACAAGAAGCAGGTCGACAACGTCGCTGCCGCCTTTCAGGGCTTTCAGCAGATGGAACCAGCCTGTGGGCCACAGTCTTCCGCGGCTCTTCTGCAAAGCGCGCGACATCGAGGGCATGGATATACCCACAGCCACAAGTCGGTCGTCGGAATCGACCACCAGGCAGACGTCCTCGAGGCGCAGCATGCCTATATACTCGTCGATATAGTAGTTTATCTGCCGTGGTGTGAGCGGGCTGTAGCCATAGAGACCGGCATAGCTTTCGTTGATAAGGTCGAAGATAGCCTGGCCGTACTGTTCCTTGACTTTGGAACGCGAAGTTATCTTGTGAACCTTCAGCCCGAACTTACGTGCCACCAGATCGGCCACTCTCTGGTAACGTTCCGGTATCTGTTCGGGCACGGTGATACGGTACTCCACCCAGTCCACCTCCTTTTCAAACCCCAGACGCTGCATGTGCTCGGGATAGTACGGGTGATTGTAGATTGTAGCCATGGTGCCCACCTGGTCGAATCCATCGATGAGCATGCCTTCGTGGTCCATATCGGAGAAACCCATAGGACCGATGATATGGGTCATACCCTGCGAGCGCCCCCACTCCTCGACGGCGGCAAACAGAGCGTCGACCACTTCGGCATCGTCGATGAATTCCACGAATCCGAACCTGAGGTCGGCACGCCCCGACTTGGCGTTGGCCGCTTCGTTTATTATAGCGGTAATGGTACCTACCGGCTCTCCGTTCCGGAAGGCCATGAACGACTGTGCCCGACAGAATTCAAAAGCCGGGTTCACATCGGGATTCAGAGTTGCCATGTCGTCGCGTACCAATGGCGGCACATAGCAGTCGTTGCCTTTATAGAGGTCGATTCCGAATTTTACGTATTGTTCGAGCTGGTCGGTAGAGTGTATAGGATGAACGTAAACAGACATTTTTCAAGACAGTCGGCAAACTGCTGGCTAAAAAGCCGTTCCCACAATAGGCTCCGGGCGCCATGGCGAAAGCAGCCACACAATGAGCAGAATCATCACTGCCAGGGTTATGGCCACAAGGATGAAGAAACGCTTCTGGCTGCGTCCCTCGAGTGCGAGATGCAGCTGCGCCAGGTCGCGGAAACGGTGCGAGCGGTCGGTGGCCGTGCAACGGCGGACAACACGGCGCAGCACTGGGTCGCCACTGCCCACGGCATCGAGAGCCTCCTTAAGAACCTTGCCGTAGTTGTAGATATCGTCGGCCACTTCGCGGCGACTCAGCGAGGGTCGCTGTTCGAAGCCCACGTCGATAAGTTTCAGATTGCCGATATTTTCGGTGAATATTATATTTTCCGGTCTCAGCGGAGGATGGACGATGTGGTTCGCCTGAATATACTCCAGGGCATTGACAAGCTGGTGCCTCATCTGGCTTATATGGGCCACGGTAACGCGGCCCTGGTCGATGAGCTTCCGCAGGCTGTCGCCATAGACGTCGTCGGTCACGATGCATCGCCCCAGACCGGGGATTTCCTCGAAATCGTTAATCATAACGATGTTCGGATGCGCCAGATTATAGCGAGTGTCGAACTCCTTCTCGATCATGGCCCTGTACTCGGGCATGTCGCGGAACTCTGGCTTCAGGGTCTTTATCATCACCCATTTGCCGAATTTCTTTGCGGTGTAGACATCGTAGAATTCCTCATCCCACTCGGGAAGAAGTTCCACGTCGGTCCAGCGGGAAGTCTGCTCGTCCATATTTCTAAGTTATTTATTGGAAGTGAGCACCTGGAATTGTCCGGGAGCGAAAGAGGTCATAATCGAGGCTGGCTCGCCAGTGAATACATCCACGGTTCCTGCAGGCATGAAATCAGGAAGTTCCACGGCAGCGGTATCTGTTCCGAGATTTACAACCGCGCATGTCGCCGAATCTCCTTTCTGGCGCCTGATGGCGAACATACCGCCATCGGACCATGTTTCGACCGAGCCACCTGCCACTCCGGATGCAAGTTCCGGACGGCTATGCCTGAGGGCGTTCAGTTTCTTATAGAAATCGAAAACCGGATGGCGCGGCTCCCACTGCGGAGGTGTGTCCTTGACAAAGAATTCCAGGGCACGGTCCATGGCTGTCTCCTGGCCGGTGTAGATAAGCGGCATGCCCGGCAACACATAGGTGAGCGCGGCGAATGCGGGAGCATAGATGCCGAGACGCTCGAATTCCGTGCCTTCCCACGAGTTGAGGTCGTGGTTGGAAGTCATGTTCATAAGGAAGGCGTCGGCAGGATACTGGGTGCTCTGAAGGTTTATGAGCGAATCGATGGCGGCGGCGGTTTTCACAGGGAAGGTGCGCGGCTGCTCTCCTTCCTTGGCAAAGGTGTACTGACCGGAAGTGGCGGCTATTTCGCTGAAAAGATCCTTCATAGGCCAGTTGTAGGCCATATCGAAAGCATGTTCGGTGAGTTCAGGCTCTGTGGCTTCGGCGAGCATGAAAACAGGACGCTCGCCGGCGGCGGACTGGATTGAATCGCGGGCGGCGTTCCAGAAGTCGACGGGAACCATACCTGCGACATCGCAACGGAAACCGTCGATTCCGGCCTCGCGAATCCAGTACTGCATTGCGTCTATCATCGCCAGACGCAATTCGGGTTTGCTATAGTCGAGCTGGTAAACGTCGGTCCAGTCGAAAGGACCGTACATCTGCCCGTCGTCGTCGTCGAGTCTGTAGTATTCCGGATGTTCTGTCACCCACGGATTGTCGCAGCCGGTGTGGTTGGGCACCCAGTCGATAATCACTTTCATACCGGCGGCATGCGCGGAATCCACCACGGCACGGAAGTCGTCGAGGTTGCCGAATTCGGGATTCACACCTTTGTAGTCGGCCACGGCATAATAGCTGCCCAGCTCTCCTTTGCGGTTGAGTTCGGAAATGGGATGGATGGGCATGAACCACAGTATATCGACGCCAAGCTCGGCCAGGCGTGGAATGTGGCGGGCGAATTCGCTGAAAGTCCCGCTGTCGGTGTACTGGCGGGTGTTTACCTCATAAATCACTGCGTTTGCGCTCCACGGAGCATGGGCGGCTCCCTGTGCCGATGCACTTTCCGGAGCGGTGGCCTTGTGCGAACATCCCGCAAATATTGCTGAGGCTCCGAGGACGAGGGATAGCAGGCGTTTCATAATTCCGGACTATGATTACAGTTATCGGCGGCCGTCGGCGTCGACGGGAATCTCGCGGTCGATGGACTTGTCGAGCGAAATCAGCGTCTCAGTGCCAGTGACTCCGGGAATCATCTGAATCTTCTTGTTAAGAAGTTCCATCAGGTGTTCGTTGTCGCGTGCGTAGAGTTTCACCAGCATTGTATAGGGTCCGGTCGTGAAGTGGCATTCCACGATTTCGGGAATCTTTTCAAGTTCGGGCACCACATCGCGATACATGGCTCCGCGTTCGAGGTTCACGCCTATGTATGTGCACGTTGCATATCCCAGGATTTTGGGATTCACCTGATAGCCCGAGCCGGTGATTACTTTCAGCTCCATCAGGCGTGCCAGACGCTGATGGATTGCCGCGCGCGACACACCGCATTCAAGAGCCACATCCTTGGAGGGGATGCGTGCGTTGTGCATAACTATTTTGAGAATCTGTCGGTCGAGTTTGTCGATTCTGTCGAGTATATTTTTCATATTATTGATTGGTTTTTTTAACATTCAGGCACAATCGCTATTGCAACAATGCTTCGTTGTGGTGCAAAATTAATCAAAAAAAAGCATTATTGCAGTTTTTGTAGCAAAAAAACAGAAAAGCATACGGTGACGGCAAGGCTTGAGCAAACGGCAGGAGGCCATGCCTGAACATGGCCTCCTGTTACATGGCACACAGCGGATTCCGCCGTGGTCAGGGATTATAGAGATCGTGGTTGTAGAACTCCATCACCCTCCGTGCCTGCTCGAGGGCGATTTCACCGGGGCCTCCCGGCATTGCCTGGGCAGAGGCATTATAGGCGCTGATGGCCGCGGCGCGGTTGCCGGCCTTCCACTCAAGCCGTCCCAGAAGATAGAGAGAGTCGGCATCGGACGCTCCGGCAAGGGCTTCTCGCGCCTGGTCGAGCTGCCCTGACTCTATGAGTTTTAAAATTTCGCTGTTCATTGTTCAGTGCCGGATTCGGGGTTCCATCCACCGCCGAGAACTTTGTAAAGTTCCACGCGGGCAAGGTTTTCGTCGCGCAGGGCGTTGTTGAGATTCACTTGCGCCTCGTAGTAGCGGCGCTGTGCGTCGAGCACGTCGATGTAGGCAATCACGCCACCGTTGTACTGTGCGAATGCCAGTGTGGCGTATTTCTGCGCGGCTTCGTACAGCTCGGCTCTTCTCAGACGGCTTTCATGCGCCAGACGCAGGTTCGAGCGCGCGTCGGCCACTTCGCTGAACGCGGTGAGCACATCCTGCTCGTATTCATATTTGGCAGCGTTGTATGCCGCTTCGGCGGCGCGGTGCCGGCGCTTGTTCTTTCCGAAATCTATAATGGTACCGGCCACCGAGCCTATCACGTAGCTGAAAGGCGATTTGATGAACGTGGAAAGTTCGTCGTTTTCCAGACCGCCGGTCAGGCCGATGCGCAGACGGGGAAAGCGGTCGGCATACGCCACGCCTGCCTGGGCGAGAGCCTGCCTCAGACGGGCTTCGGATGCGAGCAGGTCGGGACGACGCTTAAGAAGCTCCGACGGTATTCCCGCGGGCAGTCCGGGACTGCTCATGTCCTCGAGAATAATGTGGTGCCTGGCAATCTCACTACCGGGATATTCACCGGCAAGCAGACAGATGGCGTTCTTCACCAGCTCGAGCTGGCGCTCGATGCCTGGGATAAGAGCCGCTGTGGTATTGTATTCCACCACAGCCTGCTGATAGACGGTTTCGGGAGTCAGGCCGCCTTCATAGCGCAGTTTCGCCTTGTTGAGATTTTCCTGCCTTGTCATCAGCGTGCGCCTGGCGATGGCCAGTTCGCCGTCGAGAGCCACAAGCCTGTAGTATGCCGATGCCGTTTCGGCAATCAGCGCCACTTTCATCGCCTGTCTGTCGAATTCGGAGGCAAGATATGCCGCTTGCCCGCGCTTGCGGGCCCACGAGAGACCACCCCAGAGATCGGCCTCCCAGGCCACAGTCACTTTAAATCCGTATTCGGGGTCTCCGTTACTGCCTTCACCGTGGTAATCGTTTGTCTCATGGTCGGCATACAACTGACCGCTGACTGTCGGCGCGAGGTTGAGACGGTCGACACCGTAGAGTTGCCTTGCCTGCTCTACCCTTGCGGCGGCGGCCATAAGGTCGCGGTTGTTCTCCAGCGTGTGCCGGATGAGCGCCACCAGTGTGGAGTCGCCGTAGAACTCCCACCACTCGCTGTCGGCAGCGCTTACGCTGTCGGCAGCGGCTGCGCCGAAAGTCTCCGGAAGATTAAGGACAGGCGGTGTGCAGTTGCGCACACCCGAGCATGCTCCCGCCAATACGAGCAGCAGGACGGACAGGACGGTTGCTGTTATCTTTTTCATGATTTCCTGCGGGCCAGGCGAGCCTTGGCCTTGTCGATAAGTACAAAGAAGAAAGGAACGAACACAATACCCACTGTAATGGCCACAAGCATGCCGAAGAACACACCGGTGCCTATGTCGCGGCGGGCAGCCGAGCCCGGGCCGGTAGCAAAAAGCAGCGGCAGAAGACCGAGCATGAATGCCAGTGAGGTCATCACAATAGGACGGAAACGCAGGCGTGCGGCTGTGAGCGCGGCAGAGGTGGCGGAAACGCCTTTCTCGACCTCCTCCTTTGCGAACTCCACAATGAGGATGGCGTTCTTGGCCACAAGGCCCACAAGCATCACCAGTCCTATCTGGAAGTACACGTTATTGTCGAGCCCGCACAGCCAGATACCCGCATAGGCACCTACACCTGCGACAGGCAGGCTCAGAATCACCGCCAGGGGCACTGTCCAGCTTTCGTAGAGCGCGGCAAGGAAAAGGAACACGAACACGAATGCCAGTGCGAGCACTACCATGGTATTGCCACTCTGGTGTTTCTGCTGGTACGAGAGACCAGCCCATTCCACACCGATATTGTCGGGTAGCTCCTCGCGCACAAGCCGCTCCAGGCGGGCCATGGCCTGGCCGGTACTGTAGCCCTGGGCGGCCTCGCCGCTTATTGTCGCTGAATTAAACATGTTGAAACGCTGCACACTGCCAGGGCCGGCGGTATAGCGTGTCGTTCCCAGAGCCGACACCGGCACCATTGTGCCGTCGGAGCCTCTCACGAAAAAGAGATTGAGATTCTCCCTGCTCATACGGAACGGTGCCTCTGCCTGGATGTAGACACGGTAGATGCGGTTGAACATATTGAAGTCGTTGACATACACCGAACCGGTAAAAGCCTTCATGGTCGAGAATATATCGCTCATGGGGATGCCCTGGAGCTGTGCGCGGTCGCGGTCGACATCGAAGAACAGCTGGGGAATCTCGTTCTGCAGCGATACCGACAGTCCCGCGAACTCAGGACAGTTTTCGGCGGCCACACGCAGGCTGTCGACGGCGCGTTGCAGGTCGGAGTATGTGGCATCGCCGCGTGCCTCGAGAACCATCTCGAAACCGCCGGATGTTCCCAGGCCGGGAACAATCGCCGGAGTAAAGAAGTTGGCCTTGGCCTCGGGGTATGTGGCCATTTCGGCGGCCACTCTCGCACGCAGTTCGGCAAGGCTGTTGTTGCCTCGTTCGCCGGCAGGCTTCAGAATCACCGTAAGGGTGGAATGAGCCTGGTTTGTGCCGCTGCGGGGACTGGAACCGGTGACGTTGAGAACATATTCCACATCGGGGTCGGCCTGCAGAAATTCTATGGCACGCTCTGTCACCTGGCGCGTACGCTCTATGGTGGCACCTTCGGGCAGTTCCAGCTCAAGGGTGAAATAGCCCTGGTCCTCGGGACTCATGAAGCTCGTAGGCAGAAGAGAGTTGGCAACGTAGATGAACACGAGCGCCACGCCGAAAGCGGCAATCATGCGTTTGGGACATGCCAACGCCTTGCGTATCATCCTGGCGTAGAAATTGTTTCCCTTTGCAAGACCGAAGTTGATAAGACGGAAGAACCGGCGTTTGCGTCCATGCGAAGGCCGCAGCAGCTTGGCACACATCACCGGCGATAGTGTGAGAGCCACCACCGTGGAAATAATCACCGATACGGCGATGGTGATTGTGAACTGCCTGTACAGCTGCCCTGTGATACCCGGGAGGAAGCTCACAGGCACAAACACGGCGCACAGCACCAGCGACATGGCAATGAGCGCGCTGCCGAGGCCTTCCATAGCCCTGCGCGTGGCCTCCGGCGCCGGCACACGGTCGCGCTCCATTATCCTGTCGACGTTCTCCACTACCACGATGGCATCGTCGACCACAATGCCGATAGCCAGGATGAGACCAAGGAGCGTGAGCATATTCAGAGAGAAGCCGAATATAAGCATCACACCGAAGGTACCCACCAGCGAAATGGGCACGGCGATAATCGGAATCAGAGTGGCCCGCCAGTTCTGCAACGACAGGAACACCACAAGAATCACCAGAATGAGGGCTTCCACGAACGTGCGGTACACGTGGTGGATGGACTCGGAGATATATGTGGTCATGTCGAACGGTATCTCGTAGCTCATGCCTTCGGGGAAGTCGGCACTGATTTCCTTCATTGTCTCCTTCACCTTCTCGGCCACTTCCATGGCATTGGAGCCAGGCAGCATGCCTATTTCGAGCACTGCCGCATTGCCTCCGTTGATGCCGCTCTCAGTGGAATAGCTCGAAGCTTCCAGCGACACCCTCGCCACATCGCGCAGCCTGATGATGGAGCCATTGGCACGCGCGCGGACAACGATGTCCTCGAACTCTGTCACCGACGACAGTCGGCCTCGGGCGATAATGGGAACGGTGATGTCGATACCGTTGGCTGGCGCCTGCCCAAGCACACCGGCGGCACTCTCGCGGTTCTGGTCCTTGAGCGCGTTCTGGATGTCCTTTACAGTAAGTCCAAGGTCGGCCAGCTTGTCGGGCTGCACGAAAATCTGCATGGCGTAGTATCGGCTTCCGACCTGGCGTATCGAACCGACTCCGGGCA
Organism: Porphyromonadaceae bacterium UBA7207; assembly: GCA_002490635.1. Classification (GTDB taxonomy): domain Bacteria; phylum Bacteroidota; class Bacteroidia; order Bacteroidales; family Muribaculaceae; genus CAG-873. The sequence goes on from DKUJ01000017.1 coordinate 38,091, forward strand.
CACGCCGCAGAAGGTCGAGAACGTTCAGCGTGGCATAGTTGGAAAGATACACCTCGTCGAACTTGGGGTCGTTGCTCAGGATTGTTATTGTCATGAGCTTGTTGGCCGTTTCCTTCTCGACGCTGATACCGTTCTGCACCACCTCCGCCGGCAGGCGGCTCTCGGCTTTCTTGACACGGTTCTGCACGTCCACGGCGGCAAGCTCGGGGTCGACATCGATGTCGAAAGTCACCAGCGCGGAAAAACCTCCGCTGTTCGAGCTGCTGCTGCTCATATATATCATTCCCGGTGTGCCGTTAAGCTCCTGCTCGATAGGAGTGGCGACCGCCTGCGTAACGGTGAGAGCGTCGGCGCCGGGGTATGAAGCCGACACCTTCACCACCGGCGGCACAATACGGGGGTACTGGTCGACCGGCAGCATGGCAAGGCCAATGCACCCCAGAATCACCACCACAATGGAGATGACGATGGAGAATACCGGATGGTCCAGGAAAAAATTCTTTTTCATCGTTGGATTCGCTTGTGATGGATTATCAGTTCTGTACAGAGGTGGAATCGGCGGGCTGGTCAGCGGATGCCGATACCTGCGGACGCACTTTCATGCCGTGTCGCAGTTTGTGGTACCCTTCGGTCACCAGCTGTTCGCCGGGTGCGAGGCCGCGCTCGATAATAACGCTGTTGCCGTTTTCCTGGCCGGTCTCTACGAATCGGCGCTCTACCACGCTGTCGGGGCGCACCACATACACATAGGCACCTCCACGCTCGATTTCCACGGCTTTCGAAGGCACGGAAACAGCATTCTCCACAACGTCCATCAGCACTTTCACGCGGGTGGATTCCCCAGGAAGAAGAACATGGTCGGGGTTCGGCATCTCGGCACGTACCTGGAAGGTTCCCGTCGACGGGTCGACCTGCGGTGAAGCGAAGTCCACAAGTCCACGGCAAGGATATTGCGAGCCGTCGGCAAGCGTAACTGTAACATACGGATCCCACTCGCGGTCGCCGGAACGGTGCCCGAGGTTGACATTGCGGTTTTTGCTGCGGAGGTAGTCAAGGGCTGTCATGGAGAAGTCCACCAGCACGGTATCGCTCTTCACCACAGTAGCCAGCAGACTTTTGCCGGATGGCCCCACAAGAGTGCCGATGTCGGCCGAGCGCTGCGAGATATAGCCGGAAATAGGGCTCTGCACGGCAGTGTAGCTCAGTGTCAGCTCTGCCTGGGTGAGGTCGGCGGCAGCCACATGCTCCTCGGCAAGGGCGCTCTCACGTGCGGCCTCGGCATTGTCGAGGTCGAGCTGCGAGGCCGCGTTCTGCTGGTAGAGAGGCGTGATTCGCGCCAGATCACGCTCGGCCTTGCGGGCATTGGCCCGGGCCTTGGTGAGTTGCGCGCGGGCTTTCTGCACACGTGCGCGGTATACCTGCGGGTCGATTACGAACAAGGTCTGCCCGCGACGCACGAACGTACCTTCCTCGAAAAGTATCCTCTCCAGATATCCTTCGACACGTGCGCGGACTTCGACAAACTGCTGCGCGCGGATGCGCCCCACATATTCACCATATATGTTCACATTCCCGGCCTGCACAGGCTCCACCTCCACAACCGGCAGACCGGGTGCGGGTGGCGACGGTTTGAATATAGCCCACAGAACAAGACCTATGACAGCCGCTACCACGACTGCTGCAATTGCGCGCACGACAGTACGCTTCCTCCGGGGAGTGATCTTCTGGTTCATTTCGCTTCTGAATTTATGTGATGAATGCCGGATTGTATCCGGATGTATTTATATATTAACGGCACTGTTACGTTTTTAGTTCGTGCACCGGACTGCAAAATTAATACTTACTTGTTTATTTAAGTTAACGCAGGCACCACATCTGCCGATTGTGGCTGTATTTTGTTGTAACTTTGCGCTCCCGACACGTAGCTTCCAGGCCATGGGTCGGCCATACTTGTCCACAAAATACATATCCATACTGTCAGACGATGTCGGAACATAAAATATACAGCGGGCTCACCCCTGAGCAGGTAGAGGAATCTCGCGCACGCCACGGAGCCAACATTCTCGCCGAACCGAAGCGCCGAAGCGCCTGGATGAGGTTTCTGGAGAAATTCAAAGACCCTCTCATAATCGTGCTGCTGATAGCGGGAATGCTTTCGGTGTGCATAGCCTGCTACGACTACTGGGGACTCGGGCAGAGCGCCGCAGTATTCTTCGAGCCTACCGGCATTGTCGTGGCCATTCTGCTCGCCACCGGCCTCGGCTTCATTTTCGAGCTTCGCGCCGAACGTGAGTTCGCCATCCTCAACAAAGTCAACGACGACGAACCGGTGCAGGTTATCCGCCAGGGACATGTCACAGAAATTCCCCGCCGCAATGTTGTTGTGGGCGACATCGTTCTGCTTGCCACCGGCGAGGAAGTACCAGCCGACGGCCGTCTGCTGGAAGCAGTGTCGCTCAATGTGGATGAGTCCACCCTCACCGGCGAACCCATTTGCGCCAAGAGTGTCGACCCCGCCGACTCCGACCCCGAGGCCACCTTCCCCACCGACGAAGTTCTCAAAGGGACTAAGATTGTCGAAGGCCACGGAGTTATGGAAGTCACCGCCGTGGGCGATGCCACCGAAAGCGGAAAGGTGTTCGAGGCCGCGCAGATCGACAATTCGGTGAAAACGCCACTCGACGAGCAACTGGAACGGCTGGGACGCCTGATATCGCGGGCAAGCTACGCCATAGCCTTCGCCATCGTCGTGGCACGCATAGGCATCTATCTGGGAAGCCACGGCGGCATACACGACCTAATACCATTCCTCACATACTGCCTGCAGACGTTCATGATAGCCGTAACACTGGTAGTGGTGTCGGTTCCTGAGGGACTTCCCATGGCCGTAACCCTGTCGCTGGCATACTCGATGCGCAGGATGCTCAAGACCAGCAACCTTGTGCGCAAGATGCACGCCTGCGAGACTATGGGCGCCACAACAGTGATATGCACCGACAAAACCGGCACTCTTACCGAAAACAAAATGCAGGTGGCCAGCACCGAGTTTTTCGGCAATCCGCCTTCGGAGATTATTGCCGAAGGCATCGCCGTGAACTCCACTGCCGAACTCGACCGCACCGGCTCCGCTCCCAAAGCTATCGGCAACCCTACCGAAGGTGCGCTTCTGCTTTGGCTCGAAAGCCGGGGCTGCGACTACGAGACACTGCGTGCCGGGGCTGCGACCGTCGACGAACTGCCGTTTTCCACAGAACGCAAATATATGGCTACAGTGGTGGAGCGTCCCGACGGACTCCGCATTCTCTATGTGAAGGGAGCGCCCGAGATTGTATTCGGACTGTGTACGGAAATTCCCGAAGGGCTGTCCTCCAAGGAACTCGACGCCACTCTGCTTGGATATCAGAACCAGGGTATGCGCACTCTGGGCTTCGCCTACCGCGTGCTGCCGGAAGGGGCGGACCCGATTGTGGACCGGAAGCTGGATTCGCAAGGGCTGGTATTCCTTGGCATAGCTGCCATCTCCGATCCTGTCCGCAGCGACGTGCCCGCGGCGGTACGCGAGGTTATCGACGCCGGCATTGCGGTGAAAATCGTAACCGGCGACACTCCGGCGACAGCCAGGGAAATCGGCCGCCAGATAGGCCTCTGGGACGACAGCCGCGACACCGAATCCGGCATCATCACCGGACCGGAATTCGCCGCCCTGCCCGACAGCGAGCTGCGCCAACGCATCGCCGAGCTGAAAATAATCGCCCGGGCACGGCCCATGGATAAAAAAAGACTCGTGGAAACGCTGCAATCGCTTGGCGAGGTCGTTGCCGTGACAGGCGACGGCACCAACGACGCCCCCGCCCTCAAAGCGGCCCAGGTGGGCCTGTCGATGGGCGACGGCACATCCGTGGCCAAGGAAGCCTCCGACATAACCATCATCGACAATTCGTTCTCCAGCATCGGGCGCGCGGTGATGTGGGGCCGCTCGCTCTACCGCAACATCCAGCGCTTTGTCCTTTTCCAGCTCACTGTGAATGTCGTAGCCTGCCTTGTTGTGCTAACCGGCTCTCTGATGGGCACAGAATCGCCGCTTACGGTAACTCAGATGCTGTGGGTGAACCTGATAATGGACACCTTCGCCGCCATGGCTCTGGCTTCGTTGCCACCTACACAAAGTGTGATGTCCGACAAGCCGCGGCCTCGAAAGGCATTCATCATCACCGGCACTATGTGGCGCTTCATAATTTCAGTTGGTGTGATAATGTTCGTGCTGCTCGCCGCCATTCTCGTATGGTTCCGCAACTACGATATAAGTTCTCTGAGCACCTGCATGCATGCCGCGCGCAACGCATCCTCCGGCCTGTCGGCCTACGAACTTTCCGTGTTCTTCAGTGTTTTTGTATTCCTGCAGTTCTGGAACATGTTCAACGCCCGCGCCTATGCCACACGGCGCTCGGCTTTCCATTTCAAGGGTTGCTCAGGCTTCCTTACAGTGGCCGGCATGATTCTGCTGGGGCAGATAGCCATTGTAAGCATCGGCGGAAGTTTTTTCAGCGTTGTGCCCCTTTCGCTTGCCGACTGGGCCATTATCATAACCTCCACCTCGTCGGTGCTCGTGTTCGGCGAAGCGTGGCGCCAGGTCAAAAAACTGTTTAACCGGTAAACAAGCTCATATGAAAATCAAGATACTGATATCTATCCTCGCGGCCTTACTCATTTCAGTGCCCGGGAAATGCGAAGTTCCCGCCAGCTTCGTCTACGACAGCTGCAACGGCGACACGCTACACTTGGATTTCTATGCCGCACAGAGCTGCGCGCCCGCCCCTGTCCTCATCTATGCCTTCGGCGGCGGATTCAAAGGAGGAACACGACGCAGCGATTCCTACAACCATATGTTCGACTTCATGACCAGAAACGGCATCGCCGTGGTATCCATCGACTACAGGACCTTGCTGAAAGAAGCCGATCCGGCCGCCATGGCCAGTGCCGATGGCTTCAAGGCTGCTCTGGTGGAAGCCATCGGAGCTGCTACTGCCGACATGCTCAAGGCCACGGCTTTTGTATATTCCAAGGCCGGTGAATGGAACATCGATCCGAACCTTATGTTCGCCTGCGGCTCCAGCGCGGGTGCCATCACAGCACTGCAGACCGAATACGAACTATGCAACGACAGCACTCTGGCCGAAAGCTACAATCTTCCTGCCGGTTTCAACTACGCCGGAGTGATATCGATGGCCGGTGCCATATGTTGCGAGTATGAGCCGGCATGGAAAAACGCACCCTCTCCCATCCTGCTCTTCCAGGGCGATGCCGACGCCATTGTGCCTTTCGAGAAAGCCGTGCTCGGCAATTTCGGTCTGTGGGGCTCGAAGACTATCAGCGACGGCCTGTCACGACAGGGCATACCCCACCGCTTCCACCGCTTCAACGGCGCCTCCCACGAAATCGCCGAACAGCCGATGCAGACCAACACAGGCGAAATCTACGACTTCATCGCTGCTGTGGCCTCATCCCGGTGTAACGACATCATCAACACCACCGGATACAACCCTCAACAAGGCGAATACAAAACTGATTTCTCGATTATCGACTACATCAAGGCCAATATGTGACAATGGCGCTGCTTTTGCACTGATTAACATCATTGGGCAACTTTCACGCCCGACCGTTCCGGTAACTTTGCGGTATAAGAACGCAAAGTCATGGAACTTACACCCGTAATCAGCAGTGAAGATATTGTGATGGCCACCGCCACATTGCTCGGCACCACCGTCGGCACCATACACGCCCGTGGTTTCGGAAGCATGGCGGATGTTCTCAACGCCATCCGCGAAGCCTGCGGGCCCGTCGCCGGCCTTGTCCAGCTGAGCGTGCGCAATGCCAGCCGCGGCTGGAGCCAGCGCCGCGCAATGTTCATCAAGCCTTGCGGCTCCTCGCACCCCTTTTCCTTGTCGGCTCTTGGCTTGCGGCCATAGCCTTGGCGAGTTTGCGGCCTATGAGCCTGCGCAGAGCCGGGGTGTTAAGCCCCGGATTCCTTTCCAGCGCCTCTCCCAAGGCGTCAGCAGCAGCAGCAATCCTACCTGCGGCGAACCCGGAGGCGGCAAGTTGCAGAAGCCGCTCCGTCGCGGCTGTCTCGAGAGCCTGCCGCTGGGCTATCTCATCGTTGAATGTCCGGCTGAAAGCCACAATCTGAGGATTTATATACACGTCCTTCAGATCCAGCGGTCTTTCCAGCGAAATGCCGCCGAGTGTCTTGCAGCGGCTGAGGGCGACATACGTCTGTCCGCCGGCAAAAGCCCCGCCGGCACCGATATCAAGACGCACACGGTCGAATGTCAGTCCCTGACTTTTATGGATAGTGATTGCCCATGCCGTACGCAATGGGAGCTGGGTGAATGTTCCCTTTACCCGCACCGAGACATGATTGGTGGAATTATCGAACTCATAGCACACGTTTTCCCACGTCTGCGGCTCGACAGGATGTATGTTGCCATCGGGCAGACGCACCTCCACACCATGGCTGTCTGCCTCCTCCACAGTGCCTATGGTTCCGTTCACCCATCGCCGTTCGGGGTCGTTGCGCAGGAACATAACCTGCGCGCCTTTCTTCAGCGTAAGGCTTAGAGATGTCGGGTACGACGACTGCGGGAATTCTCCGGTGACCTCTCCCTGGCACACCACCGGTTCCGATTCGAGGCGGGCAAGCCTCATGGTGTTCACCCTGTCGGCGGCATCGCGCCTTGCGGCCATGGTGATTGCGGGAACCGGGCCGGAAGCATTATCGTCCTCCTCGCAGGGGCACACCCGCTTGTTCACCGCATCTATATCGGCTTGCGAAGGCTGCCCGCCACGGAACTTGTCGAGCAGCGCCACGAAGCGGCTCTCGGTCTGCCGGTACACTTTCTGCAGCTCTATGCACACAGGCGCGATATCGCGGAACACATCGGCTCCGAAGAAGAAAAAGTTGGAATAATGCCGCTGAAGAATGGCCTTGTCCTCCTGTGTCACTACCGGTTCGAGCTGGTAGACATCGCCCACCAGGAGCAGCTGCTTGCCGCCGAAAGGCTTGCGTCTGTCGCCGCCGAAGGTACGCAGTATACGGTCCACGAGATCGAGCACGTCGGCGCGCACCATCGAGATTTCATCTATCACCACAAGTTCCACCTTGCGGAACACCTTGATGTTGCGTCCGTTCAGGTTCAACCTTTCGCGGAGCCTCGAAGGCGCGAAGCTTGTGTCGTCGGGCACAAAAGGCTGCAGCGGAAGGTGAAAGAACGAATGCAGAGTCTGTCCGCCCACGTTCACCGCCGCCACTCCCGTGGGTGCGAGCACCACACATTCCTTGGAAGTGCCGGCAATTATGTGGCGGAGGAAGGTGGACTTGCCGGTCCCGGCACGCCCGGTGAGAAACACCGATGCATCGGTCTGCTCGATCATGCGCCGGAGCGCCTGATACTGGGGATTGGACTGGTCAATCTCGTCCATCGGGGATAGAGCGCCGCCTCAGAAATGCAGGAAATCCTTCAGACCCTCAGTCACGGCCATGTTCACGCTGCGGGGATATCGCACTTCGGCGAACACCTGCGCCAGCGTTTCCTTGTTGTTCTCGGCAATGAAGCGTGCAGCCTCCGGCGCCGACTCCCTGGCGGCATAGAATGCCTCTATGTCGGCATCGGAAGGGTCGGCATAGCTCTCCCTGTGCACAACGGCTTCCAGGGGTAGGCGATCGGATGGCTGCGGCTGAGCGGCCGGATATCCCACGGCAATGGAGAACAGCGGCATCACACCTTCGGGCAGCTCCAACTGCCGGCGGAATCCCTGGAGGTCGTACATCACGGTTCCAAGATACACCGTTCCGAGACCGCACTCCTCTGCCACCGCCACAAACTGCTGGGCGAATATCGTTGCGTCGACAACCGCAGTCATCATGCCGCCGGCATTGTCGAAACCACAGTCGGCTTTCCGCAATTCACACCAGCGCGAGAAACGGCGCAAGTCGGCACAGAAGGTCAGCAAGGCCTGGCATCCGGTCACACACGGCTGCCCCTGATGTAGCTTGCGGAGCTGCCCGAGTGCTTCAGGTCTGCGGGAAACGACCACGCTGTAGAGCTGCATGTTTCCTGTGGTAGGAGCATGTGAGGCCGCGGCGAGAATATTATCGAGTACATTATTCTCGAGTGGCTTGTCGCTGAATACGCGCACCGAACCGCGGGCGGCGAAACGGGCTGCGACATTTGTGGGCTTTGTGTTCATGGCTGGGAATGTTTCTTTGTTGAAAGACTGGCAGAGGGCATCAGTCGCCGGCATTTTCCTGCGACAGCGGAATGCGCCGCAAAGTCATCAGTTCCTTGCCGTCGGCATCGAGCAGGAGCACTGTGTTGTCGGCGTCGCCTGCTATGGCGGAGGCTGTGGATTCAAGAGCGACAATCATACGAAGCTCCTGGTCTCCTTTGTTGCAGGCCATGCGGGTTTCACCGATATTGTTTATATCCAGAGCGTTGCTTTTCGATGGGTCGATATATAAGTCACCGTTGAAAAAGTTGCATCCTGTGTTTCCATGAATCTTGAGTTCGGCTATGTCGAAGAAAACATTGCACTCCTCGTCATCGATGGCACGGCCGTCGATCGAAGTCACCTGCCAGTTTCCGTTGAGGAACTCCATGTTGTGGCGGCGGAGAGTGAGAACGGGCTTGCGGTTTTCGCCGCTGAGGTATATGTATGTGTCCTGCCCTATGCGGCGGGTGTCGACAAACAATGCTCTCCCTTCGCTGATATGGCTGCCAATGAGTGCGGCATATTCGTTGTCGGGGCAATAGCGCATGGTCGATGCAAGATGCGAGAACATCATGGAGCCGTCGGTGCGTATCACATAGCTGCCGTTGATGATATTGCAGCCGTCGGACCCGTAGAAGCGTCCCGTACCGTTCTCGAAATACAGATAGGGCGCATCATCCTCGGCGTCAATGGCATTGGCGTCGACAGCCGAAATAATCCACTTGCCGCCGCAGAGTGTGCCTATGTCGGGCAGCTGGCCGCCGTTGGGTGCCGGGGCCGGAGCCGGAGTGCGCGTGTCGGGCACCGGCTTGCCGCTTACCGCACCTATTGTGGTAAACCGGCTTACCGGTATCTTGGATTTCAGCAGCGAGCAGGATGTGGAAACCAGCATTGCCGCCGCAAAGAGAATTATGTATTTTCCGGACATGTTTTCCTATGTATTTTAGCGCCTGCGTGCATTACGCATACGGCGGAATTACCAAAATATGATGCTAAGATACGATTTTTTGTGCTAACATTGCGTGTGGGCGACATAAAAAAGCTACTTTTGCACAAACCTCAAACCCAGAATCCATCACTGCCATGCTCGATATCAAGGAAGTATTCAATGCCGCCACTGTTCTGAAAGATGTGGCCAGGCTCACTCCTGTCATTCCGGCTCCGAAACTCAGCGACCGCGCCGAGGTGTATATCAAAGCCGAAAATCTACAGCTCACCGGCTCTTTCAAGCTTCGTGGAGCTTATTACAAGATTTCCCAGCTCAGCGACGAGGAGAAAGCCCGAGGCGTGATTGCCTGCTCGGCCGGCAACCACGCACAAGGTGTCGCCCTTGGCGCCACCCACAGCAGAATCCGCTCGCTCATCTGCCTTCCCGCCGGAGCGCCAATCTCCAAAGTTGAGGCCACCAAAGGCTATGGAGCCGATGTGTGCCTTGTTCCGGGCGTTTACGACGATGCCTATGCCCGCGCCCTCGAGCTGCAGAAGGAACACGGCTACAGCTTCGTGCATCCTTTCGACGACCCCAAAGTGATAGCCGGCCAGGGAACCATCGGCCTGGAAATACTCGAGCAGCTGCCGGAAGTGCAGGCCATAGTGGTACCTATAGGCGGAGGCGGACTGATTTCCGGCCTTGCCTTCGCGGTCAAGACACTGCGCCCCGACGTCAAGGTCTACGGAGTGCAGTCGTCCGGCGCCCCTTCCATGGCGGCATCCCTCAAGGAAGGCAAGCTCTGCCACCTCAACGATGTGAGCACAATCGCCGACGGCATATGCGTGAAAGAACCCGGCATCAACACCTTCGACATGTGCAACCGCTATGTCGATCAGGTGGTGACCGTCAGCGACGACGAAATCGCCGCCGCCATTCTCGCCCTCATAGAACAGCAGAAACTCGTTGCCGAAGGCGCCGGTGCAGTGGCTGTTGCGGCGGTAATGTTCGGCAAGCTGCCTGTCGACGGGCTCAAGACCGTATGCCTTGTCTCGGGAGGCAACATCGATGTGAACACCCTCAGCCGCGTTATCACCCGCGGACTGGCCAAGAGCGGACGCAACCACACTTTCATCATCGACCTGGCCGACAAACCCGGCCAGCTCTCCGGCGTGTGCGAAGTGGTTGGCAACGGTGGCGGAAACATCATATCCGTCACACACGAGCGCATCAACACCAGCACTGCAATCAACGGCTGCACCATACGCCTGGAGGTAGAGACCCGCGACCGGAACCATATCGAAGCACTCAGCGAGGCTCTCGCCGAACGCGGCTTCAAAGTTGTAGGATAACAGAATCATGAAAGACATAAAAAAAGCCATCATACTGCCGACCATTGTTGCGGCAAGCCTCTGCGCACAAGCTCAGACACCGGCCGACAGCGCCGCCACCGACACATGCTTCGTGTTCACCGAAGTGATATCGCTGCCATCAACCTCTGTCAAGGACCAGAACAAATCCGGCACATGCTGGAGCTTCGCCGGAACCTCGTTCTTTGAAAATGAAATCCGTCGTGCAGGAGGCGATTCTCTGGATATTTCCGAAATGTACACCGTTCGCCGCTGTTTCGAGGACAAGGCCGAACGCTACATCCGCATGAACGGAGCCACCAACTTCGCCGCCGGAGGCTCGATACTCGACGTCCCCTATGTGTGGGAGCGCTATGGCGCGCTGCCGGAACAAGCATACCCCGGCATAGCATACGGCGAGGACAAGCATGTGCATGCCGAGCTCGACGCAGTGCTCACCGCCTATGTGAAAGCGGTGGCTTCCAACCCCAACAAACGCATATCCACAGCATGGCGCGACGGCCTCAACGGCATTCTCGACGCATACCTGGGCAAAGTGCCGGAAACGTTCACCTACAACGGCCGCACATACACCCCCGAAAGCTTCGCCGCCGCCCAGCCGCTGAAGACTTCCGACTTTGTAGCCCTTACATCGTTCACCCACCATCCGCAGTACAGCCAGTTCCCGCTCGAAGTCGCCGACAACTGGCTGTGGGGTCAGTACTGGAACCTGCCGCTCGACGAATTCAAGGCTGTGGTTGACAACTCGCTGGCCAAAGGATACACCGTTGTATGGGCAGCCGACGTGAGCGAACCCGGCTTCCGCTGGACCGATGGCGTGGCTCTGATGCCCAAGGGAAAACAGGACTCCGACCTCGAGGGTACTGAGCTCGCACGCTGGGTGAAACTCTCCGACAAAGACCGCGAGAACGAACGCTACAGCTTCAGCGGCCCGGTCGAGGAAATCGAGGTCACTCCCGAAAGCCGCCAGCAGATGTTCGACCGTCAGGAGACCACCGACGACCACGGCATGGAAATCGTCGGAGTGGCAACCGACCAGAAAGGCAACCGCTATTACAAGGTAAAGAACTCATGGGATACCAACCAGAAGTACGACGGCTACTTCTACGTATCGGAGCCATACTTTCTTGCCAAGACCCTGAGCATACTGGTGAACAGAAAGGCACTGCCTGAGAACACCGCCCGCAAGCTCAACCTACGCTGACCATGGGATTGCGCAGATGTGCACTGGCAGCATTGGCCGCCGCCATTCTTGCCCTACCCGGCTGCCGCACCAGCGAGGCCAACTACCGCTCCGCCTATGAGCGCGCCATAGGACACCGCGACAGCGTGGCCGCACTGGACTCCACAATATACGGCGCAAACCGCCGTGCCATGGACCAGCGCTCGGTAACCGTCGACGGCCGCACCTACAGCGTGCGCACACAGCTTGTAAGCTTCACCGAAGGAGCCGGCGGCAACGCCGAGGCTCTCCGACGCTACAATGTTGTGGTAGGACGTTTCAAACAGCTCTTCAACGCCCGCAGCCTGCGCAACCGCGTGGCCGCCAGCGGCTATGGCGACGCAATGGTGGTGCAGACCGCCGAACCTTACTACTACGTTGTGGCCAGCTCACACGACAGTCTGCCGCTGGCGCAGGCAGCGCTGGAATCGTTCCCCGAACTCGAGTTCAGCCTCCGCCCTCCCCTGCCGTTCATCCTTGAAGTACCGGGGCGGAGCCGATAACCGAACCGCTACAAAAAGAACGTTCCGGCAT
>DKUJ01000017.1:50738-85386 GCA_002490635.1 Porphyromonadaceae bacterium UBA7207
ATGCCGGAACGTTCTTTTTGTAGCTTCTTTTCTATGAGCTTGTTCAAAATTATTTGGCGCAGACTCCGATACGAACAAGAAAAACTACAAAAAACATAACATACATAAGACAATGAACACAGCACCTCTCCAAGGAATCAAAGTGATCGACTTCACCAATGTGCAGTCAGGACCTTCGTGTACACAGCTTCTGGCATGGCTCGGCGCGGAAGTAATCAAAATCGAACGTCCCGGCACCGGCGACGCAACCCGCAACGAGCTCCAGTTCGACCCCGACTGTCCGTCGTACTACTTCCTTCAGCTGAACTCCGATAAAAAATCGCTGGCACTCGACGCCGCGACTCCCGACGGAAAGGAAATCCTCACAAAGCTCATCGAACAGGCCGATGTATTCATCGAGAACCTGCATCCGGGAGCTATGGACAAGCTGGGCTTCAGCTGGGAGAACGTGCATAAAATCAACCCCAGGTGCATCTATGCCACCATCAAAGGCTTCCCTGTCTCCTCCCGCTTCGCCGACCTTAAGGCATACGAACCCGTAGCGCAGGTTACCGCCGGAGCTGCCTCCACCACAGGCTGGTGGGAAGGTCCTGACAACGTGCCCACACAGAGCGGCGCCGCCCTTGGCGACTCCAACACCGGCATGCACTGCACCATCGGCATTCTGGCCGCGCTTATGAAACGCCAGCACACCGGCGAGGGCTCTTTCGTGTACCAGTCCATGCACAATGCGTGCCTCAACCTCTGCCGAATCAAAACCCGCGACCAGCTCACTCTGGACAGAATAGGATACCTCACACAGTTCCCGCAGTATCCCAACGAGAAATTCGCAGACTACGTACCCCGTTCGGGCAATCAGGAAGGCAGCGGTGTGCTGGGATGGACCTATAAGTGCAAAGGCTGGGAAACCGATCCCAACGCCTATGCATACGTTATCCTGCAACGCGGTGCCAAAGACTTCGAAAAAGCATGTCAGGCCATGGGATTCCAGGACTGGCTCGCCAATCCCGACTTCAACACCGCCGACGCCCGCGACCGCCACAAACAGGAAATCTACGCCCGTGTGCAGCAGTTCTGCATCGACAAGGACAAGTTCGAAGTCGTGAAAGCCCTTGCTCCCTACGGAGTGCCCGCAGCACCCGTGCTTTCCACCAAGGAAATCATGAACGACCAGAGCCTCTACGACGGCAACACTCTGGTAAAAATCGACCAGGGCGGCAAAATCGGCGAGTTCGTGACCGTAGGCGTACCCTTCACTATCTCGGACTTCCAGCCTACGTATGGACCGTGCCCGGCTCTGGGAGGCAACACCGATGAAGTGCTGACTGCGCTTGGATATACTACCGACCAGATTGCATCCTTCAAGGCCAACGGCACCACAGCTCCCGTGCAGAAATAATGCAGCCGACAAATGACCACTGCACAAAACAACAAGAAAAACAACAGCACTATGTCTACCAATACAACTCCTGCCGGTAACTGCGGCTGCAACGCTCCCAAACCGTCGCCGGCCTATCCCGCCCAGGTAACGGGCATGGACATCCTCGCGAGGGCACTTCGCATGGTTGGTATCGACACCATGTACGGCCTTGTGGGCATTCCGGTTACTGATTTCTCATACATCGCGCAGGACCGAGGTATCCGTTTCATAGGCTTTCGCCACGAACAGCAGGCCGGCATGGCCGCCGCCACACACGGATATCTCACCGCTACCCCCGGCGTTCTGCTTACGGTTTCCTCTCTGGGATTCCTCAACGGCCTCACGGCAACGGCCAATGCGACCGTGAACTGCTATCCCATGATTCAGATCAGCGGCAGCAGCGTACGCGAGCCCATCGACCTCCTTCAGGGCACCTACGAAGGCCTCGACCAGCTCAACATCGCCAAGCCTCTTGTAAAGGCAGCCTACAGGGTAAACAAGCCTCAGGACATTCCCACGGCGGTTGTCCGCGCCTACCGCGCAGCCATATCCGGCCGACCCGGCGGTGTCTATCTGGATGTCACAACTCCCTGCCTCGGCGCAATCATGGACAGCGCCGAAGCCGAGAAACTGTTCTTCGAGCCTGTCGACCTGTGCCCTGCAGCACCTCCGGCACCCGCGGCCGTGACCCGCGCAATGCAACTCATAGCATCGGCAAAGAAGCCCGCCATAATAATCGGCAAAGGAGCGGCATATGCCAAGGTGGAAGACAAGCTCGATAAATTTGTGAAGGCCACGGGCATTCCCTACCTTCCCATGTCGATGGCCAAGGGCGTACTTCCCGACAACGGCCCTCTCAGCGCACTGTCGTGCCGCTCCACCGTCATGGAAGAGAGCGACGTGGTGATTCTCGCGGGCGCCCGTCTCAACTGGCTGCTGTCGCGCGGACAAGGTAAATGGAACCCCGACACCAAATTCGTGCAACTCGACATCGAGCCTACCGAAATCGACTGCAACCGCCACATCTCCGCACCCGTAATAGGCGACCTCTCCAGCACTCTTGATGCCATGCTCAAAGCCCTGCCCGACTACAAGATGAGCATGGATCCCGCATGGGTTCCCTCCCTTCAGACTCAGACCAAGGAAAAGAACGCCAAGTTCGCACAGCGCCTCACCGACAACGCCAATGCCCAACCCATGAACCACTGGACGGCACTCTCGGCCATCAAACCTGTTCTGGAGGCAAATCCCGACGTGATTCTGGTGAACGAAGGCGCCAACACTCTCGACGATACCCGCGATGCCGTGGATATGAGTCTGCCACGCCACCGTATCGACTGTGCCACATGGGCCATTATGGGCATGGGCATGGGTTCGGCCATAGGTGCAGCCGTTGCCACCGGCAAGAGCGTGGTAGCCATCGAAGGCGACAGCGCATTCGGATTCTCAGGAATGGATTTCTCCACAATCTGCCGCTTCAAGCTGCCTGTTACCGTTGTGATTTTCAACAACGGCGGCATCTATAACGGTATCGGCGTGAACCTCAGCGGCAACGGAGATCCTGCACCCACAACTCTGGATGTCACAGCCCGCTACGACAAGCTGGGTGACGCTTTCGGCGCCAAGACATACTATGTCACCACCCCCTCCGAGCTGTCCGCGGCACTCAATGAAGCCATCGCTCTGCGGGGCCCCGTTCTGATCGACGTACAGCTCGGCGCCGACTCCGGCAAAGAGAGCGGCCACATCGGCTATCTGAACCCGGAGGCACTTGAACACATCACTGTGTAACACAGAATCAATCAACCGACAGTCAGGCCGGGACTACCTGTCCCGACCTGACTGCAATACCAAACTTCAATAGTTCTATTTATGGTACACATCATTCTATATGCCATAGTGCCTATATTTGTGGTCATGGCTCTCGGTTTTTTCTCGGGTAAAGCCGGAGCTTTCTCGGGAGAAAACGCCCGCACCCTGAACAAGGTGGTGCTGAACTACGCACTGCCCGCAGCGCTGTTTATATCCATAATCAAAGCCAACCGAAGCATGCTTTCGGCCGACATCAAGCTTACAATAATCTCCTTTGTGGTGCTTATGGCCTGCTTCTTCCTTGTGTACTTTGTTTTCAAATACTTCTATAAGGATACCACCGGCGAGGCTGCCGTGTCGGCGCTTATCAGCGGTTCGCCGACCATCGGCTTCCTCGGCTTTGCCGTGCTCGAGCCTATATTCGGCTCGTCGGCCGCCGTCGGTCTTGTTATCGCCATCGTTGCAATCGAGGTGAATGCCCTGGGAATACCCATCGGCCTCAGTCTGCTCAATGCCGGCATGAACACCAAGGATGCCAACGGCAAGAAGCCCAATCCCTGGCTGCCGGTATGGAACGCACTGAAGCAGCCAGTGGCCTGGGCTCCGATTCTGGCGGTTATTCTCGTTCTTTTAGGTTTCAAATGGCCGGAATGGGCATCGCCCTCCTTCACCCTCATATCGGGCGCCAACGCCTCTATCGCCTGCTTCGCGGCCGGTATAACCCTCAGCTCCGTGAAGGTGTCGCTTAACGCCCAGGTATTCATGGGCACATTCCTCAAGCTCATCATCATGCCGCTGGCTATTCTGGCAGTGGGTATCCTGTTCCACATGGACCCGCTCAACCTCAAGATGCTCGTTGTCTGCGCCGCCCTTCCGCCGGCTTTCTCCGGCATCATAATCGCCAGCCGCTACAACGTTTATGTGGCCACCGGCACCTCCTCGCTGGCAGTCAGCACCCTGCTCTTCATGGGAGCCTGCCCGCTATGGATATGGCTCACGGAAGTCGCCATAAAGATGTTCTATTGATTTTCCAAACATAGCCGTCGGCCGCGCCACCACCTCCAAGGAAGCGCGGCCGACGCTTTTATATCGGCATCCCGCCCGGCAAAGACCAGATATTTGCTTTGCGCTCGACTTATTCGTATCTTTGACTGCGTCTTAGATACTCACGCTCGGCAAAGTCCAAATAAATTTGGCTTTGCGCTCGACTTATTCGTATCTTTGTACTTGATATGGCCAAACCCAAAGGACGAGTGATACTGTTTCCGTCGCTGCTGGCACCCGGAGCCACCGACGACGTACTACCGCGCCGCAATCTGGAACTGCTGCGCCAGGTGAGGTTTTTCGTTGTCGAGGAATTACGCTCGGCACGCCGCTTCCTCAAGCATTGCCACCGCGATATCGACATCGACGCACTTTCTTTCGAAGTACTCAACGAGCACACCGCCGCCGAAGAGGTGGCCGCCATGCTGCAGCCCGCTCTCGAAGGGCACGACATAGGCGTAATCAGCGAAGCAGGCTGCCCTGCCGTAGCCGACCCCGGCGCCGACCTCGTTGCCGCGGCACAGCGCGCCGGCGTGGAGGTTCTGCCGCTGGTGGGGCCGTCGAGCATCCTGCTTTCGCTTATGGCATCGGGGTTCAACGGGCAGAGTTTCGTTTTCCGGGGCTATCTGCCGGTAGAGGCAAGAGCCAGAGCTGCGGCATTCAAGGAAATGGAGCGCGCCATAGCACGCAACCGCCAGACACAGATTTTCATAGAAACACCTTACCGCAACCGCCGGCTGCTGGAGGAACTTACCTCATCGCTGCCGGCGACGATGCTTCTCTGTGTGGCCGTGGACATAAACGGCGAACACCAGAACATAAGCACACGCCAGCTGCAATGGTGGAAAGCAAATCCACCGGCTCTGGAAAAACGGCCGGCGATATTCCTCCTCTACAGCTGACATCATGAGCCGAAGGATGAAATTCAAACGCCGCCTTGCCGAAGCCGACCAGCCCGACCTGTTCCAGATTGCCGACAACGGCGAGGCAGACACGCCCGAGCCACAGCTTCGCCCGAGCCACGAACAGTTGCGCTTCATAAGTTTCGGCAGCGGAAGCAGCGGCAACTGCGCATACATAGGCACCGAGAGCTGCGGGCTGCTGATCGACGCCGGCGTGGACAACAACAGGGTAGTTACCGAACTTGCCGCCAACGCCATATCGCCACAAAACATCGCAGGCATAGTCATAACCCACGACCACAGCGACCATGTGCGCTTCGCATATTCGCTTCTCCGCCGCTACCGCCACATGAAACTCTATGCCACGCCCAAGACCATGAACGGTCTTCTGCGGCGACACAGCATATCGCGGCGCATCCAGGACTACCATCAGCCCATATTCAAGGAATTTCCATTCCGCGTCGGGGACCTCTCGGTAACAGCCTTCGAGACCAGCCACGACGGAACCGACAACTGCGGCTACTGCATAGAAGGTGGTGGAACATCGTTTGTGGTAGCCACCGACACCGGAATAGTGACACCGCGCGCCGACCACTACATACGCACTGCCGAGCATTTGATGATAGAAGCCGACTACGATGCCGCAATGCTGCGCAACGGGCCATATCCCGAGCGGCTGAAGGCGCGCATCGCATCCTGCGAGGGCCATCTCGACAACGCTGTCACTGCCGCCTATCTGGCCGGAATAGTACCGGCATACCGCCTGCGCACAGTGTTCCTATGCCATCTGAGCCACATCAACAACACTCCCCAGCTTGCATTCCATTGCGTGCGCACAGCGCTCGAAGAGGCCGGAGCGAGAGTGACCGACATCGCCGCCTCCGCTCTGGATCCGCGGCTGCGGCTGGCGGTGCTTCCACGCCTGGAATCGTCGCCTCTCACTGTGCTGGCACCGGCACCCGATGCCAACCACGGCATTGATTCGATTTGAAATGTTATATTACTGCAACCAACCTCACCAAAAAGCATATGAAAGTCCACAACTTTGCCGATAGCCCCTCGCTCGTGAGCCAATACCTTGCGGAAATGCGCAACCGCAATCTGCAGACCGACCGCATGCGTTTCCGCCGCAACCTCGAAAGAGTTGGAGAGATAATGGCATATGAAATCAGCAAAACACTGAAATACAAGAACGAACCCGTATCCACGCCTCTTGGGGTGGAGGCCATATGCCAGGAAATCGACCAGGAACTGGTGCTTGCCACTATTTTCCGCGCCGGCGTTCCCTTCCATCAGGGTTTTCTCCGCTATTTCGACAATGCAGGCAACGCCTTCGTGTCGGCCTACCGCAAATACAAGGAAAAGGAAAATTTCGACATCTGCATCGAGTATCTGGCCTCCCCGTGTCTCGACGGCAAGACGCTGATACTTTGCGACCCCATGCTTGCCACCGGCGCCTCGATGGAGCTGAGCTACCGCGCGCTTCTCACCAAAGGCACACCTGCGAAAGTTCATGTGGCATCGGTTATAGCCTCACGCCATGCCGTGGACTACATGGAATCCGTAATGCCACAGGACTCCGAACTTTGGGTGGGCGTAATCGACGACGAAATCAACTCCCACAGCTATATCGTACCCGGTCTGGGCGATGCCGGCGACCTGGCCTACGGCGGAAAGGACTAACCCCATGGACGCGCCCTGCTGGCTTGAACGGACGGCTATCGTGGCCGGCCCGGAGATGATGGACGCCCTTGCCAGGACGTCCGTGGCTGTTTTAGGCGTCGGCGGTGTAGGGTCGTGGTGCGTCGAGGCTCTGGCACGCACCGGCGTGGGTGCCATTACCATTGCCGACCCCGACTGTGTGGCTCAAAGCAACATCAACAGGCAGCTGCCGGCTCTTGTCACTACCGTTGGACAAGCCAAAGTGGATGTTCTCGCCCGAAGAATTGCCGACATCAACGCCAATTGTGCCGTAAAGGCCCTTCAGAAACGGTACACACCGGAAACAGCAGCCGATTTCGGCCTTGACAACTATGATTACGTGGTGGACGCCATCGACAGCCTGGCCGACAAGGCATCGCTGATTCTGCGCTGCACATCGGCGGCTACCGCTCCGCGCGCCGGCTTCGTGTCGTCGATGGGAGCTGCCCGCAAACTCGACCCTGCACGTGTATCTGTGGCTGAATTCTGGAAAGTGGAAGGCTGCGCGCTGGCACGCGCCCTGCGCACGCGCTTCCGCCGTAGCGGCGAGTTTCCCGGCCGTAAGTTCCGATGTGTATATTCCCCCGAGAGCATTCCGCAATGCGGCGACGCAGGCGCCAACGGCACGTTCATGCACATTACCGCCACATTCGGCCTGCGGCTTGCTTCTCTGATAATCGAGGACATCTACCGCCGCACACACGCGAACAAATAGCAGGCCGCCTGCGTTCTACAATCAGAAACCAGGCCGGGAAGATTGCCGCGGAGGGATTGTAATCCGCACTATCAGGCAGCTGAAATCGCCGCCACCGCCATATGTCAGCACCTGCCCGGAACAAAAATAATCAACTCCATTCCAGACACAAAAAAGGCTGCGCCGAAAATCGACGCAGCCTTCATTATAGCTGTGAATCTGTTCAGAGAACTACTTTGCTTACGCTGCTGCCCTGACGACGGATGAATACACCGTTTTCGGGATTGGCAACGCGGATGCCCTGGAGGTTGAAGTATTCCACGGGAGCGTTTTCGTCTTCCACTACGATGTCGCTGACGCCAGCACCGCCGTTGAAGCCTTCTTCGGCGAGGAGGAAGCGGGCAAGGCCGTTACCGGTCTTGTAGGAAAGGATGTAAGCGCCCTGCTTGCCGGCTTCGTCGGTAACGACATTGGCCTGCAGGATGTGTGTACGACGGCCTGCGCCTTTGTGTACACCCATACCGATCTGGGGGAAGTCATACATTTTGGTAATTGTGGACATGTCGCCTACAGTACCGTACTTCACGATGCGTGCACGGTTTGCACAGGGTGCGGGATCGTATTCCTCGTAGGGGTACATCAGGAAGGTGTTATCGCCTACAGTGAATTCGAATGCACCGTTGGGGTTTCCGTGAGGTACGATTTCCTTATCGGGATCTTCAACATCGGCGAAGCTGGAAACCATCTCGCCTTCGTTGCCGTAGAGAGCGGGGAGATAGTTCATGGCGTCGATGTAAGCCAGAGTGCCGCTGTGCTCTTCGTCGCGGAGAATGCCTACGAAAGCGCCGCCGCCCCAGGGGCCTTCAGCTGCGGGAAAGCATTCGCTGATTTCCAGACCGATGTAGCTGCCACCGGCGAGGTGACCGTAGAATTCGTCGCTGCCCTGTTCGCAAGCCCATGCGTAGAGGTAACGCTTGTCGGCGGGTGCGGAGGGTGCTGCCATTACAACGCAGCCGGCCTGCTGGCGGGTGATGTCACCGACAACGTCGATGTGGTCAACACGGCCGTTCATGTGACGGAAGTCCTCGTCGAGTGCGGGAGCGGCAATCAGTGTGAGAGCGCCGGTATTGGTATCTACCAGGTAGATGTTCAGAGGATTGGGTTCATTTTTGGTGTCGTTCCAGGTGCTGGCTTTGTAACCGAATAGGTACACGTTGTTGTAGTCGTCGGTTCCGATGTGGTTGGCGCAGAGCAGACCGGTGAGGGGCTGGCCGTCGATAGTGAGGGCTACGTTACGCAGGTATGCGCCGGTATTGATGTCGAAAATGATAAGCTGACCCTGGTCAACCAGACCGGTTTCGCCTTTATCGTTCACACCGAAGCTTTTGGAGGATGCTACGATGGCCTCGCTTGCCGAGCCGGTTGCGGTGGCAATATAGTCCATCGAGGGAATCTGTTTTTCGGCGTAGCTTTTCCATTCGCCTTTGGCATTACAGTTCACCCACAGGTTGGTGAAAGTGTAGCCTTCCTTGTTGGGATAGGTCACACCCTCGGTCTCTGCGAATGCAGATGCGCCCATCATAAGCGCAGTCGCGAGAAGTAAAGATTTTTTCATGGAGTTGTGTTGGTTTATAAATGGTTGGAATTATTCTTTGTGTATGCTGCCGGTTGGAAATTCCGCAAGGAAAACCACAGAGCTGTTTCGCGCCGTAAAGTTATGGATATTTTTTGAGTCCCGAACCTTTGTCAATGCTAATTTTTACGTTGACAAATGTTAAAGATTGATTCTGAATCAAAAACCCACAACACCGGCTCCGCATTTACATGCACGTGCAATAAAAGCCTGCCGCCGGCGTTTAATATATGTATTATTGTGCACTTGCTATGTTCAGACACCATATTTTCTCTCCCCTACCTTTCCTTTTCAGGCTTATGCCGTTGCTTGCGGCAATGATATTGTCGGCCTACAACACGCCTGCGGTCTACGCCTTCGAACCAGGGCACTATCCGGAGCAATCTGTTCTTGCCAATGGGCGGTGGATGCGCGTGAGCGTCGATGCCGACGGCGTGTACCTGCTAAGCAACAGCACGTTGCGCTCGTGGGGATTCTCCGATCCTTCGCGTGTGCGAGTGTACGGCACCGGAGGCCGACGCATGCCCGACCTTCTTTCGCCCGACAACTATCCGGGCGACCTGCCGCTGCTCCAGAGCGAAGTAACCCAGCAGGGCGTCGTGTTCTACGCCCAGGGGCCAGGAGCATGGGAGGAGACAGTCAACGCCCGTTTCGTCTACCGCGCCAATGTGTACACCGCAAAAGCCTACTATTTCGTTACCGAAAGCGATGAACCGGCACGCGAGATTCCCGTGGTGGACTCGTCTTCGGAGGCGACTGAACCCGCCGACTGGTACTACCATTTCCAGCATTACGAGAACGAGGTTTTCAGCCCCGGCGAAGCCGGTCCGCTACTGCTGGGCGAGGATTTCAGATACACCCGCAGCAGGAATTTCGACTTTCCGGTAGAAGGCACACCTGTAACCGGCAGCGGAAGCGGCTGGTTCGAATGCTCGTTTGTTTCCAACTTCCAGAAATCGGCACCGCGCCTCAGCTTCGAAGTCGGCGGCAAGGAGGTGGCGTCCAACAGTTCCGACCAGATTTCGCCGGCAGGCTCAAGCAAGTACACGCACGGCATCGAAACCGTAACTCGCCATAATTTCGACATGGAAGGAATCACCGGAGGCAAGCTGCGCCTGACGGTGGCACTCGGAGCCGGCGGCTCGACCGATATCGCCGCACTCAACTATATCAGCATAGGCTACAAATGCCGGCTGGCGCTTCCTGCCAGGGTGCCACTGGTATTCCACAGCCCGCAGCGCGCGCTTTCCATGGAAGTTGCCGATCCCCAGTCGCTTACAATATGGAATGTGAGCAACCCGCGCAACATCGCCAGAATAGGATTCTCCACATCTCCCGGAAAAGCGGTGTGGAACATGGGAACAGCCGTAAACCGCCGTTTCGCGGCATGGAGCAGCACCTCTCATCTGCCCTCTCCCAAGGCCGAAGGATTTATAGCCACGCAAAATCTTCATGGCCTCGAGTCGCCCGACATGGTGATTGTCACCCCCGAGGCATTCAAAGCCCAGGCACAGCGTCTGGCGGAGCTCCACGCCAATTCGTCGGACAGTCTTGTTGTGGCCGTTGCCATCCTCGAACATGTCTACAACGAATTTTCCGGCGGCCATGCCGATCCGGGTGGCCTGCGGAATTTTTTCAAAATGCTTTACGACCGTGGCACCGCCGGCACCGGACGCCCTCTGCGCTATGCCCTGCTGATGGGCAGGATGACTTTCGACAACCGCCACCTGCTTGAGTCGACAGGCAGCCACCCCACCATTCCGGGATGGACACCCTGGTCCGTTCGCGCTTCGCTGAGCGACAATGAGGGCTACTTCTCCGACGACATCGCCGCAATGCTCTCCGACGGCAGCGGAACAACACTGGGCAGAGACAAACTCGACATCGCCATCGGCCGCATACCGGTGACAAGCGCCGACGAAGCCCGCGACGTTGTCGACAAGGCCATAGAATATGCCGCCGGCAACCGTCGCTCGCCATGGAAGCAGAGAGCGCTGTTCCTTGCCGACGACGGCGACAACAACATACACCTCAACCAGACAGAAACCATGATTGCCGGCTTCGACAGCAGCCCCGACAATTCTCTGGTTGTCCGCAAGGTATATCTTGGAGCGTTCACCCGCGAAGGCGGCGTGTTCCCGAGTGCCCGCGCACGCATGTTCCGCAGCCTCGACGAAGGTGTGGTGTGGTGGAACTTCATAGGCCATGCCAGCACCACCGGCTGGACCGGCGACGGCCAGCTCAGCTACACCGACATCAACAATCTGTATCTCCGGCACGTGCCGTTTGTCTACGCTTCCACCTGCGACTTTCTCCGACTGGACGGAAGCGTGGTGAGCGGTGCCGAGATTCTGTACAAACAACGCTACGGCGGCTGCATAGGCGTTATAAGCGCCACACGCCCGGTATATATAGCCGACAACGGCCCGCTCTCGGCTGCTGTGGGACGTGCCATGGCCATGCGCGACAGCAATGGCCGCCTACTCGCTCCCGGCGAGATTTACCGCCGCGGCAAAAACGACATCCGCGATTCCAAAGGCAATCCGGTGAGCGACGAGAACCGCCTGCGCTATGTGTTCGTGGGCGACCCCGCCCTGCGCCTGGCGCTGCCGTCGAACACCGTGCGCATCGACAGCATCAACGGCAAAGCCGTAGACCCAGAGAACCCGGTGGAAATCGCCGCGCTCTCCACAGCCCGTATCAACGGCAGCATCATAGCCCCGGACCAGACTCCCATGAGCGGCTTCAACGGTGTTGTCGTGCTTGATATCCTCGATGCCGAACACAGCACCACCACGGTGGTGGCCGAAAGCAACCCCGAAACCGTATTCCAGGAACTGGGCGAACGGGTGTTCACAGGAGCCACCAAAGTCGAAGGCGGCAAATTCACCATCAGCGCCTCCATTCCCGTCGAGCTCAGCCAGAACTACCGGCCGGCCACAATGTGCACATTCGCATACGCCGAGAACAGCAACGACGAAGCCGCAGGAATATTCCGTGATTTCTATCTCTACGGATACGACGAAAACACCAGCGCCGACGAGGAAGCGCCCGTCATAGAATCGATGGTGATGAACCACAGCGACTTCCGGAACGGCGACACCGTGAACGACAGCCCCATGCTTATCGCCCGCGTGACCGACAACCGAGGCATCAACGTGTCGACAGCCGGCATAGGCCACCAGATTACGGCCACCCTGGACAGCACCAAGACATTCACCGACCTCGCATACTACTACACGCCCCTCGACGACGGCACTCCCGGAGGCATTATAAACTATCCTTTCGAAGGCCTTACCCCAGGCCAGCACACGATGCGGCTTAGAGTATGGGACACTTCGGGCAATTCCGAAACCGCCGAACTCGACTTCGTTGTGGCACCCGGTCTGCAGCCCCGGATATACGACTGCTATTCCGACTGCAATCCGGCCTCTACCTCAGCGAATTTCTATCTGCGCCACGACCAGCCCGACGCCATGGTGGATGTGGAAGTGACCGTATTCAACCTTATCGGGCGCCCTGTATGGACCGGTCGTGCCAGCGGAAGGTCGGACATGTTCCTCACCGTTCCGGTGAGCTGGGATCTTACCGACGGTGCCGGCCGGCGCGTCGGCCGCGGAATATATCTGTACCGCGCCTCCATAACCACCGACGGCCAGACATACCAGACCGCCAGCCGCCGCATAGCCGTGACAGCGCAATAAAACCGTAAGAGGACAGCATCGCCATCCTCCACTCTACGAAACATCACACAGTTCAGATTTGCCGCAGTGCGGCCATCCCGGCTCGGAAATAGCCGGAGGCGGCGTCGGCCGGTCGCAGCACAAGGTCGTCGAAAACCACTATGTCGATATCGATTGCAACACCGGCTTCACCGGACGCCTCACGGCATCGGTCCTGGTATTCCTTTGTGAGAGCACGCAACCGCGAATGCTCAAGGCCGGTGCGCAGAACAACGACACGGTTGGCATACGGCTCGGTTCCTGCCGGACACCCCTCGGGAGGCGTGGGAAAGCACCCGGAATCGGCCACTACGGTTCCGAGTGTGGCCACAAAGCGGCAGGCCTTAGCCACCTGCTCTTCCTTGTCGGCGACATTGGCGCCTATACATAATGTGGCAGTGCTCATGGCTTGCTGTTTTCCAATGCAAGACTGATGCGCCTGCGTTCATTTTCAATGGCTTCGACCCGCACATCGACAATCTGCCCCAACCGGAGCACTTCACCCACACTCTTCACCCGCCGGCCAAGGCGCGAGATGTGAATCAGACCGCTGTGGTGTATTCCCAGATCCACAAAAGCGCCGAATGCGGCTATGTTCTCCACTTTTCCCTTAAGAACCATACCCACCGACAATTGCCCGAACGAGGTGATTTCCGGGCTGAAGGTCTCGGCTGTCTCCTGCCGGGGATCGCGCCCCGGGCGTGAAAGCTCGGCAAGGATATCGGTTATGGTAGCATTTCCGCCCAAACCTTCCGCCGCCAGTGCAGCGGCGTCGATTCCCGAGGCAAGCTGCGGATTCGCGGCGAGTGTGGCCGTATCGGTGCCGGCACGTGCGGCGATGGCAGCGACAACCGGATAGCTTTCGGGATGGATGCCGGTACGGTCAAGCGGATTATCAGATTCGGGAATGCGGAGGAAGCCTGCCGCCTGCTCGAATGCCTTGTCGCCGAGGCGTGGCACTTTACGCAGCGCCCTGCGGTTGGCAAACGGTCCGTTGGCCCGGCGATAGGCAACAATATTACGCGCCAGCACGGGGCCGATTCCGGAAACATAGGTCAACAGGCGTTCCGAAGCGGTGTTCAGATCCACGCCAACGGCGTTCACGCAGCTGCCGACCGTGTAATCCAGCGAATCGGCCAGGCTGCCCTGGTCGACATCGTGCTGATATTGGCCCACCCCTATGGCCTTGGGGTCTATCTTTACAAGTTCCGCCAGGGGGTCGATGAGTCTGCGCCCTATGGAAACAGCTCCGCGGATGGTCACATCAAGCTCGGGAAGCTCCTCCACCGCGACTTCGGATGCCGAATACACCGATGCGCCGCTTTCGCTCACCACTTCCACTGGTGTTGCCGGCACAATCCCCTGACGCTTCAGAAAATCGGCAGTCTCTGCCGACGCAGTACCATTCCCCAGGGCTATCACATCCAGACTGTTGTCCGAGATAAGCTTTTTAAGGCACCGGCCTGCGGCTTCTTCCTTGCCGAAAGGATAAACCACACAATGCGCCAGCACATTGCCGCATGCATCCAGTGCGGCGACCTTGCATCCATTGCGAAACCCGGGATCAAGGGCAAGGACACGACGCCCTTTCATTGGTGGCGCCATAAGCAGCTGCCTGAGGTTGGAGGCGAACACGTCGATGGCCTGCGCATCGGCCTGCTCCTTGAGCTGCGCATGGATTTCCGTTTCCGCTGCAGGCATAAGCAACCTGCCGAACGCATCGGCCACTGCCGCGAAGGCTATCCGCCTGTTCTCGCCCTGCACCCGCGCCGGCACAAAGGCTTCGGCAAGAGCAAGAGAGAAAGCCTGCCTGTCGGGCAGGCCGACAGTGAGACGCAGCAGTCCCTGAGCCTTTGCGCGACGCAACGCCAGCACCTGATGCGACGCAAGGCGCCGAAGCGGTGCCTCAAACGATGCGTAGCCGGCAAAAGGAGAAACGGCAAGTTCCGCCTCCCTGCCTTTTGCAGGAGCGGAGGAAAGGGTTCCGAAGCGCCAGAGGCGTCCACGCAACATCGAACGAAGCCGCGAACTGTCGGCGGCCCATTCGGCAATTATGTCGGAAGCTCCGTCCAGAGCGTCGGAATCCACATGCCCCAATGCACTTCCGGCCATTATGCGTTTTGCAAGAGGTTCGTATCCTTTCTCGCGGGCTATGGTGGCGCGTGTGCGCCGCCGTGGCCTGTATGGGGCATATATATCGTCGAGCACAGCCATGGAATCGGCATCGGCAATGCGCCGGACTATGTCGCCGGTAAGGCAACCGGCCTGGCTAAGAGCGTCCGTTACAAACCGGCGCCTCTCGTCCAGCGATTTCTGCCTCTGCATCTCCTTCTCTATGGCACGCACGGCGGTTTCGTCGAGGTTTCCAGTCGAATCCTTGCGGTAGCGGCTGATAAAAGCCACAGTGGCACCTTCGCCGAGCAGACGGCATACTGCCGCGACACCGGCGGCCGGCAACGACAGCGCGGCTGCTGTGGCCGCCGCCAGAGAATCCGCTTCAGCGGTTGTTTCCATCTCGCAATGTGAAAAGGGTGATTTCGGGAGTGGCCCCTATGCGTGCGGGAATGCCCACCTCCCCTATTCCGATATTGACATACAGCAGATGCGCGCTGTCGGCATCGGCATACAGTCCACCCCATCGCCCGTAGCGCATCGCCGCCGGCGACAGTCCTGCGATTTCCATCTGCATGGCATGTGTGTGGCCGCTCAGCGTAAGAGCGATATTCTTGTCGGGACTATCGCAGATATCGTTGTCCCAATGCGCCGGATTATGGCTCAGCAGAATCTTGAACATACCATCGGCTGGGTCGCCGGGGTATGCCTCCGAAAGATTGCCGTAGGTATGGAATGGCGGGTCACCAACGTTTCCCACTCCCACTACAGCCAGAGAGTCAGCGCCACGGACAATGTACCGCGTGGCGTTATCGAGCAGATTCCATCGCATGCGACTCTGCATGCCGTACATCATGGCCATGTTCTCGGCCTTTTCGGCCGGCGAAGGCCACTGGAAATAGTCGCCGTAGTCGTGGTTGCCCAGAACCGAGCATACGCCTTCGGTGGCATCAAGTCCTGAAAGCACCTTCACAAAAGGCTGTAGCTCGGAGGTGCGGCGGTTGACTATGTCGCCGGTGAACACAATCAGATCGGGATTCAAGGCATTGACAGCCCTCACCACCTTGCCGACATATGCAGTGTCGGCGCCATATGAGCCCACATGGAGGTCGGAAATCTGTGCTATGGTGAAACCGTCGAAAGCGGCAGGCAGGTCGGAACGGACAATCTCCACTTCGTTGACATCGATTCTGAAACGGTTCACCAGCGCGCCCCACCACATCAGCCCGAAAACCGCCAGCGAACACAGCCAGGCAGCGCGGGTAACGCATTTTACGCGCCGGCGTTTCCAGAGCCGCGGGATTGAGGCCAGAAGGTCTACAAGCACGAAAACGGTTTTCGGCACGTAGATGCTCAGATATGAATAGAGAATCCACATCAGCACCGCAAGGCCGCCGTCGCCGCCGGTTTTCTTGGGCCATGCCACCACTGCGACAATTATGGCCGGCAGCAACACCGACGACCACAACGCCACTCTGCGCCACAGCGACGCATGGCGGCGGCAACGTGCCCACACGGCACGGCATATGTACACATCCAGCAGAGCGCCGAACAGAAGTACCGGCAGGATGAGAATCAGAGGCAATCGCATATTAACGCAAGGTGCATTCCTTTGCCATCAGCTGGTTGCGCAGCGGATTGGCATACATCTGCAACATTGTCTCGAGCATGAAGCCGCGCTCCTCTTCGCTTATGTTTTCCACATCCACCTTTGCGAGCTGGTCTTCGATGTAGCTGTTGAACCGGCGCTGGTCGGCCCCGGTATATTTCTCTGCATACCGTGCGGTTCCCTCGAGGCGGTCGAAGGCAATATAATTGCAGGGGAATATGCAATATCCGCAATGTATGGAGCGGTCCAGAATGTCACATACCTTCCGGGCCACCTGCGAACGGCTTTCGACATGGGCTCCGGCCAACTCGTCGCTGATGCAGTGTCCTATCCGGAAATGCACTCGCCCTTTGTGGCCCAGCA
Organism: Porphyromonadaceae bacterium UBA7207; assembly: GCA_002490635.1. GTDB lineage: Bacteria > Bacteroidota > Bacteroidia > Bacteroidales > Muribaculaceae > CAG-873. The sequence continues at coordinate 67,751 of DKUJ01000017.1, forward strand.
GTCCTGTTTCCATGCTGAAGAGGTCGTCGCGCTGTGTCTTGTGGTAATCCGGATTGCGGCGCCGCAGCAGGAATTCGCGCACCTTGAGATAGTCGTTGGGGTCGTATTCGTAGGAAATGGCCACCGGAGTGATGTTGAGTCTTTCCAGATTGTCTCCCGGGTCGTCGCCACCCGCAAGAGCGAGCATTTTGACAACGCTCTCCTGGGTGCGGTCGTTGGAATCCTTAGCACGGCCTTCGCGCTGCGCTATCCATACCGACTCATGCATGTTCTCCACAGTGTGGTGTATGTATGCCGAGAGATGCCTGGCAGCCTCGAGCGCCTCGCGCACACCGGTGTCGCGCTTGACAATAAAACTGCGGTTCAGCTTCACAAGATCGGTAATCCAGTCGAAGATGAGCAGGTTGTTGCCTATAGCCACCTGGGTAAGAGGCATATTGTTGCGGATAAAGCACAGGTTGAGGAACGAGGCGTCCAGAACAATGTCGCGATGGTTGGTGATGAAAGTATAGCTTTTTCCGGGGTCGTAATTATCCAGACCGTCGACGGTGAGGCCATCGGTCGTTTTCGCAACCAGCATCTCCAGGAATGGACCCATAACACGCTTCTGGAAGTGCTCCTGCGATTCCACACTTACCAGATTCTCCACAAATGCCGGATAATCCACACCGGGCATGACATAACGTACGGCATGCTCGAAGCCCGGCTCTTTGACAAGCTTGCGAATCTTCTCCCTGAACTGATGGTCGTCGTAAGGTCTGATATCGTCGAAGTTCTCGACTGGTAACTGTGTATCTGTAGTCATGTGAGGTGTGCTTTTGGAGGAGGGTAATGTTGCAAAGATAACGAAATTTATCAATTAAACGACACTGCGGCACTGTCGGTTTCGTCCAATGTAGGATTTTCGGAATCATTTTCGGAATCAGGCTCCACCTGAATCTCGTCGCGTGGCAGCATGAGACGAAGCAGCGCATCCATGCTGCGGGGAGCATAGCGGATATCCCTCACCGGCCTGTTCTGCATCAGTTGCTCCATGCGCTCGGGAATCACGAATATGTCGTAACGGTCGACGGGGCGTATGCCGTCGAACCATTTGAATTTGGGCAAAAAATATATCGAAGGTTTGGCAAGGAATAACGGCGTGGCTGTGCCCGTAGTGGCGGGCCACATCTTGACACGTTCTGTGGTCTGCCCTTTGAACCATGCCTGCAGAAAGCTGCTCTCGGCATTCACAATCTTGTTGATGGTGGAATCGGCCTCTTCCGGGTAGAGAATGATTTCCACATTCCCGTTTATGTCGAGTCTGCGCATCTGGCCATCCTCGAAGAACGCCACCATTTCCTTTCCGCTCAGCTGGTTGTAGTGGTCGCCTTCGATATGCTGTGCGGCAAAGCCGTTGCGCGGCAGTGTGGCGCGCTCCATTGTGCTGTCGTTGAGTTTGATTTCTATCAGTTCCCCGAATATCTGCCTGTCCTCGCTCCACACCACCGGATTCACAAACATGCGCAGCATGGTATCCTCCTGGGTGAACTGCATGGAATCGCATATTCCCTGCATGTCGCGGCGAAAGAAACGCACACGTGGATATGCCACCGCTGTGTATGTGGTATCCATACGCAGAAATGCTGCCGTGCCGGCCACGGTATCGGCCTCGACATGGACTGTATCTATGTTTCGCCAGGTCTGTATGTAGCGGCTGTGGAGATAAAGCGTGTCGGGGCCGGAAAACTCGGTGAGCATGGCATGGCCGGTCACAAAGGAACTGTCGGCCAGTTCGTCGTAGTAGCCGTAGTCGCCGCTTATCTGCGTGTGCTGTGCCGTATCGGTCAGCTCCATGTTTCCGAAAGCCTCTCCGAATCCCCGGGCACGGTCGTAGAAAATACTGTCGGCTGTGAGCGTATGCCCCTGGGGGGTTACCACAATGGAGCGGTCGAAGAGAACGGTCACATTGGAATCGGTGCCGTAAACTCCATAACGGGTATATATCGTACCTCTGGCGTTGACTATGGTACTCGGCGAATACAACTCGGCCACATGGGTGGCGGTGCTGTAGAGAAGGGTGTCGGAGTATATGTCGAGTGTATCGGTGGCATTGCGCGAATTCAGATGCACCATGCTGTAGAAGCTGGCTTCCTTGGTGGACGGGCTGTATTCGCCTTTTATGGACTTCAGTGTATTGGACGGGTCGGTGAGCGTTCCTCCGGTCTCGTAGTAGCCGATATCGATGGCAAGATTATAGTAAAATATATCGGTGGTGAGGCACACATCTCCGTTCACGAGCCTTACCTCCCTGCCCGGGTCGGCATAGAGGACAGCGAGCTGGCTGATGCCGTCGTAGTTAAGTTCATCGGCAGTGACCTCAAGAGTGTCGCCCTGCTCCATGCGCACGTTGCGGAAAGCATCCATCGAACCGGTCTCGGCCACATAGTGGGCGCTGTCGCACAGCATGGTCATGCCCCCTTTGGTAAACATGACATTGCCCACCAGCACCATGAACGAATCCTCCTCGTTTTTGGTGAGCAGGTCGGCATGTTCCAGAAACACCTTGCCGGAGGCCGACCGGTCGGCCTCCGGAATCTGCGGGCGCACCCTGGTGCGCAAAGCCGCTGGCGTCTGCGCCAGAAGCGCCGGAAGCATGGTCAAGCCGGCAATGGCAAAGAACGTGGAGCGCTTCATGGCTTACGATTACGGCAGCCGGCGGCCGATCAGTTGTTCTTCAGCCAGCCCTGAAGCTGGAAATCGCAGCCACGCCATCCTTCCTCTATGCGGATATAGGTCTGGTTGATTTTATCTTTCAGCCATTCGTCGACTATCCTGCTGCTTTCGGCCTGCTCGTACATATCTTTGATGAGCTGGTAGTCGTCGCTGAGAGTAGCCTGATGCGCATCGAGCCTGCTGGTGAGTTTCACCATCGCCACTATTTCGCGGTCGCGCTTGGGGTCGCGCATGATAAAGGGCTTCGAAATCTCGCCAGGCTGCATTCCGGCCACGGCACGGGCTATCTCCTGTGGCAGCTGCGACATCTCGAAACGTGTTGTGCCGGTTTCGGCGTTCACCATCACCCCGTGGCTCAGACGGGTGTCCTTGTCCTGGCTTACCATGCGTGCGGCATCGTCGAAAGTGAGCCGGTGGCGCTCCACAATGTCGGTGCGCACGGTATCCAGTCGGCCGAGGGCAATTGTGAGATCACGTTCGGCCACACGCGGCTTGAGCAGAATGTGGCGTGTGTTTATGCGGTCGCCGCGTTTCTCGATAAGCTGTATTATATGGAAGCCGTATTCGGTTTCCACAATCTTGGATACCTTGTTGGGGTCGTTGAGGTTGAAAGCCACGGCAGCGAATTCAGGCACAAGTTGTCCGCGGCCCATAAAGCCCAGCTCTCCGCCACGCACACTCGAACCATCCTCGGAATAAAGGATAGCCAATGTCGAGAAGTCCGACTCTCCACGGTTGACACGGTCGGCATAGTCGCGCAGACGGCTTTTCACATCCTCGATTTCCTGGCGTGGGATAGCAGGGTTGAGTGTTATCACCTGCACTTCCACCTGCAGCGGCACGAACGGGATACTGTCGGCAGGGAGCGCGTCGTAGTAGCGGCGCACCTGGCTGGGAGTCACCTTGAGGTCTTTGGTCAGCGAAGAGCGCACCTGCTGCACCCGCGCGCGGTTACGCATATTGGAGGCGTAATACTCGCGGATTTCCGGGAATGGCTTTCGGAAGTACTGCTCCACCTTTTCACGACTGCCAAGATTGGTAATCAGGAAGTTCATCTGCGCATCGGTCTGCATCTGCACCATCGACTCCTGAATTTCCACAGTGTCGAGGTCGGCCTGGTGCAGGAAAAGACGCTCTATGGCCAGCTGCTCGGGAATAACGCAGTAGGGGTCGCCCTGGATGGGAGTGCGCTCGCTCTGCATATCGGCATATGCCTGCTCGATTTCAGATTTGTAGATAGGTTCATCGCCTATCATCCATGCGACTTCGTCGATTACATTGTTGGGAGACGCCGCATAGGCCGCCATTCCAACCGCGATGGTGGCGGCGATATATATCAGATGTTTGAGGTTCATGAGCGATAATGATGAATCGTAAGCCGAGGCACGCAGGCGCACGGATTTGTGCAAAGTTAAGGCTTTTTCCCTATGCCACCCAATCTTTAATCTTTTTAAACAATGAGCAGAGGACGGCAAAAGTCGAGCTTGAAGCGCAAGGAGCCGCGTCACACTGAGAAAATACTGAGGCAAAGCGAGGCCTTTAAGCAGGACATTACATATTTGCTTTTGCACGTATGGCCTATTCTGCATAACTTTGCGTGTTAAAACTCCAAGAAATGGCTCACATTCTGAAAAAGATAGTCACGGGCGCGCTGCTGTTTGTCTCCCTGGCGGCAACAGCTCTCGATTTGCCCGTGCGCACCATAAACGGAAGACAGTATTACTACTATGAGGTGCGCAACCGCGAAACTGTCTACGGTCTCAGCAAACGCCTCGGTGTAACCCGCGAGGAAATCGTGCGCTACAACCCATCGATGGCCGACGGCCTCAAGCGCGGCGCCATACTCTATTTTCCTGTCGATGAATTCTCCGACCGCATCCCCGCCGCCGACAGCCTGGCATATCCCGAGCCCGAAGGCAGCGACTCGTACATTTCCTCGATGCCGGACGACATGTTCGCGGAAACCGACACTGCCGATACAGCCACCACATCCCAGGCCGATTCAACCGGCGTGGAAATCCCGGCCAAAGGACCTCTCGCCGTAGTGTGCATTCCCGGAGGCGAATTCGAAAGCAAACGCGCGCAGATGGCTCTGGACTTCTACCGCGGTTTTCTCATCGCCGCCGACACCCTTGCCGGTCGTTCAGGCCGTGTGGACGTGCGCGTGGTCGACAGCCATAACCCCGGGGCAATCAGCCAGGAGCTTCTCGATTCGGCCAGAGTGGTCATAGGCCCGGAAGATGCCACGGCGCTTGCCGCACTTGCCGGTCGCTGCCGCGACAGCCACACCTATCTGCTGAACCTTTTCGTTGTGGCCGACACCCTCTATACCGCCAATCCATATGTGATGCAGGCCAACATCCCCGCCGCGGACATGTACGACAAGGCCTGCGAAGCCCTCGGGAGCGAGTTCCCCGGCTTCGTGCCCGTTATCCTGCGCAACACCGCCGCACGCAACGAGAAAGACCCGTTCACGGCATGTCTGAAACAGCACTTCAGCCAAAAGGGACTGCCTTATGTGGAAATAAACTATGTCGACCGTCTGCAGACAGCCGACCTGGCGGAACTCGACACCGAACCCTCGCGGAATTATGTGTTCGTGCCGTCATCGGGAACACTGGCCGAATTCAACAAATTCGCCTATGTGCTTAAAAATTTCCGCGACTCCCGGATGATACGGAACAATGCCGACGACACCGGCACTACCGGCCGACGCGCGGAGATATTCGGCTACCCCGACTGGATCGCATTCCGCGGCGACGCCCAGATGCTTCTGCACCAGCTCGACGCACGAATCTACAGCCGCTTCTTCGACGACTACGACAACTTCAGCAGCCGCACAATCGATTCGGAGTTCATGCGCTGGTTCGGCAAACCGATGGAGGAAAGCGTGCCCTCGCAAGGTCTGCTGGGCTATGATGCCGGCAGTTACGTACTGCGCAACATCCTCTCCCACAGCGGAGGCTTCGACCCGCTGTGGCAGGGTGCGTTCCGCGGCATCCAGAGCACATTCCGCTTTGTCCGCCATCCCGGCGGAGGCCTCTACAATACCGGCCTGTACCTTATCCGCTTCGAGACCGACGGCCGCCTCAGCGCCCGCACACTATGAAACGCGCCTTAATCATTCTGACAGCAGCAATGCTCTGCTCCGCCGCCATGGCAGAGACGCACTACAAGCCGCACATATCCATGGGCGCACGTGCGGGCGTGGCCATGAGCCGCGTTTCCTTCTCGCCTTCCGTGAAACAGAAATGGAGCACGGGCACAGCCGGCACCATCACCTTCCGCTACGCCGAAGAGAAGCTATTCGGCGTAATCGCCGAATTCGGATGGGTGCGCCGCGGCTGGAAAGAGAACTACGAAACAGCACCTTTCGCCTACGAACGCTCCATAACCTACCTTACCTTGCCGATACTCACCCACATATACTTCGGCAGCCGGCGGTTCAAGACGTTTGTAAATCTGGGGCCATCGGTATCTGTCATGATCGGCTCGGGAATAAATGCCAACTTCGACTACACCAACCCCGGAAATGTCCCCGACTATCCACGCAACCGACAGACCGAGCAGCTCGACGCGAAAATCACCGGCACGTTCGACTACGGCATAAACGCCGGCATAGGCTTTGAGTTCTACCTACGGCCCAGGCACTCAATCGTGGCCGAAGCCCGCTACTACTTCGGCCTCGGAAACATTTTCCCCTCGTCGAAAGCCGACACCTTCGGAGGTTCGCGCAACATGAGTCTCGAATTCTCCCTGGGCTATAACTTCCGCCTGAGATAACCCGGCACAGTTGCACTATTTTAAAATAGTTTTGCTAACTTTGCACAATTATTTTTCACCTACGCCCGATGAAACAAGTCACCTACGAGGGCCTTACCTTCGAGCCCTATATATCCAAGAAAGAAATCGACGCCCGCGTGGGCGAACTCGGCAAGGAAATAGTGCGCGACTGCGCCGGTAAAAAGCCTCTGTTCCTATGTGTGCTGAACGGGGCTTTTGCTTTTGCCGGAGACCTGTTCCGCGCCGCGGAAGAAATCGATGCCGAAATCAGTTTCATACGCCTGCGCAGCTACGAGGGCACATGCTCGTCGGGAGCAGTAAAGGAAGTGCTCGGCCTGCACGAAGACATAAAGGGGCGCACCGTTATTGTGGTTGAGGATATCGTGGACACCGGCAACACCATGTACCGGCTGCTGGAAGACCTCCGCGCACACGAGCCGGCGGAAATAAAGGTGGCCACGCTCCTGTTCAAACCCGACGCTCTGGTCCGCGACGTGAAAGTGGACTACGTGGGCTTCAGCATACCCACCAAGTTCATAATCGGATACGGACTGGACCTGAACGGACTGGCACGCAACCTCAACGACATATACATTCTCAAGGAAGACTGACGCCCCTTGTGCGAACAACCCGGCACAGCTCCGCATTGTATTACTATAAGGAAAATCCACACACAATTACTTTCACAACAAACACACTTACTCTCAAAGGTAAAAATGAACATTGTCATTTTCGGCGCGCCCGGCAGCGGCAAAGGGACACAGAGCGAGAAACTCATCGAACACTACGGACTGCGACACATATCCACCGGTGAGCTTCTGCGCGACAACATAGCCCACGGCACAAAGCTTGGCAAAGTCGCCGACGTGTACATATCCAACGGCCTGCTGATACCTGACGAACTCATGGTCGACGTTCTGGCCGACACCCTGCGCAACGACACCGAACTGATACGACGCGGCGTGATTTTCGACGGCTTCCCACGCACCATACCCCAGGCGGAAGCTCTGACAAAGCTTCTCTCCGAACTGGGCACCGAAGTCCATGCCGTGGTAGGTCTCGAAGTCGACGAAGACGAACTCGTGCAGCGAATGCTCGAACGCGGAAAAGCCTCCGGCCGCTCCGACGACAACATCGAAACCATAAAGAAGCGGCTCGATGTGTACCACAAACAGACCTGCCCGCTCAAAGAATATTACATCAAGGCCGGCAAGTACCTCCCCATCAAAGGCAACGGTTCCATCGACGACATTTTCGCCGATATCCGCTCCGCACTCAATGCGGCCAACGCTCCCAGAGCCTAAGCAGAACCCTCTCTCCGCACCAAGCCATGTACCAGTTCGAAGCACCATATGACAGCGCCCCGTACGACAGTCTGACGGAAATATACCGCCATTCGCTGACCGACAACTTCGCACTGCCGGCGCTCACCGACTACACCGACGGCAAGACCATTACCTACGGCGACATGGCCCGGCGCATCGCTCGCCTGCACCTGTTCTTCAGACTCTCGGGCGTGCGCAGAGGCGACAAGATAGCACTGCTCGGGCGCAACACGCCCAACTGGGTGATTACATTCATGGCCACGGTGACTTATGGCGCCACCATAGTGCCGGTGCTCCAGGACTTCAACCCATCCGACGCCGCCAACATAATCGACCACTCCGACGCCATACTGCTATTCGTGGCCGACGGACTGTTCCAGAACCTCGACTTCGAGGCAATGCCGCAACTGCGGGCAGCTATCAGCCTGGACACCCGCACAGTCCTCACCGAGCGCAACGCCACACGTGGAAAAGGATTCGGCTCCGTGGTGAAGAACCTGACCCGCAGTTTCCGCCAGCACTACCCCGACGGTTTCGGGCCTGCCAACATCGAATATCCGGCCATCGGCGGCGGCGAACTGGCCATTATCAACTACACATCCGGCACCACCGGATTCTCGAAAGGCGTGATGCTCACCCACGACAACCTTCGCGGAAATGTGGTGTTCGGCATCCGCTCTCGCCTGCACTACCAGGGTTCGAGAGTGCTCTCCTTCCTACCGCTGGCACACGCCTACGGCTGCGCGTTCGACATGCTGGTGCCACTGGCAGTGGGCAGCCATGTCACTCTGCTGTGCAAAACGCCCACGCCACAACTTCTGCTTAAAGCCCTGCGGCAGGTAAGGCCATCCCTAATAATATGCGTGCCTCTGATTCTTGAGAAAATCTACCGCAAGATAGTGGTGCCGCAGATAACACGCAAACCCATGCGGTGGGTGCTGGCCGTGCCCATGCTCGACAAAGCCGTCTATTCCATAATACGATCCAAGCTCGTGGATGCCTTCGGCGGACTGTTCGAAGAAGTGATTGTGGGCGGAGCGCCTCTCAACAAAGAGGTAGAGGACTTCCTTTACCGCATAAAATTCCCCTTCACCGTAGGCTTCGGAATGACCGAGTGCGGTCCGCTCATAAGCTATTCGCCATGGCGGCGCTTCGTGCCAGGCTCGTCGGGCCGTACACTGCGTGGAATAATGGAAGCGCGCATACTCCCCGACAGCACGCTCACCACCGACACGTCGTGCCCGCAGGGCGAAATTCTGGTGCGCGGCCTCAATGTGATGAAAGGATACTACAAGAATCCCGAAGCCACAGAGGCAGCCATCGATGCCGAAGGCTGGCTGCACACCGGCGACATGGGATATCTGGGTTCGCCCGGTGAACGGACCGTATTCATACGCGGTCGTTACAAAACCATGATTCTCTCCTCCAACGGCCAGAACATCTATCCAGAGGAAATAGAAAGCAAGTTGAGCAATATGCCATATGTCAATGAATGTCTGGTTATCCAGCGCAACGGACATCTGGTAGCCTTATGCCACCCCGACGCCGACGCCGTTAAAAACGACAGGCTCGACCGCAGCATGCTCGAAGAGGCCATGGAGAACAACCGGCGGAGTCTCAACAAACTCGTGGCACCATACGAACAGGTCGAAAAAATAGAAATAGTAGACAAAGAGTTCGAGAAAACCCCGAAACGCTCTATCCGACGCTTCCTTTACAAATAACACATATATTAATAAGGAGCGCATCCATAGCCGTAAATCCGGGCTGAACGGTAAAACTAATGCCGTCCAGCCCGCCTCTTTATAATATTTTGACATTTTGCGAGCCAAATACAGCCTCAACTTACGCCCTCAGCTCTTTATTCTATCATTTTTCCATCAATGCAGCGTCTCTTAAAGTTTTTCAGATGAAAGCTTACATAGCGCTTAAGTTTTTCGTCGGCGCAAATCGCACTATCAAAGTATCACAATGTACTTGAAATGCCATTTTAGGTATCCTTGCGCCCATTACGGCCATAAAATTTCCTTTTTGCTTATTTTTGATAAAAATATGCCTTACCGCTCAAAAAAATCTAATTTTTATTGCATGCATTAAAATCTTTTGCATATATTTGCGGTGAACAAATCCCAAAAGATGTTTCGTCCTATGAAAAAACAGGCAAAAGCCACCATCACGTTAGTGCTCACAGCGCTGTTTGCGGCAACCGCGGGAGCGGTTCCTGCAAAACAAGGAGTACTGCAGATCGAGCAGGCCGACGGCACAGTCATCGAAGCCCGACTCGTAGGCGATGAGCGCGCGCACCAGTATTTCACTCCCGACGGCTATCTGCTGGCCAGCGAAGGAGGCAACTTCTACTATGGATTGCTGGATGCCGCCGGACGCACTGTAAGCAGCGGCATCCGGGCTACCGCAGTACGTGATGCCGCCGCAAGCGCTTTCCTTGCCACCCAGGACCGCGAACAGGTGAAAACCCGGCTGGACGAAGCTCTCTCTGCACCCGCACAAGGCCCTCAGCGCGGTCCCGGCCTGTTCCCTGAGACACGGTTCCCGGCCATCGGCGAGCAGAAAGCAATCGTGATTCTTGTGAATTATGCCGACGTGCAGATGCAGGTCGAGAATCCACACGACTATTTCGACCGCATGCTCAACGAGGAAGGCTTCAGCCTGCACGGGGGCACCGGCAGCGCACGCGACTTCTTCGTAGAATCCTCGATGGGACAGTTCGTGCCACAGTTCGACCTCTACGGCCCCGTAACCCTTAGCCAGAACCGCGTATATTACGGAGGAAACAGCTGGGGCGGCGACGACCAGCGCCCCGCTCAGATGATATATGAGGCCTGCCAGCTTCTCGACGACGAGATTGACTTCTCACAGTACGACCGCGACAACGACGGATATATCGACAATGTGTTCGTTTTCTATGCCGGCCGCGGCGAAGCTTCCGGCGGTGGTTCCGACACTGTATGGCCCCACTCATGGACAGTGAGTGCCGGCATGGGATATTCACCCACCTTCGACGGTGTGAAACTCGACCGGTATGCCTGCTCGAACGAATGGGAAGGCAGCCGCCCCGACGGTGTGGGCACCTTCGTGCATGAGTTCTCGCACGTGATGGGACTCCCCGACCTCTACGCGACGTCCTACACCACTTCTTTCACTCCCGGCGCATGGAGCGCCATGGACTATGGCCCATACAACAACGACGGATGCACCCCCCCGCTCTACAGTGCTTTCGAACGCTATGCGCTCAACTGGATGGAGCCTGTGCGCATCTCGGGGCCCATGAACGCAACCCTGCCGCCGATTGGCTCCAATGTCGCAGGCATTGTCGTCGGCAACGACCCCAACGAATACTTCCTCTTCGAAAACCGCCAGCAGACCGGATGGGACACCTACATTCCAGGCCATGGCATGCTGGTCTGGCATGTGGATTACGACTCGTATGTATGGAAGCGCAATCAGGTAAACAACACGCCTTCGCACCAGTACGTCGACATTGAGGAAGCCGACGGCAGCCAGAGCGAATACTCCCGCAACGGCGATGCTTTCCCCGGCGCATCCGGCAAAACATCGTTCACCGACGACACCACTCCCTCCATGCGCACATGGAACGGCACCGGCTTCAGCCTCCCCATCACCGAGATTGCCGAATCCTCCAACGGCACCATAACCTTCAAGGTATGCGGCGGCGCCACCGCCATGGATGCGCCAGACCTTGCAGCCGGCGAGGAAACGCCCGAATCGTTTGTCGTGACATGGACACCCATAGAAGGCACTTCGCTTTTGCTGAGCGTGTTCACCAAAAACAGCGAAGGCGTGCGCGAATTCGTGCAGGGTTATGAGAACCGCGATGTAGGCACCTCCGGCAGCCACACCGTAGAAGGTCTCGAACCAATGACCGATTACTATGTGGAAGGCGCACTCTTCCGCGGCCTTGAGACATCGCCGGCGAGCGCAGAGACCAACGTGTACACCGGCCGGCCGACTCTCGACCGCATAACCGCCATAGCCATCGATGCCGACGGCATCACCGACCAGGGCTTCACCGCCCGCTGGGAAGCCATGCCTGAAGCCAACAACTACTTTCTGAGCGTGTTCGAGCGCGTGTTCGGCGCACCCTACTCCGACGTGTGCGACTTCACCGACGGCACCTCGGCACTCCCCGAAGGATGGTCGGCTTCCACTCCCGCCACCTATGCCAACTCCGCATATTCCGGAGCGGCAGTTCCCGCCATCCGCCTCGGCAAAGGCGGCGACAACGTGGTAAGCGCCACTTTCGACGACGGTATACGCGGATATTCGTTCTGGAACCGCGGCAACGGCACTTCCGACGACGACCGCATCAATGTGATGCTCCTGGGCCAGGACGGATGGTTCAAGCACGCCGACTACCCCATCACTACCACTGCCGGCGGAGCCACCGTATCGGCCGACGACGTGCCGGAAGGATGCAAAGCCCTGAGAGTCGAATTCATACGCAGCGGAACAAAAGGAGCTGTGGCTGTCGACGACATCACCGTACTCCATGGCCGCACCTACAGTTCCATGCCGCTGGAAGACATGCAGGACATCGCCACAGGCAACAAAACCTCATACGAAGTCACCGGTCTTAAAGCCAACCAGACATATACCTACCGCGTAGTCGCCACCGACGGCACTCTCAACTCCAGACCATCTAACGAAGTGCTTGTCCTCACCAAGGAGAGCAGCGGAATCGGTCACATCAGCGCCGCCTGCGGCGTAGCCACAGTCGGACTGGATATAACTGTCAGCGGAGTGGAAGCCAACGCCAACGTTGTTGCATTCGACCTCACCGGCCGCCATGTAGCAGGAGCATCGGCATCGTCCGAGGGCACCGCCACCATCTCTGTTCCTTCGCACGGACTCTACATTGTCCGAGCCGGCACAAAAGCATACAAAGTCATCCTATGAAACCCTTCCACACCCGGCCAGCGGGCCGGGTGTGGACAAAAGGGCCTTCCGGATTTTCAATACACTTCCCTTCATTTTCCAATTTTCAGCTATTCCCTAACTAACCAGACAAGTATTCCAAAATTCTAAACCGGGCGTATTCCCTCAACGGAATCCGCACTTCCAGATTTAAGTTTCAACATCTATCCATTTCATTTCCAAGGCTACTGTCGGTAAAATGCTTTCAGCCGACATCTGCCTGAAAAAAAAGAAAGCGACCAGACCATTATGAAAAAAATTCTATCCTGGATTTTTTCCGCAGCGCTTGCAATGACTGTTGCCGTTCCGGCACAGGCACAAGCTCCGGCACAGAAGGCCGGCGCCCATGCGCACAGCCTATCGGCTACCGCTCTGGCAAAACCGGCAGAGACGACATCGACCCAGCGTTTCGTCACTCCGGCCGTGCGTTCCAACTCCACACGTACAACAAATGCACTGCGCACTGTACATACCGGCACCGTAGCTCCGCAGCGTGCCGTAGTAGTCAATGCCAACACCAACCTGCCCACCATCAACGGCCTCATAATGTTTGCCGAGAGCTGGGGCCAGAATCTTCAGGTAGGCCTCTACACACTCCCCTCGGCAACAGGCGGCCAGTTCACTCCAATCTGGACAAATACAGAAACTTCCACCGTATATTCCGCCATCGCCCTGGACGGCGTGTACTACACCCACGAATACACCAATTTCATGGGCTTCATCCAGTTCTTCCAGGTATTCGGCTATGATCTCGACTCGGGAGAGAAAGTCTACACCTACGAAGGCGACGGCCCCAGCTGCATCGCTCTGGGCGTGGCCAAGGATCCTACAACCGGAAATGTATACGGCGTATTCTACAACGACGACGCGAGCGGCTACAGGCTTTGTACAATTGAATACACCGAACCGGCTCCGACAATCAACACTGTTGCGGCTCTTGATCTATCCAACAATTTCAACACCCTCGTCTGCGACAAAAACGGCCAGCTCTACGCATTCACATACGACGCACACAAAGAAGGTGACAACACCGTTGTGGACGCATCCTACCTTGTGAAAATTGACAAGAACACCGCAGCAGTGACCTCCGTCGGCATTACAGGACAGCTTCCTGTGTACATGTCGGGAGCTACCGTCGACCAGACCACCAACCGCTGCTTCTGGGCTGTGAGCAACGACAGCGAGACTTCAGGCTATCTTTGCGAAGTTGATCTTGCTACCGGCGCAGCCACTCCCGTGGTTATTTTCTCCGACGGTGAAGAAGTCAACGGCCTCTATGTTCCCGCACCTGCGACACCCGGAACACCCGACGTTATCACCAACCTCAACGCTTCCTTTATCGACGGCAGCCTCAGCGGCAATGTAACATTCAACGCTCCCGCCAAGAACATCGACGGCACCACCGCCGCATCCCTCACCTACTCTGTCAAAGCCAACGGCAACGAAGTGGCCACAGGCTCCACTACTTACGGCGCAGCCGTGACAGCTCCTGTCACCGTGGCCACTGCCGGCGACTACACAATCAGCGTTACCGTAAAGAACGGTACTCTCGAGTCCAAGGCCGTAAAAGTAAAATGCTTCATCGGCAAGGGCACTCCCAAGGCTCCGGTGGCCACCCTCGCATATGAGAACGGCACCATGAAGCTTAGCTGGGAACCTGTTACCGAAAGCTCCGACGGCGGTTATATCAATCCTGCCGAGGTTACATATACCGTAGTACGTTTCCCCGGCGAACAGACCGTAGCCACCGGAATCAAGACCACAACATTCAGCGAAGCCATCGCCGAACCCGCACAGATTACCTCTTACTACTACACAGTCAGCGCCACCTACGGCACCGCCACTTCCGAGGGCACTTCCAATACCGTTACCCTTGGCAGCATCGTTCCTCCCTACAGCAACGATTTCGCCGATGAATCCAGCCTCAGCGGCTTCACCATCATCGACGCCAACAATGACGGCAAAACATGGAAATGGCACAGCGGAGCAGTGCGCGCATCATACAACTCCAGCAAAACCATGGACGACTGGCTGATTACTCCTCCGATGAAACTCGAGGCCGGCAAGTCCTATCCCGTTTCGTTCGACACCTACTGCAACGGCTCATCCTTCCCCGAACGCATAGAGGTTAAATGGGGCAACGGAACAACAGTAGCCGCCATGACCAACACACTGATGGAAGCAACCGTGGTGAACACCAAATCCGACGCACCCATCCATTTCGAAGGCTTCATCTCCCCCACCACCTCCGGAACCTACAGCATCGGCTTCCACGGCATTTCCGATGAGGACATGTACTATCTCTATGTCGACAACATCGCTGTCGGCGAAGGTGTCAGCGCCAGCGCGCCAGGCATGGTAGAGAATCTCACCGCCACACCCGATCCCACCGGCGCATATTCAGCGACCATCGCCATGAAGGCTCCTTCCAAGACCCTTGCCGGCAACGCACTCTCGGCAATCGACAAAGTGGAACTTCTCCGCGGCGAAACCGTAATCAAGACCTTCAACGCTCCCGCCCCCGGCGCAGCACTGAACTTCACCGACAACGTAGGCCAGGCCGGCACTGTAACCTACACCGCAGTAGCATATAACTCCAGCGGCAAAGGCCAGTCCTCCTCCACTACAATCTTCGTGGGCACAGGCATTCCCGCCGCACCTGCGACCGTGAACGCTGTGGAAACAACAACCGACGGTCAGGTTACCATCAGCTGGAGCCAGGTTACCACCGACGAAAACGGCAACGCCATCAATCCCGCCAAGGTTACCTACGACGTTTACATCTACGACGGCCAGAGCCGCACACCCATTCAGACAGGTCTCTCCACAACCGAGCTCACCGCAACCGTTCTCCAGGCCGGCGAACAGTCGCTGATGCAGTTCGCAGTATGGCCCGTTACTGAAGCCGGCGAAGGCGAAGGAAACGTATCGCCGATGATTCCCGTGGGCACTCCCTACGAAGGATACTTCGAAACTTTCGCAAACGGAAGCATCAGCTACGACCTGGGTATCACCCGCATCAACGGCAGCCCCGCATGGCAGATTCTGAAAGATGACAGCTTCTCTGATCTGACTTCCTACGACGCCGACAACGGCTTCATCGGCATGAAGGGCGAGACCCTCGACTGCGAAGGCGCTATCTTCACCGGCAAGATTTCCCTCGCCGGTATGGTCAACCCCGGTGTCACAGTGGCAATCTACAATATCGTGGGCGACAACGGCGGCTCGGCCGATATCGTAGCCATCGAAGCCCGCGAAGTAGGTACCACCGACTACACGGTTCTTCTCTCGAGCACACGCAACGAGCTCTGCAACAATAACGAAGGCTGGAGCACAATCTCCGCACCCCTCACCGGCTTCGAAGGCAAAGTTGTCCAGGTTCGCCTGCGTGCAGTCACCAAACAGTATATATGGCATGCATTCGACGCCATCAAGGTTGCTTCCATGGTTGGCAACGACCTCAAGGCTCACTCCGTATCGGCTCCCGCCAAGGTTAATGCAGGCGAAGCATACACCGCCAGCGTGAAAGTTGTGAACGAAGGCTTCAACGCAGCCACCGCTTTCAACGTGGAACTCTATGCCGACGGCAAGCTCGTAGAAAGCAAGCCTGTTGAAACCCTCGCTCCCGGCAACAGCACCAATGTGGAATTCGGCCTCAACATGCACGCTCTGGCAGAAGAACCTGTATCGCTCCACGCTGTGGTTGTGTACAGCGCCGACGAAAATGCAGACAACAACACCACCGAAGCCATCACCGTTTCGCCCAAGGTATCCACACTGCCGGCAGTCACCGACCTCAAAGGCGAGATAAAAGCCGAAGGTGCCGTCCTCAGCTGGTCCGAGCCCAACCTTGAAGGCGGTGTTGCCGAAACCAAGACCGACGATATGGAAAGCTACGAAGGATTCGCCCACGAAGCCGAAGGCTGGACATTCGTCGACGTCGACGGCAAGAATGTCGGCGGCTTCCAGAACACCGACATTCCCGGCCTCACCCCCGGTGAAAGCACAGCAAGCTTCTTCGTATTCGAGGCAAGCAGCACCTATCCCCAGTTCAACCAGAGCTTCGCCGCCCACAGCGGCACCAAGTATCTGGCCTCCATGTTCGCCTATGACGACTCACAGGTCGACGACTGGGCCATCTCTCCCGCACTGAGCGGCAACGCACAGACCATCAGCTTCTACGCAAAGAGCTACTCCAAAGACTATCCCGAAAAGATTGAAGTTCTCTACAGCACCGGCAGCCTCTCTCCCGCCGACTTCGTAAGCGTGAAGGCTCTCTCCACCGTGCCCGCCGACTGGACACTGTATGAAGCCGAACTGCCCGCCGGCGCCGCCTACTTCGCAATCCGCAGCTATTCCGCAGGTGCGTTCATGCTCATGATCGACGACGTGACATTTGAATCCGGCAGCGCCACCGCCAACCTGTCGCTCATCGGCTACAACGTATGGCGCAACGGCGAAAAGCTCACAGCAGAGCCTACCGGCGAAACCACCTTCACCGATGCCAACGCTCCCTCGGGCAACAACAAGTATGTTGTAACCACTGTCTACGACCGTGGCGAATCCCGTGGCTCCAACACAATCGAGCTCAACAACTCCGGTGTGATTTCCATCGAAACCGGCGTGAAGGTCAAAGCAGCCGACGGCAACATCATCGTTACCGGCGCTGAAGGCCAGGCAATCGTTGTCAACAGCGTCGACGGCCGCACCCTCTTCGCAGGCACCGGCGCAGCCGAAACAAAGGTTGCCGTATCCACCGGCATCTACCTTGTGAAAGTAGGCAACGGAGTCACCAAGCTCATCGTTCGATAAACATTCATCACTGTCTATTCTCCCGAAGGGGGCTGCGCCGTGGCGCAG
>DKUJ01000017.1:85676-85952 GCA_002490635.1 Porphyromonadaceae bacterium UBA7207
AGGGGGCTGCGCCGTGGCGCAGCCCCCTTTTTCATTAATCCTGCATGTGGCCGGCAAGTGTCAAAAAAAGTTCAAAAGCACCTGTGGTCGGCAAAAATTGCCTACCTTTGCACTTTGTGGCGCACTGTGGCGCCCAAGCACAATCATCGCATTCCACTGATGAAAAAATACAACATCGTCAACAATCTCACAGGCTGGCTGTGCTTCATCGTGGCCGCCGTTACCTATCTGCTCACCGTAGAGCCCACGGCCAGTTTCTGGGACTGCCCGGAATTC
>DKUJ01000017.1:86243-108165 GCA_002490635.1 Porphyromonadaceae bacterium UBA7207
AGTTTCTGGGACTGCCCGGAATTCATTGTCCAGGGCACCAAACTTGAAGTAGGCCATCCGCCGGGCAACCCCATATTCATGCTCACCGCCCGCTTCTTCGTAACCCTTTTCGGCGGAGCCATGAGCACGGCGGCACTGGCGGTGAACTGCATGTCGGCGCTGCTCAGCGCGGCCACAATCCTTCTGATGTTCTGGAGCATCACACACCTTGCCCGCCGGCTTATGGTGCGCGACGGAGTTGCTCCCGGCACATGGCAGACAGTTATTATCATGGCCGCAGGCCTGTGCGGCTCCCTGGCATACACATGGAGCGACACGTTCTGGTTCTCGGCAGTCGAAGGTGAGGTATATGCATTCTCATCGTTCTGTACAGCCCTGGTGTTCTGGCTAATGCTCAAATGGGAAAACCGGGCCGACCATCCCGACAGCGACCGTTACCTTGTGCTCATAGCCTACGTGATAGGTGTCTCCATTGCCGTGCACCTTCTCAACCTGCTCTGCATTCCCGCCCTGGGTCTGATCTACTACTACCGCCGCTCGTCCAGTGTGTCGGCCAAAGGCTCGCTGATTGCCCTGGCGATATCGTGCGTGCTTGTCGGTGCCATACTCTATGGTCTTGTTCCGGGCTTCGTGCAGGTGGCACAGTGGTTCGAGTTGCTGTTCGTGAACGCTCTCGGCACCGGCTACAACACCGGCGTGCTATTCTACACCGTCCTCCTCGTGGCTGTATTCATAGCCGCCCTCCTGGCTATCTACCGCGGCAATGACCTTGCCGCCCGCCTGCTCACCGCAATCTCCCTCATCCTCTCCGGCATGGTATTCATCGGCCATTCCATAGTGACGGGTCTGCTGCTGGGCACCGGTGTTCTGCTTGTTCTCCTCTTCGCAAAAAAACTTGTCGGTCGCCGGCTCATGGCAATGACAGTACTCTGCGTGATGGTGATCTTCGCAGGCTATTCATCGTATGCCCTGCTTCTCATCCGCGCATCCTCCGCCACTCCCATGAATCAGAACGCCCCCGACAACGTGTTCGCCCTCGCCTCCTACCTCAACCGCGAGCAGTACGGCGACCGTCCGCTGTTCAACGGCCCTGTGTTCGCCGAGGCACTTCTGGAGGAAGAATATCCCCAGGGCAGCGGCAACTACTATGTGGTGGTGGACGACAACGGCTTCCCGCGCACCCGCATTATCGACGGCTACATGCGCGACGAGAACGGCAACGCCATAAACGACATGCAGTACAGCTACACGCGTGTCGTAAAAGACGATTCCTCGCAGCCCGACCGCTATGTACGCGAAGTGCAGAAGCCCGAATACAAGACAATGGGCGACCTCAACATGCTGCTCACCCGCATCTATTCCGGCGCTCCCGAACACGTGCCTTCCTATAAAAGCTGGGCAGGCTACCGCACACCCGACCTCGACATGATTCCCGCCTCGGTGCGCTCCCAGTGGGCACAGCAGGGTTTCGTGCCCAAGGCCGAGCTGATGCGCTACATCTCCCATATGAAAGCCGTGACCACACGCGAGGATTCCCGCACCGGCCAGCCACTGATGCAGACCATGGTGTGGAAACCCGGCTTCGACGTGAGCCTGCGCTACTTCGTAAACTACCAGCTCAACCATATGTACTGGCGTTACTTCCTGTGGAACTTCGCAGGTCGCCAGAACGACTTCCAGGGCAACGGCGAGCCGCACCTCGGCAACTGGATAAGCGGCATTCCGTTCATCGACAACATGCGTCTGGGCGACCAGAGCCTGCTCCCCGACGAATTCGGCAAAGCAAACAAAGGCCACAACGTGTTCTACATGCTTCCGCTGCTGCTTGGCGTGATCGGCCTGTTCGCGCAGGCTCTCTACCGCGGCTGGGCTTCCGAAGGCCGCGGCATCGAACAGTTCTGGGTTGTGTTCTTCCTGTTTTTCATGACCGGCATCGCCATCGTGCTCTACCTCAACCAGACTCCCGGTCAGCCCCGCGAACGCGACTATGCTTTCGCCGGCTCCTTCTATGCCTTCGCCATGTGGATAGGCCTGGCAATCCCCGCCATAGCCCTGTGGCTCAAGAGTCTCTTATCCAAGCAGGGGCGCACCGGCCGCATCGTAGCCGCCGCCGTGTCGTGCGCTATCGCTCTGGGAATACCGCTGCAGATGGTTTCGCAGACCTGGGACGACCACGACCGCTCCGGGCGCTACACCACACGCGACTTCGGTTTCAACTACCTGAGTTCGCTTGACCCCAACGCCATCATATTCACCAATGGCGACAACGACACCTTCCCGCTGTGGTACGCCCAGGAGGTGGAAGGCTTCCGCACCGACGTGCGCGTGGTGAACCTCTCCTACCTCACCACCGACTGGTATGCCACACAGCAGACCTACCCCACCTACGATGCCGCACCCGTGCCCATGCTTGCGACTCCTTCCGACTGGAAATACGAACGGCTGGCCTTCAACTTCATACTGCCCGGCAACAGCGCGCCCACCGATGTGTTCGGGTCGCTCGGCGAGCTCTACAATTCCGACGAGAGTGCTTTCGGCGCGCCGGTGATGACAAGCCCCAACATATTCATTCCCGTCGACAAAGATGTGGCCACAGCACACTACGGCACCGGCAACGCCGCTTTCGACAGCGCCTATGTGGCTCCATATGCCGGCAACGTGACCACAAACCTCAGCAGCCTCGGCGCCGGCCTCAACCAGAGCAAGATTCTCTCGCTCGACATGATAGCCAACTCCGTCAGAGACGGCTGGAAACGGCCAGCCTACTTCGCCACAACCGTTCCCACATCGTTCTATCTGGGCCTGTCGCCCTTCATGTCGTCGGTGGGCATGGCAAACGAAGTCACCGGCATCCGCCAGGGCGGCGACTATAACGTTACAGCACCCAAAGCCTACCGCAACATCGTGACCGACTACCGCTGGGGCGGCATGGACAATCCCGATGCCAAGCTCTACCTCGACGAGACCGTGCGCCGCATGGCTGCATCCATACGCTCTGGCATCTACACCGTGGGCGAAAACCTCATGATGCTGCCCGATGCCCCCGCCGACAGCGCAAGCCGCGCCGCCGCTGTGGCCGCCGGACTCGAGGCACCTGCTACCCAGGCCGACATGGCACGCCAGCTTTTCGACATAATCCGCACAAAGCTCCCGGCATCAGCCCAGCCCTACGACGGCATGCTCGGTCTGTACCTCTCACGCGCATACTACGACCTTTACCGCCAGACCGGACGCGCTACCGACCTCGAAACGGCCCGCGACCTCGCCGCCACAGAAGCCGAACGCTACGCACAGTACATCCGCTACGGAGCATCGCTGCATCCCGCCGACCTGATGGCCGTGACACGCGCCGAAGGATACGCCATGAGCTATCTGGCCGAAGCCGTGGCTCTGGTGAACCGCTGCGACATACTCCTTGCAAAACCGGAGATACAGACCGATGAAACCCTGCGGCCTCTGCTGGCACAGTTCGACAGCCTCGACATAACCGACGACTGGACCATCGCACCGCTGATCTACATACAGGGCTTCACCGCATCCGACCTCCGCCAGCAGATTCCCCTGTATGAACACCCCGACGACCGCGCCCTGCTGGAACGCGCAGTGGCCGTGCTCGACCTCCATGAAAGCGCAGGCATCGAACCCATGGCCTTCAGCAACGACATCATGAGCCGCTACGGCTTCGATGCCGACACCTGGACCGAAATCCATGGTCGCTGATGCTCATCGAACAGCCGCCGCTGCTCTACCGCCTGCTCTTTCCCGAGGCCATATGGCGCATAAAGCACCGTAGCCGCGAGAAAACGGTGTTCCTCACCTTCGACGACGGCCCCATACCCGAAGTGACCCCATGGGTGCTCGACCTGCTGGACAGCTACGGCATCAAGGCCACATTCTTCATGGTGGGCGACAATGTGCGGCGCCACCCCGAACTCTATGCCGAGGTGCGCCGCCGCGGACACAACGTAGGCAACCACACCATGCACCATCTGCAGGGCATGAAAGTGCGTTCCGTGCGCTACCTGCGCGACATATCCGAGGCCGACGCTCTAATCGACAGCCCTCTGTTCCGCCCGCCGCACGGCCTGTTGCGCTGGAAGCAGGCAAAGGCCATCAAGCAGCACTACAACATAGTGATGTACGACCTTGTGACACGCGACTACTCCCGCAAGCTCAACGGTGAGCAGGTGCTGCGGAACGTGAAACGCTATGCCCGCGACGGCTCTCTGATTGTATTCCACGACAGCCTTAAAGCCCTCGACAATCTGCGCTACGCCCTCCCCAGAGCCATAGAATGGCTCCAGCAGGAAGGCTACCGCTTCGAGAGCATTCCCATGTGATGCATCAGCTACACGAAACACTCGGCAGACTGATGCATGCTGCCGGAGCCTGCGCCTGGGGGCTCAGCAGCGCCGCCGACACATCCACGACCGACCTGGCATTGCTTGACAGATGGCTGGATTCGGGTCGCCACGCATCCATGGACTACATGCGCCGCAACCGCGGCCTGTTCGCAACGCCATCGGCAATGCTCGAAGGCGTGAAAACAATAATTTCGGCGGCATTCGCCTACCGTCCGGCCGACCAGTCCGACCGCCATCCGCTATTCGCCGACTATGCCCGCGGCGCCGACTACCACAAGGCACTGCGCCGGCGGCTTAAGCCGGCAGCGACTGCCCTGCAGGAAATGTTCCCGCAATCGCGGACAAGAATCTGCGTGGACTCCGCGCCCGTGCGTGAAAAATACTTCGCCATCCGTTGCGGCATCGCCGCACCTCTGCGCAACGGCCTGGTTGCCGTTCCCGGAGCCGGGTCGAAGGTTTTTCTCGCCGAGATACTATGGACAGAGGAAACTGCCATTCCTGCGACAGAACCTATCCCATCTCCCTGCGGCGCATGCCGCCGCTGCCAGCAGGCCTGCCCTGGCGGCGCCATCTGCGGCGACGGAAGCGTGGACGCGCGGCGATGTCTTTCATATCTCACGATAGAACACGACGGCGACCTGCCGGAAGATATTCCCTACGGCAGGCGCGTGTTTGGATGTGACATATGTCAGGATGTGTGTCCGCTCAATTCCGGAGCCTGCGCCACGCCGCTTGAGGAATTCCGGCTTTCACCGGCACTGGCGGCTACCGACATTGAATCACTTGTGGCTCTCGACAGCCAAGGACATGCCGCGCTGTTCGCCGGCAGCGCAGCAAAGCGAGCGCCACTGGAGCGGCTACGGAGAAACATCAGTCGTATCGCAAATCGGCCAGCAGACCCTGAAGGCGACGGCGGGCCACAAAAATGCGGCTTTTGACCGTGCCAAGGGGAAGCGAATAAATTTCGGCGATTTCCTGATACTTATAGCCCTGGATATACATCACGAAGCACTGGCGGAATTCCTCGCCGATCTGATCCATGGCACGGTTGATTTCCTGCGCGGTCACCGACCCTTCGGGAGACTGGAGTCCCGACTCCTGCGAGAGATTGAGGTGGAAGAGATCATCGGTACGATCCACGACCACCGAAGCGCGCACGGCGGCGCGATAGTTGTTTATGAACAGATTTCGCATGATTGTGAACACCCAGCCTTTGAAGTTGGTGTTCTCAACATACTTGTCCTCGTTGTCGAGAGCCTTCAATGTAGTATCCTGCAGGAGGTCGTAGGCATCTTCGCGGTTCGAGGTCAGAGTGTATGCAAAATTAAGCATATTGCGCTGTAGCGCGAGAAGACGGGTCTGAAATGTGGATTTAGCCATAGGGGAGAGAGAACTTTGACGCCGGCAAAGACGCCGGATGAAATATTGTGTCTAACATCATAACAAGCCCGCGCCGACTGTTCCCGCGCAATTAGCATATTTTGAGAATAATTACCATGCACTCACCATTCCACTCCAGACAGGTTTTCTAAAATAATTCGTATTTTTGACTTTGTCTTAAATACTCTCGCTCGGCAAAGTCCAAATAAATTTGGCTTTGCCCTCGACTTATTCGTATTTTTGTTGCAACAAACGCACATTACATGGATATCAAACATACCATAACCGACAGGGAATTCGGGGGCGAACGGCCTCTGTTCGAATCGCACAATCTGCGGCTTGAAAGAGTTACAATCCGCGAAGGCGAATCGGCAATCAAGGAATGCAGCGACATAGAGGCCGTCGACTGCGTATTCGAGGGCAACTATCCTTTCTGGCATGTCCACCGCTTCTCCATCGACAACTGTTATTTTGCCGTCGGAGGCCGTTCGGCATTGTGGTATTGCTCCGACCTAACCATGCGTAACACCCGCATCGACGCTCCAAAGATGTTCCGCGAAATGGAGAGGCTCTCCCTCGAAAAGGTGACCATGACCGATGCCGACGAGGTGTTCTGGCGCTGCAAGGGCATCAGGGCCCGCGACCTGACTCTTATCGGGGGCACCTATCCTTTCATGTTCAGCCACGACATATGCATCGACGGCCTGGCTACCGACAGCAAGTATGTATTCCAGTATGTGCGCGACGTGGAACTCCACAACGCCCGCATAACCACCAAGGATGCCTTCTGGGAGGTGGAGAACGTTACCGTGTACGATTCCGAACTGAACGGCGAATATCTCGGCTGGCACTCCCGCAACCTGCGTCTGGTGCGCTGCCACATCACCGGCGAACAGCCTCTGTGCTATGCCGAGAACCTCGTGCTGGAGGATTGCACCTTCGGGCCGGACTGCGACCGCGCATTTGAGTACAGCAGCCTGCAGGCAAGCATCCGCGGAAGCATCACCAACATAAAGAATCCCCGGTCGGGACACATCGTGGCCGACCATATCGGCTCTGTGACAATCGACGAAAACATCAAAGCCCCTGCCGACTGCATAATAGAACAACGCCAGAAATGACCTACGACTTCGACACCCCTGTTGACCGGCGTGGTTCCGGCTCCTACAAATGGGACAGCGACCGCAGCCCCGGTCTGTTGCCTCTCTGGGTGGCCGACATGGACTTCCGCACCGCTCCCGCCATCACCGAAGCCCTGGCTGCAAGGGTGGCGCACGGTATCTTCGGCTACACTCTGGTGGGCGATGAATACTACAAGGCTGTGACGGACTGGTTCAGCCGCCGCCACAACTGGGAAATCGATCCCCGGAAAATCATATACACCTCAGGTGTGGTGCCGGCAATATCGGCCATCATCAAGGCACTGACCCGCCCAGGCGACAAGGTGCTGGTGCAGACGCCCGTCTACAACTGCTTCTTCTCGAGCATCCGCAACAATGGTTGCCAGGCTGTGGAGTGTCCGCTGATACCTTGCGACGGCACCTACCGCATGGATTTCGATGCCCTCGCCACCGCTGCCGCCGACCCCGGAGCGCGGCTTCTCCTGCTGTGCAACCCGCACAACCCTGCGGGACGTGCATGGACTGCCGAAGAGCTTACAACCCTCGGCGAAATATGCCATGCCAACGGTGTGCGTGTGGTATCCGACGAAATACACTGCGAGCTTGTTTTCGCCCCTGCTCGCCATATTCCTTTCGCCTCCCTCCCCGGAGAAGCCTCG
Source organism: Porphyromonadaceae bacterium UBA7207 (assembly GCA_002490635.1). GTDB lineage: Bacteria > Bacteroidota > Bacteroidia > Bacteroidales > Muribaculaceae > CAG-873. The sequence continues at coordinate 93,768 of DKUJ01000017.1, forward strand.
GATGAGGCGATTGTCTGCATATCGCCAAGCAAGGCATTCAACATCGCAGGGCTGCAGATTGCCAATATCGTGTGCCCCGACCCCGAAGTGCGCGCCGCCGTGGACCGCGCCATCAACGACAATGAGGTATGCGACGTGAATCCATTCGGAGTCGCAGCCACCGTGGCGGCATACAACCACGGCGAGGAATGGCTGGCACAACTTATAGACTACATACACGCAAACTATGAGTTCATGGCCGACTACTGCCGCCGGCACCTGCCGGAGCTGCCGCTGGCACGGCTGGAAGCCACCTATCTGGTGTGGATGGACTGCCGCCGGCTTGCCATGACATCAGAATCCATTGAACAACAATTACTTTCGGACAGCGCACTGTGGCTCAATGCCGGCACTATGTACGGTGCTGCCGGAGAAGGATATATGCGCTGGAACATAGCCACACAGCGCAGTGTGCTCGCCGAGGCGCTGGAACGTTTCCGCAAATGGGCCCGACAACGCCTATGAACACCACTCCGCATATAATATCCGACACCGCCACCCTGCGCCAGGCGCTTGCCAGACTCAACGAGTTATCCGGCAAGGCGATGACTCTTTTTGTCGTTGACGCCTCAGGGCGTCTTGCCGGCACCCTCACCGACGGCGATGTACGGCGCGCACTGCTCGGCGATGCCGCGCTCGACGATTCCGTGTGCCTGGCCATGAACAGGAATTTCCGCAAGGTAGGCACTCAGCCCGACCCGGCCATGCTGAGGAGCTACCGACAGAGCGGCATATCTCTGGTGCCGGTAGTCGACGACAGCGGACACCCGATCGACGCAATCGACCTGTGCCACCACCGCACCCGCCTGCCTTTGCGGGCGCTGCTCATGGCCGGCGGCAAAGGTGAGCGGCTGCGGCCGGCAACGCTGAACTGCCCCAAGCCATTGCTGAAAATAGAAGGCAAGGCCATAATCGACTATAACGTGGAAGCCCTTGCGGCCTGCGGGATAACAGATATCACCGTAGCCACCGGCTACCTTGCCGAACAGCTCGAGGAACACTTCGCCACACCCGTTGCCGGAGTGGATGTCGCCACCGTACGGGAGCGGACTCCTCTGGGCACCATCGGTGCCGCCACCCTGCTTGAAGCCGACAGCCGCCACACACTTGTGATGAACTCCGACCTCCTGACCACACTTTCTTTCGAGGACATGTACATTGCCCATACCGCAGCCGGAAATGCCGCCACAGTAGCAGTGATTCCCTACCAGGTGAGCGTGCCCTTCGCCGTGTTGACCACCGATGCTTCGAAGCCCCACCGCGTGAACGCCATCGAGGAAAAACCGTCGTTCAGCTACTGGGCCAACGCGGGTATCTATATCTTCTCGCCGGAAACACTGGCGCTGCTGCATCCCGGCGAACGCACCGACGCCACCGACCTTCTGCAGCGGGCCATCGACCTCGGCATGCCCGTGGGATACCATGTGGTGGAAGGCACATGGATCGACGTCGGCTCACCCGGCGACTTCAGACAGGCAAGCGACCTGATGCGCCACTTCAACAACATGAACAAAAGCTTTTAACGGAACGTTCGACCTATGCTGTTATCTACATATATTTTCGTCTATAATAGCATTCCAGCGTCTCCCTCCAAAACATAAGACACAATGGCAGACTCCAACTTCATAGACTATGTAAAGATACTATGCCGCAGCGGCAAAGGCGGCGCCGGCTCGCGCCACTTCTACCGCGCCAAATATGTTCCCAAAGGCGGACCCGACGGCGGCGACGGTGGCCGTGGCGGCCATATCATCCTCAAGGGCAACCGCAACATGTGGACGCTGCTGCCGCTGAAATACCGGCGACACATATTCGCCGGCAACGGGGAAAGCGGCTCCGGAGGCCGCAGCTTCGGCAAAGACGGCGACGATGTCGTGGTGGAAGTTCCCTGCGGCACAGTCGTGTTCGACGCCGAAAGCGGCGAATACCTCTGCGAAGTCACCGAAGACGGCCAGGAGGTGAAGCTGCTGCGCGGCGGCCGAGGCGGTCTCGGCAACTGGCATTTCAAGAGTGCCACAAACCGCACACCGCGATATGCGCAACCCGGCGAACCCTCGATAGAGAAGTCGGTGGTGCTGGAGCTCAAGATGCTCGCCGACGTGGGTCTTGTCGGCTTCCCCAATGCAGGCAAGTCCACTCTCCTCTCGGCAGTCAGCGCCGCCGAACCCAAAATCGCCGACTATCCGTTCACAACAATGGAGCCGCAGCTGGGCATCGTTTCCTACCGCGACAACCGCAGTTTCGTAATGGCCGACATTCCCGGCATCATCGAAGGCGCCAGCGAGGGACGTGGCCTGGGGCTGCGCTTCCTGCGCCATATCGAGCGCAATGCCGTACTGCTCTTCATGGTTCCCGCCGATGCCGACGACATCGAGACACAATACCGCATCCTGCTTTCCGAACTCGAGCAGTTCAATCCCCAGCTGATGGACAAACCCCGCGTGCTGGCCATAAGCAAGAGCGACATGCTCGACGATGAACTCCGCGACGAGATTGCCCGCACCGTTCCGCAGGAACTGCCTTCGGTGTTTATCTCCGCTGTCACCGGCCAGGGAATCACCGAACTCAAGGATCTGCTATGGCGTGCCATCACCGACGAGAACAACCGCGGCGACGGCTCCGATGCCGTGCATCGCCCGCTCGACGCCCGCCACCGAGTACGCGAGGAGGACGAATTCATATTCCAGTACGAACCCGGCGAAAACGAGGAGGAAGAGGACGAAGACCTTCAAAGCATCAGTCCCGACACATGGGGCGAGGACATCGACTGGGACGATGCCGAATTCGAATACGGCGATAACGCCGACGACAGCGACAGCCGCGCCTCGCGATGACAGCCCGCGACTACTTCCGCCACATCGCCGATGAGCTGACAGGCATACTCGGCTCCGCGGGCGAAGGCGAGGGGGCCGCCAGGATTCTCTTCGAGGACATCGCCGGATACGACCGCAAATATCTCTTCGCCAACGGCGACCGCGAGATAACCGACTTCATGGCCGGCAAGATAGCCGCCGCTGTGGAAGCAGTCCGCAACGGCCTGCCGGTACAATATGCCGTGGGGAAGGCACTGTTCATGGGCATGGACTTCAAGGTTTCGCCGGCTGTGCTCATTCCACGGTTCGAGACCGAAGGACTCGTCGACATGGTCACCGACCGCTTCGGCGGCCGCAGCGACCTCGACGTGCTCGACATCTGCACAGGCAGCGGCTGCATAGCCATTGCCATTGCCCGTGCCCTGCCATTCGCTCATGTGCAAGCCACCGACATAAGCGACGAAGCCCTGGCCATCGCCCGCGAAAACTCCCGGACACTGGGCACACATGTCGATTTCCGCCTTGAGGATATTCTCAAGGCGCCAGCCCCTGCGCCCGACAGCCTCGACATAGTGGTGAGCAATCCGCCATACGTACTGCACTCCGAAGCCGCCGGCATGGATGAGCGAGTGGTCGGACACGAGCCGGCGCAGGCGCTCTTTGTCCCCGACGACAATCCTCTGCTTTTCTACCGTGCCATAGGCGCCTATGCCGCGACAGCACTGCGCAAAGGAGGCGCCATATTCTTTGAAATCAACAGCCGTTTCCCCCGCCAGGTGTGCTCTGAGCTACAGAACCTGGGATTTGCCGAAGCTGTGGCATCCCGCGACTACAAAGGCAACTGGCGCTATGTTACAGCCACATGGCCGCAGTGAGGACGCAGAATAAAACGATAAGCCCGCAACAGGCGCTGGAACGCCTGGAAACGCTGTGCGCCAAGGCAGAACGCTGTTCGCGGGAACTGCAGCGAAAACTCATTCTATGGAAAATAGAGACAGAGGACGCAGCTGAAATCATGGACTCGCTGCATCGGCGCCGCTTTGTAGACGATGCGCGCTTCGCCCGTGCCTTCGCCCGCGACAAAAGCCGTTTCCAGGGCTGGGGGAGGCGCAAGATTGAAAGCGAATTGCGATTGCGCCGCATCCCGGCACCGGCAATCGCCGAAGCTATCTCCGAAGTCGACCAGCAGGACTATACCGATAAAGCCGCCGCCGTACTTGCCCGGAAAGCCGCCGGCATGAAACGCCCTCTGTCGTATGCCGACCGCACGAAACTCATGCGCTTCATGCTCACACGCGGCTATGAAGCATCCCTTGCCGCCGAACTGCTCCGACAGCTACAATAACACAGCAGCACTTTGCCGCAAAATAGCTATTTTTGCAGCGACCGACCCTCTGCCACACTCTTGCCAACAATCCTATGGAAGATATCGAACTCATCCTCGTGAATATTTCCGGTGCCGACCGCCCCGGAGTGACATCGGCGCTCACCGACATCCTTGCCCGCCACGAAGCCTCCATTCTGGATATCGGCCAGGCCGACATCCACCACTCGCTGTCGCTGGGCATCCTTTTCAGAACCTCCTCGGACCGCTCTGGCGACATAATGAAAGACCTGCTCTTCAAGTGCTACGAGCTAAGTGTGGCAATCCGCTTCACTCCCGTGAGCCTCGAGGCATACGAAGAGTGGGTGGGCCGGCAGGGCAAGAACCGCTGGATTATCACCATTCTCGGACGCAGGCTCACGGCACGCCACATCGCCGCCGTTACAGACGAAATCGCCCGCCAGCAGCTCAACATCGACGGCATCCAGCGCCTCACCGGCCGCCAGCCCCTTGGAGAGGACGAGGAACCGAGGAGCAAGAGCTGTGTGGAATTCAGCGTCCGCGGCAACCCGCTGGACATAACCGCAATGCGCGCCCGCTTCCTGGAGCTCAGCCAGAAAGAGGAGTTCGACATCTCATTACAGGAGGACAATGTGTTCCGCCGCTGCCGCCGTCTGATATGCTTCGACATGGATTCCACTCTGATAGAGACCGAAGTTATCGACGAACTCGCCGACCGCGCGGGAGTAGGTCCACAGGTGCGGGAAATAACGGAAAGCGCCATGCGAGGCGAAATCGACTTCTGCGAAAGCTTCACCCGCCGTGTGGCACTGCTGAAAGGACTGGACGTAGGCGTTATGCGCGACATCGCCGAGCATCTGCCCATAACAGAGGGTCTGGAACGCATGATGGAGGTGCTGAAACGCACCGGATACAAGACCGCCATCCTGTCGGGCGGATTCACCTATTTCGGCAACTTTCTCAAGGAACGCTTCGGCTTCGACTATGTATATGCCAACGAACTCGAAATCGAGAACGGCCATCTCACAGGCCGCTTCGTAGGTGATATCGTGGACGGCAAACGCAAGGCCGAATTGCTGAAAATCATAGCCCAGGTAGAAAAAATCGACATTGCCCAGACAATTGCCGTTGGCGACGGCGCCAACGACCTGCCCATGCTTTCCACCGCCGGCCTCGGCATAGCCTTCCATGCCAAGCCCAAGGTGAAACTCACAGCCCGCCAGAGCATTTCCACCATAGGCCTCGACGGCGTGCTCTACTTCCTTGGATTCAAAGACAGCTTCATAACCGACAATAGAAACTGAAGGACTTATATAAAGAAGCGTGCCCCGGATATCCAAGGCATGCTTCTTTTATTTTATACAGTTACTTTCTGCGGCACAGGCGGCCGAGCATGAATGTTGTCGACGCGGTACCGTCCATAGTCGGTTCGTTGGTGGAGTAATCGGAATAGTCGTCGTGGTAGACAGCCCTTCCCTGGAATGGAGCGTAATCATCGTTGCGCCGCAGATGGACACCCCAGAGCGAATTATATATGGCGTCGTACACCGGGCCGTCGACAAGCGCGCCCTCAAGCCAGCGCCGTCCTGCCACTCCTGCCACTTCGGCATCTGTCATGGCTGAATGGGCATCGACCGGCGAGGATATGCCGGAATCCTGCGGAAGCATAATCATTGTCTGCCCCCAGGGATTCAGTCCGAAGAGCCAGTGGCGCACATTGGCTTCTGCTTCGGCAAAGCTTGTGTCGCCGGTCAGCTCGCGATACAGCATAGCCTGTGTCACAAAGGCTGTCGCCAGGTTGTTGGAACACCATATGAAAGGTATGCCGTTGCCGAAGGCATTGCCACGACCGCGGTCGGCGGTGAGCTTCAGCCCCTGGCGCATCATGGAAGCGAACTCTGCGGAAACAGCACTGTCGGCCTCTGCGGCTATGATATAATGTCCGAGATTCACAAACGGATACCATTGGTAATGCCTCGCGGAATCAGCACCCATCCAGGGAGTCACCGGCTCGAGGCGCCCCATCGCAGCCGCCTCGCGCAGGCGGCCGAGTGTTGCCGCGGCAAGTTCGACATCATCGACCCAGTTGTCCTCCTCATAGAAATAGGGGCTTACACAAGGGGCTGTCTGTGAAGCTCCGGGATGGCGCAAGGCATAGTCGAAAGCACCGGTGGCCTTCTGTGAAAGCATGGCTGCAAATTCACTGTCGATATCTCCGAACACTTTGGCACCCAAGGCGAATGCGGAAGCGAATTTTGCCACCGATGAAGCCTCGCCGGTGCTGCGGTTGGTATATTTCTGCAGGCCGTAAGGCTCGCCACATACGGGATATACGGGGCGGTCGGCACCGGCGCCCCAGCCATAATCCACATTATCGTTGAAGGGCAAGCCTGCGAAACGGTGGTCGCGGTCGTCGGCTATCTGGTTGTAATAGACTCCGTCCGACGGGTTCATGCGGCACATCCATTCCAGGCCCCATCTTGCCTCGTCCACGATGTCGGGCACGCCGTTGGCTCCAGGACGGCCGGATGCATCGAAAGCATCGCCCCATATTTCAGGCTGCATGGAATAGGCGAACAGAAGCTGATACACAGTGTTTGCCGAAGTGGGCAGATACTGCAGGTAGTCGGAAGCGTCGTGCCAGCCGCCGGTCACATCCACACTGTCGCCATCGGCAGTGCCGCTGAGCACACGCCTGCCGTCGGAAAGATGGCAGTTGCGGTCGTGCACAGGATTGTATCCGCATCGCTGCTGGCGCAGGTAGTTGAGAGGCAGCTCTTTCAGATCAAAACGGCTGTAGGCATCGTCAGCCACACGCACGGTTTTGGAGGCCAGCAATGTAGAGCCTTTGGAGGCGGTAAGACTATGCTCGCCACTCTGTGCGGAACTGAAATAGACACGGGCTGCATAGGGAATCGAGCCCCATGCAGGAGCCGCCACCACACTGTCGGGGACACTCCCTCCTATACGGAAATCCACCGTCGCAGGGTCGGTCTCGCCAAGATAGACAGCCACTTTCACATCGTCGGGCAGATAACCCACTTCATTGACTCTCAGCACTTCGACTGCAGAGGCGCACAGCGGAGCCAGAGCGCACAAAAAAACGTACAGTTGTTTCATAGATAGATTAAAGGAGGATAAGGGGGAGGAGGTGTAAAATTCAGAACAGGAGCACCAGAAGCATGAATGCAGGAGCCACCATGAGCAGGGAGTCGATGCGGTCCAGAATACCGCCATGGCCGGGAATCAGATTGCCGGAATCCTTGATGCCGGCATTGCGTTTGAGCAGACTTTCGAACAGGTCGCCGTAGGTCGACGCCGCACAGGCCACGGCACCTGCCACAAGCCATTGCCACAGGTTCCAGCCCTGTATTCCGAAGCACCAGGCCCCCACAGCCGCAGCCACACAGAACAGCAGACCTCCGGCAAAACCTTCCCAGGACTTCTTGGGAGAAACACGCGGGAACATCTTATGGCGCCCCAACAGCGAACCTGTGCAATAGGCGCCGGTATCGTTGAGCCATATCATCACGAATATCGCCAACACAAGATTGCGCCCTGCCCCTCCGCCGTAGACAGTGTTAAGCAGCGCCAGGGGCAGCGCTATCGTTACAATCGCAGTTGCCGACCATGCGGCATTGCGGAAAGGATGCTCGCTGTGGTCGTAGAGCGCCATCACGTTGCGCACAAGAAAATAGAATACCATAACACCCACCAGCGCCAGCATGTGGTTGCCGCATAAAGCCTGCGACGCCACCATGGCCACGGCTCCGACAATATCCCACACAACAGCGGCAAGCAGCCTTCTCTCGTTGCCGGAATTCACAATGGTGGAGAATTCGTTAACCGCAAGCGCCGCAAAAATGGCGGTAAGTGCGGCAAAAATGAGATGGCCGGCAAAAATAGCCCCTACTATCAGAGCCACATAAACCACACCCGACGCGGTGCGCAACAATAGATTCCTGTTCATTCGAGATAAGGGTCAACGTGATTCCACCAGATTGGCCGCACGCCGGAAATAGGAAGCGGCATCGGCCTCGGCACGGTCGGCACGGCGAGTATAGTCCATGGCATGGTCCATGGCACGGTCGGCGCGAGCCTGGTAGTCGCGTGCGCGGTCGTAGTTTCCAGCCCTGCCGTAGCGTTCGGCGTCGCGCATATACCTGTCGGCGTCGCGCCTGTACGACTCGGCCTGCCGGCGGTAGTTCTTTGCGTTCGACATGGCACTTTCGCCACGGCGCACATAGCTGCTCACCTGGGAATAACGGCTATAGTAATTGTCGGCACAGACTTCGGCAGGAAAGGTGCATGCCAATGCGGAAACAATGGCTACGGCAAACAACATTCGGGAGAGTGCTTTCATGGTGGTGGATTTAAGAATATGTTTAAAATTCTGTGTCAGAATTCCGAAGAGAAGTGGAAGCGGATTTTCGGGAAGTCGTTCTGCGCCATGGTGAGCACATATGCCGAATCGGCAAGGAATACATCGCGGCCTTCGCGGTCGGTAGCCATGAACTGGAACTTGCGTTTCTTGAAAGCATCGAGCACCGCAGCATCGTCGCTTTCAACCCAACATGCCTTGTGCATGCTCATGGGCTCCCACCGGCACTGGGCGCCGTATTCATGGAGCAGACGGTACTGAATCACCTCAAACTGGAGCTGACCCACCGTGCCGATAATCTTGCGGCCATTGAACTGGTGCACAAACAGCTGCGCCACACCCTCGTCCATAAGCTGCTGGATTCCTTTGTCGAGCTGCTTGGCTTTCATGGGGTCGGCGTTCTCGATGTACATGAAAAGTTCGGGAGAGAATGAAGGCAGTCCTTTGTAATGGATAAGCTCGCCGGAGGTTACGGTATCGCCGATTTTGAAAGTTCCATTGTCGGGAATACCGACAATATCGCCCGGGAAAGCCTCGTCGACAATATTCTTTTTCTGAGCCATGAAAGCCGTAGGAGCGGCGAATCTGAGGGTTTTGCCAGAGCGAACGTGCAGATACGGCGCATTGCGCTCGAAGCGCCCCGAGCACACCTTCACAAATGCTATGCATGAGCGATGGTTGGGGTCCATGTTGGCATGAATCTTGAACACAAAGCCGCTGAAAGCCGGTTCGGAAGGCTCCACAAGCCTTTCCACTGCGGCAACGGGCCGCGGCGAAGGTGCTATCCGCACAAAGCAGTCGAGCAGCTCCTTTACTCCGAATGTATTCAAGGCCGAGCCGAAGAATACGGGAGCCACTTCGCCGGCAAGGTAACTTCCGGTTTCGAACTCGGGATAGACGCCCTCGATAAGTTCGAGATCTTCGCGGAGTTTCGCGGCATCGGCTTCGCCGACGGCGGCATCGATACGCGGGTCGTCGATTCTGTCGATTTCGACACGTTCGGTCGCTTTCTGCTTGTCGGGGGTGAAGAGGTCGAGGCTGTGCTCGAAGATATTATAGACGCCTTTGAACTTCGCACCGATATTAATGGGCCAGCTCAGAGGGCGAACGGCGATTTTAAGTTCGGCTTCCAGCTCGTCGAGGATGTCGAACGGATCGCGACCCTCCCGGTCGAGTTTGTTGACAAATATAATCACCGGCGTACGCCTCATGCGGCACACCTCCATTAGTTTTCTTGTCTGCTGCTCCACGCCCTTGGCCACGTCGACCACGATAATGACACTGTCGACTGCGGTAAGTGTCCGGTATGTGTCCTCGGCAAAGTCCTGGTGTCCGGGTGTGTCGAGGATATTTATTTTGTAGTCGCCGTAGTTGAATCCCATTACCGAAGTCGCCACCGAAATGCCTCGCTGTTTTTCGATTTCCATCCAGTCGCTGGTGGCGGTCTTCTTTATCTTGTTGCTCTTTACGGCTCCGGCTATGTGTATCGCGCCACCGAAAAGAAGGAGTTTTTCGGTAAGTGTGGTCTTGCCGGCGTCGGGGTGGGATATGATGGCGAAAGTTCGCCGGCGTTTTATTTCATCGCAGATGTCGGCCATGTGGTCAGATGATATTTATGGCGGCGATGCACTTGCGCAGCGATGCCTGCCAATGGGGAATCGATATCCCGAATGTTGCTTTAATTTTACTTTTATCGAGCACTGTGTATGCGGGACGCACCGCCGGTGTGGTGTAGTCGGCGGAAGACACCGGGACAACAGCTTCCGCCTGCCGGTGCATGCCCGCGGTTTCGAGGATTGCCACGGCGAAGTCGTACCAGCTTGCTATGCCCTCGTTGGAATAGTTGTATATGCCTGGCATCCATGCCGGCGCTGTCAGCACGGTCATCACCGCCTGAGCCAGGTCGGCTGCGTAGGTGGGGGTGCCGGTCTGGTCCACGACCACCTCCAGGCGCTTGTCCTGGCGGCCGCGTTCGAGGATGGTGTGCACGAAGTTGTTGTTTCCTGCGGAATACAGCCATCCGGTGCGGATAATCACACTTTCGGGAGCCAGTCCCAGAAGGGCTGTCTCTCCGCGGCGCTTTGTGCTGCCGTAGACATTCAGCGGATTGGGCTTCGCGCTTTCGTCGTACGGACGACAGGCCATACCGTCGAAAATATAGTCGGTGGAAATATGGAGTATGCGGAAATCGAGTTCATCGGCAAGTCTGGCGATATTCTCCACCGCCGCAATGTTGGCGGCAGCGCATTGCGCCTTCTGCTCCTCCGCACGGTCGACGGCTGTGTATGCCGCGCAGTTGACCACATGGGTGAATCGCTCGCGCCTCAGAAAAGCTTCGACCTCGCTGGAATCGGTCAAATCGAGGCTGTCGATATCCACTCCTATGGCTTCAACCTTGGGAATGACGGCGGCAAGTGCCATCAACTCACTACCCAGCTGGCCTTTGCATCCTGTAATCAGAATTCTCATAGTTTTGTTTTGACGCTTGAAAATGGCTTCACAACATGCAAAATTAGCAAAAAATCCTCACAGAGGCAAACCGGATTTGCCCCAGCACCCAGGCCGCCAGCAGAAGCTCCGGTTCGCATCAACTCCGGCAGCACAGCCAACAGACCGCCGGTGAACCTATGCCATCGGGAATGTGTTTGATTTTTACGATTTTTATGCTTATCTTCGGAACCATATGACAATAAACAATAAAGAAATATCGAAACTGCCGGCACCTGCCGACGACTTTTTCCGCCAATGGCGCGATTTCATGTATTCCGGCAAGGTGTCGTTCAACCGCGGCGACAGCCCTGTGCACGGCATGGACCACTACGAACGCGTGCTCTACCATGCCCTGGCTGTGGGCTTCGAAGAATTCGGCGCCGACAACCAGACACTTGAGATTCTTGCACATGCGGCTGTTTTCCACGACTCGCGGCGCCTCGACGACGAGTTCGACACCGGCCACGGCGCACGTGCCGCGGCATACTACACGCGCTTTTGCGGCACAGATTCCGGTGTCGTGTACCACCCCGAGACCGATATCGCCATCCGCTATCACGACCTGCCCGACGAACTGGGGCTCGAGGCAATCCGGAGCCGTTTCAGCGATGCCGCCGCCAAGCGCGCTCTTGCCGTTTTCAAAGTTTTCAAAGACGCGGATGCCCTGGACCGCTGGCGGTTGGGCAACAAGGGGCTGGACACTCGATTCCTGCGCACAGAAGCAGCCCGCAGCATGGTGGATACCGCACGGGGGCTTGTGGCAGCAACCTCCGCCTACGACATCACGGACATGGAACGCCGCATCGCCTCACGGAGCGACCGCAGCCATGCCATGCTGCTGATTGTGGATCCGCAGACCGACTTTGTCGATGGCTCCCTGCCTGTCGCCGGTGCAAGAGTGGCCATTACCGCCCTGGCGGAATATGTGCGTACCCAGGGCGACGGATATGCCGCTGTGGTTGTGAGCGTCGACCGCCATCCGGCCGGCCACTGCTCTTTCGCCGGCAATGGCGGCATATGGCCGCGCCACTGCGTAGCCGGCAGCGAAGGCTGCGGGATATGGCCACCGCTGGCCCGTGCGCTGGAAACCCTGCCAAAGGGCTTTACCGTGCTGGCCAAAGGCACCGATATCGACCGCGAGGAATACTCGCTGTTCGCAAACAAGGCAGCCGCGTCCGAACTGGATGCTATTGTGGCAGCTCACAATATATCGCGCATCGATGTATGCGGACTTGCCGGCGACATATGCGTGCGCAATACTCTGGCCGACGGTTCCGCAATCTACGGCAAAGAGCGCTTCTGCGTGCTGCGCTCCTTCACCGCGTCGACCGATGGCGGCCACGCTTTGAATGAACTTATTGAATCCGAAAAACTATGCGCCGTATAATCAACCACTTCACCGACGACGACCTCTACAAGTTCACAATGTGTGTGGCTGTGGTGGACAACTTTCCCCGCACCCAGGTGCGCTATACTTTCATCGACCGCGACAACACATGCTATCCTCCGGGCTTCGCAGCCGAAGTGGAACGACAGACAGCCATGCTCGAGGAGCTCGTGATCACCGACCAGGAAGTGGAGTTCATGCAGCGGCGCTGCCCGTATATTCCGTCATGGTTCTATGGCTATCTGAAAGGATTCCGCTACGACCGCCGGTGGGTCACTGTCAGCCAGGACTGCGAGGGACGCCTGAGAATCACCATCGAGGGCAACTGGAGCAGTGTGATTCTCATGGAGGTGAAAATACTGGCCATCGTGTCCGAATTATATTATATCGTAACGGGCCAGGAAGCCGCCATGGACTACGACGCCTTCGCCGAAGTATCCTCAGCGAAGGCCAGGCGCCTGCTCGAGGCCGGATGCATGTTCAGCGACTTCGGCACCCGCCGCCGTGCCAGTTTCAAAGCCCAGGACACCGCGGTGGCGGCCATGGCGGCCACCGCCAGAGCCATGAAGTCGGCAGGCCGTTTCGTGGGCACAAGCAATGTATATCTGGCCATGAAACACGACCTTACGCCACTGGGCACTATGGCGCATGAATTCGTGTGCGCCATCGCCGGCATGTATGGTCCGCAGATGGCCAACCACCTTGCCATGCGCGCCTGGTCCAACACCTACCGCGGCGCCCTCGGCACCTTCCTGTACGATACTTACGGATGGGAAATCTTCAGTCTGAACTTTTCGGAAGATTTCGCCAACATGTTCAAAGGCCTCAGAGTCGACAGCGGCGACAACCGCGAGCAACTCGACAAGATATGCCACAAATACCGCTCGCTCTCCATCGACCCGGCAACCAAACAGGTCGTGTTCAGCAATGCCCTCGACGTCGACAGAGCCATCGAGCTCAACGCCTATGCCCGCGGTCGCTGCCAGCCGTCGTTCGGCATCGGCACTCATTTCACCAACGACTTCCCCGGCGTTACGCCGAGAAATATCGTAATAAAACTTGTGGCTGTGAAAATCACGGAATCGTGGCCGTTCTTCTGCTCCACCTGCAAACTCAGCGAGGACCGCGGAAAGCACTCCGGCGATGCGGACACAGTGGAACGCTTCAAAGCCCTGATTCACTTTCCCAAATAGCATGCAGAGGCACAAGGCGTCCCTGGCCGGAGAGCGGTTGGATATTTTTTCGTAACTTTGCGGTCGCGATGGCGTATGACCTGACATCGCGATAATATTCACCGACAACAAGCGAACATACAATATGGCACTCCAGTGTGGCATCGTAGGCCTCCCGAATGTGGGCAAATCCACTCTTTTCAACTGCCTCTCCAACGCCAAGGCCGCCTCGGCCAATTTTCCCTTCTGCACCATCGAGCCCAATGTTGGTGTAATCACCGTTCCCGACGACCGTCTGGGTAAACTCGTGGAAATGTGCAATCCCCGCTCGGTTGTTCCCGCCACCGTGGAGATTGTGGATATCGCCGGCCTCGTGAAAGGCGCCTCAAAAGGCGAAGGCCTCGGCAACAAATTCCTTGCCAATATCCGCGAGACCGATGCCATAATACACGTACTGCGCTGCTTCGACGACGACAACATAACACATGTCGACGGCAGCGTGAACCCCGTGCGTGACAAGGAAATTATCGACTACGAACTCCTTATCAAAGACCTTGAAACTGTGGAAAGCCGCCTTGCGCGCACTCTCAAACAGGCACAGACCGGCGGCGACAAGGTTGCCAAAATGCAATATCAGGTGCTCAGCGCCATAAAAGAAGCACTCGACCACGGACTGCCAGCACGCAGCGTGAGCTTCGACAGCCCCGACGAACAGAAGTTTGCCCGCGAGCTGTTTCTGCTCACCTCCAAGCCGGTGCTCTACGTCTGCAA
>DKUJ01000017.1:108423-119924 GCA_002490635.1 Porphyromonadaceae bacterium UBA7207
GCCGGTGCTCTACGTCTGCAACGTCGACGACGCTTCCGCAGCAAGCGGCAACGCATATGTCGAGGCCGTCCGCGAAGCTATCGCCAACGAAGGCGCCGGCCTGCTGGTGGTGGCAGCCGCCACGGAGAGCGAAATCGCCGAGCTGGATACCTACGAGGAACGTCAGGAGTTCCTGGCCGAGATAGGCCTGCAGGAGAGCGGCGTCTCCCGTCTCATCCGCGCCGCATACTCGCTGCTCGATTTGCAGACATTCTTCACCGCAGGCTCCGACGAAGTGCGCGCCTGGACATTCCGCCGTGGCTCCAAGGCGCCCCGATGCGCAGGAATAATCCACACCGATTTCGAGAAGGGATTCATCCGCGCCGAAGTGATCAAATACGACGACTTCGTGACCCTGGGCGGAGAAAGCGCCGTCCGCGAAGCCGGCAAGATGGCTGTGGAAGGAAAGGAATATGTGGTAGCCGACGGCGACATAATGCATTTCCGCTTCAACGTGTGAACCGGGAGCCGGAAGGCTATGCGAGTATATCAGCAGCCCGCTCTCCTCAAACAGGAGAGCGGGCTGCGTTTTTAACACATATTAAGCGTGCGCTGTAATTTTTTAGACTAACTTTGTGCCCAAACAACTATAGTCCATTGCGCCGCATTCCGTGGCGCGATAATCTAATACCGCAATATGAGGAAATTTTTACTCGCAATGCTTGTTGCCGCTCCCACAATGGGTATGGCAGAAACAGTGAGCCTCGGAGGCACCGACTATGAAGTGGTGACCGTTACCGATGGCGAAATAGGTCCCGGCATACGCCACACGCGCTACCGCCTGCCGGAATACCCTCTGAATATCAATGTACTCAGAGTGGATTTGACCAACCCCTACAACACCGTTGAAACCACCGTGGCCAACGAGAGCGCCAAAGGCACCGAGACACTGGTGCATGCCGCCGAACGCCAGAGCGCACCAGGCCACCGCGCCCTCGCCGGCGCCAATGCCAACTTCTGGGTTGTGGCCAGCCAGCCCGAACAGAACACCTACACCGGCACAACCCGCGGCGCTTCGGTGCGCAACGGCGTGATCGTGACCGAATCCAACCAGCACCGCGACCAGTGGGACGGTGGCACAATGCGCACCGGCGTGGTGTCCATGAGCTCCGACAAGACCATCTACGCCGACTATTGCACCTCCTACATACGCGCCACCTCCGAAAAATTCGGACAGCTCGAAGTACACCAGGTCAACAAAGGCATCCATCCCGACGAGCTGGCCATGTACAACAGCTTCTATGGCGACGACCGCGAGTTCATGCCCATCTATATAGACGAACGCGGACAATACCAGCACGACAATGGCGGCGATGCCACCGAAGTGCTCCTCGACCTCGATGAAGGCCAGCAGTGGGGCGCCAACTCGACCCACACCCTCACCGTGGCCGAAGTGCGCACCGACGCCGGCAAAGGCCGCAAGGGCACACACAGCATAGCACTGGTGGGACGTGGCGACAACCGCGCACAACTGGCAAAACTCGTTCCCGGCGACAAAGTCACCATAAGCTACGGATGGGTTTACAATCCCGGCACCGAACATGAAGTCTCGCCAGTGGTGACACAGGCCGTGGGTCCCAACGCGCTTGTGATGCGCAACGGCGAACTCACAGCGAACAACGAAAACGAGACATACAACAGCATGGTGTATTCACGCACCGGCTATGGCTGCTCCCAGGACGGCAAGACCCTCTACATAATCGTTATCGACAAGAGCACCGACCCCGTGCACGGCACATCGGCAGGCTGCAACACCGCAACCATGTGCGAATTCGTGCGCACCCTGGGCTGCTACAACATGGCCAACTTCGATGCCGGCGGCTCCGCACAGATGTTCGTTAAGGACCGCGTGGAGAACCGCACCACCGAAGGCACTCCCCGTGCAGTGGCAAACGGATGGATGATTTACTCCATCGCTCCCGAGGACGCCGCCGACTACAACACCGTGACACGTCTCGAATTCGACGCCGTGGCCCTTCAGGCTCCCGTATATGCCTCCTTCTCGCCCAAAGTGATTGCCTACAACCGCTACGGCGCTGTGATCGACGAGGATTTCAAGGACTACACCCTCAGCTGCGAGCCTGCCACCGGCTCCTGCACCGGCAATACATTCTATGCCTCCGGCAGCCCCGCCGAAGGCACTCTCACCGCAAGCTACAACGGAGTGAGCACCTCGAAAGCCATTACCGTGCTCGACGCACAGATGGCACTGCGCGTGAAGCAGCTCCTTATCGACGGCACACGCGAATATCCCGTGGAAGTGGTGAGCAACATAGGCAGCACCGAATACGGCTACGACCCCGCCACCCTCGACTGGACTGTAGATGACACTTCCGTGGCCACAATCGACGCCAACGGCATCCTCCACGGAGTCGCCGAAGGCACCACAGGATACAGCTGCCGCATCGGTGATTTCTCCGACCGCGCCAGCGTGACCGTGGAGATAGCTTCCGCCCCGACTCTCGGCCAGGACAACTGGTCCGGCTGGACTACCAAGAAAGCTACCGGCATGACCAACGTGAGCCTCACCGACGAAGGCCTGCTCTCCTATACATACAACACACCCCGCGACCCCTGGGTGAGCGTTACCAAGGATGTGCAGTTCTACAGCCTGCCCGACCACGTGTTCATCGAGTTCTCCAGCGACCTGCCTGTCAAGAGCCTCACCGTCGATTTCCGCTCGGCTCTGCACTCCAAACTCAACAATGTTACGCTCAAGCCTGCCGAAGGCGAGGAATCATTCGCTGCCGGCACCAGACACACTCTGGAAATTCCCATTTCGGAACTCGGCGACACCGAAGACCTCGCGCTCTACCCCATCTCCCTCAAGAGCATCCGCTTCAGCCTTAATCTCGACCCCGCACAGAAAGGCGACCACAGCATCGACCTTGGCAAACTCTACGCCACTTACGGCAACAGCGCCGCTGTGGAAATGGTAGAGGCCGCCGGCGAATCGGCCATGGCCGTAAGCCCCAATCCCGTTGCCGCAGGCAGCAGCTTCACCGTGAACGCATCCGGCATGACTTCCGTGAGCATTTTCAGCCCGGCAGGCATTCTGATGAACACCGTTGCCGTCGATGGCGACAGTGCCACAGTGACCGCCCCGGCTACACCCGGTGCCTACATCGTCCAGACAACAGGCACAAAAGGCAATACCTCCAAAATCATCATTGTAAAATGAAAAAATACACAATTCTGGCGGCAATGGCCATAGCCTTCAGCGCCGTTGCCCAGAGCGAGCCTGTGCAGCTTGCTGTTCCTGCAGGATCCCACCATCCTGTCCTTAGCCCCGACGGCAGCACTCTGCTGTTCTCTACCGACAACCACACCGGACTGAGTGCCATGAATCTCGCCGACGGCAGCGTCCGCATGCTCGACAGCGAGGCCGGAGCCGGCTTCCAGCCCATATTTTCCCTCGACGGCAAAAAGGTGTACTACCGCAGCGCCGCCGTCACCGACGGCCTTATGACACGCGACGTCCGCGCCGCCGCCGTCGACGGCTCTTCCGCCGAACGCATCGCCGCACACAGCCGCGAGGATGTGGATCTCGCAGCACTTGCCGGCGGCGACTATGCCCTGGCTCAGTACCGCAGCATCAAAGTGGTGCGCAACGGCGCCGAAAGTACAGTCAGCCCCCTTGCCGACAGCCATTCCTACCTATGGGCTTCGCTCAGCCCTGATGGCAAGCGCCTGCTGTTCACCGAACCCTTCGAAGGTGTGTTCGTGGCCGATGCCGACGGCTCCAATCCTCATAAGGTGCTCGCCAAAGGTGACTTCCCAGCATGGGCAAGCAACAACGCGATAGTGGCCGTAGTGACCCACGACGACGGCTACGTGGTTCTCGACTCGTCGCTTGTGCTTGTCAACATCGCCACCGGCATCAGCCGCACCCTAACCTCCGACGATGTAAAGGTAGGAGAGGCCACCGCATCGGCCAACGGCACCGTTGTGTTCACCGACCTGGCCGGACAAATGTTCATCTTCAACCTTAACGAGCAATGAGCACCATGAAACGACTGCTTGCAATCCTGCTGCTGGCACTGTGCATCGTGCCCGCCATCGAGGCGCGCCACATGAGCGACCTCAAGATATACATCAACCCAGGACACGGCGGCTACACCTCCAACGACCGCCCCATCCGCATCCATCCATTCGAACAGAACGACACCAACGGATACTGGGAGTCCAAGAGCAACCTCTACAAAGGGTTGCACATGTACCACATTCTGGACTCGCTCGGCGCAACACCCTACCTCTCGCGTACCAAGAACACCGAGGCCGACGACCGCTCGCTGTCGGGCATCTGCACCGAGGCCAACAATCTGGGTGTCGACATGCTCATCTCCATACACTCCAACGCCGGCGAGAACGTGAACTACCCGCTGATGCTCTACCGCGAGAACACCATCGGCACACCGCGCTTCCCCGAGGCTGTGGAACTTTCCAAAATCACATGGCACAACCTGCATTCCAACCAGCTTTCGGTGTGGACACACAACACCGAACGCGTATGCGGCGACCTTGACTTCTACCAGAACATGTGGGAAGGCGGTCTGGGCGTGCTCCGCACACTCTATGTGGTGGGCTTCCTCTCGGAAGGCTCCATGCACGAACACCGTCCCGAGGCACACCGACTGATGAACGACGACATCTGGTGGCTCGAAGCCTGGCACTTCGTGAAATCCATCATGGAATTCTACAACACCGAAGACCGCTTCGTTACCGGCAACGTGGCAGGTATAGTCTACGACGACCATCGCCTGCGCGAGGCCGTGATGCCCGCCAACTTCAGCAAATTCGGCCGCGACACCTTCGCACCGCTCAACGGTGCCTCCGTGGAGCTGGTGGACGCTTCCGGCAATGTGGTACAACGCCGCACCACCGACCAGATGTACAACGGTGCTTTCGTTTTCCGCAACGTCGCTCCCGGCAACTACACACTGCGCTCATGGCGCGACGACTACCACATGTCCGAAAAGGCCGTGGAGGTCAAGGCATGTGAAGTCACCTACAACGACATGCCGCTCACCCTCAAGCGTATGTTCCCCCTGGCCGTGACCAAATACTCCCCCGATGTCGAAGCCGGCCAGACCGTTTCCTGCTCGTCGACCATCGATTTCGAGTTCAACACCGACATCGACGTGGAGAGCTTCGAACAGGCATTCTCCATCAGCCCCGCCGTGGAAGGCTACTTCGAATACTCCGAGTCGTACACCAAGGCCAGATTCATCCCCTCGCTTTCGCTCGAAGGCGACGTGACCTACACCGTGACCCTCGGCGACGGCGCACGCCACACCGACAGCAACTATGAGCATCCCAACATGATGGAGCCGCTGGTATTCAGCTTCAAGACACTTAACCGCAACCGCATGGAACTCATCGACCAGTTCCCCCGCCAGGACGGCAAAGTGCACTACACCGCCCCGACCTTCGAATTCCGTTTCGACAACAGCGTGGATCCCTCCAACGCGTTCGATGTTATCACCATCACCGACTCGCAGGGCAAAAACGTAGCTCTCAACAAACGCTCGAGCAAGTTCAACAGCCTCTCCAACGGCTATGGCAACATTGTCTACGCCGTGCAGGGCGACCTCACCGAAGGCGAGAACTACACACTTAAAATCAGCACCGACCTGCGCGACCGCGAAAATCTGCCCATGTCGGCACCTCTGGAACTGAACTTCACCGCCGTCGACGTAACTTCCGGAATTGAAGCCGGCACCGTCGTAGAAGGCTTTGAGGAAAACGGCGCCACCTTCTTCGATTACGACGCCGAACACAGCACCGGCATCGGCAACGTGCTTCCCAAGGCCATCCGCAGCACCGCCGACAAAGTATTCGGCAAAGCTTCCTGCAAGTTCACCTACAAGTTCGTCGACAACCACGGAGGCGACATCACATGGGTGTACACCGGCGAGCCCAAGACCTTCAACGTCGACGACCGCATCGCAATGTACATCAACGGCGACTTCAATGGTCACACCATCTATGCCATCCTCACCTCGGGCACCGATGTGAAATACGTGGAACTCGGCAACCTCGACTTCCGCGGCTGGCAGCGCCGCGAGGCTGTCCTCGACATGCTCGACCCCAGCTATCCCTATCTGCTCGGCGGCATCCGCATGGTTCAGAACACCAGCCCGATAACCCAGCAGGGCGGTTTCAACATCGACGACATCACCCGTCTGGCACCTGCTGCCGGCGTTGAAGACATCATCGCCGACGCTCCGACCAATGTTGAAGCATGGCCTCTGCCAGCCTCCGATGTTGTGAACCTGCGCAGCTCCTCCGCCATCAGCAATGTGGAAATATTCGACATGGCCGGCAAGAAAGTCGCTTCCGCAACCACCGACCGCATTTCTGTGGCACACCTTGCTCCCGGAATGTACGTAATCCGCGTTGTCACCGCCGCAGGCACAAGCACAATACGCATGCCCAAACGCTGATAACCGGACCTACTGATTAACTCTACCGCGAGGCTGCGCCGAATGTTACGGCGCAGCCTCGTTTCTTATTCCAGGTCGGATTTGGCAAAGCCTCAAATCAAAAAACACCGCCTCGATTCCCACCCTCACGTAGCTGCATGCCTGTGGCATGCCACCCACGGCCTCCCGTGCAACACACTGCAAAACCAAGGCAAATCACACAACCGATTGCCAAAAACGTTGGGGGCATGCCATAGGCATGCAGCTACGTTTTACGGCCATATTTCTACTGCTTCCTCACATCAACATGCAAACAAAAAAATCCTCCGGCGGAGCGCTGTACGTCACGCCGGAGGATTTGCGGATTATGCCGCCGTTGTCGATTGTTTATTTCACGGCAATCTTCTGCACCTTGCTGCCCTGGCGGACAATGTAGATGCCGTTGGCGAGGTTGCTCCTGTCGGTACCCACCATCTGGCCGTTGAGGTTGTAGACCTCGTAAGGCAGCGAACGGTCAATCTCACCGGATGCATCGCCGATTACAATATCATCCACGCCGGTGCTTATATCGAATTTGATAACGGCGGGTGCGACGTCGTCATACATGGAGTACACGCGGATTTCCACGTCGGCGGGTTCTCTGTAGCTATATGTCTCGATTTCCTCGTCATTGGTGGCCTGAGGCTCCATTATGGTTACCAAGCCCTCGTGGGTTACCTGCACGACGTCGGGGTTGGACGATACATAGAAGAGATGCGGCAGAGTGGCTTCGGCAGGAACGACTCCCGATTTGATCTGGAATGTGTCGCCGGGCTTGGCGCCTGCCAGCAGCATATCCTCTACAGTCACCTCGGTAACGGGAGTCTGCTCGCTGATGGAACCTTCATCATAGAAACGATACCAGCACGGGGATGCGTTTTCATAGAGGGATATCGTGCCTGGCACCACATAGAGGGGCATACTGTAGTTGCTGAACGAGGTGTTCTCGGCCGTGGGAGGTGCCATGGCGGTTACATAGATGCCTGTCATATCGTTCACCTAGGCGAAAGCATTGGCGCCGATTGAAGTCACCCGGCAGCCTATCTTCACAGTTTTCAGCCCTGTGCCGGCAAAGGCACTTGCCCCGATTTCGGTCACAAACGGAGGAATCACCACATCGGTAATCCTTGCGCATCCTTGGAAAGCAGCTACGCCTATGGTTTTCAGTCCGCTGCCAAGTGTCAGCTCCGAAACTTTGTAGTTGCCCATGAATGCGCCATATCCAATCGTAGCCACAGAGTTAGGGATTTCGAGCGATGTCAGACCATAGCAATTCGAAAAAGCAGTGTCTCCGATTGTAGTCACGGAATTCGGAATTTCTATCGAAGTAAGTCCGCTGCAACCATTAAAAGCACCTCCCCCAATTGTAATTACGGAATTTGGAATCTCAACAGACGTCAACGCGTTGCAACTCGCGAAAGCATTATATCCTATTAATTCAACATTATTGCCAATCTTAACGCTGTTTAAGTTGGTGCAATAATGGAAAGCCCCGGGGAGAATACCCTTTATCGGATAGATAGTTGTTCCTTTGTTTGTGCGTAGCGGTACTGTAAGCGCCGGGCCGGCCTCTCTGTAGGATTCGTCGGCCATGATATACGCAGCCGGAGGATTCTCAGTAAATACATATGCGAACACCCCATCGCTATGCCCCTCAGGCTCTTCAACGGTTCCCCACTTGTAGAATCTGTTATATGGAGCGAAGTCCAGATATGTCGTTAATGCATCTCCGGGAATTACTATTCTTGCAGAACTCCATAATTCCGAAAATTCATTCTGATTGGCCTCCGGAGGAGTCACAGATGCGAAAGTAATCGTTTCGATATTGCCGCAACCTGCAAAAGCCTGCTCACCGATTGTGGTTACAGAGTTGGGTATTTCTATCGAATTAATACCAGAACATCCTCGGAAAGCTTCCTTTCCAATTGATGTTACATTGTCAGTGAGTGTGAGTCTTTGTAAATCCAGAATGCCAAATATACTAGCCATGCTCTCAGGAACTGCTGAACCTCCAAAAGTGAAATCACTTATTGAACAACGTCTAAATATATCCATAGCATAGGCATCACTGTTATATACAACTGAAGTCAATCCGGAGCAACAATCGAAGGCGGATTTTCCGATTGTAGTTATAGAACTGGGGATTTCGATTGATGTCAAGCCTGTGCATCCGTAGAAAGCATCCTCTCCGATTGTGGTGACAGAGTTGGGTATTTCTATCGAAGTTAGACCTACGCATGAATTGAAAGCATACTTGCCGATTACTGTTACGTTGTCGGTGAGTGTGAGCCTTTTTAATCCTTTAATTCCAAAATACTCTGTCATTTCATCAGGAACCGTAGTCCCGCCGAAAGTAAAATCAATTATCGGAGCGTTTTGAAAGATATAGTTATGATATGCATTACTATTATAAACGACAGAAGTCAGTGCCGTGCAATTGGAAAAAGTGTGGTTTCCTATTGCCGTTACGGAGTTAGGAATTTCGATGGAGGTCAAGCTGGTGCACCCAGAGAACGCATTGCCCAAGATTGTAGTCATTGAGTCTGAAAATTGAACAGATTTCAATCCAGTACAATCAGAAAAAGCATATACGCCAATTTTTTCTACGGAATCCGGAAGCTTCACAGATGTTAATCCAGTGCAGCCAGAGAAAGCGCCATAATCAATTGTTGTTACAGAATTTGGTATTTCAATCGAAGTCAATCCAGTGCAGCCAGAGAAAACTCCAGAATCAATTGTTGTTACAGAATTTGGTATTTTAACCGATATTAATCCTGAACAATCAGAAAATGCATGTCCACCGATTTCTTCTACGGAATCCGAAAGCGTCGCAGTAGTTAGTCCGGTACAGCCTGAGAAAGCATAATCCCCGATTGTAATTACTGAATTGGGGATTTCAATCGAAGTCAATCCAGTACAGCCTGAGAATGAGTTTCTGCTAATTGTGCTTACTGAATTGGAGATTTTAACTGAGATTAGTCCCGCACACTCATTAAAAGCAAGATCATTAATTTTGGTAACATTATCAGTAAGTGTAAGAGTTAGATTTTCCAATCCCTTAATTCCAAATAAAGCAGCCATGTCCTTAGGAACTGTCGTACCCCCAAAAGTAAAATTAGTTATGGGACAGCCATCGAATGAATCTCCTAAAGATGGTGATGGGATGGCATCACTATTATAAACAACCTTTGTGAGATTAGAGCAACCACTGAAAACGCCATGTTTTATTGTAGTTACTGAGTAGGGAATTTCAACATATGTAAGTCCAGTACACCCAGCGAAAGCTCTATATCCAATTGAGGTAACATTATCAGTGATAGTGAGACTTTTCAATCCCTTAATACCAAATAAAGCAGCCATGTTCTCAGGAACTGTCGTACCCCCAAAAGTAAAATCAGTTATGGGACTATTATAGAACAATACACTTGCTGGAGCTGCATCGCTATTATAAACAACTTTTGTAAGATTAGAGCAATCGTTGAAAACGCTATGCCCAACTGTAGTTACAGAATTGGGGATTTCCATTGAAATCAGCCTTGAGCAATAGTGAAAGGCTCCATTTCCTATTGAAGTTACAGAATTAGGTATTTCGACTGTCGTTAGTTCCGAACATGATTGGAAAGCAAACTCGCCGATTGAAGTTATGGAGTTGGGAATTTCGACAAAAGTCAGCTTTGAACATTGTTCGAATGTACGATTCCCAATTGCAGTCACGGAGTTAGGAATTTCGACAGAAGTTAAGTTTGAACAATTACTAAAGACACTGTTGCCAATTGAAGTTACAGAATTAGGAATTTGGATTGAAGTTAGTCTGATGCAACGTGCAAAAGCACCTTCTCCGATTATAGTTACAGATTCTGGTATCTCCACTGATATGAGTTCTGAACAACTTGAGAATGCATAATCGCCGATTGAGGTGACATTGTTCGTAAATGTTATGTTTTTTAAACCCTGAATACCAATATTTGATGCCGTTGTTCCTCCAAAAGTCAAATCTCTTACTGGAGAATTTTGAAAGAGACCTTCTCCTAATGCATCGCTGTTGTAAATAACTGAAATCAGTCCATGGCAGTTGCTGAAAACATAATTCCCGATTTCAGTCACTGAGTTGGGGATTTCTATCGAACTCAATCCTGAACAACCATAGAAGGCGGATTCTCCGATTGTAGTTATAGAGCTGGGGATTGTAATCGAACTCAATCCTGAGCAACCATTGAAGGCTAAATTTCCGATTGTAGTTATAGAATTGGGTATTGTAATTGAAGTCAAATCAGAGCAACCATAGAAAGCATATACCCCAATTTGGATGACTGTATAAGTATCTGTTCCATCGGATACTGTCTCCGGTATGACAACCGCACCGCTGACTGGATTTCCCGCCGAAGGTGTATACCCCGCCTTTGTTTCGCAGGTTTTGTCTTCTTCGCTGAGGACGGTGTAGGTGAGGGTCTGGCCTGCGTATTCGTAGGTGAAGTCGCGGGCGATTGCCGGCGGAACTGCCGCCAGCAGTGCGATTGCGGTCAGGAACCACAGCCGCACGTGTTTTTGTAACTGTGCAATCATTTGTCTGGTATTTTATTTAGGTGATTTATGGTTTGTGCATTGTGGGTTATGAGGGAGGTGGCGAGGCTGTGCGTTGGCGGGATGTAGCGCATGGCGGTGGCGCCTTCCCTTGTCGACACGCCGGAAATTCATAAAAACCTCACAGCCACAGCCATGTGGTTTCTATGCTTTTCGGTGCGTCTAATCCGCGATTTTGAATTGTATTGGTTGTGGTTCTTCTGCTGCTGAATAAAGGTTGCCACGGTTCCCTCTGGCAGTATGATTGGTTTCACATATACAAAAAAAGCGTAGGAACCTCATCGTAGCCGTTCCCCTTTAAAGGCTCTCGCATTGCCCATCGTAGTAGAACGGCAACGTGTAGAGCCTACGCTTGTATATGTAATCATGCACCCGAGGCTTTCTCGCGAAAGCCGGGCACACAAGGGTATTACATAT
>DKUJ01000005.1 GCA_002490635.1 Porphyromonadaceae bacterium UBA7207
GCATAGACACCGCCGTTGCTGTTGCTCACACCATAGTCGGCATCGACCAGCAGGGGGGTAAAAGTATTGTCGCTCACCGAATAGCTGTAGATACCCGGTACCGCCGTCATGGACCTGTTGTTTGTAACCTGACCATAGATTACCGTTGCCGGAAGCTCCGGGGCGGCAACAACCGGCGCCGCAGGAGCCGACTCGCCCGTCAGGTTCAGCTCACCGGTGGTCCTGAGGCCTCCTGGCAGCCCGGCCACACCCCGTGCTGCAGATTCATGCAGGGGCACACCGGCGTCGGCGTGCACGGGCGCCAATGCCGCCAGCATCACCGGAACAAAGTAGTGTAAGAGCTTTCTCATAGATTGATGGTTAAATAGATTTTTACGATATCAAAACGGCCGGGAACAGCATACAAGCCGATATTGCAATGGAATGATTGCAAAGGAAAGAATAATAAAATGAATGAAATTTGTACTATATCAAAACAAAATGTTAAATTCTCCGTCTCACGACGTTTTTTATCCTATTTCAGCAATTCCTTTTTCAGTCTGCTCAGATACGACTGTGTTATGTGAAGATATGATGCCACCTTCTTCATCGATACTTTTTCCATTATTTCGGGGCGGTTGTTGACCAGCGACATGAATCGCTCGCGGGCATCGCCGTTTATCACGGCATTCTTTTTCTCATAGAAATACATCTGGCACTGCGCCATGCTCAGCGCCCAGCGGCTGAACTCGTGGTATTTCTCCACCATGCGGTCGAAAGCGCTCTTTGAAATCCGCAGCACCACAGTTTCGCAGCATGGTTCCACCTGGTAGTAGGCAGGCTGGGCGAAATAGTAGCAGTGGCTGGAGAATGTCATGGTTCCGGGCAAAGAGAAGTATGCCACTTTCTCCTTCTCGCCGTCGAAATAGCTGTGGCTCAGAATACCCTCCTTCACTATGAATATGTCGGGGTCGACCTGTCCGCTCATCACCAGCACATCTCTGGCATCGAGGTGTAGTTCGACGGCAAGTCCGAGAAACTCGTCGAGAATCGGTTCGGGCAATCTATAGTTACATTCCAGCTGCAAGAGTCGCTTTATCTTCTCCATAGGTGCAAAAATACGAATTATTAGCCGGTTAAAGGTTTCCGCGGGTCAAGAGATTGTATAGCTTTCCGCGGCGTTTTTTCCGAGGTGTCCGTTTTCGTACACAAATCGACTTATAAACCACTGATTATCAATGCGCATTGACAAAAGATTGGTATTGTGCGATTTTTGTGACGCAAAAACGAACCTACAAACCGAAACTATAGATGGACCGCCAAATCGACAAAAAACAACTCGCCGGCGAAAGGCGCCGCCGCTACCTGCGCTACACCCTCTGGTGCGCTGTCGGCACGGGTGCCCTGCTCGCCCTGATTTTCCTTCTCGGAGGAAAGAGCGTGAAAGCGTCGGACCTCAACATGGGCACAGTCACCACAGGACCGCTTGCGACCTCCGTGGCCGCATCGGGCAAGGTAGAGCCTGCCTTCGAGCAGATTGTGAGCTCTCCGGTGGCTTCGCGCATTCTTGAGATATACGTCCACGGCGGCGACAGCGTAGCCGCCGGGCAGCCTCTGCTGCGTCTCGACCTCCAGGAGTCGGAAACACGCCTGCAGCAACTCGCCGACGAGCTGCAGATAAAGCAGAACGAGCTTTCGCAGCTGCGCCTTGCCAACCACACGGCTCTCTCCGACCTGGAGATGCAGATAGAGATAAAGCAGATGGAGGTGGCGCGCATGCGAATCGAGGTTGACAACGAGCTGCGGCTCGACAGCATAGGCTCCGGCACCGGCGAACGCGTGCGCAAGGCACGCACCGAGCTGGCCACCGGCGAGCTGCAGCTTGAAGGACTCCGCTCGAAGCTCGCCAACGAGAGGCGCCGCCTTGCCGCCGCCGAGGAGGCAACGGCCCTTGGAGTGGGCAACTGCCGGCGCGACCTGGAGATGATGCGCCACACCATGGAGCAGGCCCAGCTGCCGGCACCGCGCGCCGGCGTGCTCACATTCGTGAACACCACCATAGGCGCCACCGTGGGTGCCGGCGAGAAACTTGCCGTTGTGGGCGATCTGAGCAGCTACCGGGTTGCCGGCGAGGTTCCGGAGGGCAGCAGCTTCCGTGTGGTTCCCGGCGCCGATGTGGAGGTTCGCATAGGCAGCGAGCGCCTTACGGGCACCGTTGAGTCGGTCGAGCCGCAGTCGGTATCCGGGTCGGTGCCTTTCAAGGTAAGCCTTGACCAGGCCAGCCACCGGCGCCTGCGCCCGGGAGTGCGTGTGCAGCTTTATGTTGCCTACGGTTTCAAGGACTCGGTGCTGCGGATTCCCTATGGCGGATACTACAAAGGCCCCGGCGACTACACACTCTTCGTGGCCAGGGGCAGCGACGCCCTGGAGCGCCGCAATGTGACCCTGGGCGAAAGCAACGCCAGTTTTGTGGAGGTCGTGGCAGGCCTCTCCGCCGGCGAGAGCGTGGCGGTGAACGACATGAAAGACTTCGAATCATACAAATCCCTCACCATAAAACATTGACAGCAATGGCAATAATCGAACTAAACAATATCGGCAAGGTATTCCGCACCCGCGAAATAGAAACCACGGCTCTGGAGAACGTGAACCTGAGCGTGGAAAAAGGCGAATTTCTGAGCATCATGGGCCCCTCGGGCTGCGGCAAGTCGACACTGCTCAACATCATGGGCCTGCTCGACAATCCCACCTCGGGCACCGTGCGTATAACGGACACCGACTGCGCCTCCCTTTCCGACACCGCGCGGGCACGCTTCCGCAACAGCAACCTGGGCTTCGTGTTCCAAAGCTTCCACCTTATTCCGTCGCTCAACGTGGCCGCCAACATAGAGCTTCCGCTCGACTACCGCAGCGATTCCGGCCAGCGCCAGGAGCGTGTGCGCGAAGTGGCCGAACGCCTGGGCATAGCCCACCGCCTGAAACATCTTCCCTCGCAGCTCAGCGGCGGCCAGTGCCAGCGCGTGGCCATAGCCAGGGCTATCGTGGGGCGCCCGTCGATTATCCTGGCCGACGAACCCACCGGCAACCTCGACTCCCGGATGGGCAATGAGGTGATGGACCTGCTGCACGAGCTCAACCGCCGCGACGGCATAACCGTGGTGATGGTGACACACAACGAGGAGCAGGCACGCCGCACCGACCGCATCGTGCGCTTCTTCGACGGACGAATCATAAACTGACATCAGAAAGCGGAGATATGAAAACCAAACTACTACAGATATTATACGACATGCGCACCCAGCCGGTGATAGCATGGGTGACCGTGGCGGGCACAGCCCTGTCGATATTCCTGATCATGGTCGTGCTGATGATGAAGAGCGTAACCCTGACACCGTTCGCCCCCGAAAGCAACCGTTCGCGCATGATGTACGCGCCCTACATAGATGTACGGATGGGAGAGAACAACAGCAGTTCGGGGTGCATGTCGGGAGAGATTGCGCGGACGCTGTATTCCGGGCTGGACAATGTGGAAGAAATCTCGCTGATGGATCTCGATCTCAGTCCGGTGAACGTGAAAGGCACCAGCGGCGAACGCTTCGTTGCCAACAGCCGCCGTACCGACGCCGCTTTCTGGGAAATCTTCGACCACAAACTGCTTTCGGGCCGCTACTACACTCCCGAGGAAGTGGAGGCCGGCACAAAGGTGGCCGTAGTGAGCGAGGCCACCGCCCGCCGCCTTTTCGGCACAGCCGATGCCATTGGCAAGACCATGCAGGTGGATTTCGTGAACCATATGGTGGTTGGCGTGGTTGCCAACACCTCGACTCTTGCCACCATAGGCAGCGGCGATGTGTTCACACCCATCAATGTTCACTCCTCGAGTGACTACCTACCGGAAATGGGCGAAATCTCAGTGGCATTGCTTGTTTCCGACGGCGCCGACCGCGATGCCGTCCGGCGCCAGGTGGAGTCGCGTTACGCCCAGGTGAATTCCGCACTCGCCTCCGAAGGCAAATGGATCGAGTACCACAACTCACCCTTCGACCACAAACTGTACACAACTGTTACAGTCTATTCCAACACCACCCCCAACGACAGCACAGCCGATGCCATCGACGCTCTGATCTATGCCCTGCTGCTTCTTGTTCCAGCCATCAACCTCAGCAGCATGCTGCACAGCCGCATGCGCCGGCGCGTGAGCGAGATTGGTATCCGGCGCGCCTACGGCTGCACCCGCGCACGCATAATAAGCGATATCGTGGGCGAGAACCTTATAGTGACTGTTATCGGCGGCATAATAGGCATAGCCGCAGGCACTCTGTTCGCCATGTTCTACGACGGACTGTTCACCGACGCCGGCGGCGAGGCCGTGCGGCCGGCATTAGGCATGCTGCTGAACCTACGCACCATAGGTGCGGCACTGCTTGCCTGCCTTGTCCTGAACGTGCTCAGCGCCTCGCTGCCGGCATGGCAGGCGGCACGCCTCTCGCCGGTGCAGGCCATCAACAGCGCCACCAACATTAACAAATAAGAAAGCGACAATGAAACGCAAACTCATACAGCAAATGCGCAACGAATGGCGCAGCAACATATGGATGATGGTGGAACTGGCCATTGTGGCCATTGTGGTGTGGGCCATGTTCATCATCATGGGCGCGATGCTCAAACTCAAGTATTCGCGCACCGACTACCCGATGGACAACATATACATAAGCTATATCGAAACCGTGCCCGAAGAATCGGATTCCTTCACCCCTTATCCTGAGGGGAAGAGCTACAGTGACGACCTGCAACGCATAATGGACGTGCTGCGCAACAATCCCGAGGTGGATATTGTGGGAACCGGCGGCAACGCGCTTCCATATTCGATGAACTACCATGGGAACAGACTCGAAACGCGTATCGACACCTCCTTGGCCTATTACAGTGGCAACATACGCTATATGGACGGCAACATGGCCCGAATCATAGGCCTGCAAGGGCTGCAGGGCGAGACCACCGAAGAACTGGCAGAAATGCTCGACCGTGGAGAGTTTCTGATATCGGACTACGACATCGCACATAATACTGAAACACAGGAAAAGGATCCTTCGAGATGGAAAGGCAGGCAGGTGAACTTCAGCATGGATTCAACTCGGGTGTTCACTGTGGGTGCGGCAGTCCGTGGCTTCCGCCGCTACGAATACGAACAGCTATACGGCGGCATCATCATACGTCCTGTGTCCCAAGACGAGGCTCCCTGGGAAATTGCCGTGAAAGTGCGCCCCGGCCGCGGCGAGGCATTTATGGAAAGCCTGCGGGCTTCCGACCTCGAAGCCGGCAATGTATATCTGGCGGGGTTTCAGAGTCTGGATGACCGCAGGCATGCAGTAAACCTGCGTGCGGACACTTCGCAGCGCAATATGATGGCATGCGTCCTGTTCCTGCTTGTGGCGGTGTTCCTCGGCTTCCTGGGGTCGTTCTGGTTCCGCACCCAGCAGCGTGTGCCCGAGCTTGCCATCCGCAAGGTCAACGGCGCCACCTCCGGCAGCCTCTTCCGCCGGCTCATAAGCGAGGGTCTGCTTCTGCTGGCGGTGCCGGCAGTCGTGGCCGGAGCCACAGGCACGGTGCTGCTATGGAAAGCGGACACTTCGGAATATCTTCCGGGAATCGCCGACAACGGCCTGTACGCCATCGCATTCGTCGCCACCATTGCGGTGATGGCTGCCATGATAATCGCCGGGGTGTGGATGCCTGCCCGCAAGGCAATGGCCATCCCGCCCGCCACAGCCCTGCACGACCAATGAAACGATTCTTCATGCCTGCCCTTGTGGCGGTCGCCCTTGTGGCGGCCCCCACAAGGGCATATTGCTCGGAGGCGCCGGATACCTTGGCTCTCAGCCTCCGCGAGGCCATCGACATGGCACGTGTGCGCAGCGTCGACGCCGCTGTCGTCCTCGACGAGCTGCGCACGGCCTACTGGCAATGGCGCACTTTCCGCGCCGACCAGCTGCCCGAACTGGCCATAACGGCAAAAGCGCCGGCCTATGCCAAGCAGTAC
>DKUJ01000008.1 GCA_002490635.1 Porphyromonadaceae bacterium UBA7207
TATGCTTAATAACATAGATTTAACAGTTGTTAGGAATTGTCACTGTGTGCATTTATACTTATAATTATGATTTCCAGCACTTTACTTCGAAGACGCGCAAAATGGCCATTTCAGACAATTTTCAATAAAATATGAGCAACGAAGGTTGTTTGCCGAGAATATCTGCAGGCGCAACTGTTCAAATATATCACGGGCCTGCCCCGGCATGAAAGTCTATTCGGAGGATTCCTGCGATTTTCTTTTTATATCATGTGAGTTTCCAAAGAAAATCCGCAGAGATAATTTCTGATAGAAGATGAAACTCCCCGGGGTGATATTAAAATTGAGTTCGGCTCTTAAATCGACACTACGCCTACGTATAATTCCATATGAAATGTCGGTCCTATTATAAAAGCGTTGTTTATAGAAAGGCTCCCCTTGATATAGCATGGCTCCGAACAAACCGTATGAAGGTTGCAGGCGCGCCCCGGCATAGGTCATATTTTTTATTTCAAACCCTTTCCATGCGGCGAGCACTTCGAGCCAGGCTCCCGGCTGTGTTTTCCAGATTCTGTCGGCCCGGTTGCGCTCGATTGTCGCGGCAAAACCAAGCCGGATTCTCAACCTGTCGAAAGGAACGAGCGCAGCCAGATCGGCACCAATATAAGGCGCCGCAAGGAAATTATCGACTATATGCATATCCGTTGGCGCGTTTTTCGTAAGCGCCAGATGATTCATCGAGACGTATGCACCCGCCATCCATGGCCGTGAGCCATGCTGCCACCTTGCATGTGCGACGATGCTGAACGATTCTCTTTTTGATTCGGTCTGCCGCTGCCGCCAGTCGAGGTATGCTTCGGCGAAAGAACGTCCGGCATGCCATTGCAACAATGCCCCACGAATATTGTCCTGGAAATATACCAGCGAATCGCACCACATGAATGATGGCATTTCTTCGGCAAGAAGAGTTCTCGGGAAAAGGCCCAAGGCTCCGCTCAGATGACTACCCTTGTGGTGGTAATATATAGTGGGACGCACATTGTTCCCGTTCCAGTCGTATCCTATAGGCTGAATCCACACAATTCCACCAGCCACTCTATCTCCTTTGCCAAGGCTGAAACCAATCTCGGGAGTAAGCTTTGTGAAGAACACAGTTTCAGGGGCTATGTTCTGTCTGTCGCCTTCGCGATTGTCGAAAACGGTATTCAGGGATATGCTCCAGTCGAATCGCTGCGCAGTGGCAACAAAAGCTACTGCAAGGGTCAGAATGGCTGTAAGCAGGCGGCTTGTCATGGCAATATTGTCAACGACTCGAGCAGTCTGCGGCTATGCTCTTCGAGCTGGCCGATAACCGGAGCCAAGGAGTCGACGGGCTGTATACTTCCAGACAATGCCACCGCACCGCTGACAAGAGTCCTCTGCGGGCCTATGGCGACAAACTGCACCGGCAGCGGCGAAGGGTCGGCACTCAAAAGCATAATACAGCGAAAGCCATCCCGGTTGTCGAATTCCTCGCTGCGTTCTTTCGCCGTTCCAAGATTAAGCGTCATGCGTTGCGCACGGTTCTCTATCGCGTTTTCAAGTGCCGAATCGGAATCGAAACCACGCACAGCCACATACATAGTAGCGCCAAAACGGCTATAGTCTATATTCACCCAGTTTTCGGCAGTTCTTTCCACTGTACATTGAGCCGGCACGATGAATCCGACACGACCTGCGGCTACTGCCGTGAAGCTGTCGGCATAAAGTTCCACTCTGGGGAAGGCCCGAGGCCTTGGCGCGCTCTGCCTCTGCGCTCTGTCGCAAGCGGCCAACGACAGAAACAACAGAATGGAGCAAACGAGAATTTTCATGGCGGGACAGAGTCGGTCAGTCGGTCTGGACATCGGGCATCACCTTCACCCTCACTTCGGCAATACGGTGATCGACGACATCGAGAATCAGGAAGCGGCAACGCCCATAAACCAGAGGTTCCTTGTTGGACGGAAAGTCACCTTTTATCGCCAGCAGCATTCCGGCCAGAGTCTCGGCATCCTGCGTTACCGGCTCGTATTCCTCGGGGTCGAGATCGGTGATCCGGAAGAAGTCGGTCAGCGGCACACGCCCCTCAAATATATATGTATCGTCTTTGAGGCGTTTGAATGCCTGTTCGGGCTGGTCATATTCATCGTCGATGTCGCCGACAATTTCCTCGAGCACGTCCTCGAGAGTGACAACTCCCTGGGTTCCGCCGAATTCGTCGACCACGACCGCCATGTGTATCTTGAGCTTTCTGAAGTCTTCCAGAAGATCGTCGATCATTCTTGACTCTGGAACATAATACACCTGCCTGAGGAGCTGCATCCAGGAGAAACCTTCGGGGAGCTCATGGCCTATGTATGGCAGAAGATCACGCGCGTAAAGGATACCTTTGATATCGTCCTGGCTCGATGCTGCGACGGGCATACGCGAATATCCCGTGGCAAGAACGACCTCCATTACCTTATCGAAGTCCATATCCTGATCAAGCCAGGTGATATCGACTCTCGGAGTCATTATTTCAGATGCTGTGGTATCGCCGAATTTCAGGATGCCCTCAAGCATCTCTTTGTCGTCGCCGGATGCACCATGCGTAATTTCGAGGGCCCGCGAAAGCTCGGTGGCACTGATATCGTGCGCTTGCTTGACCACTACCCTATTCACGAACGAACCGCTTTTTACCAGCAGACTCGACAGAGGCGACAATACTTTCCATGCAAACGACAGCCCCGGGGCTGCAAAACGCGCCCATTTCACAGGGTAGTTGTTGGCATATAGTTTCGGCAGGATTTCGCCAAACAGCAGGATAAGAAAAGTGAGCAGAACCGTCTGCAACGCGAAACTGAGAACCGGATCCATGCCTGCAAAAACGGGACCGAGAGCAAAGTTGGTGAGCACGACAATTGTCACGTTCACCAGATTGTTGGCTATCAGAATTGTAGCCAGAAGTTTCTGGGGCTGGGATATGAGTTTCAACAAGGCCTCTCCCCTACCGGAACCTTCGAGGTCCTCGCACTGGGCGGGCGTGAGGGAAAAACATGCTATTTCGCTTCCGCTGACAAAACCCGAGAAAAAAAGGCATACTACAGCCAGCAACAGCGCCACAATCTGAGTGGGGCCGAAGGGATTGATTGCAATATCGGCCAAAATACCTATGGCCGGAAGAGGATCGATATCCAAGGTGATTATATTTAAGTAACTCTTATAAATTATTGTATCTCACTCAATTCAAGCAGTACGGCAGGTCAATGCCACTGTTCTCCAACAGCTCAGACCGGCCACTCACATTTTCACGTTGGCCAGCAGGAAGTCGGCAATCCGTCCACAGGCATGTCCGTCGCCATAAGGATTCGCAATGGAACTGTTCGCATGGTAATACGCACTGTCGTTGAGGAATCGGCTTGCCTCGCTTACTATTCTGTCTCTATCGGTTCCAACGAGCCGTATGGTACCTGCATCGAGAGCTTCGGGGCGCTCTGTAACCGTGCGCATCACCAGTACGGGCTTTCCGAGCGAAGGAGCCTCTTCCTGTATGCCGCCGCTGTCGGTTACGATTATATATGAGCTCTTCATCATGAACACAAACGGAAGGTATTCCAGTGGTTCGATAAAGAACACATTGTCGAATGCGCTTTCCGAGAACATTTCGGCGATAGGGCGCCGCACGTTCGGGTTCAAGTGCATGGGATACACAAAATCGGTGTCGGGGAACGCTTCCGCCATATCGCGGATTGCACGACATACGTTAAGCATGCCCTCTCCGAAGTTTTCCCGGCGGTGGCCGGTCAACAGCACCATCCGGCGGCTACCGTCCAGCCTCGACACGTCGTATCCTGCGGACACGATTGCCTCGCACGCCTTCTCCTTGAGTTCGGGACGTGTTTCCAAAGCTTCTGTGACTATGTTGAGCGCGTCGATAACGGTATTGCCGGTTACTGTAATATTGGAATCATCCACCGATTCAGCGCGCAGATTGCGCGCACTTGCCTCGGTCGGCGAGAAATGCCATGTGGCAATGCGTCCTGTGAGTCTGCGGTTCATCTCCTCGGGCCAGGGCGAATATATGTCGCCTGTGCGAAGTCCGGCCTCCACATGACCCACCGGAATCCTGGCATAGAATGCGGCAAGCGCCGCGGCTGTGCTTGTCGATGTGTCGCCATGCACGAGCACCACATCCGGATGTGCGGCATCAAGCACGCTACGCATTCCCGTGAGCACCCGCGATGTAACGTCGTACAAATCCTGACCGGCCTGCATGATGTTGAGGTCGTAGTCGGGTTTGATACCGAACAGGTCGAGAACCTGATCAAGCATCTGCCTATGCTGTCCTGTCACGGCCACCACAGTTTCAAAATCCTGAGGCCGGCTTGCAAAACAACGCACAAGAGGTGCCATCTTTATGGCTTCGGGGCGTGTTCCGAAAACCAGCATTACTTTTATAGGTCGGGGCGCGGGTATTGTCATTTCAGATTCAGGGTGGAGGGAGATAAGAATCAGAATTGTCTGGTGGCCAGCCACCAGGCAAATTTCACATATTTGATGTTTCTGGTAATCCGCTTCGGCTGGCGCACCAGACGATAGGCGAATTCCATGTTGTGTTCAATCCACCATCGCGGCGCACGTGGCACACGACCGGTGTAGACGTCAAAACTTCCGCCGAGACCTTGATACACAGCTTTATGTCGGGAGAGCATATCGGCCATCAGCAGTTCCTGGAGCGGCGAGCCCATTGCCACGAACACGAAATCGGGCCGGACGCGTGCCACATCGTCAATCAAGGCCGCACGCTCGGCAGTGTCGCCAAGATATCCGTGGTGGTGCCCTACGATGCGAATTCCCGGGTATTCCCGGCGAAGCTTCTCTACCGTGGCTGTATTGACATCTGGTTTGCCTCCGATTATATAAAACGTTCTTGAAGAATGAAAACGTCCGATAATCTTCAGCCACAGCTCACAACCGGCGATTTTATCGGCCTCGGCTCCTTTCTGGCGTATTGCCATCACGGCACCGGCGCCGTCGCAGTAGCCGATGTTGCCGTTTATTATGCTGCGTGTCAGCTCGTTCGCATTGAGAATTTTTTCGGCATTTATGGCCACGAGTATGCCTTTCCGTTCGTCGGCAAAATCGATAAGCTTGTCGGGGTTGGAGAAAGGATACACCATCACCCCGCGCAAATCCACTTGGCGGGGCTTTTCGTTCTCAACACTCATCGCTTGAAAATTCCGCAGAAATCGAGTATAATCTTCCGGTCGTCCCATTCGAGACTCCTGAAAGGTGTGTGAGCTGTCAGAAATACGGCAATATCGGCCTGGGCATAGGCTTCCTTGTAGGGCGTGAGCTTGAACACATTGTGTTCGGCCACATTAGGTTCCACAACAAGAATCGGAGAGTTACCGGCGCTCTGCATCACTTTGCTGATTATCGCCTTGGCGGGACTCTCGCGAAGGTCGTCGATATCGGGTTTGAAAGCCACACCCATCATTGCCACCACAGGCTTCCGCCCGTTTTCGAGTTCAAAGCGCAAAATAGCATTCACAATTTTCTCGGCACACCATTCGGCCTTGTAGTTGTTTATTTCGCGGGCGGCAGCAATAATACGGCTTTCCACAGGGAACGCGGAGGTAATAAAATACGGGTCGACAGCAATACAATGACCTCCGACGCCGCATCCCGGCTGCAGGATATTCACCCTCGGATGTTTGTTGGCAAGGCTGATAAGCTCCCATACATTGATTCCCGCGCGGTCGCAGATGAGGGAAAGCTCATTGGCAAACGCTATCTGCACATCCCTGCTGGAATTCTCTGTCAGTTTGCACATTTCGGCTGTGCGCGCGTTGGTATGGTGCAGACAACCTTTCACAAAAAGACCGTAAAATTCGGAGGCACGCTCCGTGGCTTCCTCATCGACACCTCCGATCACCCTGTCGTTGTGCACCAATTCATAGAGGACATTTCCCGGAAGCACACGCTCGGGACAGTATGCTATATGCAGTTTGCCGCACAATTCGGGGCGCAAACTGTATATCAATTCCGCCATACGCTCGGTTGTGCCTATGGGGGACGTACTTTCGATAACGTACAAATCGTCTTCCTTCAGGAAAGGAACAACTGCACGGGTGGCACTCTCTACAAAAGATATATCGGGAGTGTGATCGCCCTTGAACGGAGTGGGCACCACAATAAAATAGGCGTCGGATGTTTCGGGCACTGAAGTGGCGCGAAGTTTGCCACTGGCAGTGACCTCACGCAGCTTTTCACCCAGACCCGGCTCTACAATATGCAGCTCGCCGGCGTTGGTTTTGGCTACAACATCGGGATTTACATCAACACCCACAACTTCAACGCCATGCATAGCGGCGGTGATTGCTGTGGGCAACCCTATGTAGCCTAAGCCCATAAAGCATGCTTTCATCTAAGATACACGTTTTGGTTTATCGGATGCAAAGATAAGCATTTTCCAACGATAACAAGCAACAAAGCCACAGCAAATGCCTTTCGACTTTTAACTATTATAAAGATACTCACGCTCGGCAAAGGCCAAATAATTTGGCTTTACTCTCGACTTATTCGTATCTTTGTAGTGTTGCAATGAAAAGTACCGGCAAAAAAATCGATATGCTCAGCGGGCCTCTGCTGCCGAGGATGCTGCTGTTCGCACTGCCGCTGATAGCCAGCGGTGTTCTCCAGCAATCGTTCAACTCTGTCGACGTTGCGGTCGTTGGCCGTTTCGCCGGCAGGCATGCGCTTGCCGCAGTAGGCTGCACCGGACCGGTGATTGGCCTGCTCATCAATCTTTTCGTAGGCATATCGGTAGGCGTGAACGTTGTCATAGCCAACTATATAGGCCAGCGCAACGGCCAAGGTGTGCGCAAAGCGGTATCGGCCACGATGGTGCTGAGTGTTATCTGCGGAGTTCTGATGCTTCTTGTAGGCGAAAGCATGGCGCGTCCTGTCCTCGAGCTAACCGGCACTCCCGCCGAAGTGCTCGACGACGCCGTGCGATACATGCGGGTGTTTGTGCTGGGGCTTCCTTTCATGATTGTCTACAACTTCGGCTCGGCCATTCTGCGTAGCGTGGGCGATACGCGACGCCCGTTCTACAGCCTTGTCGCCGCCGGCATTGTCAATGTAGGCCTTAATCTGGTGTTTGTAATCGGCATGGGGATGGGAGTCGAAGGCGTGGCATGGGGAACAGTGATTTCCAATGCTGTCAACGCCTGCATAATTGTAGCGATTCTCGCACATGAAAAAGGTGACATCAGAATAAATCCACGCCTTCGCCGTTCCGACATGGAACCGGCTCAGATGAAAAAGATATGCGCCATAGGCATTCCTGCCGGGCTCCAGGGTGCTGTATTCGCTTTGTCGAACACATTCATCCTTTCGGCAATCAACAGTTTCGGCG
The DNA here is from genome assembly GCA_002490635.1 of Porphyromonadaceae bacterium UBA7207. Lineage (GTDB taxonomy): Bacteria > Bacteroidota > Bacteroidia > Bacteroidales > Muribaculaceae > CAG-873. Next base: position 7,403 of record DKUJ01000008.1, read on the forward strand.
CCGACGCCGCAGCCGGCTCCGCCACTGCGATAAATTATGAATTCTACTGCTATTTCCCGCTGAGCGCCGTTGCCCAGACCGCCGTGGCTTTCATCAGCCAGAACTATGGAGCGGGCAACTACGACCGGGTAAGGCGTGTCTTCAGGCTGGCTCTGACTCTGGCATTCGGCATATCGTTGGTGTTGAACACGATGGTGGTATGGCAGAGCGACTTTTTCCTGAGCATTTTCACCACCGAAAGTGTTGTGCTGGCATTCGCCGACACCCGTGTGCGCACGGTTCTTGCATTCCAGTTCATCGCCAGCTACTACGAAGTGGCAGGATCTGCCATGCGCGGCCTCGGCTATTCGATGACACCCACTCTTATAATCATCTTCGGCACTTGCGTGCTGCGTCTGCTGTGGGTATTTCTCTTCCCTCATTTCAACGGCGGCTTCGCAGAGCTTCTGGCTGTTTATCCGGCCTCATGGATTCTTACCGACATAGGCATGTTCATAGCCTTCCACCGGGTGGCACGAAAAGCCATGCCTGCCATTGCATGACACCCAGTTCGTAACTGGCGTCGAAGATACTCCCGCCCGGCAAAGTCCAAATAAATTTGGCTTTGCTCTCGACTTATACGTATCTTTGACTGCGTCTTAGATACTCACGCTCGGCAAAGTCCAAATAAATTTGGCTTTGCTCTCGACTTATACGTATCTTTGTGGTATGAATCCGCAACTCTCAAAATTCTGGCAATGGACACGCCGTTTCGTGTCGCCATGGACTCTGGCCTGCATTGTCGCATTCGGTATCGTGGTATTTTATGGCGACAATTCTGTATTCGACAGCATCCGCCAGGAACAGATAGTCGACAGCCTGCGCTGCGAACTTGCCTCCATCAGAGACAGCACCGAACACTACCGCAGACTCAACGAACGCCTTGTCTCCGAACCGGCAATGGTCGAGCAGGTCGCCCGTGAAAACTATGGCATGAAAAAAGCCAATGAGGATGTTTATAACTTCGTAGAATCCAATGACTGACAAAAAAACGAGAACCGAAGCCAGCTCCACGGTCAATCCTGTATTATATAATATTGTGGCTCCTCTGGGGCTTCTGCTCATTCTTGCGGCCACAGCAGTGCCGTTCTTCATGATGCACACCCCTTGGGCACAGCAGGCCTATCCGTTTGTCTACGGAGCCGGCGCACTGGTGCTTCTCGCCGCAAGACTGTTCGCCCGCAAGGGGCGTTGCTCCTACATGCGCCTGGAACGCCTCTACCGCCTTGAGAAATGGGCTCCCGTAATTTTCATAGTGGCGCTCGGCCTGCTGTTCTATAATCCGCATACCCTCCGCGACTGGCTGGCGTTCACCATGGCAGGCGCTGTAATCCAACTGTACACCTCTCTGGCCATCCCTGCCCGCGAGAAGAAGATATCCGGCAAATAACATACCGCTCATGGCCAATAAAATAGTGGAAACACCGCTGATGAAGCAATACATCCAGATGAAACAGAAACATCCGGATGCCATTCTTCTGTTCCGTGTGGGCGACTTCTACGAAACATTCAGCGACGATGCCGTAGTAGCATCGGAAATCCTGGGCATAACACTGACACGCAGGGCAAACGGTGCCGCGCAGTATGTCGAGCTCGCCGGCTTTCCGCACCATGCGCTCGACAGCTATCTGCCAAAACTGGTGCGCGCCGGCAAACGTGTTGCCATCTGCGAACAGCTCGAAGATCCCAAGCTCACCAAAAAGCTTGTAAAACGTGGCATTACAGAACTTGTCACGCCCGGAGTGGCTCTCAGCGACACTGTGCTGAGCAGCGACTGCAACAACTTTCTGGCCGCCGTGCATTTCGGCAAGGGCGGCCTGGTAGGCGTCGCCTTTCTCGACATAAGCACCGGCGAGTTTCTTGCCGCCGAAGGCAATGCGCAGTACGCCGACAAGGTCATGGCCTCCATGGCACCCAAGGAAGTGCTTGTTCAACGCGGCCTCAAACCGCAGTTGGCCGAGGTTTTCACCCAGCCATATCTTTCTTTCGAGCTTGAGGACTGGCTGTTCACACACGATGCCGCCGACGAGCGCCTGCGCAAGCAGTTCGGCACCAGCTCCCTCAAGGGCTTCGGAATCGACCGCATGCATGCCGCCACCATTGCCGCCGGCGCCGTATTGCACTATCTCGACCTTACCAGCCACACCCGCACGGGTCACATAACCCGCATATCGCGCATCGAGGAAGACCGTTATGTGCGGCTCGACCGCTTCACGGTGCGAAATCTCGAACTGCTGGAACCGCTCGACAGCGAAGGCAAAAGTCTGCTCGATGTCATCGACCGAACAGTCTGCCCCATGGGCAGCCGCCTGCTCAAACGCTGGCTGTTATTTCCGCTCAAGGACGTGAAATCCATCAACGAGCGCCTGGACATAGTGGAGCACTTCTTCCGCGAGCCCGACCTCCGCGAAGAAATCGTAGAGCGCCTCCACAATGTGGGCGACCTTGAACGCCTGGTTTCCAAGCTGGCATGCGAACGGATTCTTCCTCGGGAAGTGATACAGATACGCAATGCCCTGAAAGCAATCGGCACCATAAAGGAGCTGTGCACATCGAGCGGACAGCAGGGGCTCGGTGCTATCGGTGAACAGCTCAACCCCTGCCACACAATAGCCCAGCGCATCAGCTCCCAGCTCCGCGACGAAGCCAGCGTGCTCGGCCGCGGCGATACCTTCGCCACCGGCGCCGACGCCGAACTGGACCACCTTAGAGAAATAGCGTTCCGCGGCAAGGATTTTCTGGCAGCGATGCAGGCCCGCGAAGCCGAAGCCACCGGCATAGGCTCGCTGAAGATAGGCTACAACAACGTGTTCGGTTACTACATCGAAGTGACCAACACCCACCGCGACAAGGTGCCCAAAACCTGGATACGCAAACAGACTCTTGTGAATGCCGAACGCTACATCACTCCAGAACTCAAAGAATACGAAGAGCAGATTCTTGGCGCCCAGGAAAAGATAGTGGCAATCGAAGCCCGCATGTTCTCGGAACTTGTTGGAGCCATGGCATCGTTCATGCCCGCCCTGCAGCTCAACGCCGGCCTGCTGGCAAGGCTGGACGTGCTGTCGGCGTTCACCATGGTGGCTATAGAGAACCGGTACAACCGGCCTGTGATCGATGATTCGGTGGACCTTGTCCTCAGCGGTGCACGCCACCCTGTCATAGAACAACGACTTCCACCCGGCGACTCATATATAGCCAACGATATAGAGCTTTCCAACGAGACGACCCAGGTGATGATGATTACCGGCCCCAACATGTCAGGTAAATCGGCACTCCTTCGCCAGACCGCGCTCAATGTCATCATGGCCCAGACCGGCTGTTTCGTGGCCGCCGACTCGGCACGCATAGGCGTGGTGGACAAAATATTCACCCGCGTAGGCGCCAGCGACAACATCTCCGGAGGCGAATCCACATTCATGGTCGAGATGAACGAGGCAGCATCTATCCTGAACAACATGAGCCAACGCTCGCTAATACTCTTCGACGAGCTCGGCAGGGGCACCTCCACCTACGACGGCATATCGATAGCCTGGGCAATAGTAGAATACATCCTCACACACGGCAGTCTCCACCCGAAGACACTTTTCGCCACCCACTATCACGAGCTGAACGATATGGAAGCCTCCTATCCTCGTGTGGCCAACTACAACGTGTCGGTGAGCGAAATCGAAGGCAAGGTGGTATTCCTTCGCAAACTCGCACGCGGAGGCAGCGAACACAGTTTCGGCATACATGTCGCCAAGCTCGCCGGCATGCCTTCCACAATTCTGAAACGCGCGGATCAGGTCCTGAAACAGCTCGAGGACAATGCCCGTGGCGGCGACGGCAAAGGCGTGCGGCCCACTGTGCAACCGCAGGTTACCGACGGCATACAGATGTCGTTCTTCCAGCTCGACGACCCTGTGCTCGAACAGGTGCGCGACGAAATAATCGGTGTGGATATAAACAACCTCACGCCACTGCAGGCACTCACAAAATTAAACGATATCCGCAAGATACTCACCGGCAAGCACCAATGAGCACAACTGCCATCAGTCTACGCGCCGCCAGCGCCATAGAGCTGAACAAACTGGAACACATCTACCTTGAGGCATTCCCTCCCGAAGAACGCCGTCCATGGGAACAGATAGCGGCAACGCCCTCCGACAGCCTGCTGCGCCTCCATGCCATCTGCTGTAACGGCGATGCCGTTGGACTCATCACAACGTGGGATTTCGGGACATTCGTTTACGTGGAACATCTGGCCGTCGACATATCATGCCGCGGCGGAGGCATAGGCGCCGCCGTACTCACATGCATGAAAGCAGGAACAGCCGGCAGGCCTCTGGTGCTGGAAGTGGAGCCGCCTTGCGAACTGCAGCCCGACACCGTGCGACGGGTGAATTTCTACAAGCGCAACGGCTTCCACATGCTACCACACGATTATGTGCAGCCACCCTACTCCGCCGGGCTGCCGGAAGTGGAGCTGAAACTGATGAGTACCAATCCGGAAATGCCTCCCGAACCGCTCATATCGCTGCTACACAGCAAGGTCTACAATAAAAAGATATAAAATCGGCTACTATTTCGCGGCACGCCTGTAGAGCGCCACTGCAATGGCCATGTACACTATGTTCGGAATCCACATGGCCACCATCGGCGACGTGAGTCCGCTGATAGCGAAAGTCTGTGTAATGGTCATGAACAGAATATAGCTGAAACTCAGCACCAGACCGATTCCTATATTGAGGCCCATGCCACCTTTCACCTTCTTCACACTCAGAGTCATGCCAATGATTGTGAGAATGAACGCCGCTGCCGTCATGGCAATGCGGCGGTGTTTCTCCACCTCGAAACTCTTTATATTAGCCACCCCGCGCCTGCGCTGTCGCTCGATGTAGCTGTCGAGCTCGGGAGAAGTCATCTTCTCATGATCCACCTCGGAAATCAGAAAATCACGGGGTTCGAAAGCAATGGCGGTATCGCGGTCGCGACCACGTGTAATAATCTCGCGGTCTCCGGTGAAGTCGCGGCGCACAAAGTCGAAGAGGTGCCAGTTGTACAGCGTATCCCATCGCACGGTCTGCGCCGTAAGCCGGCTTGTAAGGCGTTTCTGGTCGTCGAAACTGTCAAGAGCGAAACGGCGGCCGGTGCGGCTGTTGTTCTCGTAGGAGGCCATATAGGCAATCTGCCCCGGTGCCACCATGAGCATTACATTGGCGCCATAGTCCACACTCTTGTTGCGCACATAGCGGTTGGTGTACTCTATCCTCTTCACATTGGCCGGCGGAATAATGTAGGCGCTGAGCACAAATGTTGCCGCGGCTATTATCGCAGCCGATATCAGATAGGGGCGCAACAGTCGCCTGAAGCTCATGCCGGTAGAGAACATGGCTATGAACTCGCTGTTGCCAGCCAGTTTGGAGGTGAAGAATATTACGGCAATGAAAGTGAACAGCGGCGAAAACTGGTTGGCGAAATACGGAAGGAAATTCACGAAATAGTCCATCACCGTGGCCTTCAGCGGTGCCTTCAGAAAGGCGTCGAGTTTCTCGTTGATATCGAACACAATCACTATTGCCAGCAACAGAATGATGGCAAAAATGTAAGTTCCCAGGAACTTGCGGATTATGTACCGGTCGAGAATCTTGAACATTTCCTATCGGATGCCCGCTGATGCTACAGCCTGCGGCCGAGCTTTTCCACCATCTGCTTTTTCCACTGTGGGAACGTGCCGTCGACAATATGCTTGCGGGCCTCTCCCACCAGCCACAGATAGAAAGCCAGATTGTGGATGCTGGCAATCTGCATTCCAAGAAGTTCGTTGGCCGCAAAAAGGTGGCGCACATATGCTTTGCTGTATATGCGGTCTACAAACGAAGGTCCATCGGGTTGCAGTGGCGAAAAATCGTTGGCCCATTTCGCATTGCGCATATTCATGGTGCCCTCGGGTGTGAACAGGGTGCCGTTGCGTCCGTTGCGTGTAGGCATAACACAGTCCATCATATCCACACCACGGTCGATAGCCTCAAGTATATTTACCGGCGTGCCGACTCCCATGAGATAGCGCGGACGGTCGGCGGGCAGAATCTCGTTGGTTATCTCAATCATGGAATACATCACCTCGGCCGGCTCGCCTACAGCCAGGCCACCTATGGCATAACCGTCGGCACCAAGCGAGGCCGCATGTCCGGCAGCTTCGCGCCGCATGTCGGGGTAGGTACATCCCTGGACTATGGGGAAGTAGCTCTGATAGTGGCCGTACAGCGGTTCTGTCTCGCGGTAATGCCTCCATCCGCGCTCAAGCCAGCGTTTGGTGAGGTCGAGCGAGCGACGCGCATACGCGCGGTCGGCAGTACCGGGAGTGCATTCATCGAGAGCCATCATTATGTCCGACCCTATGGTGCGCTGGATATCGACCACGTTCTCGGGAGTGAACAGATGCCGCGACCCGTCGATGTGGCTGCGGAAATGCGCGCCTTCTTCGGTGAGCTTGCGGTTTGCCGACAATGAGAACACCTGAAATCCTCCGCTGTCGGTCAGTATGGGGCGGTCCCAGCCATTGAAACGGTGCAGGCCGCCGGCCTGCGATATAACCTCCATGCCGGGGCGGAGATAGAGGTGGTAGGTGTTGCCAAGTATTATCTGGGCTTTCACATCGTCGCGGAGCTCGGGCATGTGTACGCCCTTCACGGTGCCCGCGGTTCCGACAGGCATGAAAATAGGAGTCTGTATCGTACCGTGATCGGTAGTAATCTCACCGGCGCGTGCGCCGCTGCCGGCACATGCGGCCTCGAGTCTGAACTTCATAGGCAATGTCAGAACAGTTTGTCGGGATATTCACCGGCATTGTGTAGCGCCGCCAGGCTGGCAACCACCTTATCACGGTCTTCAGGATATGTTACGCCGAACCAGCGCGATTTTGTAGAAAGCACATCCACTGTAGCCTCGCCGTTCTTCACCAGCTTGTCCACTACCGAAGGAATGAAGAACTCACTGCCGGCGCGCTCGATATGCTTGTTGAGGAAGCGCACGAACTCGCGGCGGCTATAGCGGAAGTAGTCGGGAGTGAACCCCCACAAGTTCATCGACACGGGCATGTGGGCCATGAGTCTGCCGCTATTGCCTTCCTTATCGGTATATTCTATTTCACCGGCAGGAGTGAATGCAATGGAAGTCCGTTCCACGACGTCGGTAAGATGGCCGCATTCGTCGACGGTGCATACACCACGGCTCACGCTGCCGGCTTCGGTCATAGTGTTGCCAAGCTCGAAAGCTACCATACAGTACCGGCCGTCGGATTCCTTTCCTACTCCGGCAAGAAAACCTGCCATGACATCGAACGCATCGCGTCCATAGAAATCGTCGGCGTTGATAACGGCAAATGGCTCTTCAATGGCGCTCTCGCCCATCATAACCGCATGGTTGGTTCCCCATGGCTTTGTGCGGCCCTCGGGCACGGTGTAGCCTTCAGGAAGAGCATCGACACTCTGGAACACCACCTCTACAGGTATGTGGCCCTGATACTTCGAGAGTATCTTCTCGCGGAAGGCATCTTCGAAATCGTGTCGTATAACGAACACAACCTTGCCAAAGCCAGCACGCATGGCATCGTAGATTGAATAGTCCATGATGGTCTCGCCGTGAGGCCCTACTCCATCGAGCTGCTTAAGCCCCCCGTAGCGGCTACCCATGCCTGCTGCAAGTACAAATAATGTCGGTTTCATTTACGTCTTGTTAGGTTTCGGAGTGCAAAAATACGGATTTTTTTACCGAATACACCCATTCCATACAGAAAAGGGAAAAAACAGCGACACGATACAGGTTCCATAAGCGTTAATCGACCGGATTTTAATACTTTTGTATGCCTTTTAAAACATTACCTGACATGAAAAAACTAATTATAACGGCGCTCGCCCTGTCGGCAATGGCGGCATCGGCGGAAGTTCCTCTGAAAATCTATCGCGGCGACCAGCGCAGCGACACCGTTTATTCATCGCGCCAATATGTAGTCGGAGTAACCACGCCGGGAGCCACGGCCACCATCGCCGGCGACAGCTGCCATGTGTACCGCACCGGCACCTTCGGCAGCGCTGTCGATCTTGCGCCAGGCGAAAATATGATTCCGGTGTCGGTGTGCATCGGCAACAGCAGAACCACAACCGACGTACGCCTGGTGTACATCGAGCGCGAACGCCACCAAACAGCTCCTACTGTCACCGAGTCTCTTGGCGCACCGCTGCACCTGCGCACACTTCCCGGCGCATACCTGCAGTATGGCAACGGCGGCGACCGTCTGGGCGGTTCAAAAATGGGATATATCGATTCCGGAATATGCCTGACAGCTGTCGGCAAAACCGAAAACCTCTACAAGGTGGCCCTCGGGAACAACGCCTTCGCCTACATCCCCCGCAGCACTGTGGAGGAAGGAGGCAGCGGACAGCCTATAGTGAACTCCGGCAGCGCCTCCATCACTTCCGACGGCAAGATGGACTGTCTCTCGATATCCCTGCCTGAACGTGTGGCCTATTGGGCACGGACGGAAATCGACCCTGCCACAATAAAAATTTCTCTCTACGGCGTTACCAACAACACCAACTGGCTCACCCAGCGAGGCTCCCTCGGCATGGTGGAATTCGTCGATTTCCGCCAGGAACAATCCGATGTATTGACAGTCGTTCTACGCCTCAAGGAAAAATATTCCTGGGGGTTCTCTGTAGGCTACAAGGACAACACCCTGACAGTAGGAGTGCGGCACCGCCCTGCCTCGCTGGCATTGTCCGACCTCACCATCGGAGTCGACGCCGGGCACGGAGGCGCGTTTCCCGGAGCATGGTCGCCTTCGGGACTTTCGGAGAAGGAAGTGAATCTGGACATAGCGAAAGAAGTCGCACGCCTCCTCCGCCAGGCAGGAGCACAGGTGGTGATGACCCGCGAAGGCGACACCGGTCCCAGCATGACAGAACGCAAGCAGACATGGCTGCGAGGCAATGTGGACCTGGCAGTGAGCATTCACAACAATTCCTCGGGCAATCCGCTGGCATCCTTGGGAACAAGCTCATACTACAAACATATCAGCAATCGCGCCCTGGCATCATGCCTGCATGAATCGATGCTTTCCCTCGGACTTGCCGACTTCGGACTGACCGGAAACTTCAACTTCTCGCTGAACAGCCCTACAGAATATCCGAATGCCCTCGTAGAGGTGCTGTTCATGTCGTCGCTGGCCGAGGAAGAACTCCTCGCCGACCCCGATTACCGCAAACAGCTGGCCGCAAAAATCTTCCAGGGCATAGCGGACTATCTCGAACTGGTAGCCCGCGACTGACAGGCTACATTCCGAAGAGTTCCGACGGTATTTTGCCCGCGGCGTTGAACACACGGGCGATATGCCCGGCTTCGAGCATGTCGCACACCGGCATGTGGAGCAGGTGTGGAGTATCGATAAGAGCTATATCGTCGGCAAGGTTAACGGCGATATCCAGTTCATGTGTAGAGAAAACGATGCACTTGCCGTGGCTGTGCGCCAGCTCGGCAAGCAATGTACACAGTTCGTAGCGGTTGGGCAGGTCGAGGAACGAGGTTGGCTCATCCATAAGAATAAGCGGTGTGTCCTGGGCAAGCGCCCGGGCTATCATCACACGCTGGCATTCGCCATCGCTCATGGATGCCACCCGGCGGCCGGCGAATGAACTCATGCCCACCGCTTCGAGAGCGCTCTCTACAGCCGCGATATCGGCATCGCAGAGGCGACCTATCCAATTGGTATGCGGAGCCCGCCCCATCGCCACGATGTCGAAACAGCTCATGGCGCCGATTCGTGTGCGCTCGGTGCTTACGAAGGCCATAAGCCTCGCACGCCTGGCGGCGGACAACATGGCGATATCATGGCCGGCGACACTGATAGAACCATCATAGCGGCCAAGCCCGGCCATTGCCCTCAGCAAAGTGGATTTGCCGCTGCCGTTGCGTCCGAGTAAAGCCGTAAGCGAAGAGGCTACGAAAGAGGTATCGACATCACAAAGCAACTTCCGCTTGCCGAAACCTATGCCCAGCCCGCGCAACGACATCAGAGAACTGCCGTTCACCGGTTTTTCAAGACTATCCATACCACTATTGGAATTCCGAGTAGAGAAGTCACCGCATTTACAGGGATACCGAAGGCCTTGGAGACAATATCGCATCCGACCATGACTACGGCTCCGGCAAGGACAGCCGCCGGCATGAGCACACGGTGGTCGCTGTCGGCAACAATAAGACGTGCCACATGCGGCATAGCCAGTCCGATGAACCCTATAGGGCCACAAAAAGCCGTGACACCTCCGGCCAGAAGAACCGTCGAGGTGTATATCACAGCCCTTGTGCGGCTTACGTTCAATCCCATGGTCAGGGCATACTCCTCGCCGAAAAGCAACATGTTAAGTGGTTTCAGAGCAGCCACAGCCAGGACAAGACCGACGGCTACAGTCGCCGCAAGCACGGCAAGCTGTACCGGGGTTACATCGCCAAGGGAGCCCATGGTCCATATCACATAGGCTTTCAATGCATTCTCGTCGCTCAGGTACTGAAGAATCTGCACGACGGCACCTACCCCGGAGGCTATCATCATGCCGAGAATGAGTATTACCATTATATCCCGCATGCGGCGCCCCACAGCAGCGACAAGCACCATAACCGCCGCCGCTCCCGCCCATGCCGCTCCCGCTATTCCGAGCGCACCGGCCGAGGCGCCGAACACAGGAGCACCGAGAATGAAAACCGCCACACCCAGACTCGCCCCCGAACTGACTCCAAGAACATATGGCCCGGCAAGCGGATTACGGAACAAGGTCTGCATCTGCAGGCCTGCACATGCAAGAGCCGCACCGGAAAGCACTGCCACAATTGCTTTGACAAGCCTTATATCGCGCACAATAACAGCCGTAGTTCTCGGCACTTCGCCGCCGGTAAGCGCCGCCAATACATCCGCCAGGGAAATATCTGCTCCGCCATGGCAAAGATCTATACCCACCAGCAGAGGCAACAGCAGAAAAAGAACCGTGAATGCGATTGCCTTGCGGGTCATTGCAGCCGGAGGTAATAGTAAAGGCTGTCGGGGTCGGCCACAGCTGCCCCGGGATGGAAAATGCTGAACAGATCGGCAAGCACTACATCAGGGCGCACAGTCCCGCTCTCGAAATAGTCGTTGCCTCCACCGGGCTGCATGCGTCTGGTGTTGTTGAACACACGTCCGGACACTACCGGTTTCGTTCCGGCAAGCCTCGGAGCCATGGCCAGCAGTTCAGCCATTGTAGTGGCTGTTCCGGTGTTGACCCATATATCGGCGCTGTCGGCCAGCAGGAACACCTCCTCGAAATCCACCGGCCGTGAAGTCGCCCCGGGATTGCCGCTGTAGATATACCGGCCGCCGGCGTCGGCTATCATCCTCGCCACGTTGCTTTCGCTGCCGGCCATATACCAAGATCCGGAATATGGCGCGTTTATCATCACCGACGGAAGTTCCGTCTGCGTGGAATCGAGATACTGCCGGATATGCCGCACCAGACTTTCATATCGGTTTTCAATATGGCTCATCGCCCTTTCGGCCTGTGTGCCCCTCCCGGCGATATAGCCTGCGGCTACAATCCACTCGGCTTTTCCGAGAGGTGTGCTGTCGGCATGCTCTCCTATGTATGTGTACGGTATCCCGAGAGACTCGAGTTTGGATTCCATGGCCGATGCCGATGTTATTCCGTATAGCAAAACAAGGTCGGGAGACAGCGCGGCGAGTTTTTCATAATCCACATTTCCTTCGTAGCCAACATCGGCGCTATCGTCGAAACGGCTGCGCAATGTATCGTTGGAAAGATAACGCAGCCCCGAAAGTCCCACGAGAGCATCGGCTGCCAACCCGGCGCTGTCGGCAGTGGCAAGCATGGCAATCTGTGTCGTCGACATCGCAACAATGCGCCGTGCGCAACCATCGACCACCTGACCTGTATATCCCGCGGGGATGTCCTCGCCCGGGGCAAGCAACAACAGACGGCGGGCATCGGCCACGCTGTCGGCACCCTGCCATGGCGTATGGACCGTAAGCATAAGACTGGCGCCGCCGTCGCTTCTTCCGTCGACAGCAAAGCCGCCGCTATGCCTCGGATGGTACACGGCCCGGTCGAAGCCATAGTCGGACACGGCATCGGAACCGCCGTCGCAAGCCGCTGCCACAACAACCAGGACACAGGCCGCGCATATGCGCCCAAAGAATCTATTCAAAAACATGGTTTTATCTTTTCGGCATAAAACGCCACACGAAATTAACAAAATTTCAGCAGAGTCCGCTAAACAAATCTTTAATAAAACACAATCTTCGAAGGAATATCGCCCGTCCGCTGAGACCATTTGCGCACACCTTCCGGCGAATAGCAGTGCAGATAGCCGGGATTCACATAATTGCGCGCATCCGTGATGTATATTTCCTTGCTCACAGGATTCACTGCAATTCCGTATGGAACCGTTATGTCCTTTTCCGTGCCGTCGGTTATGAAGCCGGTGTTCACACACTCCAGTCGCCGGGTATCGAAGATTGCGAACTGCCTGTCCTTGCCGTCGGCCGAATAGCCGATTGCTCCGGATACGGTATACAGCGAGTCGCCGGCCATGAAGAAGTCGCCGACGGGGTGGTCGAAGGACTTGAGCACAGTGCGCGTGGCCGGATCGTAGACATACAGCCTCGACGGCGTGTCGAAATAATCCCCCCGGGAGCTTATCCACAGACGCCCACCGGAATCAGCGGCGATTAGAGCGAGGTTGATGCCGATTTCCACATTCCCGACAAAGCGCATTTCCGAAGCGTCGATAACGGAAACCGTGTTCTCGTAGTTCGGCACCATATATCCGCCGGAATTGGCCACATATATCATGCCGTCGCAAACGGCGATACCGTCCGGCTGGAATCCGACCTCTACCCTCGCGGTCTCCTGCATGGTAGCGGTATCAATCCGCGCCACGAACCCTCTTTGTCTGTAGTCGGGATTGATTTCCACCGGGCCGGCATATGATGTAACGTATGCATAGCGCCCGTCGAAGGCTATATAGCGGCAGTTGGGAATGTCGATCTGCCCGAGCCGTCGGGCGGTTTTAAGGTCCAGGACCTCCACCTTGTTCGAGCAGTTGACCACCACCCACAGCTTCGACCCGTAGGCAGCCATATCGTTGCCGACATCACCGAGTTCCTTAGGCACATCCGGGTTGGCCTGGGCATAGATATTGCGCAGATAGCTGCCGTCGGCAAAGGAATATCTGTCGAGAGAGGACTTGTTCGAACCCATGTTACCCTCATTGAGAAGATAGAATCCGGTAAGCTGAATCCGCTGAGTCTCTCCCGGATGCTCCTCTTCGGGCAGAATTATCTGTTCTCCGTCGCGACACGACACGAATGCGGACAGTGCAAGCACCGGCGCGATGCCTGCCAAAACGAATTTCTTTAAAAGTTCCATTGTGCTATTACTTTATAATTGCGTCCCGGCATGGGATAGTTGCGTATGACTTCGTACTGCTGGTCGGCGAGATTGTTTATTTCGAGAGAAATCCTCAACATCGTATTCCCTAATCCGAAAGAGTAGGCGGCCGATATATCCGATGTGTACCACGGCTGGATATGGTTTTCCGGTATGTTCGAAGAATTATCCCATCTCTGGCCGGTATATATCCAGCTGTAATTGATGTCCACGCCATGCCACTGCAGGCCAGCTGCCACTGCCGCCGCATGCCTGGGAATGTATGCTATCTGCCCCTTGTAGGTTCCGGCATCGTCGCGGCAGTCTGTGGGGTCGCTGTAGTCCAGAGCCGACTGCCAGGTGTAAGTGAGCCGCATGCGTCCCGTGATTTCGGCAGGCAGGTTCAGCATTGTGGTAATTCCCAAGTCGACACCTCTGATTTTCACGAGTCCCAGATTCATCATCATCCACCGATACTGCCCGTTGCCCTTTGGAACCGCTATTATCTTGTCGACAATATGGTTGTAGTACGCATCCGCCGAAAATTCCAGCATGGCAAGCAATGTGGCGATGTTCTCCACACGCCATGTAGCGCCGATGTCGAACTGTGTGCACGTTTCCGGGTCTAAAGAGGCATTTCCTATGTCGGTGTAGTACAAATCGTTGAAAGTCGGCATTCTGAACGCTTTCTTCCAGTAGCACCTCACTTCCGGCAATATGGACTTCTGAGGAATCCAGGTAACGAATACCGCCGGAGTGAATTTCAGAAAATGCCTCCTGCTTCCCGCTGATGAACTGGGCCTGGTTCTGTCATGAATACTGTTTGCCAGCAGCGATGCCCTCAGCCTCAGCCCGCCGAAGTTCAGAGCCGTAGCCACACTGCCCAACAGCTGATGCCGGCTCGGAAAAACGAACAACGCCATGTCGCTGTCGAGAGTGTTGTACTGCCAGTCGGCAGCCACGGCGATGTCCCAGAACCGGAACGGCGAATAGCGGGCCGTGGCCGACAGATACAGTTCATTCTGGTCGAAGGTGTTGTCGATAAGCATAAGAGTGGTGTCGGGATTCAGATACCGCATGTGGTCCCGGGCATACTTGCCATTGACCATGATTTCCACATTGCCGCCATATTCCCGGCGAAACCTGCCCTGCACGAAAAAATTCCGGTCCCACTGGCGCTGCGAGTTTTTCCAAACATTGTTTACGATAGCTCCGGGAATTCCGCGCTCGGAATTGTAATAATATGCCTTAGCCATCCATGAGCCCTTGTCGACATTGCCGAACACCGAAGCCTCGGCCCGCAGGGCACGGATGTCGCCATTTCGGCGCACCGCCGTTGTATCCCATGCTATCCGACCATCGGGAAGATACTTGGAATATCTGAACCGGTAGCGCCCGGTTGAATAGGTGTATTCCACGTTGAAAGTAGCCGACACTTGTCGGCTTATGCGCCTGTCGATACGCAGCGACGGATTCAGCAGCCCGAAAGAACCGGTGCGGAATACTACCGTGCCTGCCGTGTTGCGGCCGGAGGGAAATCGTGGCCGCCTGCTGCGGATATATATGGAGCCTGAAGAGGCGAAGTCCCTCGCCGGCTGGAATATTGCGGACTTCTGTCCGTTGTACAGCGCTATCTCCTCGATATTGTCAAGGGAGAAGCGCCCGAGGTCGACCTGGCCATTCTGAGCGTTACCTACAGGCAGACCGTCGTAGAACACTCCCATATGGTTAGTGCCCATGCTTCTTATATCGAGGGTCTTTATACCTCCGACACCGCCATAATCCTTGAGCTGCACACCGGCAAAATAACGCACTGCGTCGGCAACACTGTGTGCGTTGAGAGTGGCGAGATAACCGTCGCGCAACGTCTGCGGCCTCACCACCTCGCCGCTGTGGCGGCTGCCGGTCACCGTAACTTCATGCAGCATCTCCGTAGCCGCCGAATCGGCAGGCTGAGGCATAATTACCTGCCCCTGCGCGCCAATGGCACACAGAGGCAGGACAGACACAACAGTTATGGACAGAATACTGTTCGGTGTAAATCGCATCAATACGGGCGTCTGCTGAGTTTCCGGCGATGATTCCCTATTTCTACTATGTAGAGGGCATGTTGTCCGACGGGAACGGACTGAACACCGCCTACCGTCTGCCCCGAGAATATCCTAATGCCGGTGACCGTATAGACATTGACCGGCAGACTGCTGTCCGCCTCCAGCCACAGGTTGCCGTCGCGTCCCATCCATGCCTGCGGCACAGTGGAGTCTGCGAACACATTACCGCAACCGGAGGTTTCCGCTACAGCCTCGGGATGCAGATCTTCCGCACCGCAGACCTCCGTGGAAGTCTCGCCGAGCCAACCTGTATTCTGAAGCATACCGGACTGAACTTTTATGAAGTCGACGGACGGAAGCCACACATGGTTTCCCTGACCGTCGACAGCCCAGTCGAGTTTGAGGCCATGATCGTCGGCATTCGGAATATTATCGACATATCCCTCGCCAAAGGCGCAAGTCACCCACGACTTACCGGTCCCGCTCAGATCCACCGCATTGCCGGGGAGCAAGGTCCCCGAGAATTCCAGTGTTTCATCCCCGCACCATCCAGGCCAGTAACTCTGCCGGTGGAAAGAGTTTGCCTGTATGTACCCTTCGGGGCGCGACGGAAGGTCGGATGTCCATCGGATATAGCGCATGTCGGTGATGGCCCTGTCGTCGGGCGAGGGAACAGCCGTATGGTTATCGGCAGGTTTGTGATACACAATAGTGAAATTGTGCACAGTGGCCTCGCTGTCGCATTCACTGCCGGCCAGCTCATACCATACGTCGTCGGGCAGTCCGTTGCCGTTGGTGTCGCGGCTCACCCACACCACCCCTGGCTCACAGCTTCCGCCGTTGAGTTCCTTGTCGGAGATGAACGCATTACCGTAGATTTTCAGGTCATATTCACCACGCACATTCACCAGCGGATGGTCGAATCCGAACACCACATATCCGCCGAATGCGCCAAGGCATATCATACCCGGTGTGGCACTACCCGCCAGTTGCTCCTGTGCGGCATCCAGAACATCCTGGCTGCTTTGTCCGTCGTTCCACGCAGGCATAGTGTTTATAAACTGCCCCGGCGCGGGCTTGTAGTCGTAGACCTTGCTTATAAACGGCGACACTGCGCCCGAAAGCAAGGGCAGAACACCCGTGAAAACAGCTACTGCCGCTCTTGCCATGCTTTTCATCTTGCGATTTTGCGCGAAGCGTTTCCGGCTCTGACAACGTATATTCCATGATCAAGCGATGCCACCGAAAATTCCGAGGCCTCGACACTCATCACCTTATTGCCGGCCACATCATACACGATGGCAAAATCGGCATTTACAAGACGTACCATCGCATCAGCCTTGTCGTAGCTTATTTTGGCGCCCTTGGAAACAGCCTCGGATTCCGCTCCCGTAGTGGACTTGGCGGGCTTCACCATAAGCTTGTCGAGGCAGAAATAACTCGGGGTGTTGTCGCCATAGGCTCCGCTGTCGGTGCTCTTGACCGAAAACCATATGGTGTTCACCTCTCCAAGCTCCGAGAGGTCGACGTATTTCCATCCTCTTGTCGTTGTAAGATCTCCATTGGCATATGCGGCGAGCTGCACATCAATGCTTTTCTCTTCGTCTCTGGAGTTTACACCGTGGATTGTGAGTGTGTACTTGTCTCCGTTGTTAAAAGCGCGCGCGAACCCGTCGCCATCGGAAACAGAATAAAAAGTGTAGCTGTTGAGGCATACGTAGACACCTACAGCCTCGTGGTCTTCGCCATCGGACATGACAACTTCGGCTGGATGCTGCGCGAAGTAACTGTTGGCGAAAGCCACCAGGTATGGAATCGAGGGAGAAACCACAGGAGCACCGAATTCATCGAGTTTCACACTACCGTTCTCGTCGAGCACGATTCCGCCCTTGGCCATGTTGCTGAACTGATAGGTCAGGAAGTCTTCTCGTTTCGAGTTGTCGGCGCTGTTGGATACCGTGAATCCCCACCAGGTATTGTAGTCGCCCATGGAATTGTGCAGGAATGTGTAGATCTGGCTGTCGATGGTGTATTCGTCGTCGTTGTAGGTGCCGGTCCATGCACCGTTTTCACTATCGAACTCCAGGGGGATTTCGGTGTTGCTGAGGTCGAGGGTAATGATATTGTTCTGAGCGCTTGCCAAAAGGGCGAGCGCACTGAATACGGCAATGATAAAACTTCTCATTTTGTGATAGTTGGTTTTGGTTTGACATTAAATATCCCGGTCGAGCCTGCCTCACAGCAACTCAATCGGGACTGCGTAATATCCTTGCCAAAACCATTGCCGCACAGAATAGCCATGCCGCAAGGCTTTGCACGGCCAACCCAATTCCCGGGGCTACTGCGATGCAGCGAAACGGCAGGTCTTCTGACTTATCCCGGACCATCGCGCCTTCCCGACGCCAATGCGTCAGTGACTTTTATGCGATGACTTTTGTCCGACGACTGCGCACATCGTCGGACGGGAATTACAGCAGCGGGTACTGTCGGGGAATCACACCCCGTTCCCTTGCCAGGCTCGGCGCTACCGCCGGCATGGCTTACCATTTCGACGACAAAATTAATACTTTTTTTTGAATCATTGCCGCTAATCCTCCATTTTTTCCATTGGCAAAGCACATAACCCACGCGCAATACACACCGATTACGTATATATAAAAAAGACATCTTCGCCATCGCATTTGAAGCGATGGCGAAGATGTCTTTTTTTATTACAACCGGAAAGATTCCCGGCACGCTTGCGCATTGCGTTGCCGGAATCCTCTATCCTTATGTTTATTTTTTGTTACGCACAGCGTAGCGGCTCATGAACTTGTCTACGCGGCCGGCGGTGTCGACAAGTTTCTGCTTGCCGGTGAAGAAAGGATGCGAAGAGCTGGTGATTTCCAGCTTTACCAGAGGATAGGTAACGCCGTCAACATCGATTGTCTCGCGGGTTGCTACGGTCGAGCGGGTGATGAAAATCTCATCGTTCGACATGTCTTTGAACACAACCTCGCGGTAGTTCGAAGGATGGATATCTTTTTTCATTGCTGTTCTCTTTAAATACGTATTTTTGAGTTAGAGGCGGAACGATGGTAAGGCGTTCCTCTGTAATGGCGTGCAAAAATAGTAATTTTTCATCATCCGGCCAAGAATCGCCCAAAAATCGCTCAAAAAAACATGATGCTTCACCCGAAAGGCTCGGCAAAGCGCAAATAATTTGGCTTTGCCCTCGACTTATTGCTATCTTTGCATTCTTATGAAACTATTGCCGGTACTTCTCTCAATCGTCGTTATGTCCGTTCCCGGAGCAAAAGCCCTGGAATTTTCTGGCAATCCGCTGCCTGTAATCGAAATCGAGGCCGATGCGACCTCCGGACTCGAAAAAATATATGTGCTCCATGCAAAGGAAGGTGTCAAGGTGTCGTTCGTCGCCGGAAACGGTGGCGTACCACAGTGGAAACGGTTCAGCGCCATGGGTGCGGCGTATGCCGAACCGGTGGCCGCCGTAGTCGACGGCCGCAAGGCAACCATAACCCTCGAGGCTGGAGACATGGGATATCTGGTTGAGGCCGATGGCCGCCAGCACTGTTTCTGGATTACCGATTACAGCCGCCACAATCTTGAACTGAACAGCCTATCCCCACTTCCCGAGCAGGATTGCGCAAGGCTTAGACTGGCCTTCGACGGAAAAGCCGGCGAGATACCATACTACAGCATCAATGGCCGACGGATGATTCTCGGACGCGGTCTGGAACTGAGCTACACCACCATGACACTGGATGAGGAGAGTTTCTCATATGTCACCACCACTGCCATAGAGACTCTCGACTACATCAGCGCAGAAACATCCATTCCCGCCCCCTTGTGCGACACCAGGCTGCAACTTAGCGGCGACCGCTTCCTGAAAACATGGAACCGCGAAAAGGAAATCGAGACACCATCCATAGAAGCCATCGCCGTGGAAGCCACCACACGCGCCTCACAGTCGCAACGCGAAAACGACAACGAACAGAAAGAAAGCGGGGCCGAAGGGCTCGGTGGCTCCGCGCCCGCCGACATCACTTTCGAGGCCGCAGTGACCGATGGCGCCATATTCCGCCAGTGGGAAATTTCCCGAACCCAGGAATTCGAGATACCCGAACTGACATTCTCCGAAACCGAATTCACATTCTCATTCCAGGAACAGGGAACCACATATGTCAGGTTCCGCGCCGACAATGCCGATGGCACCTGCGAATTCACAGGACCGGTATATGAAGTTTTCATAGGCGAATCCAAGCTCGAGATTCCCAACGCTTTCTCGCCAAAATCCACACCCGGTGTCAACGACCTCTGGAAAGTGAGCTACAAAAGTCTGGTAAGCTACCAGTGCAACATCTTCAACCGATGGGGCACACAGATGTTCAGCTCCGACAATCCCGCCGATGGCTGGGACGGCAAATACCGCGGGAGATTTGTCCCCGCCGGTGTTTACTACTATGTAATCAAAGCCCGCGGTGCCGACGGCGTGGACTACAACCGCGCAGGCGACATAAATATAATTGACTATTCGGAACCGTCGGAACAGCAGACTCAGCAATAAAGAATCATGACACACTCAACATATCCATTTTCCGGCCTGCTAAGGACGGCAGTCGCAGCCGCAATGGTTGCCGGTGCCGCATGCATGGCAGATGCCCAGCGCATTCCAGCACGTTTCTCCGACGTGCATAATCCCGAAATACCCGAAGCTGTTACAATATGCGGCGAAAACATACCGCTGGACCGCAGCGACATGTACGAGGCTTTCGACCGCGAACTCACATCCATAGCATACACACATGGCACTACCATGCTCATGATAAAGCGCGCCAACCGCTACTTCCCTGAAATGGCACGCATCCTCGACCGGAACGGCGTGCCCCGCGACATACTGTACCTCGCGTGTGTGGAAAGCTCACTCAATCCCCGGGCATATTCACCAGCCAAAGCGGCCGGATTCTGGCAGTTCATACCATCCACGGCTCGCGAGTACGGCCTGGAAGTATCCGACGAAGTGGACGAACGCTACAACATAACCAAAGCCACCGAGGCCGCCTGCCGGTATCTCAAGGACTCATACCGCCGCTTCGGCAACTGGCCTTCGGTAATGGCTGCCTACAACGGCGGCAACACACGCATATCAAGCGAACTCGAAAAACAGAACGCCGACACTTCGCTCGACCTCTACCTCACCGAGGAAACCACACGCTATCCATATCGCATCATGGCCATGAAGACAATCATGGAAAACCCGTCGGCCTACGGATTTCACCTGCGCGACGACCAGCTGTATCAACCTCGCAAATACCGCACCGTGGATGTGAACGGCCCGGTAGCCGACTGGCCAAGCTGGGCCGGGCGGCAAGGGATAAACTATGCACAGCTGCGCGATGCCAACCCATGGATACGCGCCAAAAAGCTTACCAACCGAACCGGTAAGAAATATGTCGTGCGCATACCTCTGGCCGAGTCGCTGTCGAGGCGAACGGCCGGCACAACCACCTTCAATCCCGACTGGACCGACCGATGAGCCGCAGCGGCAATAAAAAAGAAGGCACACCGATGCCTCAGATAGCCGACGACGGCACCTGCGGGCGCATCAGCGTGACAGGTGCACGAGCCAACAACCTCAGGAACATCGACGTTGACATTCCCCATGGCGCTCTCACTGTTGTGACCGGGCTCAGCGGCAGCGGGAAGTCGTCGCTGGCTTTCGACACCATATTCGCTGAAGGCCAACGACGCTACATCGAGACCTTCTCGGCATATGCACGAAACATGCTCGGCAGCCTCGAACGACCCGACGTGGACCAGATTACCGGCCTTTGCCCGGTCATAGCCATCGAACAGAAAACGGTGAACCGCAATCCACGAAGCACCATAGGCACCACAACCGAGGTGTACGACTTCCTGCGCCTGCTCTTCGCCAGAATAGGAAAGGCCGTGAGCTACCTGTCCGGCGAGCTGATGGTGAAATACACCGATGAAAGAATCGTCGACCTGATACTCGAAAAATACGCCGGACACAAAATCTATATCCTCGCACCGCTGGTAAAGAACCGCAAAGGCCACTACCGCGAACTATTCGAACAGCTTACGCGCAAAGGCTTCCTGCGTGTTCGAGTCGACGGCGAGCTTTTGGAAATAACCCGTGGCATGAAGCTCGACCGCTACAAGAACCATTCGGTCGAACTGGTGGTCGACCGCGTAGTGCCCTCCCCCAAGGACCGCGACAGGCTTCTGGAATCGGTTCGCAAGGCTCTTGCCCAAGGCGACAAGGAAATGATGGTATTCGATGTCGAAGCCGACAGCGCCGCATACTACAGCCAGGAACTTATGGATCCGGCAACCGGAATTTCCTACCACGACCCCGCGCCTCATAATTTTTCCTTCAATTCGCCACAAGGCGCCTGCCCCTGCTGCAAAGGTCTGGGATATGTTAATATAGTGGACCGCGCCAAAATCGTCCCCGACGAAAAGCTGTCCATTGCCAAAGGTGCCGTGGCTCCTCTGGGAAAATACCGCGACAGCCTCATATTCCTGCAGATACGCGCGATTATAGAAAGCCACGGATACACGCTGGACACTCCTTTCGCAGAACTTTCCGATGAAGCTGTCGACGACATATTCAACGGCACAACCTCGGTGCCGGCACTAGATGGCTGCACGATGGCGTCGTTCGATTTCTTCCGCACATTCGACGGAATCCTAAAATTCATAGAGACCCAGCAGGACGACGACGCCGGCTACCAGGCACGCAAATGGAGCGGGCAGTTCATCAGCCGCACAGTATGCCCACAGTGCAAAGGCGACCGCCTGAACCGCGAAGCCCTGCATTTCTATGTCGACGGCCACAACATCGCCGAGCTGTCGCGAATGGATATAGGAAACCTCTCTGAATGGGCCGCGACAGTGCTGTCGCGTCTCGACAGCCGCGACAGCCTGATTGCCGCGGAGATAATAAAAGAAATATCCACACGATTGCGTTTCCTCTGCGATGTCGGCCTGCATTATCTGCAACTGAACCGCGCGTCAGCCACATTGTCGGGTGGCGAAAGCCAGCGCATCCGCCTGGCCACACAACTTGGCTCGGAACTTGTCAACGTACTCTATATCCTCGACGAACCGTCCATCGGCCTGCACCAGAGCGACAACCACCGCCTCATAGAATCACTCAAACGCCTGCGCGACGCCTCCAACTCCATAATTGTGGTGGAGCACGACAAAGACATCATGCTACAGGCCGACTATGTTGTAGACATCGGACCGGGCGCCGGGCGCAAAGGCGGCAAGGTGGTTTTTGCAGGCACTCCCGAGCAACTGCTCGCCTCCGACACCCTCACTGCCGGATACCTCAACGGCACCCGCACCATAGCCACACCGGCGCAGCGCCGTGCGGGCAACGGAAAGCGACTGACCCTCGTAGGATGCACCGGCCACAACCTCAAGGACATCGACTTTACCGTGCCGCTGGGTACACTCACAGTAGTGGCTGGCATCTCCGGCAGCGGGAAGTCCAGCGTGGTAAACGGCACATTACAGCCCATACTCAGCCGCCATTTCTACAACTCCATTGCCGAACCTCTGCCCTACCGCAGCATCGAAGGCATCGACGCTATCGATAAAGTGGTGACCGTGGACCAGACGCCGCTTGGCCGGACACCGCGCTCGAACCCCGCGACATATACGGGCGTTTTCACCGACATCCGTAATCTGTTCGTAGGCCTTCCCGAAGCCAGAATCCGCGGCTACAAGCCCGGCAGGTTCTCCTTCAACGTCGCCGGCGGCCGCTGCCCTGCATGCAGCGGCAACGGCTACCGCACAATAGAGATGAATTTCCTCCCCGATGTGCTGGTGCCCTGCGAAGTATGCCACGGAAAACGCTACAACCGCGAGACTCTCGAGGTTCGCTTCAAAGGAAAATCCATCGCTGACGTGCTGGACATGACAGTGAACCAGGCCGTGGAGTTTTTTGCCGGCATACCAGCAATATTGCGCAAAATCAAGGTCCTGCAGGACATCGGGCTGGGATACATCAAACTCGGGCAACCGTCGAGCACACTCTCCGGAGGCGAGAACCAGCGTGTGAAACTCGCCACGGAACTCGCCAAACGCGACACGGGCAAGACCCTCTTCATTCTCGACGAACCGACCACGGGGCTGCATTTCGACGACATCCGCACACTGCTCGACATCCTGAACCGGCTGGTCGACAAAGGGAATACCGTGCTGGTGATTGAACACAACCTCGATGTGATTCGCTGCGCCGACCACATAATCGACATGGGACCGGCCGGAGGCAGCGACGGCGGCCGAATCATAGCCACCGGCACACCCGAAGAAGTTGCCGCATCCGACTCCCCGACAGCGCCATATCTCCGCGACGAAGGAATAACACCGATTCTACCAATCAACCAATCATAATGAAAAAGCTACTAACTATCAGCGCAGTTGCAATGAGCCTCATTTCCGCATCCTGCAACAGGCAGCAGCCGGCACAGCAAGCCGACGACTTCGATTATGTGGTCGACCACTTCGCCGACATCGAAGTACTCCGCTACAAAGTTCCCGAATTCGAGAACCTGACCCTCAACCAGAAAATCCTGGTGTACTATCTCACCGAGGCAGCCCTCTGGGGCCGCGACATCCTCTGGGACCAGAACAACGCCGCCAACCTCGACATCCGCCGCATGCTCGAGACCGTGTACACATCCTACGACGGACCTCGCGACACCGACGACTTCAAAGCCTTCGAAACCTACCTCAAGCAGGTATGGTTCGGCAACGGCATACACCACCATTACAGTACCGACAAGTTCACTCCTGCCTTCAGCCGAAGCTTCCTGGAGGAACAGCTCGCAGCACTCCCCGCCGATTCCGTGCCCGCCAACAGTGCCGAACTCGTCGAACTGATATTCAATCCAGCCCTCGCCGCCAAACGCGTAAACCAGGCCCAGGGCGCCGACCTGGTGGCAACATCCGCCAACAACCTCTACGCCCCCGGACTCACACAGGCCGAAGTGGAAGCCTACTATGCCGGAATAAAAGTTCCCAACGACTCCACTCCCATCTCATACGGCCTCAACACACGTCTTGCACGCGAGAACGGCCGCATCGTGGAACAGCAGTACCGTATCGGCGGCCTCTACAGCGACGCCATCGAACACATCGTGGAAAACCTCGACAGCGCTTCCAACTATGCCGAGAACCCCGCGCAGAAACAGATAATACGCTCGCTCATCGACTTCTACACCACCGGCGACCTGGCGACATTCGACCGATACTCCATTGAATGGGCCGAAGACACCGCAAGCCGCGTGGACTTCATCAACGGATTCATCGAAAGCTATGGCGACCCTCTGGGCATGACCGGCGCATGGGAAAGCATCGTTAACTTCAAGAACAACGAAGCCAGCGAACGCACCGAGATTCTTTCGGGCAACGCCCAATGGTTCGAGGACAACTCCCCCGTGGATCCCCGCTTCCGCAAACCGGAAGTCAAAGGCGTGTCGGCAAAGGTTATCACCGCCGCCATTCTCGCCGGCGACGCTTATCCCGCCACTCCTATCGGTATCAACCTCCCCAATGCCAACTGGATCCGTGCGGCTCACGGCTCCAAGAGCGTGACACTGGAAAACATCACCGAGGCATACGACGCCGCAAGCCAGGACGATGGCTCCCGTGAGGAATTCGTGCCCGACCAGGCCACCCGCGACCTTATGGCGCAGTACCTGTTCATCACCGACAACCTCCACACCGACCTCCACGAATGCCTAGGCCACGGCTCCGGCCAGCTGCTGCCCGGTGTCGACCCCGACGCGCTCAAGGAACACGGCTCCACAATAGAAGAAACCCGCGCCGACCTCTTCGCACTCTATTACCTCGCCGACCCCAAAATGGTCGAACTCGGCCTTATCGACAGCCCCGAGGCATACAAGGCACAATACTATTCCTACCTCCTCAACGGCCTTATGACACAGCTGCGCCGAATCGAACCCGGCAAAGAAGTCGAAGAGTCACATATGCGCAACCGCAAACTCATCAGCGAATGGGTGTTCGAGCACGGAAAAGCCGACAATGTAGTGGAAATCGAGAAAATCGACGGCAAGACTTACTTGAAAATCAACGACTATGAGGCTGTCCGCAGACTCTTCGGCGAACTTCTTGCCGAAATCCAGCGCGTGCGCTCCGAAGGCGACTATGCCACAGCCTCCGCTCTAGTGCAGGACTATGCCGTGAAAGTGGATCCCGAACTGCACGCCGAAATCCTCAGCCGCTACGCACCTCTCAACATCGCCCCCTACCGCGGATTCGTCAATCCCGTATATACCCCCGTGCGCGATGCCGAAGGCCGCATCACCGATGTCACCATCTCCTACCCCGAGAACTATACCGAACAGATGCTTCGCTATAGCCGCGACTACAACGGACTCAAACATTAAATAACGTTAACATTCATTGCCATTCCCGGAGTTTTAGCTACTTTTGCACCCGATAATGCCTTAGGGCACAATAATAACACCTAAAATTTTCTGAGAATGCACTTAAGCACTGAAGAAAAAGTACAGATCTTCGAGAAGTACGGTAAGGGCAAGACTGACACTGGCTCACCTGAAGCACAGATTGCATTATTCTCCATCCGTATCGCTCATTTGACTCAGCATCTGAAGTCGAATCACAAAGATCATACTACAGAACGCGCTCTGAAAATGCTGGTAGGCAAGCGTCGTCGTCTTCTCGACTACCTGATGCGCAAAGACATCAACCGCTACCGCGCCATCATCGCCCAGAAAGAACTCGGCATCCGCAAATAAGCGAGCCGACCGCGCAAAAAACAGTCCAAGGCCGCACTCCTACGCTGGAGTGCGGCCTTCTCTTTATACAAAAAGTGTCGCCGATTTATCGACTGTTTTCAACGTTCCTTCCAGAGGCCATTCAGCGTAAATAATTGAACAGCTTCAAAGTTTATCACGGACACCCCAATCCGGCAATGTTCAAATATTTTTGCTTCGCTCCCGACTTTTCGTATCTTTGCATCATCTTTAGGACAGATTATCAGAAACAACATATTTCACAATCTTAGTTTAACCAATCACCATGAAAAAACAACTACTGTTCGCAGCAGCGATGTCCGCTCTGTGCGCACTGCCCGGATTCGGCCAGGCACGTGCCGCCTCCGAGCCGGTGAAGCTGCTCGAGAGCCGTGTAGGCCTGATGGCGCCCGTATGGTCGCCCGACGGATCCATGCTGGCCGTGACTACCGACAACTATGCCGGAATTCTCGTTGCAAACGCCGACGGCAGTGGCCTGCGCGCTGTCAGCTCCGACGCCGGCACCGGATATAAAATGTGCTGGAGCGCCGACTCCCGTTCCATCACCGGCCGTGCCACTGTTGCCACCGGCCGCCACCAGATGCGCCGCTACGATGTCGCCGGCGGACGCGCCACTGCAATAAGCGCCGTTGCCCGCACCAGCGCCGAACCCGTATCCGCTACCGCAGCCGGCCTCTACGCACTGATGACTTCCGACCCCGCCGGCGCAGCCGCCACCGCACCCGCCCTGGCACGCTTCGCCGGACGCACCGTAATCAACCCGGCACTTAGCCCCGACGGCACCGCCATAGCATTCCAGATTCCAGGGCAGGGAATGTGGATTATCGGCGCCGACGGCAGTGGCCTGCGCGCTCTCGGCATGGGCAGCCACCCCGCATGGCTCCCCGACAGCCGCACAATCGTGTACACCATCGTACGCGACAACGGCGAAAACTTCACCGGCTCCACACTCATGAGCATGGACACCGCCACCGGTGCTACCGCCACCCTGCTGGCAAGCCGTTCGCTGGTGCCTCTCACCCCATCTGTGAACGCCGACGGCACAAAAGTTGCCTTCGAGAACGCAGCGGAAGCTGCCATCTATGTCATGAACATCCAAAACTGACGCAGCCATGAAAAAAACAGCATCAGCAATAGCACGCGCGGCCATGATTGCCGCAGCAGCAATGGTGGCAGCTCCCACCGTCAGCGCCGCCGAAGTTGAAGGATGGGGCGAATTCAAACTCTACCTCGACCCCGGACACGCCGGACGCGAAAACCAGGGCCTCTGGGGATATTCCGAAGCCGAGAAGACTCTGCGCGTGGCACTGAACATCCGCGATATGCTCCTCACATATACCGATATGCCCGAGGAATGCATCAAACTGTGCCGCAGCACCGATGCCGACCAGATTTCGCTTGAAGAGCGCTCCGACGAAGCCAACGCCTGGGGTGCCGACTTCTTCTACTCCATCCACTCCGACGCCTCGGCTTCGGTCAACACAATCGTGACCCTCTTCGGCGGATGGAAAAAGGACGGTGTATGCGTAGAGAAAACTCCCAACGGCGGCAAGGCATACGGCGAATTCCTTGAACCCAACCTCAAAGGCGTGATGCGCGTGGGCAGCCGCGGCAACCGCTACGACCGCGAATTCTACATGAGCGGCCAGGACACCCACGAGAACCAGTATCCCTACCTGAGCGTAAACCGCCGCACAAACATGGCTTCGCTCCTCAGCGAAGGTGGCTACCACACTCTGGCGGAACAACAGCAGCGCAACCTCAACGACGACTACAAGCGCATCGAGGCATTCGCCGCATTCCAGAGCATCCTCCAGTACCGCGGCCTCGCACGTCCGGCACAGACTTTCATGACCGGCATGGTCACCAACTCGGAAAACAACCAGCCCATCAACGGTGCAACCATAACCGTAGGCGACAAAGTGTACACCACCGACACATATGAAAGCCTCTTCAACCGCTACACCAAGAACCCCAATCTGATCCACAACGGATTCTACATGTTCGAAGGGCTCGAGGCCGGCTCCACTGTAGAGGTCAAGTTCGAGGCTCCCGGTTTTGAATCCAAAACCGAGAACGTAACAATCAAGGGGGGCGGCGACCAGTCGGCCGACTATATCACTTTCCTTGATGTGGCACTCGTGAACGCCGCACCCGCAAAGATCGATGCCATCTCCATTGCCGACCTCTCGTCGGTGAGCCCAATCTACCCGCTCACCATCACTTTCAGCCGCAATATGGACCGCCAGAGTGTGGAACAGGCTTTCTCCATCAACAATGATGGAAAAGTCGAACTTTCGTGGACCAACGACTACACTCTCAACGTGGATCTCAAACAGCTCGACGCTCTCTGGCAGTACACCATCACCATCGATGGCTCTGTGGCCAAGAACAGCCAGACAGGACAACTCCTCGACGGCGACGGCGACGGTGCGGAAGGCGGCGACTATACCCTCACATTCACAATGGCAGAGCCCGACGTAACCGCTCCCGAAGCCGTGGCGACCTATCCCGCAGCCGAAGGCGAAGCTGTCTACACCAAGCGCCCGCCCATCACCGTGGAATTCGACGAGATTCTCGACTGGAACGAAGACCGCGACAGCGGCTGCTTCACAGTCAAGGACTCCCAGGGCAAGGAATACACCGTCGGACATGTTGCCCACATCATAACCGGCGAAGCTTCCGCACTGGTTTGCTACCTGGCCGAAGACCTGGCCACAGACGTGGCCGTCCTTGTTGTCCTTGATCCTGTGAAAGACCTCTCGGGCAATGTGAGCGAACAGTTCTCATTCCGCTTCCTTAGCGAATACCGTGCCGAACTCAACAGCGAAATGATTCGTCAGCTCAACGAATTAGGCACATTCTGGGCTCCCGGCGGCTCCGGCTCGTCCAAAGGTCTCACCGAAGAGGGCAACTCTTCCGACATGATCGGACATTCGCCATACCACGGCCAGAACAGCTGCTTCGGCATCACCTATTCCTTCGACGAAAACAGCTCCGACAACAACTGGTTCATCCGCGACCACGATCCCAAAGGCTCCAACCCCACACTGCGCGGCAAGGACGGTATCCTGTCCATGTGGGTGCTCGGCGACCGCTCCAACAACACCGTGGGCGTACTTATCCGCGACTTCTCTGACAATTCATTAGTCCGTCATGCCGATGGCCTGACAGTCGACTTCCTCGGATGGCGTCCTTTCATATGGGACCTCACCAACGATGAATTCGCACGTTTCACCGGAGAAGGCCCCGAGTGCATGAAGAACAAATGGTACCTCGATGCCATCTACCTCGACCATAACTTCGGTGAGGACGGTCCTGTTTTCGATCCGGAAGAAGAAGGATACAAGAACTGGAGCGGAACAATCGGCTTCTACGAAATCCGCCGTTCGGTATGGGACAATGAAGCACAGCGCATGGCTTCCATAACCGACATCGACCTCCCCAACAGCGGCTGCGAGTCCGCCCCTATGGCACAGACCGCAATCCGAGTGAGCGGTACAACTGTAAGCGTATCCTCTTCTGCCGGCATAGATGCCATTGAAGTGTTCGCCATCGACGGACGCTCCGAGATGAGCATGTCGCCTGCAGCCGACACAGTAGAATTCAGCATCGAATCTCTTGCCGCCGGCGTTCACATTGTAAGTGTAGCCACTCCCGAAGGCGTGCGCACTGTGAAAGTTGTCCGCTGATTCAACCTACAAAACTCCGATAACAGATAGCCGGCTGAGAACATAAACCTCACGGCTTAACACGAACAGCCCCGACGCTCCGGCATGGAACGCGTCGGGGCTGACTTTTTGTCATGGACAGGTATTCGGTACGGATTTTGTAAACATTATTCACGGAACGGTTGTTAAACTAATTAAAAACATAAGAACCGCTACCGGCAACCATTCAGCTAACAGCATTATGAATTTCAACAATTTCACCATAAAGACGCAGGAAGCCATCCAGAAAGCGGTGGAGATAACCCGCGGCGCAGGCACCCAGGCCGTAGAACCTGTCTGCCTGCTTAAAGGTGTCATGGAAGAGGGCGAATCTGTAGTAAAATTCATCTTTCAGAAAATCGGCGCCTCTCCGGCCACCATCGCCTCGAATACCGACCGCGAAATTTCTTTGCTGCCTAAAGTCAGCGGGCAGGAACCGTACCTGAGCCGCAGTTCAAACGATGTGCTTCAGAAATCTCTCGACATAGCAAAGAAGCAGGGCGACCAGTATGTGACTCTCGAAGCCATGCTTATGGCACTTTTCGAGGTAAGCTCACCTGCCTCCTCGATTCTTAAGGACGCCGGACTCGGAGCCAAAGAGCTTAAAGCTGCGGTCGACGAGCTGCGCAAAGGAAAGAAAGCCACCGACCAGGGCGCCGAGGAAACCTACAACGCCCTTTCGAAATATGCCGTGAACCTCAACGAACGCGCCCGTTCCGGCAAGCTCGACCCTGTGATCGGTCGCGACGAAGAAATCCGCCGGGTGCTTCAGATTCTGTCGCGTCGCACCAAGAACAACCCCATGCTCATCGGCGAGCCTGGCACCGGCAAAACCGCCATTGCCGAAGGTCTTGCGCACCGCATCGTCCGTGGCGATGTTCCCGAAAACCTGCGCTCCAAACAGATTTTTTCGCTCGACATGGGCGCGCTGGTGGCTGGTGCAAAATACAAAGGCGAGTTTGAAGAACGCCTTAAAGCGATTGTAAACGAGGTCACGGCCGCCGAAGGTGAGATTATTCTTTTCATAGACGAGATACACACTCTTGTAGGTGCCGGCAAAGGCGAAGGCGCAATGGATGCCGCCAACATCCTCAAGCCGGCACTGGCGCGCGGAGAACTACGCAGCATAGGCGCCACCACCCTCGACGAATACCAGAAATACTTCGAGAAAGACAAGGCTCTGGAACGCCGATTCCAGAAAGTGATGGTGAACGAACCCGACGAAACCAGCGCAATCGCCATCCTGCGCGGTCTTAAGGAACGCTATGAGAACCATCACAAAGTACGCATCCGCGACGAAGCAATCATTGCCGCCGTACAGCTTTCGGAAAGATACATAACCGACCGTTTCCTTCCCGACAAAGCCATCGACCTCATCGACGAGGCTGCATCCAAACTTAAACTCGAAATCGATTCCGTTCCGCAGGCTCTCGACGACATCTCGCGCCACATCGCACAGAAGGAAATCGAACGCGAGGCAATAAAGCGCGAAGGCATGCCGGATCGTGTAAAAGAGATTGAACGCGACATTGCATCCCTTCGCGAGGAAGAAAAGGAATACTCCGCCAAATGGAAGGCCGAGAAAGACCTCATCAACCGCATACAGCAAAATAAAATCGATATCGAACAGCTGGGGTTCGAAGCCGAGCGCGCCGAACGCGAAGGCAACTATGCACGCGTGGCCGAAATCCGATACTCTCTTATCAACAACAAGGAACAGGAGAACGCCGCAATCCAGGAACAGCTAAAGGCCATGCAGGGCGAGAAGGCCCTTATCAAGGAAGAGGTCGATGCCGAAGATATAGCCGACGTGGTTTCGCGCTGGACCGGTATTCCTGTGAACAAAATGGTGCAGAGCGAAAAGGAGAAGCTTCTGCACCTCGAAGAAGAACTGCACAGCCGCGTGGTCGGACAGCAGGAAGCAATCACCGCAATCGCCGATGCCGTGCGCCGCTCGCGTGCCGGGCTTAACGACCCGAAACGCCCTATAGGCTCGTTCATCTTCCTGGGAACCACCGGTGTGGGCAAGACAGAACTTGCCAAAGCCCTGGCGGAGTATCTGTTCGACGACGAGAATATGATGACCCGCATCGACATGAGCGAATATCAGGAGAAGCACACAGTTTCCCGCCTGGTGGGAGCTCCTCCCGGATATGTCGGATACGACGAAGGCGGCCAGCTGACAGAGGCCGTACGCCGCAAGCCATATTCGGTGGTGCTGTTCGACGAAATCGAAAAGGCGCACCCCGATGTGTTCAACATCCTCCTCCAGGTGCTCGACGACGGACGGCTTACCGACAACAAAGGCCGCAACGTGAACTTCAAGAACACCATCATAATCATGACCTCGAACATGGGCTCGAGCCTCATTCGCGAAAACTTCGCGAAAATGACACCCGAGAACAAGACCGAGACCGTGGAACGGACAAAGACCGAGGTGCTGGAAATGCTCAAACAGACAATCCGCCCCGAGTTCCTCAACCGTATCGACGAAATTATAATGTTCACCCCGCTCAACCGCACGGAAATAGAAGAGATAGTGGGCCTACAGATAGCCTCGATACAGCGCATGCTGCGACACAGTTCCGGTATCGAGCTGGAAGTGACACCTGCCGCGCTCAGCCTTCTGGCCGACGAAGGCTATGACCCCGAGTTCGGCGCACGCCCCGTGAAAAGAGCCATACACCGTCTGGTACTCAACCAGCTCAGCAAAGACATCCTTGCCCAGAAAGTGGACCGCAACCACCCCATTGTAATCGATGCGGCCGACGACAATCTGGTATTCCGCAACTGAACAAGTTTCAACAGCCATAATCCCCCCCCCCTACACACAATGAAAAAATTTCTCTTCCTTCTTCTGGCAATAATGCCGCTGGCTCTGGTTTCATGCCACGACGAAAACGACCTCCCCGATGTGGACTTCACCGTGACAGTGACCGGGGGTACCTACGTGGACGGCTCCATATATGTTGTGCAAGGAGAAAACCTGGTTATCAACAGCATCCTTGTACACAACAAGGAGAACGGCAAAGCCGCCATGATCAACTCCGCCGCATACTACTGGGACGGATACTACCTGGGCACTGCAATCCAGCCTCCCTTCGGTTTTGAAATCGAAACAACCGAAGAAACCCCTCTGGGAAAACACTCGCTGGAAATAGTGTCTCCACTGCTGGCCGTCGACAAAGAAATAGCCACCTCGGTGCTGGTCTACAACGTAACGATTGTGGGCTCGGCCGATGATATTCCCGCCGGTGGCACCAACACCTTCATAGGCATTCCGACGGTGAGCGACAACTCCCACTGAAAAGCGACCTCCTGAATAACGATCGCTCCGGCGCCGGCGGCACTCAAGCCATCGACGCCGGAGTTTTTTTAATCCCCACGCCAGGCAAAGAGCAAACAAACCGAATCCCTTTTTATAAGTGATTGAATCCACTCGCAGCATTCCCACAACAGCTTTACATCTGTCGGGAATCGCAGATGGGTCTCGTAACATGTGGCGTCGGTCAGGCACAGGTTCCTGTCTTTTAAC
>DKUJ01000007.1:0-157 GCA_002490635.1 Porphyromonadaceae bacterium UBA7207
GAGTGTCGGAGACACTCAACCTGTAGAAACCCCACCTTTACGTAGCGTAGCGAAGTTAGGTGGGGGGGGAAAAAGCGCATAATCACTCGATTAGGTCGGAGACCTTACACTAACGCGAATGTGCAAGGTCTACGACCTATTTCCATATAAAACACCA
>DKUJ01000007.1:569-28336 GCA_002490635.1 Porphyromonadaceae bacterium UBA7207
AGCCTGACTGTCGTATTGGATTACTTCGTGCCCACAGACGCAAAAAGACGCCTGCCGAATGCCGGCAGGCGTCTTCCAGAGAATGTATGGGGCTCAGTATTACTTCACAACCACTTTGGTGGCCTTGTTGCCCTGACGGCGAACATAGATACCGGGGGTGAGGTTGTCGGCTTCGACAGCTACGCCCTGGAGGTTGAAGTACTGTACGGGGGCTTCGGAGTTTTCAACGTCTACGTTTTCGATGCCGCTGCTCTTGGTGATTGCGAACTCGGCCTTGGCGGGAGTAGTTGCAATGCCGCTGTAGGGAAGTTCGTAAACCTTGTAACCACCGTTACGACGGTCGAACACATGGAGGTTGTTGCCGGCGTCGAAGGTCATCTGGCACCAGCGGGTGCGGCCGGTGTTGGATTCGGGAGTGGGGAAGGTGTAGAGTTCGGTGAATGTGGGTTCCATGTACTCATCGTAGGAAACTGCGAACACGTGGATATCCATCGAGTTGTAGCGGCCGAAAGCTGCCATGGTGCCGTCGGGGGTGATGGCGAAGCCGGCGTTGGTGTTGGGGATCAGGTCGAGGTTGGCGCTTGTCCATACTTTGTTGCCTTCGGGATCGAAGAGCATCAGAGCGGGAACGTTGCCGTCGTTGGCGTCGGCACGGCCCTGGCTAACGTAGAAGTATCCGTTGTCGAGAGCTTCAACTTCAACGTTCTGGCTTGCGAACTGACCTTTCGATTCGAATACGAAAGTGGGAGCGGCGGTGATCATGTCGGCGGTGCCGAGGTCGTAGCGAACCACGGTGTTTTCGTAGATGTCTTCGTCGTAGGCGAACATCTTGGTGTCTTCGCCCTTGCCGCCGAATGCTACCACGCAGGAGCCAGAACCGGTTTCCACGCCGTTGTAGGTCACGGTGCCGTCGCCGGCCTGTGTTGCGCCTTCAACCATGAGCATGTTCACGGGTTCGGTTTCGGGGTTGAGGGGGTCGATACGCCAGTAGCCGGAGCCGTGGTCGGACCAGTCGGCGAATACAGCGTAGTTGCGGAGGGCGTCGCCACGGGTTGTGGAGGAGCCGTTGGAAGCGGTGAAGCCTGCGAAATTCTGGTGGTAGAGCTTGTCGCCCACGAGTTTGCCTTCGGGGTCGAAGACTGCGAAGCCGCGTGCCATGCCATGACCTACTACCATATAGCCATAGGAGTCATATTCGGCATCGCGCATGAATACTACGCCGCCGGTAATGTTGAGGCTGTTCTGCCATTCGGCGGGAGCCTCGTAAATGATGCCTGCTGTTTCGTTTTCGCGGTCAGAGATGAGTCGTACAAGCCAGGTGTACTTGCCGTCTTCGAGGTCGGAGATGCTGAAAGTGACCTCGTTGTCGCCCTTCACAACATTACTGATGGGGAAGTTGGCTACGGTCTGGCCTTCGGCGTCCTTGAGGACAACGTCGCCTTCGTCTGCGGCTTCGGTAGCTTTGAAGGTAACTTTGTAGTTGTCGTTCTCAACGACTGCGCCCTTCACTTCGTAAGCGAAAGCTTTGCGCACGCCTTTGCGGAAACCGTTAACCACAAGAACAGGAGCTTTGGTGATATCCTTGGGATAGGTGAGGGTGAAGGTGGCATTGATGAGGTCGGCTTTGAGGTTGTTGTCCATGCCACTGCGCTGGAGTTCGAATGTGCCTGCGCCGTTGGCGTCGGCAGCACCGAGGCTTACGCTCCAGTCGGCACTGCCGATCTTGTAAGCGCCGCTGATAGCGGATGCGGAGTAGGTGTAGATAACATTGCCGTCTTCGTTAACCTCGCCATTGGAAGTCATCTTGTATGCGTCGGAAGCGGTCCATTCGTTGAAGTCGCCCAGGAGGTAGAGGTCGGGAGCGGTGAATGTTGCTTCGCCCTGGATGTCGAGGGTGAGGGCTTCGAGGTCGACAGTAAGAGTGTAGTTGCCGGTGGGAACATTGATGTTCTTGTCCTTGCCGGGGACAAGGGTGTAGGTGTTGCCGGGGAGGCAAGCGTCTTCATTCACGCCGAGAACACCGGCGTTGAATTCGTCCCATGTACCCTTTGCGGTAGAAATCTTGAAGCCGTCGGTGCCGGTCTGTGCGAGTTCGTAGGTGTACTTGCCGTCTTCGCCGAGGGTGAATTCCAGCGGATTTGCGGGATCCCAGCCGTTAACGCCACCTGCGATGTAGAGCGATTTTGCGGGTTCTTCTCCAGGAAGAGTGATTTCGTACATTGCCACGAAGCTCTGGCCTGCATAACCGGAAATATAAATTTGGTAGAGCTCAACCTTGGTATCGCTGACCTTGCGGGCGATAAGGTTGCAGCCGTTGCCGCTCTTGCCTGCGTTCTCGGGGTCGCCACCGAGCTCGGGAGCATAATTTGTGGAGAAAATAACGTGGCCGTTCTCATCGCTGATGATGAAGTTGGACTGCCATGCCTTGTAGGAGCGGGCACGTACAGCATAGGTGTGTTCGCCGAGAGTGAACACGTCCATACCGTTCTGATTGGCCGGACCTACGTTGGACCATCCTGCGGGGAGTTCTTCTTCGGCGATGGCGGGGAATTCAGCTATTTCACCGTTCTCATCGAGATATTTTATAACACCGCCGTTGGCAGGAGTGTAGTAGAACGCAGTGTGGTAGTTGCTGTCGTCCATGTCGGCAAAAGGCATTGAGGGCTGTGCGATAGCCATGTTGTTGGCTGCGCCCATGTCGACATCGGCACCATATTCGAGTTCTGTGAACTCACCTTCCATGAACATCATGGGTACGGGGAAGGTCTGTTTCTGCGCAGTGAGGTAGAAGATACCGCCTTCGCCGAAGAAGTCGCCGGAGGCGCGGCCTACAATGTCGGTACGTCCACCGGCGTATATGGAGTTTGTGGGAGCCGAGACTGTAACAGATTTTACTGTCTGGAAGTCGTTGGAAATAAGCAGCCAGTTGGTCCAGTTGTTAGCCGAAGTAGGCCATGTGGGCTGGATAGCGATGTTGCCGGCGTCGTCCATTGTGAAGCCGCGGTTGAGAGCCGATGTGTGGGTATAGACCACTTTGCTCTGCGATCCGGCGGGAGCGGAACCGTCGATTTCGATAATTTCGGCAGCGTTGGCAATATAAATTTTGCCATTCACACCATTTCCGTTACGATAGTTTGTGGAGTTACCTTCGGCGGGGAGGCCTTCCTGGGTAAACCACTTCTGAGTAACGACAGGCTCCTGCGCGTTCATCGCGCCGAGAGCAGTCATTGCCGCGCCCAGAGCAAAAGAGCGTAAAGAAAGTTTCATGTTACTGATTTTTTGGTTGATAGATGATGAATAATTGTGATTTCTCAGTAAGAATGCTTGGTTAATTCGCCAAAGGTAGCTGTAAATCCGCCGACATGCAAGGTTTAACAAATTCTTTTTAGAATATTTAACCCTACGGTTAGCTAAAAAGCATTTTAAAAGTCTATCCATTTTATTGCCGGATACGTACAATCTTTCGATAAAAACAGCCATTATTTGGTTATTTTATAAGCCGGAACATTATATGACACGCACATCTGGCAACCAAACATATTATTGGTTGCGGCGTTACACAATAAAAGTTTGCTGCAGAAGAAAAAATTCGTAATTTTGTAACCAAAACACTAATAATTATGGAGACGACAAACACTATCAGAATCCCCAAACCATCCAGGGAATTGGTCGCTTTCATAGAAAGAGCGCAACGCCAAAAGAAAGAACGCATGAAGAAAATATGCGACAAATACCGTAAGCTTACCAACGGTTAATGGAATCCATAGAAACTATCATTCCCGATAATGAGGGCAATCATTTGGTGATTGTCCTCAGTTTTTATGATGATAATGACAAAACGGGTACATTCCAGATACCACAGAATTTGTAGAACTGGATATTGCTGATATTTCAATCGACAAATTACATATAGACCTGCCGCTCAACTTAAGCGCGTTCTTTAAAATGTGCCAATGGCTGATTGATCAGTTCT
The DNA here is from genome assembly GCA_002490635.1 of Porphyromonadaceae bacterium UBA7207. Lineage (GTDB taxonomy): Bacteria > Bacteroidota > Bacteroidia > Bacteroidales > Muribaculaceae > CAG-873. The sequence continues at coordinate 4,543 of DKUJ01000007.1, forward strand.
CAATATTTCCCAATGCTGTATTCTCGTTCATATGCTCGACCGATCCATTGGAAACACATCATTCCGCAATGGCATCCGAGCAATACAGATGGAATCTTTTTGAAAATTTATATCAACGCAATATCCCTAAATTGACTGAAATGGGGATAGAGTCAGGGGATAGAGTCAAAGGATATAATTGTCGGAACCGACGGGTATCAGACATTCGCACGCGTGTTTTATCGGATAAAACATGCTCCCGTTATCCACCTGGTTATCCAACATCTCACCAATAAATATTCAGCATAAGCGCGATTATAAGTTTTTTTCGCCGGAATGTAATTTTCGGCAGACAATTGCGTCTTTTATAGCGAGGCTTCCTATCGGAGCGTACTTGCTATGATACATCTTAAAGACGTAAATAAAACCTACCCCGGGGCGGTGCCCCTGCACGTGCTCAAGGATATCAACCTTGATATCGCCCGCGGCGAGCTGGTGGCCATCATGGGCGCTTCCGGCTCCGGAAAGAGCACACTGCTGAATATCCTCGGCATCCTCGACAGCTACGATACGGGGGAATATATTCTCGACGGCATCCTCATCCGCGACCTGGGCGAGAACCGCGCCGCCGACCTGCGCAACCGCAAGATAGGTTTCGTTTTCCAGTCGTTCAATCTCATAGGCTACAAGAACGCCCTCGAGAATGTGGCTCTGCCGCTGTTCTACCAGGGTATAGGGCGCAAACGGCGCAATGCCTTGGCCATGGAGCAACTCGAACGCCTCGGCCTTGCCGACCGGGCGCACCATCTGCCCGGCGAGCTATCCGGAGGCCAGAAACAGCGTGTGGCCATAGCCCGCGCGCTGGTGACAAATCCTGCAATCATACTGGCCGACGAGCCCACCGGCGCCCTGGACTCATCCACCTCCAAAGAGGTGATGGAGGTATTCCGGCAGCTGAATGCCGAGGGCATGACCACCGTGATTGTTACCCACGACCCCGCCGTTGGCGCCGCCACACACCGCATCGTGCGGATTGTGGACGGCAGAATTGTCGACTCCGATGCTTGACCTCTTTCGCGAAATCGGCCAGACCATGCGCAGCAACCGGCTGCGCACCATCCTCACCGGAATCTCGGTGAGCTGGGGCGTGTTCATGCTCATTCTTCTGCTCGGCATGGCAAAAGGCCTTGTGAACGCCTTCGAGGCAAACCAGACATCCGAAAGCATGGGCAAAATCAACGTGTGGAACGGTATCACTTCCAGACCCTGGAGGGGATACTCCGATGGCCGCTACATACGCCAGCGCAACTCCGACCTGCAGCCGGTGGTGGAAAACAGCCATGGCCTCATAGCCTCCGGCAGCGCTTTCGCCACAAACGACACCGCAAAAATACACGGCCCGGCCGACTTTGTATCCGGCGGCTTCATGGCTGTATATCCGGCGGCCATCGAGTATGAGGGAATCGACATGCAGAGCGGTCACTTCATCAACGACCTCGACATGGAGCTGCGCCGCCGCTCGATAGTGATTTCGGCACGCACAGCACGCCTTCTGTTCGGCAGCGAAGACAATGCCCTGGGCAAAAAAGTGTCGGCAATGGGTTTGGCGTGGACGGTTACCGGAATATTCAGCCACAACTGGCGCAACACGTCCTATGTACCGTACTCCACATATGCATCCATAACCGGCGGCGACGACTTCGTGTATCAGCTGCAGTTAGAGCTGGCCGACAATGTGGCCACCGAGGAACAGGCCGATGCCGCCGAGCAGAGTCTGCGCCGCACCATGGCCGCCCGCCACAACTTCGACCCCGACGACAGCAATGCCTTGTGGATGTGGAATTCATTCAAGTCATATCTCACCAACAAGGAGGTGAACAACTATCTCGTGCTGGCCGTATGGGTGCTGGGACTGCTCACACTGCTCACTGGCATAGTGGGCGTGAGCAATATAATGTTCGTGTCGGTGCGCGAGCGCACTCACGAGATAGGCATCCGCCGTGCCATTGGCGCGCGCCCTCGCTCGATTCTGGTGCAGGTTCTGTGCGAAAGCGTGGCCATCACCGCTCTGTTCGGCTATATAGGGGTGTTTTCAGGCATGATAATCCTTCAGTTAGCTGATGCCAACATCGGCGACAAAAATGTGATAAACAATCCCACCGTGGATATCAGTCTGGCCATGCAGGTAACCGTGGCGCTTATTGTCGCCGGCGCACTGGCAGGGCTTTTCCCGGCCCTCAAGGCCATAAAAGTAAAACCAGTGGAGGCACTCCGCGACGAATGAGCCATGAAAGTCACATTCTTCGACCTTGAAAACTGGCGCGAGATAGCCGCCACCCTCGGCCGCAACAAAACGCGCACCTTCCTCACCGCCTTCGGCATTTTCTGGGGCACGGCCATGCTGGCACTGCTCTGGGGTGCCTCGCGGGGATTCGAAGGCATAGTCAGCCGCCAGTTCGCAGGCCTGGCCACAAACATGGGAGGCGTATCGCCCGGCACGCGCAGCATTTCCTACCGGGGCTTCAACAAAGGCAGCTCATGGAACATGAACGTGGCCGACATCGCCGCCATCCGCCGCACCGCCCCTGCTATAGAATATTCCACCGAACTCGGCTTCGCCAATGCCCGCGCCATCAATGGCCAATACAGCAAGAATGTGCGCATAATAGGAGTCGAGGCCGAGTACAATCTCATAACCTCGCCTGTGCTCTACGGCGGACGTCTGCTCAACGACTCCGACGTGGCCGGCTCGCGCAAAGTGTGCCTCATAGGCAACAACCTCGCCAACGAGCTGTTCCCCGACGAAGACCCCGTGGGGCGCTCGGTAACCATCAGCGGAATCCGTTTCCTGATAATCGGACGTGCCGGCCAGCTCGGAGAAGTGAGCATCGGCGGCCGCCTCGACGAGAGCATACTGATGCCGGCAAGCACTCTGCGCCGCGCCTTCAATCAGGGCAACAACGTATTCTTCTTCCTGTACACGGCACCTAGAGGCCATAAGCCTTCCGACAACAAGGAGGCCATCCGCAGGGTACTGTCGTCGACCCATGTGATATCCCCCGACGACGAGAACGCATATGACTTCATGGACGTGAGCGATATGTTCGACATGGTGAACAAGCTTTTCATGGGCATATCGCTGGTTGCCCTTTTCATCGGCGGCAGCTCGCTGATGGCCGGAGTGATAGGCGTGGGCAACATAATGTGGATTATCGTGCGCGAACGCACCCATGAATTCGGCGTCCGCCGCGCTTTGGGAGCACGCCCGGCCGACATAACCATGCAGGTGCTCAGCGAGAGCGTCGTGCTCACTCTTGTGGCGGGTACCGCCGGCGTGTGTTTCGCGGCGGCCATTCTTGCCGCGGTGGAACACGCCACCGCCAAGCCCATGCTGCCGCCGGCAGGATTCCAGCTCAGTTTCGGCGTGGCCATGACCATCGTGTTCATGTTCCTTGTGCTGGGAAGTGCCGCCGGCACTCTTCCAGCAGTAAAAGCTATGAAAATAAAACCTATAGAAGCTATCCGAGAAAAATGAAAAAATTCTTCCGCACTTCCCTGTGGATTCTGCTGGCGCTGCTCGCGGCGGGCACTTTCTTCTTCCTTTGGCAAAATTCCCGTCCGCGCCACGACAGATACGAGAGCGTTGTTCCCGCTTTCGACACCATAGAGCGCACCACTGTGCTCACCGGCACCATCGAGCCTCGCGACGAAATTCAGATCAAGCCCCAGATATCCGGCATAATCGCGGAAATCGCCGTCGAGCCCGGCGACCAGGTGCGCATCGGCGACATAATAGCCCGAATCAAGGTTGTGCCCGAAGCTTCGCAGCTAAGTTCGGCACAGAACCGCCTGAGCGTGGCCTCTATAGGACTCAACGAAAAGGAAACCACCTTCCGCCGCGACAGCGTGCTGTATAGCAGGCAGGTAATCTCCCGCCAGGAATTCGAGACCTCGCTGAACGCCCGCGCCCGTGCCCGCGAGGAAGTGGACGCCGCCGAAGATGCCCTGGCTATCGTGCGCGAGGGCGTGAGCCGCTACAACGCAACCGAGAGCAACACCATGGTTCGCGCCACCGTCGACGGCCTGGTGCTTGATGTGCCGGTGCAGGTGGGCAGCTCGGTAATCCAGGCCAATACCCTCAACGACGGCACCACAGTGGCGGTAATAGCCGACATGTCAGACCTCATTTTCCGTGGAAAGGTCGACGAGACCGAGGTGGGCATGCTTCGCGCCGGCATGCCTCTCACAATCACCGTGGGAGCAATCCCGGAACTCGAGGCACACTCGCAGATAGAATACATAGCCCCCAAAGGCGACAACAGCAGCGGCGCAAATACATTTGAAATCAAGGCCGCTATCCCTGCCGAGAATACCGCCGGCATGCGCTCGGGCTACAGCGCCAACGCCACCATAGCCCTGGCATCATCGGGCCGTGTTCTGACACTGCCCGAGGGCGTGATAGAATTCGCCGGCGACAGCACCTTCGTGCACATCCTCACCGACAGCCTCGCCGAGCCACGGAAATACCTCCGCAAGGCCGTCGAAACCGGTCTCAGCGACGGCATAAACATAGAAATCACCGCAGGAATCGACAGCACGGTCATAGTCCGCGGCAAGAAAACAGTCGAATGACAATGATACGCCAACTCCTTACAATAGCAGCCATTGCAGCGTCAGCCGCCACAGCGCAGGCCAGGGAATGGTCGCTGCAGGAATGCGTGGACTATGCCGTGGCAAACAACATCGATGTGCGATCGCGCGCACTGGAAGTGAGCAGCGCACGCCTTGACCTCGACGACGCCCGCAACCGCTTCCTGCCAACGGCCTCGGGATATGCCGGCCAGAACTTCAACTTCGGCCGCGGCCTCACCGCCGACAACACCTACGCCAACCGCAACACATCGTCGTTCTCCGCCGGACTCAATGTCAACATACCCGTGTTCCAGGGACTGGGCGCCGTGCGCCGTCTAAGCTACGCCAAAGCCAATCTCGCCGCCATGCTCGAGCAAGCCGAAGCTGCCAAGGACGATGTAACCCTGAATGTGCTGAGCGCCTACCTGCAGGCACTCTACTCCGCCGAACTGAGCGCCGTTGCCCGCGAACGACGCAATATAAGCGCCCGGGAACTCGACCGCACCCGGATTCTGGTGGAACAGGGCCGGCTGCCCGAACTCGACCTGGCATCGGCGCGCTCGCAGCTCGCGCAGGACGAACTCGGTGCCGTAACAGCCGCCGGCGACAGCGCCCTTGCATTGCTCGACCTCGCCCAGATTCTCAATCTCGACTCCACGGAGGGCTTCGCCATAGCCGCACTCGCCGACAGCCTGCCGCCGCTTATGAGCGTCGACGATGTATTTGCCTCGGCACTCGCCGGCAACCACGCCATGCGCGCCGCCGGACTGTCTCTCGAAGCTGCCGAAAAGAACGTGGCTGTGGCCCGCAGCGGCTACCTGCCAACCATAAGCGTGAGTGCCGGAATAGGCAGCAACTACTACAACAGCAGCGGAATACCCAACGAAACTTTCGGCAGCCAGATGCGCCACAACTTCTCGCAGAGCATAGGCATCAACCTGTCGGTGCCGCTGTTCGATGCCTTCGGAACGCGCAACAGCGTGCGCAGGGCACGGCTTGCCGGCGAAAGCGCCCGCCTGAGAGTCGACGACACCCGCAACACCCTCTATAAAGCCATCTGCCAGGCACACAGCCAGGCCATGGCCGCATACCAGAAGCGCACGGCCGCAGCCGCCGCACTGGAGAGCGCCCGGGAGGCTTTCAGGGCTGTAAGCATCAAATACGAGAACGGAAGGGCCAACGCCACCGAACTCGAAAAGGCCAAAAGTGACTACATAACAGCCATGGCAGAAAGCGTGCGCGCACGCTACGAGTCGATTCTGCGCTCACGAATCCTTCTTTTCTACAACGGCGACCGGTAAGCCGGCTACTGCGGCTTGCGGTATTTGTCGGACTCGTCGCCGGTGTCGTTCACAATGCTCAGATATGAGTTGTAGCGGCTGGCCGCTATGCGGCAGTCATCGACAGCCGCGAGCACGGCGCAACCCGGTTCGTGGGTGTGCGTGCAGTTGCTGAAACGGCAGTTGTGCGACTCCTCGAATATTTCAGGAAAGAAATGTCCCACTTCGGCACGGTCGAAGTCGACTGTGCCGAATCCGCGTACTCCCGGAGTATCGATTATGTTGCCACCTCCCGGCAGAGGATACATTTCCGAGAAAGTTGTGGTGTGCATGCCGGTGTCGTGGGCGTCGGAAATCTTCGCCGTGCGCAGCTGCAGCCCCGGCACAAGCGCATTGATAAGGCTGCTCTTGCCAACCCCGGAATTGCCCGAAAATAGGGTTGTCCTACCCGCCAGCAGCTGTCGCAGGCCATCGAGTCCCAGACCTGTCTTTGCCGACACTTCCGCCACCTGGTAACCGATTGAGCGGTAGAGGTAGGCCACCGCGTCGAGCAGCTCGCGGCTCTCGGCATCGTCGAGAAGGTCGGTTTTGTTTATGGCCAGTATCGCCGGCACACCATAGGCGCGGGCGGTAGCCAGAAAGCGGTCGATGAATGTCGTCGACGTGGATGGATGAGCAAGAGTGACCACCAGCAGTGCGGCATCGACATTGGCGGCGATGATGGATGCGGCCTTGGAAAGATTGGAGGCGCGCCTGATAATGTAGTTGCGCCGAGGCTCTATGGCCGTTATCAACGCCACTCCGTCGGGTCCCGGTTCGTCGAACACCACCCGGTCGCCAACGGCAACCGGATTGGTGGTGCGTATGCCCTTGATTCTGAAATTGCCTTTGATGCGGCACGACACCTCTTCGCCGCCGTCGGTACGGACGGTATATGCCGAGCCGGTGTTGCGTATTACAGTACCTTTCATCAGAATGTGGCTCGGGAGCCTATGGTTACAGCCACGGCCGAAATGCTTCCGGTACCGGTTGTCGCGGTATAGCCCGCCGACGCCGTTGCGGCGAAAGCGGTAGTGAGCTGCCATGCCAGGGTGGCACGGACGCTGCCGGCAGCGCGCCAGTGCTTGCTATCGGCATCGTAGCGGGTGAGCGCGGCAACACCGCCCTGGAGTTCGGCTTCGAATGCCAGACTTCTTGCGGGAAGCTGCCAGTGGCCGGTAAAGCCCATGGTGAGCAGTCCGCCGCGGCTCGGGCGCTTCAGAGTGGCGGCATTGCGCGCCATGGCCAGAATGCCTGCACGGGCGCTCACGCCCCAGTGGCGGGCAAAGGGCAGCACTCCGCGCACCGATGTGGCGAAGCCCGATTTATAATTGTCGTCCAGTGGTATAAGTACGGTTGATTCAACGTCGATTGCCGGAGCGAACACGGCATCGGCTCCGGAGGGGTGGCACTTGCGGCCGAAGATAAGGTCGGAGAGCATGCCGCCGGCCTGCGCGGAAATTATGCCTATGGCCGCTCCGGCAGCCACATCACCACCGTAGTGCCTGCCTTTCCACACTCTGGATGTTCCAAGTCCGGAGGCCAGCACGTGTGCGCCCATCCCCACCCAGGGAGTCGTACGGTAGAACTCGCGCGAAAGCACCGAGGAAGCCGCAAAGGCCCACGACGCATGCCGCGACGGGAAAGAACGGTCGTCGCTGCCATCGGGGCGCCATTCATGAACGGTATGTTTGAATGTTTCGGTAATACCGGCATTGAGTGCCAGCGAAATACCGGCATCGGTCACTGCCGGCCACAGGCTCAGGCGACATGCGGTGCTGTCCGATGGTTCTGCCGCCGTGGCCACAAGGACGGTCGCGGCAGCGAGAGTAAGGAATAGACGACGAAGTTTCATAGTTTTTACTGTATTTCCCCGTAGTTGTCGGCCAGGGCTTTATAAACTGTACTGAAAAGTGTGGGACGAATATTGAGTCCGTTGAAAACGGGTGTCTCGCGGGTTGGGTAAACGCGGTTGGTCAGGAAAACAAAAATCAATTCTTTTTCAGGATCGACCCAGAAACAGGTGCCTGTGAACCCGAGGTGCCCGAATACCGAAGCTCCGGCTTCCTCGCACGTGGGGGAATAGTCGGGATTGGCCATGTCAGGTTTGTCGAATCCCAGACCACGGCGGCATGTAGGACTCTTGGCTGTGGTGAACAGGTCGGCGGTGTTTGCGGATAGCACACGCACATCGCCGTAGGTGCCTCCGTTGAGCAGCATCTGGCATATCTTGGCGATATCGCCGGCAGTGCCGAAAAGACCGGCATTGCCCTGCACGCCACCGGAGAAATTGGCGGTCTCGTCGTGTACGTAGCCGTGCACCACCTGACGGCGCAGGAAAGTATCGTTCTCTGTGGGCGCTATCTCGCTTCGCGGTATGCGTTCAAGAGGGCGGTATCCGGTGCGGTATGCACCGATGGGACCGAAGATTTCGTCCCGGACAAACTGCTGGTGTGGCCGGCCCGTGAGCCGCTGCTCGATGTCCATGAGCAAGCAGAAGTTGAGGCAGGAGTACGTGTAGTTCCGGTTCTTTCGCAGCGGGATATCATAGATGCGCCGCATCACGGTGTCATATGCGGCCTTTCCGGCAAAGATACCCCGGGCGATTTCCGTGGGAAAGCTGTCGCTGCGGCTGGTGGATATGATATCGGACCGCATTCGGGCGGAATTGTGGCCGTAGGTGTTGCGTGCCACACGAATGCCGTGGCTGGCATCGCGGCGGCGGGAGAACAGTTTGCCGGTATATGAACAGGTGTCGATCATCACATTGTACATGTTCAGTGCCGGCGGCATGCCCGACTCGTGGTACAGCAGCTGGCGCACGGTGATGGTGCGTTTTCCGGGGTCGCTTATCTCGGGAATGAGCGTGGCAAGGGAATCGTCGAGCGACAGCAGACCCATGTCATAGGCTTTCATAATGCCCGGAAGGGTGCCGGCGGCCTTGGAAACCGACGCCAGGTCGTAGACCGTGCGGGCGTCGACCGGTCGGCCGTCGCGGAGTCCGGTTTTGCCATACGAACGGTTGAAAACAATATTCCCGTTTCGGGCCACCAGAATCTGGCAGCCGGGGAAAGCGCCTTCGGCAAGGCACTTTCGTGCAAAGGCGTCGATACTGTCGGTGAGCCAAGGCCTGAATCCCTCGGCCACGGGAGTGGCAAAGCCCAGACGGGTCTTCTCGATATTGAATCCCGCGCCCAGCGGAGCTATACCCGGCATGCGCACAGGCAGTTTTCCCGAAACATCGATTCCGCCGAATACAGCCTGCGCGGCGGCACGGGCGCTGGCCGGAATGTGGTCGTAGGCCATCACCAGGGCCGAGCACTTCTGCAGGGCAGGTTTGAACTTCAGAGTCTTGTATGGATTGATCATGAACGCGCCCACAAGCTTACCGCTGTAGTTGCTGGCGATGGCGGCAAATGCATTGCGGTCGGAAGCCTTGTCGGTGAATACTGCGGCAATAACTGAATCGGCGGACTTGAGTTTCTGCAGCTTGGCAGGCGAAAGCGGGGCACCGTCGGCATAGAACACTTCCACGTCGGCATAGTGGCGCACGGTTTCCACAAATTGGTCCACGGCAGCCTGGCAGGCCTGAGCGTTCTCGCGGATAATCGTCAGCGCAATCCTGTTGTTCGCCAACTGTCCCAGCGGCAGCACACAGTCATCGTTGACAGGAACCGTGATGGCAGCCGCTGCCAGCTCGTCGATGAGCGCCTCGGTGCCGGCATCGAACAGTTGCGAGCGCAATGCGGCTATGTCGGTGCTCACCATAGGGTGCACGCTGAGTCCGAGGTAATACTTGTATCGAAGTACCCTTTTGCACTGGTCTTCCAGCATGGCGTCGGTGATAGCTCCCGACGTTTTGGCGGCCACCAGAGCATCCAGGGCACCGATGGGATTGGTGGGGCACAGCAGCACATCGGCACCTGCAATCATGGCGGCGACGGCAGGATTGCGCCCCTGGGGATCCACCGCTCCTTTCATTCCCAGAGCATCGGTGTATATAAGTCCCTCGAAGCCGAGGCTGTCGCGCAGCACTCCGCGGATAATGTTTTTCGACAGCGAAGCCGGAGCCTCGGAAGGGTCGAGCGCAGGTACCACAAGATGGCCCACCATTATGCTGGATGCACCAGCCTCGATGCTGCGCAGGAAGGGGATGAGGTCGGTATCGGCAAGCGTCTCGCGACTGTGTGTGACACGCGACACCGTTTTGTGCGAGTCGGTGGAAGTGTCGCCATGGCCGGGGAAATGTTTCGGCGTGGCCTGCACGCCGGCATCTTCCAGACCGAGTGTATACGCAACTGTGGCCACCGCCACTCGCTCGGGGTCTTCGCCGAAGGAGCGGTAGCCGATAACCGGGTTGGATGGATTGGAGTTCACATCGGCGTCGGGAGCGAAATTGCACTGTATTCCCAGCAGGCGGCACTGCCGCGCCATCTCCTGCCCGTAGCGGTAGATGAGCTTCGGCTGCTGTACGGCGCCGAGCGCCATGTTATGGGGAAAGGCGTCGAGTTCCCGGATGCGCATGTTCAGGCCCCATTCTCCGTCGAAAGTCATCAGCACTGGCACCTTGGCATTGCTCTGCGCGCTATTGGTACTTGCCACATACTGCTCGAGCGTGCCTGCCGTGAACAGCAGCCCGCCGAAGCCCTCACGGGCGATACGCCCAACGACGGCAACGTCGTTGGGAACAAGCTTGGGCACAACCAGCTGCGCCAGCCTCTGACGCACGCTGAGAGAATTATACACAGAGTCGGCCCACCGGGCTGCGGCCGCACGGTCGACGCCACGCGCCGGCACGGGTTCGGCTCCGGTGGCGGAAATCACGGCCAACAGAGCCGCGACAGCAAGAGATATCAGATAATTGTGCTTCATATCAAATGAGAATACCGCCCGGTATCATTGTTTTTTCCAACGCGGTCCGGGGTCGCCGGTGAGCGGCCGGCCTGCACCGGCGCCGGTGGTGAAATATTCCAGAAGGTCGTCGTAGACCCATGTGGGGCTGTCGGCCACACCGTCGCCTTCGCGGAATGCCTTCATATAGTCGCCACCCTTAGCCAGATAGTCTATTGTGGCCACACGGTAGGTTTTTTCAGGGTCGAGTGGACGGCCGTCGATGAGCACCTCGCCAAGTTCGAAGCCCTCGTCGCCATCGGTGTAGGTGGCGCGCACGTTAGCACTCACTCCATTGCCTGCTGTCTTTGCCATAACCCGGAAAATTTCGAGCAAATCGTCGCCTTCGACATCGACTACAGTTACATAGTTGCGGAAAGGCAGCATATTGATTATATGGCCTTTGGAGAACTGCCCCTGCGGCAGCGACGCTCTGATGCCGCCTTTGTTGGCTATTGCCAGATCTACCCCCGGTGCCAGCTGGCGGCCGCGGGAGAGCACAAAGTCGGTGAAGAAATTGATAAGGCGAGTGCTGCTGTCGGGAAGAGCCTGCGGAGCCGTTCCCACCCACATGTGCATCAGCGAGTCCACTCCCGAAGAATAGCGGTCGAGCAGTGCCTGGAGACGCGGCTCGGTGCGTCCGTCGAAGCGGGAATCAACAGGGATGAGCTCGTAGGACGGCCGGCCGCCCTTGCCAAGGCTGTCGAGATTGATTTCAATTTTGCCGAGATTCATACCCGACTTTCCTGTCTGCACCACCAGCACCTCCTTCCCGTCGAGGTCGGTAAGGCGGCTGCGCGCGGCTCCTCGCTCGGTTGCAGGATCTATAACATCGTGGCTATGGCCGCCGATAATGATGTCGATGCCACGGGAGTTGCGGGCAAGAACACTGTCGCCGACAAGACCCGCCGGATTGTATCCTATGTGGGTGAGGGCAATCACGGCGTCGACATTCTCGCGGCTGCGCAGCATGTCGGCTGTGGCATTGGCCGTGGCCACGATAGGCCGGAAATCTATGCCTTCGCTGTTGTCGTCGCTTATCATTCCTTCCGGGTCGAGATTGAGGCCCATTATGCCTATGCGCTTTCCTCCGTACTCACGCACGGAATACGGAATCAACAGCGTATCCAGCGGAGTGTCGTCCACATCGTAGTTGGTGCTTATGAGCTTGCGGTTGCGGAGCCGCAACACCGATGCCAGAGAGTCTGTGCCGTTGTCGAACTCGTGGTTGCCCAGTATGCCTTCGTCGAGTCCCATGATGTTCAGCACCTCCTGCTCCACCCTGCCGCCGTAGAGATAGAAATACAGCGTACCCTGCACGGCGTCACCGGCATCGACAAGCATCACATTCTCGTTGTGGCGTCTGATGCTGTCGATAGCAGCCATGCGGCGCATAACCCCGCCGAGATTCTTCCGTGTGGGATCGATCTGCGAATGGGTGTCGTTGGTGTGGAGAATAACAAGAGTATTGTCCTTGCGGGCGGCATCGCTGCAGCCGTTAAGAAGAGCTGAGGCCGCCAGTGCCGTAGCGGCGGCAAGGCACAGGGTGTGTTTTCGAGCCATGGTTACAGAAAAGGAAATTCGTACAGCGCGAAATTAGCAAATATTTATCATTTAACGGCGAACATCGGGCCATATATCCCGTTTTATACATACAAACCCAAATATAGAATAATCATGGACTGTAATTGCAAATGCAATAAAGAAAAACGCTCGTATCACTTCAATATCTCCGAAGTGCGCGACGGCAAAATCGAGGATGTGATGAGTTTCAACTTCGGAGGCCACCACGACCTTGCCGCCATGGCACAGAAAATCGCCGCCAAGGGCGATATCTCCGAAAAACATGCCAAAGAACTCGCCGTGGCTCTCCGTCTGATGCATCATGTACTCAAGAAATGCTCCGAGGACAGCAACATCTACTCCGACTTCTACCCCGTGTTCGAGGAGTTCAAGAAAGCTGTGAAAGAGCGCTACGCATAGCTCTTGCCACACTGCAACGCAACGAGGCCGACGCAACCATAACGTCGGCCTCGCTGCGTATTAGCCCTGTTACGGAATCAGGCGCGCTGCGGAAATCGGCATAAGCCTTGACACTGCGCGACGGATGGCCGTGAGCAGGCGGCGGAGAAGAGGCGGCGCGGAGGCCTTTGATGTTGCAGCCCGGATTATGTCCTCCGGTGTTGCCGACGGGTTATCGGCCATGAGAAGGGCTATCGCGGAATCGCGACGCACGGTGTCATTGCCGGAAGCGGCCACCATTGCCAGCAGTATGCTTTCGGCGGCGCCTCTCAGCCTGGCGACAACCTCGGGCATATGCGCGAAATGCACCATAAGGCGGTGGCGGACAGAGAGCGACATTTCCAGCCTCCGGTAGCGCTCTGTCATGCTCCAGGCGCCTTCGCCAGCGATGTGATACACACCCATTGGCCGTCGGAAGTAATGGATTGTTCCCCCGGCAGCATAGAGCATGTGCATGGCATAGTCGGGAGAGCGGTCGTCGGCAAGCCACTCAGGGAGATTCCGGAGATCAACCAGGCTGCGGCGATAAACCACCGACAGGTTTGTGATATAGTTGCTGCGGGCGAGGTCGGCTATCGTGGTGTCGACGCGTTGTCCGCCGTTGCTCAGGCTTTTGGTGGAATCGGCGGTGTAGTGGTTTACAACCCTATGGAAAGTGATTGCGCAGCCGGGATTCTTTTCCATGTACCGCACCTGGCGGCGGAGCTTCGACGGTGAGCACCAGTAGTCGTCGGCATCGCATATGGCGAGGTATTTGCCGGTGCAGTGGCTGAATGCCTCGATATAATTCGCCTGAAGTCCGAGATTGGTTTTGTTGGCGAATACCTTGATTATATCCGGATAACGCTCCTGCCACATACGCGCCACCCCGAGGGTTGCGTCGGTGGAAGCGTCGTCCACGATTATAAGTTCTATCGCGAAGGGCGCGCGCTGCCTCACCACGCCTTCTATGGCGCGTGCGATGAGCCGTTCCTTGTTGTAGGCAATCATTGCCACGCTCACCATCGGAATATGTTCGCAGTGCTGCATCATTTCGCAAAGATATGAAAAAAAGACTGCCCCGCCTGTTGTGCGGAGCAGTCTTTCTATTTTATGCGGTGTATCTTCGGGTATCAGCCGTTGATTTTAACCATGGTAGCGATGAGATCGAGCACTTTGTTGGAGTAGCCGATTTCGTTGTCGTACCATGAAACGACTTTCACGAAAGTGGGGGTGAGCTGGATACCTGCCTTCTTGTCGAAGATGGAGGTGCGGGTATCGCCGAGGAAGTCGCTGGAAACGACATCTTCTTCGGTGTAGCCGAGCACACCTTTGAGTTCGCCTTCGGAAGCTTCCTTCATGGCGGCGCAGATTTCGTCGTAAGTGGCGGGTTTAGCCAGGTTTACAGTGAGGTCGACAACGGAAACGTCGAGGGTGGGCACGCGCATGCTCATGCCGGTGAGTTTGCCGTTGAGTTCGGGAATCACTTTGCCTACAGCCTTGGCGGCGCCGGTGCTGGAGGGGATGATGTTGCCGGAAGCGGCACGGCCACCACGCCAGTCTTTCATGGAAGGACCGTCTACGGTTTTCTGGGTAGCGGTGGTGGAGTGAACGGTGGTCATAAGGCCATCGAGGATGCCGAACTTGTCGTTGAGGACTTTAGCGATGGGGGCAAGGCAGTTGGTGGTGCAGGAAGCGTTGGACACGAACTGGGTGCCTTTCACGTAAGTGTGGGCGTTCACGCCGCAAACGAACATGGGGGTGTCGTCCTTGGAGGGAGCGGACATAACCACATATTTCGCACCTGCTTCGATGTGAGCCTGAGCTTTTTCCTTTGTGAGGAAGAGGCCGGTGGATTCCACGACGTATTCGGCACCTACTGCGCCCCAAGCGATTTCTGCGGGGTTCTTGCAGGCGGTGACACGGATGTGCTTGCCGTTGACGATGAGTTCGCTCTTTTCGAGGTCGTAATCTACGGTGCCTTCGAACTGACCGTGCATTGTGTCGTATTTGAGCATGTAGGCCATGTAGTCTACGGGCAGCAGGTCGTTGATGGCAACAACCTCGATGTCGTCACGCTTGATGGAGGCACGGAAGACAAAGCGACCGATACGTCCAAAGCCATTGATACCGATTTTAGTCATTTTGGATATTTTGAATATTGGGTTTGAAAATATGCTTATTGTCAGCCTTTTGGCGCTTGCGCTACATATGGCGCAAGGACTGTTCTTTTTTACCGCCGCAAAATTAATGAAAAATTTCGGTATTTGGTTTTGCGGAATACGCTTTTTTTTGGCCTTTAGCCTATTAAAGTTTGTTTAGCGGGCTTGCCTGCGCACCGACAGAGCCGCTGAAATTCTGGCGACGGCATAGACGGCCACCATGAGCAGCACAGCCATGGCGGAGGCAGGCACTCCCGTGCCGGCAGAAAGTATAAGGCCGCCCAGGCAGCACAGCAGCGAAACCGCCGCCGAGGCGCACATTATTGTGGCCATGCGCCGGCAATAGACTTCGGCGGCGAGCATGGGCAGCGAAAGCACCGACATGAGCATCATGATTCCGACCACTCTGATGGTTAGAACTATGCACACAGCCACGAGCACAGTCATGGCGTAGGAAATGAAACGCACATTTATTCCGGACACAGCGGCGAAGTCGCTGTCGAAGGCCACGGCGACGATGCGCCGGTAGCAGCTTACGGTGAACACCGCCAGCACCAGGCCGAAAATACCGAAAGCCAGCAGGTCGGAGGGGCCGACGGTGAGGATGTTTCCGAACAGGAAAGTGTTAAGCTCGGGCACATATCCAGGAGTAAGGAACACAAACAATGTGCCCAGCGCCATTCCCAGCGCCCACACAACGGCAATTGCCGAATCGGAGCGCACGCCCCAGCGGGAGGAACTCCATTCCACGGCGGCCGACGATGCCACGGCCACGACTGCTGCTGTGAGCAAAGGGCTGACACCAAGAAAGTAACCCAGACCGAGACCTCCGAAGCAGGCGTGTGTGATGCCTCCCGAGATTGCCACCAGCCGGCGACTGACAATGTATGTTCCCACAACAGCCCCGCAAAGGCTCACAAGAACAACGGCCAGGAGTGCGCGCTGGAAAAACGGATAGTCGAGATATTGCAGAAGTTCTGTCATTGCTTATGCGGTTTCCGAGCCTCGGCCACGATGAGCAACAGTTCGTCGCGCACGGGAGCCGGCAGTTCGATGCCTCGCAACTGCAGGCTGCGCGCCCAGGGCGCGATTTCGTCGGGAGACATGGTTAGCATAACATCGCGGAACTCATCGGCTTCGGCTGTGCTGTAGTCGGAGGCGGCACGGCCGGCGAAGCGGTCGAGTTCCTCGTCGTCGAAATACTCTATTGTTTCGGAGACAGCCGCCAGCAACGAATCCTTTTCGCAGGTTATATGCATTCCGCAGCATTCCCCGTCGTCGGAAGAACTGTCGCCGCCGGCTGCTGGTGATGTCGTGTCAACGCCATCCTCACGCTCTGTGCGCGACGGGGCGGGAGTGGTAATCCGGTGGTGGATGAAAAGCAGCATCCCCACAACCACAATGGAGGCGGCAAGTATGAGAATTGCCGTCATTGCTGCTGCGGGTCGGGCATGGGTTCGTCGGGGTCGGCCAGCACAAAGCCTGCCTGCTGCAGCTGCTGCCAGAAGCCGGGGTAGGACTTGGCTACACAACCGGCGTCCTTTATCACCGCTCCGGGAATGAACACTGCCACCGGAGCAAGAGCCATGGCCATGCGGTGGTCGGCATGGCTATCGAACACGGGAATTTCCCTGACCGGAAGACGGGTACCGTCCCAACGCAACAGGTCGTCGTATTTCTCGATAGTCACCGGAATGCCTATTTTTGCGAGTTCGTCGCACAAGGCTGCAAGCCGGTCGCATTCCTTGTGGCGGAGATTGGCAACGCCGCTCAGCTCGAACGGTATGCCTGCAAGGACCGCGGTAACAGCCAGCGCCGGAAGCATGTCGGGAGTATCGGACATATCGGCCTCCAGACGGCTGAACAGGTCGGGTGTAGCCGACAGCCCGGCACCTTCGGCGGTAAATTCGGTGATCACACCCAGGCGCTCGAACAGCGAGGCGGCCAGACTGTCGCCCTGCAGGGATTTTTCACGAAGGCCTGGCAAGGTGACCCATCCGGCGGTAAGAGCGGCGATTTCGTACCAGAAGGCCGCCGCACTCCAGTCGCGCTCCACATCGGCATCGACAACCCTATAGCTGCCGGAAGAAACCGACACACCATCGGGGTCGACTTCGGCAGGCACACCGGCGGCTGTCATCATGGCGGCTGTCATCTTCAGATAGGGAGAGGAGCTGCGTCGGCCCGGAGTGGCTATGCGCAGCGGCGACTCCATAAGTGGCGAAGCCAGCATTAATGCCGAAACAAACTGTGAGCTTACCGATGCATCGAGGGTGATGTCGCCGCCGCGCAGACGCCGGCCTTCGATTTCTATCGGTGCGAAACCTTCGCGCACACAATAGGTTATGGATGCTCCCATTTCTCTGAGAGCATCCACCAGCGGTGCGAGCGGGCGTTGCCGCAGGCTGTCGCTGCCTGTGAGGCGGCAGCGGACACCCGGAGTGGCGGCGTATAGTGCCGCAAGCAGCCTCAGTGCGGTGCCCGAGGCTCCCAGATCGATGGAGTCGGCCTGTCCCGACATTTCAAGCGCACGGCGCAGCACCTCGATGTCGTGGCACTCGGCCAGCCGGGATGCGTCGGCAAGGGCGCCGGCGCCGCCGGCAATGAAATCGATCACAAGCCGGCGCGCGCTTTCGCTTTTGCTCAGCGGCAGTTCTGCAACGGCCTCAAGAATGCCGTCAGGGGGAAATATGCGTAGGTCCAATCTGAATTCTATAATGTATAATTTGAATTCTGTACAAGCGGTCAGGCTTCGTCTTCGCAGCCTTTGATGGCCGTTTTCAGGCTATCAAGCGCTTTATGCAGCACACAGCGCGGTGTGCCCACATTCAGGCGTGCGAAACCGGCTCCCTGGCTGCCGAACATGGTGCCGTCGTTCAGGGCGAGATGCGCCTTGTCCAGCAGCAGGTTCATGATTTCTTTCTGGCACATTCCAAGGCCACGGAAGTCGAGCCACAGAAGGAACGAAGCCTGCGGCCGCACCACGCGCAGCTCGGGGATGTTGGCGGCCAGATAGTCCACCACAAACTCGATATTGCTCTGCACATATTCGAGCATCTGGTCGAGCCATTCCTCGCCATTGCAGTATGCCGCTTCGGCGCCAATGGTCGAGATAAGCACAGGAGCGCTGAACTCGTTAGCTTCCAGCCATTCGTAGTAAGGCTTCCGGAGTTCGGGGTTCTTCACCACCATCCAGGAGCTCACAAGGCCTGGAATATTGAAAGTCTTCGACGGCGCACCGAGCATCACGCCAATGGCACGGGCGTCGTCGCTGACACTGAGGAAAGGTATATGGGGGCGTCCTTCGAGCATGAGGTCGCCGTGGATTTCGTCGCTCACCACCACCACGCCGGCGCGCCGGCAGATACTTGCCAGACGGGCGAGGTCGTCGGCGCTCCACTGGATGCCTATGGGGTTGTGGGGGTTGCAGAGCACCATCATGCGCGGATGGTGTTCCTCTATGAGTCTTTCGAGACCGTCGAGGTCCATCTCATAGCCTTCGGCAGTGGCCACCAGAGGATTCTCCACCACTTTGCGGCCGTTGCCTTCCACGACAGTGCGGAAAGGAGTATATACCGGCGGCTGAATCACCACTGTATCGCCGCGCGAGGTAAAGAAGTTCACGGCATATGCTATTCCTTTCACCACACCGGGAACAAAGGCGAGTTCGCTGCGGTCGATTTCAAAACCGTGGCGATGGCGGTTCCAGTCTATGATGGCGTTCCAGTATGCATCGGAAGCCTCGGAGTATCCCAGCACAGGATGCTGGAGCCGTTTCTGCAGTGCCGCGGTAATCTGCGGACACACGGCGAAGTCGAGGTCGGCGATCCACAGGGGGGTAAGGTCGTGGCGGCCGAACACTGCATCGAGCCGGTCGATTTTTGCCGCTGCGGTGCCATGACGGTCGATAACGCAGTCGAAGTTGTACTTTGCCATTAGTATAGATTTAGAAGGTTTTTGTCTCAGTCCCAGGTATATTTCTTCTGTCTGCCGAGCAGCGAATGGATGTGCGACACCATGCGGCGCACAGGATACATCACGGCCAGCCATGGAATCGAAAGCAGAAGCCGGCGCGAGCGCAATGCCTCCTGGGCCTTTCGCCAGGTAATGATGTCTATAGTAAGCATCACGGCCACAATAACCAGAGCGACCAATGTCGCCTGCAGGTTGGGCCACGAGATAATAGCCGCCACACCGCCACAGATTATGGCGGCAAGCTGCAGCCATCCGGCCAGGGGATACAGAATCCGCGGGCGACGGCGGATAAAACTTTCGGTGAAATGCCGCTGCAGGGTGCGTTCGGTGAATATGCGGGGGTGGTTGCCATGGCGCAGACGCACCATCGACTCCCGCGACAGCTCCACGACAGTGTTGTCGCGGCCGGCTACCTGGCTCACGAATATGTCGTCGTCGCCATGGTGCAGATTCAGACTGCGGGCAAAGCCGCTGTTGCGGAAAAACACCTCCTTGCGGTAGGCTATGTTGTACTCCGTGCCTCGGAAAGGTTTTCCGGCAATGGCCACGCCGAGCCAGCGCACACTGTCGGCAACAAAATCGAAGGCACGGCGCCTGCGGCCGTTGGACTTGTCCTCCGCAGGGTCCACGTATGCGAAGCCTAACACCACTTCCACGGGCGAGGAGGCTCCGAATGGAGCCATCATACGCCGCAGCCACATGCGCGACTCGATAACGGCCGCCGTGGTGGTAAGCACCACAACACCGTAGCGCGCGGCTTTCACGCCAAGAGTGAGTGCAAGTTTCTTGCGGCTGAGATTCACAACCCCGTCGGGGGTGTAGGTAAGGTAGAGATTGCTATGGCTCGCGCGGAGCATCGAAACGAGGTCGGACACGTCGGAACGCTCGCCCTCGTTGACCACCACCACCTCGAAGACCGCCGGATAGTCCTGGTCGAGCAGTGCTTTCAGAATCTCCTCCAGATGTCCGGCATCGCCCTGCGAATACACAACCACCGATGCCGGTTCATATTCGGCATCGGGCTTGTCGGGACGCTCGCGGTCGGCACGCCGGCAGTATGCCGACACTGTGCGCACACGAAAAAAATAGATGGCTGCGGCCAGCAGCACGCACACGGCGGCGGCAACCAGCAGCCAAAGTACCTCAAGGGGAAGTTCGGGCGAAAAATACATCTGTCGCTTTTAAGCTTGCGTTTACTGATGATTCAGGTATGCAAAATTAGCGAAAATATCAAGACAACCTATAATTTTGCTAACTTTGCGTCGTGAAACCGCAGTGCACCCGAAACAGGATTATCGCCGGCCTGCTGCTGGCTGTTTTCGCATCGTTTGTGTGCGGGAACACACTGTTCACGCACACCCACCGCGACGGCGACCGGGTGTATGTGCACTCTCACGCCACCATTCCGGGTTCGCAGCACAGCCACAGCTCCCAGGCTCTGGCTTCGATAGGCTCCATCAATGCCTCGCTGACGCAGATGATAGGCTCAGGCATAGCGACAGTGCCCGAACCAGGACTCTGGACAGTGACCCTGGGCTTTGCGGTTATCATCGTTTCCATATGCTACAGAAGGATTGTTTCCGGAGAACGTGCGCCTCCGGCCGAAAATTAGCCATAACATATCCTATTCGCTAATTTTCAACATTTTCCTTTATGATCCGTTTTTATTCCACGCTGGCAGCGCTGATGTTGCCTGCGCTGCTGTGGGCTGTCGGCCTGGCCGACAACCCCAGTGATGCCAATATCATAGGCCATGCGGTTGACGCCACCACCGGCGAGCACCTCTCGCACTACAACATCGTGCTCAAGGGCACGCGCACATTCACCGTAACCGATGCCAGCGGACACTACGCACTCCGCCACCTTAGCCCCGGCGAATACACCGTGGAGGCATCGTCGGTAGGATTCATTACCAAGACCAGGAATGTGACCCTGGCGGCAGGGCACACTCTGGAAGTCAACTTCGAAGTCGAACCCGACGCCTTCATGCTCGACCAGGTAGTGGTCACCGGCAGCAAAAGCGAACTCAAGCGCCGCAACAGCCCCGTGCTGGTGAGCGTTGTCAACGACCGCGTGTTCGGCCTGGTCAACGCCTGCTCGCTTGCCGACGGCCTGAGCTTCCAGCCAGGTGTGAGGGTGGAGAACAACTGCCAGAACTGTGGCTTCACCCAGGTGAGAATCAACGGACTCGACGGCCATTACTCACAGATTCTGATGAACTCGAGGCCGGTGTTCTCGGCACTCACGGGTGTCTATGGTCTCGAACAGATTCCGGCGAATATAATCGACCGCGTGGAGGTGATGCGCGGGGGCGGCTCGGCGCTGTTCGGCGCATCGGCAATCGGTGGCACCGTGAACATCATAACCCGTGACCCGGCCGACAACTATGCCGAAGTTTCGCACACACTCACATCAATAGGCATAAGCGGCGCTCTGGACAACAACACGGCGCTCAACGCATCCGTGGTGGGCATGAACAACAAGATAGGCCTCACCGTATATGGCCAGAACCGGCATCGCGACGGCTACGACCACAACGGCGACGGATTCACGGAAGTGGCGAAACTGAAATCGCAGACCCTCGGCCTGCGTGCCTTCGCACGCACAACCGACGACAGCCGCCTGACCCTCGAGTACCACGGCACCCACGAATACCGCCGCGGAGGCGACGACCTCGACCTGCCGGCCCACCAGGCTCTCATCGCCGAAGAGGTGGAACACGACATAAACGGCGGAGAGGCATCGTTCGACCTGTGGAACAGGGAGCGCACCGGCCATCTCAATGTGTTCGCGGCTCTCCAGAACACGCGCCGCAAAAGCTACTACGGCAGCGGACGCGACCCGAATGCCTATGGCCGCACCCACGACCTGGTGGTCACTTCCGGAGCACAGTACACCCACAGTTTCAGCCGTCTGCTGTTCATGCCCTCGGAGCTTATCGGAGGAATCGAATACTACCACAACTACCTGAAGGACATAACAGTGGGCTACGGGCACCGCATTGTGCAGCGGGTGAACATCTACAGCGCATATCTGCAGAACGAATGGCGCAACGACCGCTGGGGATTCCTCATCGGCGCACGACTCGACAAGCACAGCATGGTACGGCGCCCCATTGTGTCGCCACGTGCCAACATCCGCTTCAACCCTACCGAAAACATCAACCTCAGGCTGAGCTATTCCACCGGTTTCCGCTCTCCCCAGGCCTACGATGAAGACTTTCACGTGGCAATCGTGGGCGGTGAACGCGTGGTGACGGTGCTCGCGCCCGGCCTGCGCCAGGAAAGCAGCAACAGCCTCAGCGCATCCGCCGACCTCTACCGGCGTTTCGGCCGCGTGCAGTGCAATCTAACCCTCGAGGGATTCTACACCGACCTGCGCCACGTGTTCGCACTGCGCAAACTCGCCACACCCGACGCCGCCGGCAACACAGTGCTCGAACGCTACAACGGCGGCGGCGCAACAGTGGCCGGCGCAAACATCGAAGCCAAGGTATCTTTCGGATCCCCTCTCTGGATTCAGGCCGGATTCACATGGCAGCGAAGCCGCTACAAACAGCCTGAGCAATGGAGCGAGAACCCGGAAGTGCCTGCCGTGCGCCGCATGTTCCGCACTCCCGACACCTACGGATACCTGACTTTCAACTGGGACTTCGCCAGACACTGGAGTCTGGCTCTCAGCGGCACCTACACCGGCTCCATGCTGGTACAGCACATGGAAGGTTCGGGCACGCCGATCGACCGCGCGGTGACTACCGGCAGCTTCTTCGACGCCGGAGCCAAAATAAACTACGAGCTTAAAGTGTTCCACACAGCATGCCTCGACTTCTCGGCAGGAATAACCAACATATTCAATAGCTACCAGAACGACTTCGACCATGGCGAGAACCGCGACAGCGGCTATATCTATGGCCCGTCGCTACCCCGCTCCCTGCAACTGGCGGTAAAACTCCACATCTGAAAAACCAGACCGTCTATGCCAGGAAGCTGTCCCATACATAATTAAACCGTTTCCCAGGCTATAGCACCATATAAATCCGGAGGCCTTTCCATGAAATGCGTCGTTGCATTCCCGGGAAAGGCCTCCGATATTATCATATGCTCTCCAAAAAGCTCTTTTAGCATAAAAAAAGCACACAAACAACATAAAAACACAGACTTTCATTTGGAATATCTAAAAATATGGCTATCTTTGGCACAGAACCTTGAACCTATACACCTACAATTATGAAAAACACTCAAAAATAGTACAATCTGAAATCTAACAGTTTCTAAACAAACACAACTACATAAACCTCGTAATCCAAATCTAAACAATCTGCTGCCAAAGAGACAAGGCAGGGTCTATTCTTCCCAGACTTGTCTCTTTTAACCTCAAATCCCTATGCGGACTACAATATTTATCATCGCAATGGCGATTGTATCTATTTCTCTTTTCTCTGCGATAGTCGAGGAAAAAGAGAGCTCTGTTATGGAGGTGTACTACACCAAGATTACCGAAGAAGACACCATACAGCGCAACGAACATCTCGAGATTTCGCCTATGACTCTGCGCATAGGCCCGACTGCAAGTATGTTCTTTGCAACAAAAAAGTTTTGGGACGATTCGCTCTGTTCATATGACTTCAATACCCATATGGAAATACGCACAGCACGCCGGGAAAGTGGCGACCCCAACTGGTGGCGACTCGGTGGCTCCGAATGGGAATATATATTCAAGAATATGCCCGAAGGGATGCTCACCGGCTCCTGCCTTTTCGACCAGGAACTACGATACTACGAGGAGGAATGGCAGAAACCGACATGGAAAATCCTCGATTCCACAAAAACAGTATTG
>DKUJ01000046.1 GCA_002490635.1 Porphyromonadaceae bacterium UBA7207
TTGAATCCTGTAGGAGTCACAACAGAAACCTCCACGTCGGCCGGCGCGGAGGTTTTTTTGGTTATCTATCTGTCGATTCTGTATGGGCTGTAGCCGCGTGCTTTCAGTGAATCGAGGATGCCGGGCAGATGCCGGTACAATTTGTCGGTGCGGATGTCCTGGGTGCCCAGATGTAGTATTATGATTGCACCGTTCAGTCCGTTCTGCCGCTCGAAGTCCCATAGCTGCGCCAGCATGCGCTCCGACGACTGGTATTCCGGCATGCCGGGAGTGGTGTAGTCGCGGTATGTGTCGATGCCGGGTGTTATGTTCACAGGCACCAGTCCTGCCGAGCGCATGGCGGCGGAATGCACGCCGTTGCACCACTCGAACGAGGGCAGCACATACAGGGCGGAATCGCGCGGCACGCCGAAGCGGGCCAGTTCGGTATAGTTTGCCTCGAGGTCGGCGAGCATGCTGTCGGGAGTCGCCAGCGTGGTGCGTGCGGCGTCCCAGTCGGCCAGCTGTATGTGGCGGTCGCCGTGGGGGCCAACGTAATGTCCCGCCTCGATGGCGCGCCTAATCACGGAGCTGTTGGCGGAATCACGCAGGAAGTTGCCGGTGAAAAAGAACGAGCCCTTCACTCCGGCTGAATCGAGGACATCGAGAGCGTACGCGCCGCCCTCGAACATGGAATCTGCCGAGAAAACAAGGTGCACCGCAGAGCGTCCGGCATCCGTGCGCACCACGCAGCCGAAGGAATCGATTACCGGATCTGCTTCTGGCCTGCAGGCCGTGGCGAAAGACAGCACAATCAGGCAGGCGCACAGGGCGGCTATGTAAAATTTATTCATTGGAGTGGGGTGGCCGACGGTTACAGCCGCAAATTTAGCTATTTTTGCCGTCGCTATGCAAACCAAGGTAAAAGGATATATCGCCGGCGCTGTCGCCGCCGCCACCTATGGCACCAACCCGCTGTTCGCCCTTCCGTTGTATCAGGAGGGTATGACAGCCTCGTCGGTTCTGTTCTACCGCTATGTGATCGGTCTTCCGCTGGTGGCCGTAATGCTTTTCGCCCGTGGGCACAGCCTGGCGGTGGCGCCCCGCATGGTGCCACCGCTGATGGTCATGGGCGTGCTCATGGCATCGTCGTCGTGGCTTCTGTTTGAGAGTTACAACTATATGGACGCAGCCATAGCGAGCACGCTGCTGTTCGTCTATCCGCTCATGGTGGCCCTGCTTATGGCCGTGTTTTTCCGCCAGCGGGTCAGTCTGCTCACAGGCGTGTGCATCGCCGGTGCGCTCGCCGGCATCGCCTTGCTGTTCCGTCGCCCCGACGATGCTACCCTCAGCCCTGTAGGCACCGCCATGGTAATGCTTTCGTCGCTGGCATATGCAATCTATATCATAGGCGTCGACAGCAGGCGTCTGCGTGGCATACCCACACTAAAGGTGATTTTCTATGTGCTCTCGGCAGGCGTGCTTGTTTTCGGAGGGCTTATAGCATTCGACCCGGCGGAGAGTTTCGCCGGGCCGGAAAAGTGGTATATGTGGGGGTGCCTTTTGGCTCTGGCCGTGCTGCCCACTGTGGTGAGCTTTGTGTGCACCACAGTGGCGTCGCACTATATCGGCCCTACGCCCACAGCCATTCTCGGCGCTCTGGAGCCGGTTACGGCCGTAGCCATCGGCGTACTCGCTTTCGGCGAGAGGCTTGTGGCAACCGACTATCTCGGCCTTGTGCTAATTGTCGGCGCCGTGAGCCTTGTTGTGGCCGGCGACAGTCTGGGCCGGGTGATGGTGCACTTCCGCAAGCTGTTCCCGCGCCGTATGCGCGGCATGGCACGCCGCAGGAAGTAGGTCACGCCTTTGCAAGGCTTCCGCCGGCTGCCATGCCGCCTCGCTGGCGGATGCGGAAACCTGTGTAGGCCATCAGCAGCGACATCAGCGGCGAAAGCCAGTTGAAGATGCAGAAAGGAAGATAGACAAGTGTGGCCACACCCAGAACGGTGCTCTGCGTAACGCCGCAGCTGTTCCAGGGAATGAGCACGCTGGTTACCGATACCGAATCCTCAAGTGTGCGGCTGAGCAGGCGCGGCTCCAGGCCGGCACGACGGTAGACGGTACGGAACATGTTGCCGCCGATTATTAGCGACAGATACTGGTCGGCGGTGCAGCTGTTTATAAACAGTCCGGCGCCCACAGTGCTTGCCACAATGGGGAAGCGTCCGCGCAGACCTTTCATGGCCGAGGATGTTATTTTAGCCAGCATGCCGGTGGCTATCAGCGCCGTGCCGAACATCATGGCGCACAGCACGAGGGCTATCGTAGGCAGCATGCCGGTGATGCCGCCGGTGCTCACAAGCTCATCGAAGGCGGCGATGCCGGTGTTGAACTCCACGGCGCTCCACAGCATGTCCCATATCATGGCGGGCGAGGCGCCCCCGAGCATCGCCACAATCTGCGGCTGGAAAAGGAACACGCCGCCGAGTCCCAGCATGGAGCTTACAAACAGGGTCAGGAGCGTGGGCACGCGCAATACTATCATGGCAATGGTTATCACGGGAATCACCAGCACCCAGGGGGTGAGGTTGAACTGCCCGGCGAGGGCTTTGGCAATCGCCGGCGAGTCGGGGGTTTCGGCGTTGCCGCTGATGAATCCCACGGCGAGGAAGCATGTCAGGGCCACAAGCATGGCGGGTGCGGAGGTGAGCATGAGATAGCGGATATGCCGGAAGAGGTCTACCCCACAGGCCGAGGAGGCCACTACGGTGGTGTCGGACAGCGGCGACACCTTGTCGCCGAAGTATGCGCCGGAGATAATGGCGCCGGCAACCCAGCCTGGATGGAACCCCATCACGGTGCCTATGCCCATGAAGGCCACGCCGATGGTGGCTATCGTGCTCCACGAGCTGCCCGTGAGCACCGAAATGGCGGCGCACATGGCGCAGGCGGTTACAAGGAAATAGGTGGGGTCGAGGAAGCGCAGGCCGAAGTCGATAAGCATCGGCACCACGCCCGAAAGCATCCATGTGGCCGACACCATGGCTATGAATACCAGCATCGGCACCGCCGGCAGTATCTGCCTGGCGCTGCGCCGGAATCCTACAGAGAGGCCGCGGCGGCTTAGGCCGCCGGTAGCCGCCGACAGCCCGAGGGCAGCCACGGTTGCGGCAAGGAGTGCCAGGTGGGAATAGTCCGAGATGGCGTCGCTGCCCTTGAAAACGATTACGCCTGCCAGAGAACCCAGCAGAAGCACTACAGGGGCGCAGGCCGCCCACAGCGGGGGCGGGGACGCGGCACTGCCGCGCGGGAAGAAACCTGTCATTGGCTTACTATGTGTCGTCTATGTTGTTAATTGTACCTAAAACGCATGCAAAGATACAAAACGAAAGCATATCGGGTTCTGGGCTTAACATACATTATATGAAACTGCGGCTTCCGATGTCCCAAGGCACGATTTTTTTTGCTAATTTCGCCAATTGAAAGTCAAGGATAATGAAAAGAACGATATTATATCTGTTTGCGCTGTTTCTGGTGATGCCGTTGGCTGCCGCTTCAGAGGCAATTCTGGGTATCGACGGTGAAGAGTCCACTTCGGTGGGCATATATATCAAGGATCTGCGCACCGACAGTGTGCTGCTGGACTTCAATTCGCAGCTCGCGCTCACTCCGGCATCGGTTATGAAATGTGTCACTTCGGCCAGCGTGCTCTCTCTTCAGGGTGGCGAGCGCCGTTTTTCCACAAGGGTGTCGCTTCGTGGCGCCGCCGGCAGCCGTGGCGTGTGGTCGGGTGATCTGGTGGTCCATGCCGTTGCCGATCCCACACTCGAGAGCGAGAACTTCAGGAGCCGCCGCGGGTTCTGCGATTCCATAGTGGCGGGACTGCGCCGCCGCGGCATCAGCCGCATCGACGGCTCTCTTGCAGTCGAGCACAGCCTCCGGCAGCAAGGGCCTGTGATGCAGTGGGAGTGTGAGGACATAGCATGGCCCTACGGCGCCGGACTGTACGGCTTTAACTGGCGCGACAACTGCGTTACGGTATATCCCAACACAGGGCGCATAAGCCCTGCGGCACCGGGGCTGGAAATGAAAACGGAACGCAGCACTGCCGGAAACGACTTTGTGCGTGGTGTCGGCAGCGACCTGCTCATGGTCTATAGCCGCAACACACGCCGCGACTGGGCAGTGAAGACAACAGTGCCCGATCCCACGGCCGTGTTCGAGGCCGAACTAAGGGAGAAACTACAGGACGCCGGCATCTCGCTCGGCACACAGCGCCGGAGCGACGCCGAGGCATCCGAGACCGACATCTACACACACACCTCACCCACATATGCCGAAATTCTGAAGAGCCTTATGGTGCGCTCCGACAATCTTTTTGCCGAAGGCATGCTCCGCAGCCTCGCGCCGGCGGGTCTGCGCAAAGATGCCATAAGCCGCGAGAAGGAGCTGTGGGCTACCAGAGGTGTGAATCCGCGCTACACAATCATCAACGACGGCAGCGGCCTCACCCGAGCCAACCGCCTGTCGGCGCGCTTCATCGCCGGCGTGCTCGAGTGGATGGCCTCTTCGCCGTCGGCACGCACCTACTGCGGCTTTTTCCCGCGGGCGGGCCGCGAGGGCACCATGCGCGGCTTTCTGTCCAAGTCGCCGCTCAAAGGACGTGTGGCTCTGAAAACCGGCAGCGTAAGCTCTGTGCAGGCATATGCCGGATACTGCATCGACGACAACGGCATGCCCACACACGTGGTCGTGGTGCTTGTCAACGGTTTCTTCTGCCCCCGCTCGCAGGTGCGAAAAGGCACCGAGCAGCTGCTCGAACAATTATTTCTCTGAAAACCTCATCGATATGGCCGAAATAAAATCACTCATCAGCCTGTGCTTGCAGGTGGAGGGTATGCTCCGAATCATTTCCGAACGCGACTCCGTCGAAGGACGCCAGGCGCTTGCCGACGTGTTTGAAACATTCGAGAACGGCATGAACGCCTTTCTGGGTGTGCACGTGGTTGAACCAGACTGCCCCGTTGCGCCCGCCCCCGGCGCCGCCATGCTTATCGGCGACAGCGCGCAGGACAGGATGTCGTCGGAAGTCGACAGCGCACGGAAAAAAATGGATTCCGAAATCGAGGTCGACGACGATGAAGGGATATCCGTCGACCCCGAATCCAACGATGCCGACGGAATCGACATCGACACCGACGACTATGGCATCGACGTGGGCCATGTAGTTGCCGTTTCCGCCGGTGAGGCCATTGCCGGGCACCGCTCCGGCGGCTATCCGCATCTGGCGCAGGCGTTCACCGTAAACGACCGTTTCCGTTTCAGCCGTGAGCTTTTCGGAGGCGATGTCGACGAGTTCGCCGACACCGTGGAGGTGCTTTCCGGAATGGACAGCTACAAGGACGCCGAAGACTATCTCATCAACGACCTTGCCTGGGATGCCGAGTCGCCGGAAGTCGCGGAGTTCCTGGAAATAGTCGGTAACTGCATGCAGGGGTGATGGCCGGACGACTTGCCATAGTGCCCACGCCGGTGGGCAACCTCTCCGACATGTCGCCCCGCGCTGTGGAGACCCTGCGCGAGGCTTCGCTGGTTCTTGCCGAGGACACCCGCACCAGCGGTGTGCTCCTGCGGCATTTCGGTATTTCCACCCCCATGGCCAGCCACCACAAATACAATGAGCACAAACCTCTCGACGCTATACTGGACCGCATCGCCGCCGGCGAGACCATAGCCCTTGTGAGCGATGCCGGCACCCCCGGCATCTCCGACCCCGGCTTTATGCTCGCCCGCGAGTGCCGCCGCCGCGGTATGGTGGTGGAAACCCTGCCGGGACCTACGGCGTTCGTGCCCGCGCTGGTCAGCTCGGGGCTGCCGTGCGACCGCTTTTTCTTCGAAGGCTTCCTGCCACCTAAAAAAGGCAGGGCATCCCGTCTGCAGTGGCTTGCCGAGCTGCCTTCGACATTTATAATATACGAGTCTCCCCTACGCACCGCACGAGCTCTTGCCGAACTCGCCGAGGCGTGCGGCGGCACCCGGCCCGCGGCGGTGGCGCGTGAGATATCCAAGGTGCACGAGACAATCCATCGCGGCACACTCGACGAGCTTGCCGGATTCTTTGCCGTGAACCAACCCAAGGGTGAGATTGTTATAGTGGTTGCAGGCAAGGAGCGACCGGACGCCGCCGGGCGCAGGCACCGCAACAAATACCGTTCCGACGATACCGCCGGCGAGCCGCGCGACGATTGACCGGGAGCACGGCTCTCAGAATATACTTACAACTGTTCAACTATTTTATACCCTTTCTTATGAAAAAAGCATTGTTCATATGCCTTGCCGCAGCAATGGCCGTAACAGGTTGCACGAACAAGGCGCAGGAAGAAGAAGCACAGCGACAGCAGGCTATCGCCGATGCTACACGCGAAGAGCTCACCGAAGCAGTCGCCGACCGCGACCAGCTGCTTACGCTCATGAACGAGATCACTTCCGACATGGAGCAGATAAAGCAGCTCGAGAACATTCTCACTGTGAACAATCCCAGCGAGACTCCCGGCCAGCGCGAACAGCTGCGCGCCGACATCGCTGCCATTCAGCAGACTCTTCAGCAGCGCCGCGAGCGCCTCAACGAGCTTGAGCAGCGCCTCAACAGCTCCAACCTCAGCAACACCAACCTGCGCCAGACCGTAGCCTCGCTGCGCACACAGCTCGACAGCCAGACCGCGGAAATCAACCAGCTGCGCTCGAGCCTCGACGAGGCCCGCACTCAGATCGGCGCTCTCGACGCGCAGGTGGACTCGCTGCATCAGACCGTTACCACCGTAACCGCCGACCTCGATTCCACAGCCACTGCCAACAAGCATCTCACCGACGAGCTCTACACCTGCTACTATGCCATCGGCACAAAGGACGAGCTTAAGGAAAACAGAATCATACAGACTGGTTTCCTTCGCCGTACCAAACTGATGGAAGGCGACTTCGACCAGGCTTTCTTCACCCGTGCCGACAAGCGTAACCTCCCCTCGATCGATCTCAACAGCACCAAGGCGCGTGTGCTCACCAACCAGCCCGAGGATTCCTACACCATCGTGGATGCCAACGGACACAAGGTGTTGCAGATCACCAATCCCGGAAAATTCTGGAGCCTCTCCAACTATCTGGTAATCCAGACCGACTGACCTATACCTGAACACACAACCTTAGAAACCGTTTTATCGGTTTCAACGGCAAACGCCTGCCCCGAACTTCGGAGCAGGCGTTTGACGTTATTGCAGGTGGCGCCGGGCCTTGTCGATGAGAAAGCGCCGTGCCACCCGTGCCCACCGGGCGTCCGAGCATGTCGATTCGTTTTCGAGAATCGACAGAAGCTGCCAGAAACACACCGCGCCGGCCACACAGCCCACAGGGTCGAAAGCCGAATCGGGCGGCACAACGCAGAACCGCGCCAGAGCTGCCAGCGCCAGTGCGCCATAGATACGCCCAAGAGTGGCTACAACTCTTCCGAAACGAGCCGACGACAGTTTGCCCTCGGCTCCGCGGCCGGCACGGCGAAGGCGCCGGCCGAGAGCCACCGCCGTTGCGAAATCGATGAATACCATAGCCGTGCACAGTACCGCCGGGGCAAGGGCGGGGGCGAGACAGCCGGCGGCCACGCCGGCAACAGAAGTTGCAGCAGCCTTGCAGGCAAGAGGCTGAATTGTTGTGATTGGTTCCATATGGTTCATATGTGTGGGGGTTGTCGGATTGCTGCAAATTTGCTTTGTGTAAGCGGCTGTATATCGCAGGTTTTGTCCGCTATGGAGCCTGTTTGCATTTGCGTGGGTGTAGAGTGATGGGCAGTATTGGGTTGTTAAATGTCAATTGCATGCAATATTTATTGCATTAATGCTTGCGAAGAATCAATTTGCATTGTATATTTGCAACGCAAACCAACGCTTCATCCCTATGAAAACCAATCACACCCTCCGGCGCAACGAAGCCTTTGTGGCATGTGCCCTCCGTATCCTGAGTGTCTACAACAGCTGTGGCAGGCATATCGACCGTGAAAAACTGCTCCGTGAGGCACTTGCAAGCCAGCCGCCTTCCTATTTCGTCGACTTCGACCGCGCCTCCGGAGTGTTGCGCACGCTCATGGGCCGGCCAGTTCCTGCAAAGCCCAGCATGCGCCAGCGCATGTGGCTGGAAATGCTCGAGCAGGTGCGGAATGTCATGGCCACGCGCAATCTCCCTTTCCACAAAAGCCTCGCCTTCGTGCTCAACTACCGCCGTCCGAGCCGCTACTGGCTTGCGCGTGCAACAGCCGAACGCCTGCTCCGGGGGCATATCGCCACAGGCCAGCACCTTGTGCGCTGCTGACACCTTCCTCTAATTCCATTCCTGCATAACAATAATCCATACCCGATATGCTTTCCCTATCCTTGAAGCGCGTTATCGACTGCGCCTACGCCATCAGCGCCCTTCGCTGCCACACCCACGGAACAATCCGTCCGGCCGTTCTCTGCCGCGACAACGAAGCCGCCCTGCGCCGCGCCGCCCTTGTGGCGGTGTCGGGCTGCCTGCTCAGACTTGTGCACGTGCTCAAGCGCACCAATATAGCCGGCTTCGACACCGATGCCGACGATGTGGTCGAAATCGTTTTTCGCGATGGTGTGGCCGAGTCTCCCGAACTTCGGCCGGCGCTGGAGAGCGCCGCCGCGGCCGGCATCCTCTCCATTGCCTATGGCGAGGCCGACGGCGACGCGGCATCGCACTACCAGCGGGCTTTCGACGAAGCCGTGGACGCCATCGCGCATCTCGACCTGCCCCCGGCAAGCTTCCGTCCCTGCTACCTCACAGGAGCCTGAGACCGCTGCCGCGGATAAGGCCCCTTACGCGCTTCCCGTGTCAACGGCAGCCGCCGGTGCCAAATCGTCCCGCAACCTCCGCCGGAGGCTGCGGGACGATTTGGCACTTCGGCGTTTTATAGCTATTTTTGCAGGTGTAATTCTGCATAGTCATGGAACAAGCAAATACCGACAACCCGACGCCTCGCCGTCCGCAGCGGCCCATGCGTCCCCTGCTCATTGCCGCCGCCGTAGTGCTGGCACTTCTTGTCGGCGGCCTGGTGTTCTTCGCCGTGCGTGCCGGCCGCGCCGCCAGTGCCGCGCAGGCACAGAACGAGCAACTGCTCATCGATATGGCCCAGCGCGACCTCGAACGCGAATATGGCCAGCTCAACGACGAATTCGCAACCTTCGAGAACCAGCGGCAGCTTGTGCTCGACGATTCGGTGAAGCGCGAGCTTAACGACAAGTACGAGGCCGCGCGCGTGCAGATCGAGCGTCTGCAGCAGGAACTCAGCGACAGCGAGCGCCGCAGCGCATCCGAGATAAACCGCCTGCGAAACGAAATAGAGACTCTGCGCAATCTGCTAAGGCACTATGTGGAGCAGATCGACCGTCTGAACCAGGAAAACCAGGCGCTCCGCACCGAAAACCAGGAAATCCGCCAGCAGAACGAGCGACTGACATCGCGCGTGGACCAGACGGCCCGCGAGAACCGTGAGCTTTCCGAGCGCATGACCCTTGCCGAACGCCTCAACGTTACCGGACTAAATATCACGCCTCTGAACAAGAAAGGCAAGCGCGAACGCAAGGTCGCCAAGGCCAAGCAGCTGGAAGTGACGTTCACAATTCCGCAGAACAACTCCACTCCCGTGGGCGAGAAAACCATCTATTGCCGCATCGTAAGCCCATCCGGGCAGCTTCTTGGCAACGGAGGCACCTTCCCCTTCGAGGGCGCGCAGGTGGAATATACCTGCCAGCGAACCATAGAATATGCCGGTGAGGAAATCGGCGGAGTGACATTGTACTACGATGTCAACACACCGCTCATCGCCGGCGAATACACCGTGGAACTTTTCGCCGACGGTTTCCGCCTCACCTCCCGCAATTTCACTCTCCAGTAAGCCCCGCCAGCGCGCATGGACTGGTTCGACCAGATATACCTTGAGATAAACAGCACCGAAATCACCACCGCGGGCAGTGCCTACCGGCTTGTGCTGAGCATGATTTTAGGTGCCGTTGTGGGCTACGAGCGCAAGCGCAAGGGGCAGAATGCCGGCGTGCGCACCTTCTCGCTCATTTCCATGGGCGCGACACTGGCGATGATAATTTCCATCTACGTGCCCCAGGAATATCTCGGACTGAAGAACGGCGATCCCGGGCGAATTGCAGCCCAGGTGATTTCCGGTATCGGTTTTCTGGGAGCCGGAGCCATAATCCAGATGAAAGGTTCGGTGCGTGGTCTCACCACCGCCGCCGGCATATGGATGGTGGCCATAATAGGCATGGCCGTGGGGCTGGGAATGTACTGGCTGTCGGCGCTCGCATGCGCTCTCATCATGTTCATACTGGTGCAGCTCGAACGCTTCGAACATATGGTGAGCCGCGGCTCCGAAAGCCGTATAATACGCATCTGCACCGACTGCATCCTGCACGACATCGCCGACTACCGCAAGGTGCTGGCCCGCCACCGCATAAGCCTGCACAATTTCTTCGTGGACTATGACTACGAGCGCCAGGAAACGCGTCTCAATCTGGTGGTGCTTCTCCGCGACTCCACCGACTACATCGCACTTTTCGGCGAATTCGAGAAGCTGCACCCCACAAAATCCATAACTCTTGCCAACCAGCTCAGTATCTGACCTGCAATTCCTGTAGCCCATGAACGTTGAAAGCCTTATCACCGACCTTGCCTTCATCCTCCTGCTGGGGGCGGTGGTGACAGTGGTGTTCAAGTGGATTCGCCAGCCCGTTGTGCTGGGATACATTGTGGCAGGATTTCTGGCAAGCCCCCATTTCAAATACCTGCCGAGCGTGACCACCGAGTCCAACATCGAGTTTTGGGCGCAGATAGGAATCGTGGTACTGCTGTTCTCGCTGGGCCTGGAGTTCAGTTTCAAGAAGCTGATGCGGTCGGGAGGGTCGGCGGCGGTTACGGCGCTTATAATAGTCACCGGAATGATGGCCGCCGGCTATGCCGTGGGCCGCATGCTCGATTTCAACTTCATCAACAGCATATTCCTGGGAGGAATGTTGTCGATGTCGTCAACGACCATAATACTCAAGGCGTTCACCGACATGGGGCTCAGACAGAAAAAGTTCGCCTCCCTGGTGCTTGCAGTGCTGGTGGTCGAGGACCTCTTCGCCGTGCTCATGATGGTGGTGCTGTCGTCGATAGCCGTAAACAACAGCGTGGAAGGCTCGGCGCTGCTGCTCAGCGTCGGCAAGCTGGTGTTCTTCCTTGTCATGTGGTTCCTGGTGGGAGTGTATGTGCTGCCTTCGTTGCTCGGCGGTATCCGTCGCTTCCTCAACGGCGAGACGCTTCTCGTGGTGTCGATGGGTCTGTGCCTCGGCATGGCCGTGTTCTCGGTCTACTGCGGCTTCTCCATGGCTCTCGGAGCCTTTGTGATGGGTTCCATCCTGGCGGGTACGAGCTATGCCGAACGCATCGAGCATGTGGTGATGCCCGTGAAGGACCTATTCGGGGCCGTGTTCTTTATTTCCGTGGGCATGATGGTTCAGCCGGCGGTTCTGAGCCAGTATTTCTGGCCCATTCTGCTGCTGTCGGCAGTGGTTGTTGCGGGAATGATAGTGTTCGGCACTTTCGGCATGCTCGTTACAGGTCAGAGCCTCAAGGTGGCCATGCAGAGCGGTTTCTCGCTCACGCAGATAGGTGAGTTCGCCTTCATTATCGCCACCCTCGGCCTGAGCCTGCATGTGCTCGAGCCTTCGCTGTATCCCATTGTGGTGGCGGTGAGTGTCATCACCACCTTCACCACTCCCTATTTCATAAAAATGTCGATGCCGGCCTATGCCATGGTGGAGCGGCACCTGCCGCGCCGGCTGCATTTCCTCATCGACCGCTACCGCAAGGAGGCCGACAAGAGCCAGGCCTCGCATCCGTGGCGGCGCATACTCAGGCGCTATGCCTGGCGCACTGTTCTGTATTCCATCGTGCTGCTCGCCATCGTATTGCTGTCAAAGAGCTATCTCGCGCCGTATGTCCGGAATCTGCTGCCCGACGGTCTGGGGCGATTCGCTGTGGTGGCCGCAACGCTGTTGGGCATGTCGCCCTTCCTGGTGGCACTGATGCTGCCGGTGGGCACAGCCAAGGGCCTCAGCCGGAGGCAGACGGTGGTTCCCCGTATCGTGCTCACACTGTTCCGTATGGGAATAGCCATAGCCTTTGTGGTGCACACCATTTCCATGGGCTATTCCACCGGCACCGGCCTGATGGTGGTGGCGGCGGTGATTCTGCTGGTACTGATGCTATTCTCGAGGCGTATGCGCCGAAGTCTGCACCGGATAGAGAACAAGTTCATGGACAACCTGAATGAGCGTGAACTGCGCCGCAGCGGCCGCAAAAACGCCGTGGTGCACGACCTGCACCAGGCCTACATGACCATTGGCGATGCCTGCCCCTTTGCCGGCGAGCGCCTGATGGACAGCGATCTCAGGCAGCGCTTCGGGGTGAACCTGGTGAGCATACAGCGCGGCACGCACTTCATTCCCATTCCCAACGGGCGCACCAGGCTATACCCCGGCGACATCGTTGGCATTATAGGCACCGAGGAACAGATCGAGAACCTGCTGCCGGTGATGGAGAAGTGCCGGCCAACAGGAGGCGCCGAGGCGACGGCTGCCGACTCGCTGCTCACCAGCATACTGCTCGGCGAGAACTCGCCGCTGGTAGGGCGCACTCCAAGAAGCAGTTCGCTGCGCGACCGCTACAACGCACTGGTGGTGGCCGTCGACCGTGGCGAGGAACATATCGAGGCCCGCCCCGACCTGGTGTTCGCCGCCGGCGACCTGGTGTGGCTGGTGGGAAATCCGTCGGAACTTTCAAGACTCACATGATAAACACGTTATAGACTATGGACCAGGGAAACTACAGCCGGCGCGGTGTGTCGGCAAGCAAGGAAGACGTGCACAATGCCATCCGCAACATCGACAAAGGAATTTTTCCCGGAGCATTCTGCAAGATAGTTCCCGACTACCTTGGCTCCGACCCCGGAATGTGCAACATCATGCACGCCGACGGCGCGGGCACAAAGAGCGCGCTGGCATATATGTACTGGCGCCGCACCGGCGACCTGAGCGTGTGGAAAGGCATCGCCCAGGACGCCATGATAATGAACATCGACGACCTCCTGTGCGTGGGCGCCACCGACGGCATCCTGCTCTCGTCGACCATCGGACGCAACAAGCGTCTGGTTCCCGGCGAGGTGATAGCAGCAATTATCGAAGGCACCGAACAGCTCGCCGCCGAGCTGCGCGACCTCGGAGTGGGCGTGTACACTACCGGTGGCGAGACCGCCGACGTGGGCGACCTGGTGCGCACCATAATCGTGGACAGCACAGTGACATGCCGCATGCGACGTGCCGATGTGATCGACAACTCCCGCATCGCCCCCGGCGATGTTATCGTAGGCCTCGCCTCCTACGGCCAGGCGGCATATGAGCAGAGCTACAACGGCGGCATGGGAAGCAACGGCCTCACCTCGGCACGCCACGACGTGTTCAGAAAGGAACTGGCCGCCGAATTCCCCGAATC
This sequence comes from Porphyromonadaceae bacterium UBA7207, assembly GCA_002490635.1. GTDB lineage: Bacteria > Bacteroidota > Bacteroidia > Bacteroidales > Muribaculaceae > CAG-873. The sequence continues at coordinate 13,573 of DKUJ01000046.1, forward strand.
CTACGACAACGGACTGCCTGCCGAAGTGGTGTATTGCGGCAACTGCTCGCTCACCGAGCCGGTGCAGGGAACGCCGGTGGATGCCGGACGTCTGGTGCTTTCGCCCACGCGTACATATGCACCGGTGGTGAAGGCCATCCTGGACAGCCACCGTGGCGATGTCCACGGCATGATTCACTGCTCGGGCGGCGCACAGACCAAAGTCATGAACTTTGTGGGAAACGTGCATGTTATTAAAGACAACCTCTTCGAGGTTCCACCGCTGTTCGAGCTCATTCGCCGCAATTCCGGCGCCGAGCCTTCCGAGATGTACAAGGTGTTCAACATGGGACACCGCTTCGAGATATACTGCGATGCCGCCACAGCCCCGGCGATGGTGGATATCGCCCGCAGTTTCGGCGTGGATGCCCGGATTGTGGGTCGTGTCGAGGCCGACAGCCGCAAGCATCTCACCCTGAAGACTCCCTACGGAACGATAGAGTACTGAGCGCACCGGGCGGTTGGCAACATCAACCCGTAAGGATTATGCGCAACACATGCATTCCCATAATATCCGCTTTTGCAGTGGTGCTGGCGGCGGCGTGCGGCGGCGGTTCCGCCGCCGGTGACTCCGCCGCGGAAAGTCATGCTCCCGATTCCATAGCCGCTGGCTCCCCCGACGACACCCTGCATGTGGTCACCTTATACGGACCCACATCATACTTCATCTACCGCGGCCAGCCCATGGGCTACAACTACACGCTCGCCGACAGTCTGGCGCGGCAGAAGGGCAAGGTGCTGGATCTGCGCACGGCACCGTCGATTACCGCCGCCATAGAGATGCTCGACTCCGGGAAAGTGGATCTTATAGCCTACGAAGTGCCGATCACGCGCCACTACCGCGACCTGGTGCTTCCCTGCGGCCCCGAGGTTGTGACCGAGCAGGTGCTGGTGCAGCCGAAAATCCAGGGGCAGGCACCTGTCACCAATGTGACAGACCTTATCGGCAAGGAAGTGTATGTGGAAAGCGACAGCAAGTATCTGCGCCGCCTGCAGAACCTCAACCGCGAGGTGGGCGGCGGCATAATAATAAAGGAGGTCGATGCCGATTCGATAATCACCGAGGACCTTGTGAGAATGGTTTCCGACGGTGAGATTCCGCTTGCGGTGGTCGACAGCGACATTGCCGCCCTCAACAAGACCTACTACCCCAATCTGGACATCGAACTTACCGTATCGCACCAGCAGCGGGCGGCATGGGCCGTGGCGCGGGGAGCCACGGCGCTGGCCGACAGCATCGACTCGTGGTTTGCCGGGGTGGAGCCGCAGCGCACATCCGACAATCTTCTCAAGCAGCTCTACGAGCGCACCAAGTTCAACCCCAAAGTCCGCTTCGACTTCTCGAAAGGCTATATTTCCCAGTACGACGACATTTTCCGCCGCTACGCGCCCAATGTGGGCTGGGACTGGCGGTTGATGGCCGCACAGGCTTTTGTGGAAAGCAAGTTCAAGGCCAACGCCCGTTCGTGGGTGGGTGCCCGCGGCCTCATGCAGATCATGCCGAGCACGGCACGGGGCTACCGCACGCCGGTGCGCAGGCTCAACAACCCCGAGACGTCGGTGCAGGTGGCCACAAAGCTGATAAACGACCTCGACAGCTATCTGGTGCGCTATGTGCCCGACGACCGCGAGCGGTTGAAATTCGTGATAGCAGCATATAATGTGGGAATAGCACATATCTACGATGCCATACGCCTGGCAAAGAAGTATGGCCTCGATCCTGAGAAATGGGACGGCAATGTGAGCAAAGCCATTCTCATGAAAATGAATCCCAGATACTACAACGACCCCGTGGTGCGTTATGGATATTGCCGTGGAACGGAAACAGTGGCATATGTGGACCGCATCACCGACTTCTACGAGCAGGCGCGCAGGCAAGTGCATGCTTAGCGCTCCATTAAATGGAATTACTACACTTCTAATAAATCGCATTATGAAAAAACGAATCCTCAATGGCGCTCTGGTCGCCGTGCTGTGCGCATCGATGCTTACCTCCACCGGCTGCATCGGCAGTTTCTCGCTCACCAACCGTCTGCTGGGCTGGAACAAGACAGTAGGCAACAAGTTCCTCAACGAACTTGTGTTCTTCGCATTCTGGGTGCTGCCTGTCTATGAGGTTACAGGACTGGCCGACCTGCTGGTGCTCAACAGTATCGAGTTCTGGAGCGGACGCAATCCCATGGGCGACCACGCCTCCACAACCGTGGAAAACAGCAAGGGAGAACGTATGGAAATCATTGCCGACGCAACCGGCTACGACATCCGCAACACCAACACCGGCAAGAGCTACCGCCTCGAACACGACGCTGCCGACGACAGCTGGGGTGTGGTGGCCGACGGCCAGCGCCATGTGATATTCGCCTGGGTCGACGAAACCCACGTGAGCATGCCCGTGGACGGCAACGGAAACTTCCGCACCTTCGAAACCTCCGCGACAGGCCTCTACGCCTACAGCGCCATCGAACGATAACTCCTCCCATAAAAAACCGGGACCTTTCCGCCAGCCCTGTGCTGCCGGAAAGGTCCCGGTTTTTTGTTGTTGACTCTATAAATCGACGCACCACACGTTGTAGGCCACTCCGCGGGCGCCGAAGCCGCCCTTCTGGTGGTTGAGTCCGTGGTTGAGGATGCGGCCGGAGTTTTCGTTGCTGGTGCCGAAGTCGAAGCAGCGCGCTGTCGAGGCCCCCATGAGCGCGTCGAACAGCACCGGTATCGCTCTCAGCCGGCGTCCGCGCTCGCCGGAGGCTATGTACTGCACGTGGTCGGTTGTGGCTGTGGAGAAAATAACCGTGCCGGCCAGCATTTCGCCGTCGGGAGCCGAAGCGGTGTGCAGGGATATGTTGTCGGGAAATGCCTTTGCCAGCCGGTACAGTTCGTCGGCGCTGTGCACCGGCGTGGCGCCGTGGCGCTCGGCAAGGGTGGCGCTCAGCAGGGCATGGAAATCGCGCCAGCGCGTCGAACGCTCCACCAAAATGCCTTCGGCACGCCCGCGGGCGATGTTGCGGCGTGTGTTCTGGTTGCGCTGCGGAGCACTTTCGGTGAGCCACACCGAGGACAGCGAGCTGCTGTGCAGCCGGGCGCCAAGGCGGAAGAGGGCGTACACATCGTCTTCGGCTGGCTGGCGGTGGTAAATCCACGGTATGGCGCGGTAGAGCATGCGCTTCCGCCCCTGCTGCCGCCAGTAGTCGGCCACACACTCCATTATATCCACAACCTCGGAGCCGTAGATGTCGGGAGGCAGCACCAGACCGCCGTAGGTGAGCCCGGGATGAGCCACGATTTCATCGGGAGTGTCGCCGGACATGCTCTGGTCGGCGGCGGCGAAGAGCGCGGCAATGCCGCCGCGCGCATCGCGCACCAGCAGCGAGCGGTCGGCGAAGCGGTGGCTGTGGTAGTCCATGTAGCCGCGGCGGAGCAGGAAAGTGCCGTTGCGCGATGTTTCAACTGTGGCGTCCCACAGCGAAGCCTCGGCCGGAGTATATGGCTCTATTGTGTACATGCCTGCAAAGATAGTGATTAGTCGAGAGTAAAGCCAAACTATTTGTGTGTTGCGCGGTATTGGCTAAGAATTAGAGGTATAGAGTGTGAAAAGCGAAAGTGTTTTCGCTTTCTTTCGTTTTCTTTCGTATCTTTGCCGGAAAAATTGGCAATGATTGAACAGGCACCTGCATACCGTAAAGAATATAGCTCGGATTCTTGCCGGCTTTCGGATTTTGCGAAAGAACGCATAAAGGATATCAACGAGCGCTATCTCTATTGGTCGGACGTGAAATATCGGGCTGATGGTACCGGTTTGTCCGCTGAGGAATTGTGGCAATCGGTCAAGTATTTCCGGGAAATGAAAAATGTTCCCGTGTGGCACGAATTCGGGTTGCATTTTTCATTGAACAACAGTATGCAGAGGTTATGCCAAAAGTTTGATATGAACTTTGGCGGTTCATGGGGCGCCATGAGGCTTTTTCCTGCAGATAAGGAAAATCAGGAACTGTATCTCATCAGTTCTATAATGGAGGAAGCCATTTCTTCAAGCCAGATGGAGGGGGCGGCCACCACTCGAAAAGTCGCCAAGGAGATGTTGCGGAAGAAATCGGCTCCCCGCGATCGTTCCCAAAGGATGATTCTTAATAATTACCGGACTATTCAGTTCATTGCTGAGAATAAAGACCGGCCGCTTACCAAGGAATTGCTGCTGCAGGTTCATGCTTTGATGACTGCCGGTACTTTGGACGATGAATCCATGAGCGGACATCTGAGAGACAATGATGATATTGTGGTTGGCAACGGCATAACGGGGGAGGTTGTGCATCGGCCACCGTCGTATGTTAAACTCGACGGATTTGTCGGGAACCTTTGCAAATTTTTCAACTCCACTGACAGCGACACCTTCATCCATCCCATAATTCGTGCGTTGGTTGTGCATTTTCTCATAGCATACTACCACCCGTTTGTCGATGGAAACGGACGCACGGCACGTGCGCTGTTCTATTGGTATATGCTTAAGGAGAATTATTGGCTGACCCAGTACTTGTCGATATCAAGAATCATTTATAAGACAAAGGCAAAATACGAAAACTCTTTTCTGTATACAGAGAGCGACAGCAACGATATAGGTTACTTTATTACCTACAATCTCGATGTGTTGTCAAAAGCTTTTGACGGATTGAAACGCTATCTCCAGAAAAAGCAGGCGGAACAGCGCCGTAAAGACCGATTCATGCACATCGGGAATGTATCGCCACAACAGGCCGAAATTATCAGGATGTTCTATGACGAGGGTGATATCACTTTGCAGGCTAAGGATATCGCCGGCCGGTTTGGTGTGAGCAGGGTCGCTGCCAAAGGATATCTCGATGCTTTGGCTGGCAAAGGCATCCTGGAGAGGATAAAACTCGACGGCAGGACTCATGGCTTTATCAAGTCTAAAAACTTTAATGAACTAACTTCTTTGGATACTGTTGATTGAAAAAGCAAAAGCGAAAGTGTTTTCGCTTTCTTTCGTTTTCTTTCGCTTTTTGTGTATCTCCGGAAGACGGCAAATTTCAGAATAAGGCCCGCAATGTCCGCAAGGCTTCCGGCCAATGGCGAATGCGAAAAAAGTAGTATCTTTGCAACGCCCCGAATTGGGGTGTTCCGAGCCATGGTGATAATCAAACGACTATACAGCTACATGCTTCAGCGCTTCCTGCCGCTGTTCGCCATGACATTCTTCATCTGCCTGTTCATAGTAATGATGCAGTTCCTCTGGAAGAGCATCGACGACCTTGTGGGCAAGGGGCTGGAGGTCAGCGTAATCGCCGAGCTGTTTTTCTATGCGGCACTCACCATGGTTCCCATGGCGCTGCCGCTGGCCGTGCTGCTGGCCTCGCTTATGGTGTTCGGAAATCTCGGCGAGAAATTCGAGCTCACGGCCATGAAGGCTTCTGGCATATCGCTGTTCCGCATCATGAAGCCGCTGACAATTTTCATGGTACTGGTGGCCATTGCGGCTTTCTTTTTCCAGAACAATGTGCTGCCGGTGGCGCAGACCAAGATGTGGACGCTCCTGTTCTCCGTGCGCCAGAAGTCGCCGGAGGTGGAAATTCCCGAACGCTCGTTCTACGGCGACATTCCAAACATGCAGCTCTATGTGCAGGGAAAAAATGCCGAAACAGGCATGCTTTATGGAATGATGATCTACGATTTCAGCCGCGGGCAGGAGAATTCGAGGGTGATTCTTGCCGACTCCGGGCGTTTCGACTTCACCGAGGACCGCACCCGCCTGTTCCTGCATCTGCACAGCGGCGAGCTTTTCGAAAACATGCAGAACACAGGCATGGGCACCGACAACAGCCGCTACCTGCCGTTCCGTCGCGAGCAGTTCGACGACAAGCAGATATACTTCCCTTTCAATGCCAATTTCAACCGCGTCGACGAAGGCGGCCTGCGCAGCCAGTACATAGGCCAGAACGTGGCACAGCTCCGCCACTCCATCGACTCGATAGGCAGGAGAGTGGATTCCATCGGTAATGTATATGCCGCCGACCTGCTGGCAACCGAGTACTTCGGACTGTCGCCTACTGTGAACAGAATGGAAAACGGCGAAATCACGCGTGTGCGCCGCCCGCAGGTGGCTCTGGCCGAGCCTCTGCCCGTCGACTCACTCTTCCAGGCGCCGAATCCCGGATATGCCAAAAGCTACATCCAGCAGGCTCTCAACCGGGCAAGGCGCCAGAAGCAGGAATATGTGTACCGCTCTCTCGCGCTGGCCGAGCAGGGCAAGCTCATGCGCCGCCACGACATTGAGATGCAGAAAAAATTCACCCTCTCCTTCGCCTGCATAATATTCTTTTTCATCGGCGCTCCTCTGGGTGCGATAATCAAGAAAGGCGGCCTGGGAACACCGCTCATAATCTCGGTGCTCCTGTTCATTGTCTACTTCATTATCGACAATGCAGGCTACAAGATGGCCCGCGACGGCAAAACCGACGTGTGGCTGGGCATATGGCTCAGCTCCTTTGCCCTGCTGCCGCTGGGAGTGTTCTTCACCTTCAAGGCAGTAGGCGACTCGGCGGTGTTCAACATCGACGCCTACAAGGCATTCTTCCGGCATATCGCCGGCAGGGAGGAGAAGCGCAGCCTCAGCGTGAAGGAAGTGCGCATGAACACCGTGGACGCCGCCCGTGGCATGGAGCTTCTCGATGCCGTCGATGCCGCCGCCGATGCCCTGAGCCTGCGGGTGAAAGGCATGAGCCCGCTGCGGCGCCGCCTGCAGCGCGCGGCCGACCCCGCTCTCACCGCCGCCGTGGCCTCGGCGGTGGAATACCTTGCCGACAGCGACGACAAACGCCTCGTGGCTGCCCTCAACGGCTATCCCTTCCGTCCCGGCAGCCGGCATCTGACCGCCGTCGGCGCCGCTACAGCTGCAATCCGGGAGCGGCTGCAGAAAACCGCTAACAGACATACCCCGCAATAAACCACTATGGACCAGACTATCAAACTCGACAGTATAGCCGAAGCCATCGACGACTTCCGCCAAGGCAAAATGGTGATTGTGGTCGACGATGAAGACCGCGAGAACGAGGGCGACATAATTGTCGCCGCCGAAAAAATCACACCCGAGCAGGTCAACTTCATGCTCAAGAATGCCCGCGGTGTCCTTTGCGCGCCGATTACCATCTCGCGGTGCCGCGAGCTCGACCTGCCACACCAGGTCGACGCGAATACATCGATGCTGGGAACGCCCTTCACAGTCACAGTCGACAAACTCGAGGGATGCACCACGGGGGTGAGCGCCGCCGACCGCTGCGCCACCATCCGCGCTCTCGCCGACCCGGCAAGCACCCCCGATACCTTCGGTCGCCCCGGGCACATCAATCCCCTCTATGCCCAGGACCAGGGCGTACTGCGCCGCAGCGGCCACACCGAGGCCGCCGTGGACCTGGCTCGGCTGGCCGGTCTGCAGCCTGCTGCGGCACTCATGGAGATTATGACCGACGACGGCGACATGGCCCGCCTGCCCGAACTGCGCCGGATGGCCGACCGGTGGGGTATGAAGCTGGTGAGCATCCGCGACCTGATAGCTTACCGCCTGGAGTCGGAACAGCTTGTGGAGCAAGGGGTAGAGGTGGACATGCCCACAGCCTACGGCCATTTCCGGCTCATCCCTTTCCGCCAGAAAAGCAACGGCCTGGAACACATAGCCATCATAAAGGGCGACGTGTCCACCGGAGACCCCGTGCTGGTGCGTGTGCACTCCTCCTGCGCTACCGGCGATATATTCGGCTCGCTGCGCTGCGACTGCGGCGAACAGCTCCGCAAGGCCCTCCAGATGATCGAGACCGAAGGCCGCGGCGCCGTGGTGTACCTCAACCAGGAGGGCCGGGGAATCGGCCTCATGGACAAGATTCGCGCCTATAAGCTCCAGGAAGAGGGACTCGACACGGTAGAGGCAAACCTGCACCTCGGACACGACGCCGACGAACGCGACTACGGTGTGGGCGCCCAGATTCTCAACCGCCTCGGCATAAGCAAGATGAAGCTAATGACAAACAATCCCATAAAGCGTGTGGGCCTCGAGGGCTACGGCCTGGAGGTGGTGGAGAATGTGCACATCGAAGTGCAGCCCAATCCGTATAATCTGCGCTACATGCACACCAAAAAGGCACGCATGGGTCACGACCTGTATAAGGTGGAATGAGTGCCGCCGACAACCGCGGCGACGCTATCGCCGACGAGCTCCGCCGCAGCGGCGAGGAGCTCGCACGCCTGGCCGAAGGCCTGGGAACGACACCACGCGAGATAGAAGCATTCTTTTCCGCGGCAGCACGTCACATGGCCGTGCTCACCGAAGCATCGCTTATCGACCAGGCTTTCGCCACGGGGGTTATGGCCTTGCTCACGGCGTTCGGCCACCGCTTTTCGCCACGCGACTGTGCGGCGCCATACTTGTCGATGCTGTTGCGAGTGGCAGTGGCCGGCGCCCTTGCCCAGCAGCAGGCCGCACTGAGCTCCGACAGCTTTGCAATGGAGCATTTCGAGGCCATCGACGCCGAACTGGGACCGCTGGCACTGGCTTCATATCGCGAGCTCGAGGGCGACAAGGTGCTGCCGCCACAGCTCGCCGAGCCGTATTCGCAACTTGCAGCCTGGGTCGATGCCGACGTCCTGTTTCAGGGACAGACCATCCGGGCGTCCCTGGCAATGGATATCCTCTACGACATCGCCGCACGCCTCAAAGCAGTAATGAACACCGAATTCTGACCGACCACACATGTAAAAATTCTTTACATGTTATTCTGTTCTGGCGGCATCGCCATGATGGTGGATTTTGTGTAAAATTGCGTGGCTTTTCTGATGGTTGTTGATGTTTTGGATACTCATGCCATGCAAAACCAAATATTTGCTTTGCTCTGGACTAATTCGTATTTTTGCACAAAACACAGAAGCAATGAAACGCCTTGCAATACTGATCAGTGCCGCCATGCTGTGCCTGAGCGCATACCCGTGGGGTCAGAAAGGCCACGACACCGTGGCTGCCATCGCCGAACGCCATCTCTCCGCCGCCGCCGCCGACTCGGTGAACGCGATTCTCGATGGCATGTCGCCCGTGTACTGGGCGAACTGGCTGGACAACGCCAGCCATACTCCCGACTATGCCTACACCAAGACATGGCACTACAAGAACATCGACCAGAACCAGGACTACGACAGCGTAGCGCCGCTGCCCGAAGGCGATGTGGTCAGCGCCACCCGCGAGCAGATCGCGATACTTGCCGCACCGCAGAGCACCCGCGCGCAGAAGAACCTTGCGCTGAAGATACTCATCCATCTTGTGGGCGACATGCACCAGCCCATGCATATGGGACGTTACTCCGACCGCGGCGGAAACCGGCTGCAGGTGCGCTTCTTCGACCAGGGTTCCAACCTGCATTCGGTATGGGATACAAAACTGCCCAACGCAGCCCATGCGTGGACCTACACCGAATGGGCCGACCAGCTCGACCGCCTCAGCCCCGACAAGGCCTCCGAAGTGGCATCGGGAAACATCGACGACTGGGCACGGCAGACGCACAGTGTGGCCGAGCGGCTCTACGACCGATTTGCCCCCGGCAGCAGGATTTCCTACAACGAGATAGCCGCATGGACTCCCGTGGTGGAGCAGCAGCTCCTCGGCGGAGGCCTACGGCTGGCACGCATTCTGAATGCCCTCTTTGACCCTGCGAGCCAAGACAATCCCGCTGATTTTTAATTTTTTTAAATAAGCCGAAGCCATCCGCTTCGGTTTATTTGGTTAATTTTGTATTTCAATACCCATGCCGCGGGCAAGGGCTTAATAAAGAGATTATAATTTTCAGACATACAATGGCTCAGCAAGACGACGTTTTCAAAAAAATCGTTTCCCACGCCAAAGAATACGGCTTTGTATTCCCCTCCAGCGAAATCTACGACGGATTGTCCGCCGTGTACGACTACGGCCAGAACGGCGTAGAACTCAAGAACAACATAAAGCGTTACTGGTGGGATGCCATGACTCTGCTCCACGAGAATATCGTGGGCATCGATTCGGCGATATTCATGCACCCCACAATCTGGAAAGCATCGGGCCATGTCGACGCGTTCAACGACCCGCTGATCGACAACCGCGACTCCAAGAAGCGTTACCGCGCCGACGTGCTCATCGAAGACCATCTTGCCAAGTTCGACGAAAAAATCGATAAAGAGACCGCAAAAGCCGCCAAGCGCTTCGGCGAGGCTTTCGACCGCGAGCAGTTCCTGGCCACAAGCCCGCGTGTGGCTGAAATCAAAGCCAAGCGCGACGCTCTCCACGAGCGCTTCGCCAAGGCCATGAACGACAGCAACCTCGAGGAACTGCGCCAGATCATAATCGACCAGGAAATCGTGTGCCCCATTTCCGGCACACGCAACTGGACCGAGGTGCGCCAGTTCAACCTCATGTTCCGCACCGAAATGGGCTCTACTGCCGACGGTGCCATGTCCGTTTATCTGCGTCCCGAAACCGCCCAGGGCATTTTTGTGAACTACCTGAATGTGCAGAAAACCGGCCGCATGCGCATTCCATTCGGCATCGCACAGATAGGCAAAGCCTTCCGCAACGAAATCGTGGCGCGCCAGTTCATCTTCCGCATGCGCGAGTTCGAGCAGATGGAGATGCAGTTCTTCGTGCGGCCCGGCGAGGAGCTCAAATGGTTCGCACAGTGGAAGGAATGGCGCCTGCGCTGGCACAAGGCTCTCGGCCTGGGCGACGACAAATACCGCTATCACGACCACGACAAGCTGGCACACTACGCCAATGCCGCCACCGACATCGAATTCCTCATGCCCTTCGGTTTCAAGGAAGTGGAAGGCATCCACAGCCGCACCGACTTCGACCTGAGCCAGCACGAGAAATTCTCCGGCAAGAAAATCCAGTACTTCGACCCCGAGCTGAACCAGAGCTACACTCCCTATGTTATAGAAACATCCATAGGTGTGGATCGCATGTTCCTGAGCGTGCTGTGCTCCAGCTACGAGGAAGAACAGCTCGAGAACGGCGAAACCCGCGTGGTGCTGCACCTTCCCGCACCTCTGGCACCGGTGAAATGCGCCGTACTGCCCCTGGTGCGCAAGGACGGCCTGCCTGAGAAAGCACGCGAGATTGTCGACGAACTCAAGTTCGACTTCGCGACCCACTACGAGGAAAAAGACGCCATCGGCAAGCGCTACCGCCGCCAGGACGCCATCGGCACTCCTTTCTGCATCACTGTGGACCACCAGACGCTCGAGGACAACACCGTAACCCTCCGCGAACGCGATTCCATGGCTCAGACCCGAGTGCCCGTCGACAGCCTCCACGCTCTCATCCACGACCGTGTGAGCCTGGCAGCGCTGCTGAGAAAACTCCGATAATAACCAGGAGCGTGACACCATTCCGATACGCTCCAAAAATAACAGCCTGTTATGAAAAAATATATCATCCCCGGCATCATCCTGGCCATCGTGGCCTTCCTGGCTCTTAACGCATGGAGCACATACAACTCGTTCGTGACCATCGACCAGGACGTCGAGGCGCAGTGGGGCAAGGTGCAGGTGCAGTACCAGCGCCGAATGGACCTTATTCCCAACCTTGTGCGCACCGTGCAGGGCTATGCCGCGCATGAAAGCGAGACATACGAGAATGTGACCCGGGCACGTGCCGGACTCGACGCCGCCATGAACGCCGCCGGTGCCGACAGCGCTTCCGCCGTTCCCGCCAGCGAAACCGATTTCCAGCGCTACAACAGCGCCCAGGACGGTCTTAACCGTGCACTCAGCATCTATGTGAACGCTGTGCGGGAGGCATATCCCGACCTCAAGGCCGACACCCAGTTCGTGAGCCTGCAGGACCAGCTCGAAGGCACAGAGAACCGCATTGCCACCGAGCGCGGACGATACACCGAAATCGTGCGCGACTACAATGTGCGTGTGCGCAAGTTCCCCGCCAACATCTGGGCCGGACTTTTCGGCTACCATGCCAAACCGCAGTTCGCAGCCGACGAGGCCGCTGCCACTGCTCCAACCGTACAGTTCTGAGCCGATGAAGAAATTACTGCCCGTAGCAGTGGCCGCCATAGCACTCGCAGCCGCCTGCACAACCGACAGCAAAAGCACCTGGCAGCAGTACGAGCAATGGCGAAACGCCAACAACAGCTGGCTGGCCCAGATGCAGTCCAAAAAGGACGAAAGCGGACAGCCTTACTACAAGACCATCGTTCCGTCGTGGGCTCCCGGCTCATTCGTGCTGGTGCACTACTTCAACGACCGTAAGCTCACCGAAGGCAACCTTTCGCCGCTGTTCAATTCCACCGTGGACACCCGTTACTGGCTCCACGACTATGAAGGCACGCCTGTCGACAGCTCCACTCTGGTAACATCCACCGGAACAAAAGGTGTGTACCGTGCACAGCTCAGCAGTCTCATACCCGGCTGGGCGGCAGCGCTCTCAGATATGCGCTGCGGCGACACCGCCGAAATAATCGTGCCTTACGCCCTCGCATACGGCGACCAGGGTTCGAATGCGCTTCGTCCCTATTCCAACCTGCGCTTCAACGTGCGTCTGGTCGACATTCCCTACTACGAGACAAACAAATGAGGCTGTAAAGTCCTTAGTGATATTAGAGTCCGTCCGGCTTGGCATACTCCGCAGGCCGGACGGACTTTTTTTGCCTTTCCCTAATGCGGAAAAGCCCGGCAAGGAAAAGCAAAAATTTGGCTTTACTATCGACTTATTCGTAATTTTGTGGTTATGAACATGAATCTGCATTGCCTGGCTCTCAGGCATGTGGCCGTGTCCGACAGCCGGAGCCTGCTGTCGGCGTGGAGCCGCGAACTGGGGCGCATCACTCTGGCGTTTCCTTCGGCGACGAGCCGCGAAGGACGCCGCCGCCGTGCACTCACTCCGCCGATGGCTTTGTTCGAGGGTGTCGCCGAAGTGCGCCCCGGGCGCGAGGTGTTGGCCATGCGCGACCTTTCTCCACAGGCAGGAAGTGTGGCCACGGCCATGCCTTCGCCGGCCCGCGCGGCCACAGCGGCGGTGCTCGCCGAGATGCTGGATTTGATTTTGCGCCGTTCCGAGGCCGATATTCCGCTCGACGACTGCCTGAATTCCGGTGCCATGGCACTTGCAACGGCATCCGGCGAGGCGCTGGCGGCTTTCGCTCCCGTTTTTCTGTTCCGGATCACACGCCATATGGGGATATGCCCCGACATGGAGTCGTACGCCCCGGGAAGGGTGTTCGACATGCGCGAAGGACGCTTCCGCACTTCGCTGCCGTTGCATGAAGACTACGTGGATACCCAAGGTAGCGCGCTTCTGGCCGCGCTGGCCGCGGCAGACCCGCGTCAGCCCGTGTTGCCGGGAGTGGACCGTCTTGGGCGTCGGCGCGCTCTGGAGCTTATGGTGCGGTATTTCTCAGTCCACCTGGGAACTCCCGGCACACTGCGTTCGCTTGCGGTTCTCGCGGCGTTCGATTAGCATCTGGGCTGCAATGGCCGTGCACATATACAGCACGGTGAGTCCCCACAGCCACAGATAGGGGCGGGTGTTGTCGGCTATGGTGGCGGCGTTGTTGTTGATGCGCACAAAGCCCTCGATGCCCCATGTCGCCGGGATGATGTCGCCCAGCGCCCTCCACAGAGGCATCATGGCGTATCGGGGCCAGGTGAGACCCGATATGAAGAGGAACACAACCGATGTGGCCACAATGAGTATGAAGGGACTCTCGCGCTCGCGCATGAATGGCGCAAGCGACTGCCCCAGGAAAGCTGTGGCAAGCAGCATGGGCAGTATGAAGGGCAGATACTCCGTGGCGGAGCCGAAGTGCGGCAGGTTGAACATCAGTGGCACTATGTGGAGGTCGTAGAGGGTGAATGCCGCGTACACGGTCGTGTAGCACAGCGTGCGCCCCCACACCGTTGCCAGCGGCGGGGCTACGACGCCCAGAGGGTCGATGCCGCCGTTGCGGCGCCGGCGCTCCCGCGAAGTGCCCGCAAGCATGGCGATGCCCAGAAGCATGCTCTGCTGGAGAATGAGTATGAGGATGCCCGGAATCACGAAGGAGGCGAATCCCTGCTGGGTGTCGCCCAGGAAGTTGCTCTGTGAGCGCACTGGCAGCGAGGCTTCAGCGGAAAGGAACGATTCCATTCCGGCGTTCTCGATACGTTGCTTGGCGATTTCACCGGTCATCTCTATCTGCAGGTCGGCGAGGGCGGACACGAAGTCGCGGTAGCGCAGAAGCCGGCTCATCTCGGAATAGAAAGTCACGTGCGCCGAGCGTCCGTTGCCGATTTCCTTGCTGTAATTGGCCGGAATTTCCATGATTCCGAATACTTTGCGCTCTGCCATGAGCCGCTTGGCGTCGGCCATGTTCGGGCACTGGGCATATATCTCGATAGTGGGGCTTGCCGAAGCCATGCGCACCAGCTGGCGCGATTCGGCGGTCATGCTGTTGTCCACCACGGCTACGGGAATCTCGCGTACCAGCTCCTCGTTGTAGATAAGAGTATAGATTATTGGATACACCAGAGGCAGAGCCACGAAGAACAGAAGCACTCCCGGGTCGTGGATGATAGTACGCAGTTCGTTGCCGAACACTCTTGCCATGGCGGAGAATCCGCCGGCGATTTTACGGAATGGATTCATGCCTCAGGGTATGTACACAGGGTTCAACATCGCTTTTTTGAGGCGCCTTGCCAGCACCCAGCACAGCATGGGAAACACCAGCAGGCCGGCCATGTAGAGGCGCCAGTAGTACATGGGATAGCCGTTGAGGGCATTGCCGGAGAACACCAGGAACCAGTAGCGCACCGGTGCCGTCCACGAAAAGGCGGCAATGGCGCCGTACATGTTGTCCACAGGCATGGCGAAGCCGGTGAAGGAGTAGGACAGCACGCCGAAAAGGGAGCACACGCTGAATGCCATTCGCGGATTGGGCAATGCCGAGCAAACGAACAGCGCGAACGCCTGCGATGCCACGGCGAGCAGGAAGGTGGCGGCTATCATCCAGCCCAGCGAGCCGTTCATGGGAAAGTGCTGCCAGCCGAAGAACACCCATGTTATGAACAGGCCGACCGCCCAGTACACTATCGTGTGCGGCAGCAGCTTGGAGAGCAGCGCCACGCTGATGCGCCCCTTGGCGGTGGCCAGCCACTGGCGCGAAGTACCGTCCTTGATTTCGCCGCAGACGCTAAGCACGGTCATGAGCATGATCATGAGGGCGTAGGTGGCCATGGTGTAGGAGGGGGTGAGGTAGATGGAGTAGTTCATCCAGGGGTTGGCCAGCGGGTTGATGTCGAACACAACCGGCTGGAGCATGCCGCCGATGCGTTCGGGGTCTACTCCGAGGCTCACCAGCGTGTTGCGCACCACGCCCCCCGAGGTAGTCACCGCCACGGTCTTGAAGCCTTTGGTAACCAGTGTGCCGGGCACGAAATATGTCATGTTGGAGAAGTACTCCAGAGTGGGTGTGCGGCCTCCGAGGGCATCGCTCTCGAAGTTGGCAGGGATTACGAAAAATCCGAACACTTCGCCGCTGCGCACCTTCT
Organism: Porphyromonadaceae bacterium UBA7207; assembly: GCA_002490635.1. Lineage (GTDB taxonomy): Bacteria > Bacteroidota > Bacteroidia > Bacteroidales > Muribaculaceae > CAG-873. The sequence goes on from DKUJ01000046.1 coordinate 29,170, forward strand.
CCATGGCCTTGTCGTAGCTTTCCGCATGGTAGCGCACATCCATGAGCTGGGACGCCTCGATGGTGCGTGTCACCTGGCGCGACATAGGCGAGTGGTCGTAGTCCACCACCGCGGTAGGCAGGCGTTGGGCCAGTCCTTCGCTGAGCAGGCTCACGAAGAAAAGTGTCACCGCCAGCGGAATAATTATCATTCCTATCAGATATGCCGGCCGGCTGCCCATGCGCGCTATCTCGCGACGCACTCCGTCGATGAATCCCAGGGAGGCCATCTCTTATTGCTCGTTGTATATTGCCGACATGCCCGGGCGCAGGTTGCGTACCTCTTCGGTGGGCCGGGCCTTGATCTGGAAGGTGCGGCTGTCGTAGCTGCCGGTGCTCTTGGTGGAGCGCCATGTGGCATAGGACCCCATGTCGCGGATGTAATACACTTCCACTTCTATTTTCTCCCGGTCGAGAGCGGGAATCATCACCTGCACGCGGGCTCCCATGGGCAGGTCGGCAAGGAGCTCCTCGCGTACATTGAAAGTCACCCAGCGGTCGTTGCGCAGCAGGCTCATGATAGGAGCGCCCAGCGACACCAGCTCGCCTTCCTCGGGGTAAATCTGGTCGATGGTGCCGTCGAAAGGAGCCACAAGGTAGGAGTCGGCAAGAAGAGCCTCCACCTGCTGTACCGAGCTGCCGGCGGCGTCCGCCAGGGCGGCGGCGCTCTCGCGGTCTTCGCTCTGTGCGCCGTCCTGGGCCAGGGAGAGCTGGCTGGCTGCGGCGTCGCGGCCTGCCATGGCGGCATCGTAGGCCGCACGGGCCTCGTCGCGCTTCTGCTCCGACACCACACCCTCGCTGTAGAGCCGTTCCATGCGTTCGTATGTCTTGCGTGTTATGGTCACGGCGGCTTCGGCCTGGTTGAGCAGGTCGCGGGCGGCGGAAACAATCTGTATTCGTGTGCCGGCGTCGATTTTGCGGTTCTGGGCGGCGGCGGCGGCACGGATGGCCTCTGCCTGGCCAAGCTGGGCTTCCACCACAGAGGAATGGATGTGCACAAGGGTGTCGCCGGCATGCACTGTGTCGCCTTCGGTGGCGTAGAGTTCCACCACACGGCCGGCGAGCTTGCCGGAAATGCGCACGGTAGTGCCTTCCACCTGCCCCTCGATGAAGTCGTCGGGGCGGTTCATGAACACGAAACCTGTTATGGCCACGGCGGCCACGGCAAGTACAATGATTCCTATGGCGACAAGCAGGGACCTGGAACCCTGTTTTCTTTCAATATTGTTGTCTGTGGGCATGTTGTAAAGTATTTAGCGGTATAAAGTTCCGAGGGCTTTGCTGAGATAGGTCTGGCACATCTGTATGTCGATCATGGCGTCGATCTGTTCGGAATGAGCCTTCAGCCATGCTGTCTGCGCGGCCATTACAAGCTCGGCGGTGGTCACGCCCTCGCTGAAGCCTATGGTGGCCGAGCGCAGATTCTCGTCGGCGCTGGCGAGATTGCTCTGGGTCATGGCATAGGTGCGGTAGGCTTCCTGGGTGCGGAACGATGCCTGGCTCACCTGCAGCGACACCATTTCGCGGGCGTCGTCGAGCTGCAGGCGTCGTATCACCTCGTCGCTTTCGGCGGCACGGTATTTGTTGTAGTTGCCGCCCCAGTGCCAGATGGGAATCTTCACCATGGCTCCCACGGAGAAGGCTCCCCTGAAACGTTTGCTGAAGCCGTTGAACATGTTCGGGTTGGAGAACTCATAGCTGCCGACAAGCACAACACTCGGCAGCATGTCGCTCATGGCCACCCTTTTCTGCTGGCGGGCCACTTCCACACCCTGGTCGAGAGCGCGGAGGTCGGGGCGCCGGGCGTAGACCTGTTCCATATCGTATCGCTCTGCGGCCTCGCCCGATGGCACGGCACCTTCGTTGTCTTCGTCGGCGAGTGTGAACACCGTGTTCACCGGCAGGCCGCACACCTGGGAAAGGGCCATGCGTGCCAGAACAAGGCCGTTGTCGACCTTGAGCATATCCACTTTAGCGGAGTTGAGTTTCACGTCGACACTGAGCACGTCGCTGCGTGTGGCCACGCCTTCGCGATACATCAGCGATACATTGCGGTGCAGCGTATCCAGCAGGTTCACATAGCTTTGGGCGAGTTTCTGCTTGGCCTTGAGCGACACCACCATCCAGTAGGCGGCATCCACGGCGTAAATCACATTCTCGGCCTCGGCGATGTGCATCTCGCGTGCGGCGGCCTCGGCGGCGCGTGTAATCTTGTTCATGGCCACGATTTTGCCGCCCATGAATACCGGCTGGGTGAGGGTGATGGCCCCGAAGAACACGTTGTGGATGTCGTAGGTGAGGGCTTCCTTGGGCAGCAGTGCCACCTGGGAGGGTATGTACTGCCCGTCGGGGCCTTTTACAGGCTCGCCCGTGAGCGGGTTCTTGACAATATCGAACTGGTAGCTTTTGGTCTCGATGTCGAAGGTCTTCACCGGCAGATACTGGTCGCTGCCTATGACGGAAATCTCACGCTGGTTGTACATGTATCCGCCGGCGAAGTCGATGGCCGGAAGATATGCGGCGAAGGCCTGGCTGTTCTGGTAGCCGGCCTTGCGCACCTGCTGGCGCGAAATCATCAGCTGCTTGTTGTTCGCCAGCGCCATGGCGCGGCAGGAGTCGAGGGGGACGATTCCCCCCATGGTAACGGTGTGACTCACCGGAGGCATGGCCTGCGGCGAAGGCTGTGCCGGTGCGGCGGCGCAGCCGGCCAGTGCGGCGGCGAGGAAGTAGCGCCGGATGTGTTTTATAACCTGCATACTGGATGAGATGTCGGATGCTTGTTGTTGAACGTGTCTGCGCAGCCAGCCCCTGAGCTTGTGCCGTGCAATATTCTAACCCGCGACAATGCCGGATTGTTGACACGGATATGCGGATAACTGGTGAATTTTCGACTGCAAAGTTCGTCACTATCGTATGTGTGGAAAAGTGCGGATTGGCGCTATGTTTGGAGTAAATGGCGCTTTTTAAGGTTCGATGGCACAATTTCAGGTGCGATAATTGCTATATTTGTCGCATTGATTAGCCCTATGGTCAACTAAAGCGACCTTCTCTCATGGTTTATAGCACTATCTCCATCGCTGACCTGATACAGCGCATAACACCCGACGATGCCGCATACTTTCCCAACGGAAAGGTTCTGGTCACGAAGGTGGAAGGTCTGTCGTTGTTTGTAAATCCCGTGAAACTCAGCGCGGTCACGGCGCTGGTGTGCCTCAGCGGGGAAATCGACGGCCGCATCAACCTGAAAAAATATCATGTGGTGGAGAACGACATGTTCATATGCCTTCCCGGCGACATGCTCCAGATTCACAGCGCCGACAACGTGCAGGCGTATGCCGTGCTGCTGTCGTCTGACTATCTCAACGAGATGCACATCGATTTGAACGTGCGCACCGATACATACATGGCCGTGCGGAACAATGCCGTAACCAGCCTGTCACGCGAGGACATCATGGAGCTGGCGCCGTACTTCACTCTGTTGCAGAAGTATCTGAGAAAAAACAATCCGCAGATTGTCCGCGGGCTGGTGCAGGCGCTGGCGCATACCATAATAGCACTGCGCAAGGAGCATATGCCCGAAAAGAACGTCGAGGATTATGCGCGAGAGACACGCGCGCAGCAGATTTTCGACCGCTTCATATATCTCCTCGACTCATACCACACAAAAGAGAGATGCCTGAAATTCTACGCCGGTAAAATGGCGCTCACCACCAAATACATGTCCTTGATGATCAAGGCTTATAGCGGAAAAAGTGCTCTCGAGTGGCTTAACGAGTATGTGATAATGGAAGCCAGGCTGTTGCTGGACTATACCGACCTTACCGTGCAGGAAATATCGTATCGTCTGAATTTTCCCACACAGTCCGCTTTCGGGAAATATTTCAGACAGCAGGTGGGTGTAAGCCCCAAATCCTACCGGCTGGCGGGAGGTAGATGAAATGTCCGGGGAGCTATGTCACAGGCTCCGGCTCATCAGCTCGGCGGCGTGTGCCCGCAGCCGCTTGATGGCGCGGTCGTAGACGTTGTACACCGTCGATGGCGGCTCTCCGAGCTGTGAGGCAAGGCTCTCGCGGAGTTTCAGTGGCCGGCCCGCGCCGCTGAATGGCTCGCTGAGAAGGAACGTGAACAGGATGTAGCGTTCCCTGGCTGTGAAATTGTCGGCCTCTGCCAGCACCGTGAGCATTATCTCTATTTCCTTTTCCTTGCGCAGCTTGGCCTCGGTATCGTCGGCAGAGGTGTCGGCACCGGCACGGCAGTCGTCGTAGGGGATACTGCCCACGGGGTCTTTCTGGCGGCGCCGGCGTGTGTCGTGGAGGAAGTTGTCCAGGGCATGGGCTATGTAGAGCCGGGGATTCCGTTCGCCGCGGAGTTTCCTCAGCCGCCACTCGCCTTTGGCGGTGGGAGCGACAATATGGGCATAGAACTCATGCAGAAGCTCCTCGACATCGTCGTCGTCGCTTCCGGGCATGTTGCGGCGTACCACGGCTTCGAGATATCCCCGGTAGTGGATGAGCACAAGTGCGGCCACAGCCTCCACGTCGCCGTTGGAAGCGCGGTCGGCAATGTCCTGCTGATTCACATCGGGGGTCGCCATGCTTATTGTCCGCGGAACTCTTCGCGGAGTATGTTCTCGAGGATTGCCATGCCTTTGGTGGCCGGCTGGCGGATTATGTGCACACCCGCGGGCACCTGACCGGGGTTGGGGTCGATATAGTAGACGGGAGTGCCCGGCCGCACGTACTGCAGCAGTGCAGCCGCCGGATACACCACCAGCGAAGTGCCTATGATTACGAACACATCGGCCTGCGCCACGATTTCCGTCGCGGGCTCGAACATGGGCACCGCTTCCTGGAAGAATACTATATGCGGTCTCACCGCGTGGCCGTCCATGCGCGTGTCGGGGTCGGTGCCGGTGTCGTAGTCCACGGGGAAGAGCAGCGAAGGGTTGTCGAGGGCGCGCACTTTCATCAGCTCTCCATGCAGGTGGAGCACTTTCGAGCTGCTGGCACGTTCGTGGAGGTCGTCGACGTTCTGTGTTATCACATGCACATCGAAGTGCTCCTCGAGTCTCCGGAGGATGTCGTGGGCGGCATTGGGCCTGACTTTGGCCAGGTCGCGGCGGCGCTCGTTGTAGAAGCGGTGCACCAGTTCCGGATTTCGCGCGAAGCCGTCGGCGCTGGCCACATCCATCACCGGATAGTTCTCCCACAGGCCTCCTGCATCACGGAATGTGGAGATGCCGCTTTCGGCGCTTATGCCTGCGCCGGTGGAAACCACCAGGCGCGGTTTAGCGGTCATTGGGGTTGAAGCTTATGTGGTTGGAGGAGCGCTTTTCAGGAATCTGGTCGGTGAGGTCGGCCAGGTCGGCGGAACGTGAGGCGGTGCAGTCGCCGGCAGCTTTCGCCGAGGTTACCTTGCGTTTATCGCGGCGGTATGCGGGATTGCGCTCCACCATCTCTATGGCCTCGTCGCTGTCGAGTTCCTCGGGGGAGAGCAGGAAATAGTTCTGTGTCTGCTGTGTGCGTATGAGGTTGTCGACCTTCCCCGGACCGTACACGCTGGCCACCACGGCGGTGTCGTCGGTGTCGGCATCGACTTCGGTGTCGGTGTGGGAGCCTTCAATCACGTGGTCGCCCGAGCCGTGTTCCACAGTCACGTCGAAGCCGCTGGCAAGGATGGTGAACTTTATCTTGTTGCCAAGAGTGTCGTCGTAGCCCCAGCCGAAAATCACTTTCACACGCTTGTTCATCTCAGCCACGAGCTTGTTGGCCTCGGTGGCCTCGCTCATGCGGAAGGCGGGGTCGATGTCGTGGCTGTAGTAGAACGCGAACAGCAGGCGGCGGGCCGAAAGGATATCGGTGTCGCAGAGCAGGGGCGAGTGCAGGGCGTTCTGTATGGCCTTGCTCATGCGGTTCTCGCCTTCGCCGTAGCCAACCGATATAAAGGCGGTGCGGCCGTCGCGGAGGGTGGTGTTCACGTCCTTCATGTCGATGTTTATCATCGCCGGAGTGGTCACCATGTCGGAGATGCTGCGCGAGGCCGTGGCAAGGATGTCGTCGGCTTTGGCGAATGCCACACTGAATTCCAGGTCGGGGTATATGTCGCTGAGGCGGTCGTTGTTGATTATCAGCAGGGCGTCGACGTTCTTCTTGAGTTCGGCGGCGCCGTCGAGGGCGCTCTTCATTTTGTCGAGACCCTCGAAGAAGAAAGGAATGGTGACAATGCCTATGGTGAGGATGTCGCGTTCTTTTGTCACGCGGGCTACCACAGGAGCGGCACCCGTGCCGGTGCCTCCGCCCATGCCGGCGGTGATGAACACCATGTCGACGTGCCTGTCGACCAGCCGTTCAATCTCGGGAACACTTTCCTCTGCTGCTGCCGCGCCCACTTCGGGACGTCCGCCGGCACCGAGTCCTCCGCAGAGTTTCGGGCCCAGGAGCACCTGTGTGGGTGCGTGGCACAGGCGCAGGGCCTGAAGGTCGGTGTTGAGGGCGATGAATTCAACGCCACGGATATCCTGTGAGCACATGTAGTCCACGGCGTTGCCGCCGCCGCCGCCCACACCCATGGCGATGATTACCGGGCCGCCGGTGGAGGAGGAGCGGTCGGTGTTGTGATATTTCTGTAGGAGTTCGGAGTCTTCGGGTTCTGCCATAGCGGTATGTTATGGGGGAGGAGGGTTACTTTTTGTGTCGGTCGTAGAAGTAGTCGTCATCGTCGTCATCGTCCTCGTCATCCGAAACCGGACCGAAGAGGCGCGCGATGCTGTCGTTTACGCCCTGGAGAATGCGCTTCACGCGTCCGACCTCGACATTTGCCTCGGGTTCGTCGTCGGGCATGTCGTCGCCGTTGTCATCATGGCGAGCGCGGTATTTCTTGTCCTTTTTGTTCTTTTTCTTGTCCGGCGCAGGCCTGCTGTTCCGGTAGCTGTTGTCATCGTCGTAGTCGTCGGGGTCTTCCTCGCCGTCGTCGGTGAGCAGGCGCGGGTCGTCCTCTTCGTCATGCGTCCATTTTGGCTGGCGGTTTCTGGCGCTTTCCGGCTCGGCCTCGCGGATGGCGGTGTCGTGGTGCTCTCCGGACGTTACGGGGGGCTGCACTGTCTCTTCCTCCGGCATGGGGCTGAGGCCTTCCAGGTCGGTGGTGGCTGCAGCGGATGCAAGGATGGCTGCCACGTCGATATTGTCGGTCGAGGCCAGCTCCGCGGATGCGAAGGTTATATTGTCGGGCATGTCGGCGTTGCGCAGAGGCAGCTTGCTCTGTTCGGCGAGCTGCCTGCCGAAGCCCGGGAGTTTGGCGCCGCCGCCGGTGAGCACAATGCCGGCTCCAAGTTCAGAGGTGGCTATTTCCGACAGTTCGATCTGGTGCACTATGTTGGCGGCGATTTCGCCGGCGCGGGCGCGCACGTAGTTGTTCACTTCCGTGGCGTTGGCGGCGTTGCTGTTCTGCTCTGTGAGGCTGCCCAGAGTGCGCTTGAAGTCCTCGGCGGCGCTTTCGGTGAGGGTGAGGCCCGCCATGAGGTCCATGGTGATGAGCCTGGAACCCATAGGGATTGTCGCCAGGAATGCCAGAGAGCTGTTGCGGTATATGGTCACGGTGGTGGTCTCGGCGCCGAAATCCACCATCACACAGCCGAGCTGTCGCTCGTCGTCGGTGAGCACGAGGTCGGCCACGGCCGTGGGGCGCAGTATATATGCCAGATTGCCGGCGCGTATGCTGTCGAATTTCAGCCGGTCGAGATTCTGCATGTTCTCGCGGGCGCATGTGAGCATCAGGAAGTCGCCGCGCAGCGAGGAGCCCACGGTACCCACCGCCGGTTTAACCATAACGCCGTTCACAAAGAAATTGCGGGCGATTTTCGCCACGAGATTCTTGTTTCCCACAAAGTCCTTCTCGGCTTCGTTCTCCAGGCGCCGGATGGTCTGCTCGGTCACTTCAATCTCGCGCGGGAACTGCAGTGTGGCCGTGGCCGGAATGCCGGCCAGAGAGCGTCCGCCGAGCGAGAGGGCCACGGTCTGCACCTTCCGGGGCGCAACCTCGGGGCTGTTCTCGAGTTTGCGGATTATGTCGTTCACCGCAGTGGATACCTCGCGGATGTTCTGCACGCGCCCGTGGCGCACGCTGTTCACCGCCGGGAGGGTTTCCACGGCAAGGATGTGCAGTCCTCCGCCGGGCTCGGCGCAGGCTACTGCCCCTTTTATTTTGGACGATGCGATTTCTATGGCTACTATGGTTCTGGCTTCCATTTGTGTGGGGCTTATATGGAGAGTGGGTCGGTATCGTTAGGATTGCGGTGCGGCACCTGGGTGGTTTCATCATCGAATCGGTCGAGGATGCCCGACTGTTCCTCGATGGTGATCAGCTGCACCGGTTCGGGGCGTTTGTGGCGGCGGGTGGCCACAACCTGTCCGCGCCATTTCACGGCAATGGTGTCGTAGTGCTGCCATCCGACAGTGGGAAGCACCTTGCGGTAGAAAGTGCGCAGGCGCAGGAACTTGTCGTCCACCATCGAGGTGTCGCCGAAGTTCACCACATGGCCCACCACGGTGGGGATTATGATTATGTTGCCGCCGGGTTCCTGGGTCACTGTCGATACCAGCGCTCCGGCGAGGCGGTCGTGGGCTATGTAGTCGAGCAGCGGCAGCAGGCGTTCGGCGGGGTGCAGCGGGTCGAAAGAGCCCATGAGCACGGGCACGTCGAGGTGGTAGCGTGGCTCCGCCATTATTTTCTTGCCCTGGCAGTTGATGTAGTAGGAGCGGCGCGCCGGGTCGAAAACCCTTGCCACGGGCACCATGGGCTGCACCTGCAGGCGCACGGTGCCGTCGGTGAGAATGTTGGCGTTGACACTCTGTATGCGGTCGGAGGACGCCAGCCGCGCCTCGAGTCCGTAGAGGTCGAAGTTGCGCCGCAGCATGCCCTCGATGCTGTCGTGGTCGAGGTGGCAGTCGCGGACAATGTCGGCGGCGGTAACGAACCGCGAGTCGGGATCGGAGAGCACAATCTGCAGTCCCGTGATTTTCGCTTTTGCCGCCATTGCATGTGTAAAGGGCACTGCCACTGCCACATAGGCGAGAATAAGCAGTGTAAGCACACACATCAGAACCGATTTTCTGTCCATCATAGGCTGCTGCGGAAGCAAAGGGGGATTACGGCAGTTGAGACACCAGAACGGGCACCTGCAGGGAGAGGTCGCCGGCGCCAAGGGTCAAAAGTATGTCAAAATTAGTGTTTTTCAGTGTATCCACAAAATCTTCTTTCTCAATCAGCAGTCTGTCGGCGCAGTTGAGGCGGTCGAAGATTATTTTCGACGACACTCCGGGAATAGGTTCCTCACGGGCGGGATACAGGTCGGTGAGAATCACGCGGTCGGCCATGTCGAGGGCGGCGGCGAATTCGGCGGCGAAATCGCGCGTGCGGGTGTAGAGGTGCGGCTGGAAAGCCACGGTGAGGTGGCGTCCGGGATAGAGGGCGCGCACGGAGGCTATCGAGCGGCTGACTTCGTCGGGATGGTGGGCGTAGTCGTCGATCACCACACGTCCGTCGGGTCCTTCCTCGCGTAGGTGGCATTCGAAGCGGCGTTCCACGCCGGGATAGGATGCCATGGCCGAGCGTGCCAGTTCGGGGGTGAGTTCGCCGGCGAGGTCCACGGCGGCGAGGGCGGCTACGGCGTTGTCGATGTTCACATCCACGGGCACGCCGAGTTCGATGTCGGTAATCGTGCCTCCGGGGGTAATCAGATCGAAGAACATGCGGCCGTCGGCGGTGCGGATGTTCCCGGGGCGGTAGTCGCCGTCGGTGCGTCCGAAAGTGAATGATTTCACACCCTGCGGCACGCGGGGCTTGAGTTTCAGACCTGTGCGCACCAGCAGGAAGCCGTCGGGGCGTATCAGTTCGGTGAAATGGGCGAAACTCTCCAGATAAGCCTCTTCGGAACCGTAGATGTCCAGATGGTCGGGATCGGTGGCGTTCACCACGGCAATCCACGGGCGCAGCTGGTGGAAGGAGCGGTCGTATTCGTCGGCCTCCACCACGCTGTAGGGGCTGTGGATATCCAGCACGAGGTTGCTGTTGTATTCGCCGCGCATTATTCCACCGAGGAATCCGTTGCAGCCGGCGGACGAGCGGTGGAGGATGTGTGCCGCCATCGACGATGTGGTGGTTTTGCCGTGTGTGCCCGAGAAGCACAGCGAGCGGCTGCCGCGGGTGATCTGGCCGAGCACCCAGGCGCGCTTGCGCACGGTGAAGCCACCGTTGCGGAAGAAGCCCAGAGGCACATTGGCCTCCGGAACGGCGGGAGTGAACACCACAAGGGTGCCTGCGGGATTGCGGAAGGCTTCGGGAACGGCATCCATGCTGTCGGCATAGGAAATGGCGGCGCCTTCGTCGGCGAGGCCTGCTGTGAGCGCCGAGGGTGTGCGGTCGTAGCCGGCCACTGGCAGCCCTTTGGACATATAGTATCGGGCGAGGGCGGCCATGCCTATGCCGCCTATGCCCACGAAGTAGACTCTTTCAGTTTCGTTGAGTTCCATTTTGCAGTATCTTGTCGATTTCGTCGGCGATTTTCTCATCGCTGTTCTCCAGGGCCATGCCGTGGATGTTCCTGCTGAGCATATGCCGCTCCTGCGGATTCTGCATAAGGCGTGTCACGGTTGCCCACAGGTCGGTGGCGGCATCGGCGTCGAGCACCATCACGGCGGCATCGCGGGAGGTAAGGGCCTCGGCGTTGCGGCGCTGGTGGTCTTCGGCCACGTTCGGCGACGGAACCAGCACCGCAGCTTTGCCAAGCAGCTGGAGCTCGCTGATGGTGCCGGCTCCGGCACGGGCCACCACAAGGTCGGCGGCGGCATAGGCCGTGGCCATGTCGTTGATGAAAGGCTTGGCCTTGAGTTTGTCGGCGCCTACGGCCTCGGCGATTTTCATGCAGCGCCGCGATTCGTTTTTGCCGGTCTGCCAGAGCACGGAGAACGGAGCTTCGGCCATTTTTCCCGATTCCACAGCTTCCGCCACGGCATTGTTGATGGTGAGTGCTCCAAGGCTGCCGCCAACGAAGAGCACCAGAGGGGTGCCGGGGTCGAACCCGAGTGCGGCGCGGGCTGCTGCTGCATCGGCGGTGCAATCCGGCAGCTCCTTGCGCACGGGGTTGCCGGTGAGCGTTATCCTGTCGGCGGGGAAGAAACGTTCCATTCCCGGGTAGGCGGTGCATATGCGGCGGGCTCGCCGTGCCAGCAGTTTGTTGGTCACCCCGGCATAGCTGTTCTGCTCCTGCAGCAGGGTGGGGACTCCGGCGCGCTGGGCGGCTTTGAGGGTGGGGCCGCTGGCATATCCGCCCACGCCTATGGCGATGTCGGGCCGGAAGTTGCGCACGATGGCGCGGGCCATGCGCAGGCTCTTCCAGAGTTTCAGCAGCACGCCGAAGTTGCGCCAGGGGCGACGGCGGTCGAAGCCGGCTACGGGCAGACCCTCTATGGTATATCCAGCGGCAGGCACGGTTTTCATTTCCATGCGGTCGGAGGCTCCGACAAACAGAATACGGGCCTCGGGGTGGCGGCGTCGCACGGCGTCGGCAATCGAAAGGGCGGGGTAGATGTGCCCGCCGGTGCCCCCGCCGCTTATGAGCACGCGTGGGACGATGGTTGGTTTGGTGTCTTTCATTGTTTTGCCGGAGAATCCGGGGTTATCATGACGGCATTGTCCGATATGGCATTGTCGGGCAGGAGATCGCGTTCGTGGCGGGCGTCGGCCTTGGTGTCGGTTATGCGCACGGCATGGCGCGCCACCGACAGCATTATGCCGAAGGCTATGCTGGTGGCAATCACGCTCACGCCGCCCTTGCTGATAAGTGGCAGCGGCTGCCCGCTCACGGGGAACACGCCCGATACTATGGCCATGTGGTATAGCGCCTGGAAAACTATCGTGAAGGCGCAGCCCATCGCCAGCACCGCCGGCAGTGTCTGCTTGAAGCGCATGGTGAGCTTGGCGCTACGCCCCAGAATCCAGAGATAGACCACCAGAATCAGCAGGCCGGCGAAGAGGCCGAGTTCCTCGATTATTATCGCGAATATATAGTCGGAGTAGGCCAGAGGCAGGCGTGCGTTCTCGCGGGAGCGCCCTATGCCCACGCCGGTGAGGCCGCCGTGAGCCTGGGCGATGTAGCTCAGCTGCTCCTGCTGGTGCTCGGTGGAGAACTGCTCCAGATGCTTGTTGGGGCGGAAATGATTGCCGAGGCGGTTGTTCCACACCGTGCCGCGGTCGTTGCCGGTGTTCATGTCGGTAACGGTGGAAACCATGTTGAGGCTGTCGATGCGGGCCTGTCGCGCCGCCACAACGGGGTCGGCGGCGGTGTGGGTCTTTATGTAGAAGCCGGTGCCTCCGAGTGTGCCTATCACCAGCAGGGCAGTGAAGAACTTGCGGAAGCCCATGCCGCTCACAAGCATCATGGCGAAGCCTATGGCCAGCACGATAATGGTGTTCGAAAGGCCGTGGAGAAACAGCAGGCCGGCGCATACGGTAAGGAAGATAATGCTTGCCCACATTCCCCATCGGTCCACGTCGTGGCTGCCTTTGCGGCGGCTAACGGTGAGAATCCACGCCATGCCGAGAGCCACGGCGAGTTTGAGGATGTCGGCGGGAAGAAGCATGAAGCCGGCGATTTCCAGGGCGCGTGAGGCGCCGTTGATTTTGGTGCCCACGAAGTTCACCATCACCATCGCCGCCACGCACACGGTAACGAACAGCGGAATGGCTCTGAAGATGTAGCGGTAGTGGATGTGCTGCAGGAAAAGCATGATGCCAAGACCGAGCACGATGAATATGCCGTGGCGGATTACGGGTGCGAAGATGTCTTCGCCGCTGACCTCCTGTATCGATGCCGAGAAAAGCTCGATTATGGCTATTATCACCAGCAGCATGTATGTTCCCCAGAGGTGGGTATCGGTGCGCAGCCTGTGGGTGGTGGTGGCGGCAGCCGGTGCGGCAGCAGCCTGGTCGATTGCGGGAGAGGCAGGGGATTCCATAGGTCAGTGGCTGTTTTTGAGTGCGTTGACGGCATCCTTGAAGCGGCGGCCGCGGTCCTCGTAGCTTTTGAAGAGGTCGAAGCTTGCACAGCAGGGCGAGAGCAGCACCGTCTGTCCGGGCTTTGCCAGGCGCCGGCAGGCGGCTATGGCCTCGTCGAGACTGCCGGTATCGGCCACCTCGGCCACGTGTGGCGAGAAAAACTCGACAATCTTGCTGTTGTCGACGCCCATGGCCACGATGGCGGCCACCTTGTCCTTCACCAGAGGCAGGATTTCGGAGTAGTCGTTGCCTTTGTCCTTTCCGCCGAGAATCAGCACCACCGGGGAGGTCATGGCCTCGAGGGCATAGTAGCATGAATTCACGTTGGTGGCCTTGGAGTCGTTGATCCACCTCACGCCGTCTGTCTCCGCCACGAATTCCAGGCGGTGTTCCACGCTCTCGAAGTCGGATAGGCCGCGGCGGATATCGTCGTTGCGGATATCGAGCAGGCATGCCGAGAGTCCGGCCGCCATGGAGTTGAACACATTGTGGAGGCCGCTGAGGGCGAGGTCGGCGCGGGGCATGCTCATGGAGGTGCCGGGAGTGTCGAGAATCAGACGGTTCTCGGCGTCGATGTATGCCGCGGAGCCTTCTTCGTGGCTCCGGGCGAAAGGCAGCATGCGGGCTTCGGTGGCGGTGTGGCGCAGCTGGTCGGCAATCACGGGGTCGTCCTGCCAGTAGATGAAGCTGTCGGCCGAGGTCATGTTCTGGAGTATGCGGAACTTGGCGCGCACGTAGTTGCCCATGTCGTGGCCGTAGCGGTCGAGGTGGTCGGGGGTGATGTTGAGAATCACGGCCACGTTGGCCTTGAAGCTGTACATGTTGTCGAGCTGGAAACTGCTGAGTTCCACCACATACACCGGGTGCGGGTCGCGGGCCACCTGCCATGCCAGGCTTTTTCCCACATTGCCGGCCAGGGCGGCGTCGATGCCGGCGCCCCTCAGGATGTGGTGGGTGAGCAGGGTGGTGGTGGTCTTGCCGTTGCTGCCGGTTATGCACACCATCTTGGAGTCGGTGTAGCGGCCGGCGAATTCTATCTCGCTGATTACCGGGATGCCCTTGGCCACAGCCTGCAGCACAATCGGCGCATCGCAGGGAATGCCGGGGCTTTTTATTATCTCGGAGGCAGAGAGGATGCGTGCTGTGCTGTGGCCGCCTTCCTCGAAGGCTATGTTTTCCTTCTCGAGCACTTCGCGGTAGCGCGCAGCTATGGTGCCGCTGTCGCTAAGAAAAACGTCGAAACCCTTGTCCTTGGCCAGGATAGCCGCTCCGGTGCCGCTCTCTCCGGCGCCGAGCACCACTATTCTTTTGTTGTTGTCTTGCATTGTCATCGTATCTTGAGAGTCACGAAGGTCACCACCGCCAGTATGATGCCGATAATCCAGAAGCGCGTCACTATCTTCGATTCATGTATGGCGGCGTACGGCCTCTGTATGAGAGCTTTTATGGTGCCGTCACCGGGTTTCTGGTAGTGGTGGTGCAGGGGAGTCATCTTGAATATTCGTCCGCCGCCGGTGCGTTTGAAATATGCCACCTGCACAATCACCGAAAGGTCCTCGATGTAGAACAGGGCGCACAGTATGGGCAGCAGCAGCTCCTTGTGGATAAGGATTGCGAACACGGCGATTACGCCGCCGAGGGTGAGGCTGCCGGTGTCGCCCATGAATACCGCCGCCGGATAGGCGTTGTACCACAGGAAACCCACGAGCGCTCCCACGAAAGCGGCCATGTAGACCACAAGCTCCTCGCTGCCGGGAACGTACATTATATTGAGGTATGCCGAGTATATTATGTTGCCGCCGAGGTAGGCCATTGCCGCCAGCGCCGCTCCGGCCACTGCCGACAGGCCGGCGCACATGCCGTCGAGGCCGTCGTTGAGGTTGGCGCCGTTGCTGGTGGCCGCCACAAGGAATATGGTGATGAGGAAGAAAACCACCCATCCGCCGGCCTCGGCATAGTCGCCGGCCCAGGAGGTCAGCGAGGAATAGTCGAAGTTGTTGTTCTTCACGAAGGGGATGGTAGTCTGCGGCGACTTCACCTCGACGTTGTCGTAGACCACCTGCTCCACCTGCATGGTGGATTCGCTCAGCACCTCCCGGTTCTCTACAATCACCATCGAGGGGCTGAGATACATGGTCACCGCCACGATGAGCGCGATTCCCACCTGGCCGATGATTTTGTATTTGCCTTTGATGCCGTCCTTGTTGCGGCGGCGGAATTTCATGTAGTCGTCGAGGAAACCTATGGTTCCCAGCCACACCGTGGCCAGGAGCATGAGCAGCATGTAGGCGTTGGTGAGTCTTCCCACCAGCAGGCAAGGAACCAGGATGGCTATGATTATTATTATTCCACCCATGGTGGGTGTGCCTTTTTTCTCGATCTGTCCCTGCAGCGACAGGTCGCGGATTATTTCGCCGATCTGCATTTTCTGCAGCCGGTGTATTATCGCGCGGCCTACGAAGATGGCGATCAGCAGGGCAAGCACAAAGGCGGCGCCCGAGCGGAAGGTGATATAGTTCATCAGCCTCACCCCGGGCAGGCCGGAATCTTGGAGTAATGTCAGCAGATAGTAAAGCATCAGCGGAGGTTGGTTGTGGGCTGGCCGCCGGCGGCGCGGCGCTCCAGGGCGCGGCGGCATTCGAGGCGGTCGTCGAAGTGTATGGCGGTGTCGCCGATTATCTGTTCTGTCTCATGGCCTTTGCCGGCCACAAGCACTATGTCGCCGGCTTTGGCGGCGGCTATGGTTTCGGCAATGGCGGCGGCGCGGTCGGGCTGCACCACCACGCGGGCGCGGCTGTCGCTGCCTATGCCCGCTGCCATGTCGGCTATGATGTCGTCGGGGTTCTCGTGCCGTGGATTGTCGGATGTGAGCACAGCCACGTCGGCTTTCTCGCATACCGTGCGCGCCATGAGCGGGCGCTTGCCGGCGTCGCGGTTGCCGCCGGCGCCGAACACGCACCATACGGCGGCGTCGCGGGGAGCAATGTCGGCAATGGTATCCAGCACGTTGGCAAGGGCGTCGGGGGTGTGCGCGAAGTCCACGATGGCGGTCACGCCGTCGGCACTGCGGAACTGCTCGAAGCGGCCGGCCACGGGAGTGAGGGCGCTGAGCGCAGTGAGCACCTTCTCGCGGGGCCAGCCCATCAGCAGGGAGGTGCCGTACACGGCGGCGAGATTCGAGGCATTGAACTCGCCGGCGAAGCGGGTATCCACGGGGGTGCCGCCGAATTCCACTTCCATGCCGTCGATGCGGTCCTCCACCATGCGAGCCTTGAAATCGGCTGTGGCGCGCACCGAATATGTGAAATGCCGGGCAGGGCAGTTCTGCAGCATCACCGCGCCGTTGCGGTCGTCGGCATTGACGAGTGCGAATGCCTGGGGCGTGAGGCCGTCGAAGAAGCTCTTCTTGGCTTTGAGATATGCCTCGACGGTGCGGTGGTAGTCCAGATGGTCGCGGGTGAGATTGGTGAAAACGCCGCCGGCGAAGCTCAGGCCGGCAATGCGGTGCTGGTCGGCGGCGTGGCTGCTCACCTCCATGGCGGCGAAGGTGCAGCCGGCTTCGGCCATGCGCCGGAGAAACCCGTTGAGGGCTATGGGATGGGGGGTGGTGTGTTCGGCGGCGGTCGATTCTGTGTCCACGATATTGGCTACCGTGGAGAGCAGACCTGCGCGGAGTCCCATGGCACGCGCCATGTTGTACAGCAGCGTGGCCACGGTGGTTTTGCCGTTGGTGCCTGTGACGCCCACCAGCGAAAGCTCGTCGGAGGGGTCGCCGAAGAAGCGCGAGGCCATCAGACCGAGGGCTTCGCGGCTGTCGGCCACGGTTATGCGGAGAACATCGGAAGGCAGTGCCGTGCCGGAGAAATCTTCGGCCACGACCACTGCGGCGCCGGCACGCGCGGCGCCGGCTATAAAGCGGTGGCCGTCGGCCTCGCAGCCGCGCACGGCCACGAACACGCCGCCGGGAACAACGGCACGGGAATCGTCGGTGATTCCGGACACCGTTTCGGGCACGGCGCCTTCTGTCGCCAGCGGCGCGATGGCGTCGAGCAGGGCGGCGGTCTCTATGCTGCCGGTTGCCGAGTTATGGGTGAACGATGGAGTTGTCATCGGAGTCGGTTTTCAATTCAGATTTTTGAGGTTGAGGTGCACGCGGGTTCCAGGCGAGGCTGTTGTTCCCGGTGCCGGCGACTGGCTTTCCACGAATCCTGCGCCACGGAATACCACCTGGTAGCCGGCCTGCTCGAGTTTGGCCAGTGCCTCGCGCACGCTCACGCCTCGCACATCGGGCACCTGCCCCGGGGGATATCCCGAGGCCGGCACGCCGAAAGTGGCTGTGCGTTCCACGCCGAGAGCCTGGTGGAGCGCCGCGCGTCGGTCGTTGTCGAAGCTGGTGTGCACCAGAGGCCTTTCGGCCGGCGACGGGTCGGGGCGGAACACGGGGTCGCCTTCGAGCATGCCGCGGGCATACATCTTGAGAGCCAGATTCTTGAGCACGGTGCCCGAGCTTACCGCCGGCCCGCGGTAGGGCATCTGGGGGTCGTTGATAACCACTATGCAGGTGTAGCGCGGGTTGTCGAAGGGGAAGAACCCGCAGAAAGTCACACGGTAATGCCCGTCGAGGTAGCCGCCTTTCCATGGCGGCAGCTGCAGGCGGTTGCCGTTGGCGTCCACGCGGGGCCGTTTGTCCTCGAGCACGAGCTTGCAGGTTCCTGTCTTGCCCGCTATTTCCACCACGGGATTGCGCAGGGCTTTGGCGGTGCCGCCCTCGCCCCAGACCACCTGCCGCATCATCTCCCTGAGCCTTGCCGACTGCTGCCGCGAGAGAATGCTGTCGCGCACGTAGCTCGGCGGAATCACCGAGTCCACGCCGTCGGCGCTGCGCAGCGACTTCACAAGGCGCGGGCGCACGAAACGGCCGTCGTTGGCTATCGCGTTGTAGAAAGCGCAGGTGTAGAGCGGCGGAATGAAGGTCGTGTATCCGAACACCATGCGGGAGAGGTCGAGCATGCCCCCGCTGTTGTTGCGGAGCATGTGGAACCTTGGCCGGCGCTCGCGGGCGATGCCGGTGTTGAGGCGGTCGAAGAATCCCATTTCGGCAAGCCGCTCGCGGAAGAGGTTGGGATTGCCCTCGTATTCGGGAATGCTCATCTTCACCATGCCTATGTTGGAGGAATACTCCAGAAAGCGGCTCACGGGCAGTGTTGCCGGGGAATGGGTGTCGCGGATGGCGCGCCGCAGATACATATATGTGTGCCCGATGGGATAGCTGCGGTTCAGGTTGGCATATCCGTAGCGCATGGCCACGGCCATGCTCATCACCTTCATCACACTGCCCGGCTCGTACCATTCCACGATGCGGTTCATGGCCGGAATGTAGAGGTCGGTGTGCACGCTGTCGCGCTCGAGGTTCGCCATGGCCTTTATGTCGCCGGTGGCCACCTCCATCACCATGGCTGTTCCCCATTCGGCCTTGGAGGCCACCAGCATCTCGCCGAGTTCGCTCTCGAGAATGTCCTGGATGGTTATGTCGATGGTGGTGGTGACGTGGTAGCCGTCGACGGCGGGAGTATCCACAGCCATGTAGGTGCCGCGGGTGCCTATGCGGCGGCGCTTCACGCCAGGAGTTCCGTAGAGGAGGCTGTCGAGGGCGCTCTCAAGGCCGTAGCGGCCTATGATGCGGTTGTCGTAGGAGGTCTGGCCAACACGGCCGATGCTGAATTCGGCCACGCGTCCGAAAGGATAGCTGCGCACCATCTGCGGCTCTATCACCAGCCCCGAGTAGGCCGGCTTGAAGCGGCGGAAAAAGGGTGCCCGCTTGATGCGGTCGGCCTGCTCGCGTGTAACCTTCTTGGCGATGCTCCAGCCGCGCGAACGCTGTTCCTTGGGCACGCTCACGCCATTGCGGAGGTGCTGCACCCACTGCCTGTGTGTCTTCTGGGGGAACCAGACGGCGAGGCTGTCGGCAATCAGGGGTATGGAGTCGGTGAACTCGATGATTTTGAAGGATGGCGCGCGCAGGTCCAGGCGCACGTTGTAGTAGCAGAGGTTGGTGGCAAGGATGGAGCCGTCGGCAGCAAGGATGTCGCCGCGCTGCGGCACAATCACCTGCCGTTGCGCCAGGGTCGACTCGGCCATGGTGTTCCATGCCTGGCGGTGCACGGTGGTGGTGCGCACCAGCGCTATGGCTATGGCCAGGGCGAGAATCAGAGCCAGGGCAAGAATCAGCCCGAAGCGGCCTACAATGAGCACATTGCGGCTGCGGTGGCGGGGTTTTTCGTTTTTATCCATTTGCTGCTGTTGTGGATAGGAGTCAGTCGTATGTGAGCAGTCCCGGACGTGCTGTGGGGTCGGCGGCGGGGATGTCCAGGCCAAGGTTCAGCGAGTCGGCCAGTGCGCGCATGGCGCTTTCGCGGGTGAGCGTGTGGTAGCGGCTCAGTTCGCGCTGCTTGTGGGTCTGGGCCTGCTGAATCTGTTGTTCCAGGCTTCTGATGGTGCCTGCGGTGGTGGCATAGTCGAAGCGCTGGGCGATGAATGCCATGCAGCCCATCACTACCAGCACCGTGGCGAAGAAGTGCCGTTTGAAAAAACGGCTGTCCACGGCATCGCCCTGCACCATCGCCCTCAGTCGGCGGTTTATCTTCTTTTTCATGACTGGCTGTCGGTATCTGTTTTCTTGGCCACACGCAGTCTGGCGCTGCGGCTGCGCGGGTTGGCTTCTATTTCCGCGGCATCGGGAGCTGTCGATTTGCCCAGGGGGCGCACCGGAGAGCCGGTGCGGCCGAAGATGTCTTTCTCGATTTTTCCGTCGATTCTTCCCGAGCGCATGAAGTTCTTCACCATCCGGTCCTCCAGGGAGTGGTAGGTTATCACTGCCAGGCGGCCTCCGGGACGCAGAACCTCCACGGCGGCTGTCAGGAAAGCCTCGAGGGCTTCCATCTCGCCGTTCACCACTATGCGCAGTGCCTGGAACACCTGTGCCAGCTCTTTCTTGAAGGCTGCGGGGTTGAGCAGCGGGCGTACGGTCTCGGCCAGGCGTCCGGTGCTGTCGATGGGCGCGGCGGCGCGGGCTTTGACTATGGCGGCGGCTATGCGGGCGCCGTTGCGGAGTTCGCCGTAGGTCTTGAGCCAGCCGGCCAGTTCGGAAACGTCGGCCGACGCCAGCAGGTCGGCGGCGGTGGTGCCTCCCTGGCGGTTCATGCGCATGTCCAGCGGGGCATCGGTGCGGAACGAGAAGCCCCGAGAGGCATCGTCGAAATGGTGCGACGACACGCCGAGGTCGGCAAGTATGCCGTCTACTTTGCCGTAAACGCCGTAGAACCGCATGTAGTTGGCCAGATAGCGGAAATCTCCGTGCACCGGAGTGAAAACCGGAGTGGCGGTGGCGCGGTCGATGGCGTCGCTGTCGCGGTCGATGGAGTAGAGATGGCCGCCGGCACTCTCCCCGCTGTCGCAGTTTCCTTCTCCCTGCAGAATGGCGGCGATGGCGCCGCTGTGGCCGCCGCCTCCGAAGGTGGCGTCGACATAGATTCCGCCCGGATGGATGTTCAGGGCGGATATTGATTGCGGAAGTAGTGCTGGGATGTGATAAACGTCTTCACTCATAAGCGGTTATGGCAGTCGTGGATGGGGCTGTGGCATGGGGGCCGGTTTTGAAAGCCCAAAATTAGCCAAGATGGCAGGGATTTACAAATTTAAACTGCTGTTTAACGATATAAATTTATCAACATCCGGGTCACATGTATCCTTCTGCGGCAGAGACATCCCCGACTTCATTCCGGAGCTTTGTGGCCGCATAGTCATCAGCCCGGAGATTTTTTTGATAAAAGATTGCATTAAAGTGCAAAAAGAGTTAATTTTGCCGAATACTGCAATCATTGTCAATCAACTGCCCGAGGTGGAGTTCCTGCACGGCGAGGATTTTTTTGATGCCTTGCGAAAAAGGCGGTGGAGGCAGTATATAAAAGTAGAAACAAATCTCAAAAGCATATCCATATGTCTTCCGAAATTAAAAATGCATTGATGGCGGGCACCTTGCTCAAAAGCGGCAACACGACCTACCGCGTTGTCCGCGCTCTTGGTGCCGGTGGCTTCGGCATAACCTATCTTGTGGAGGGGCAATCGCTGCAGGAGGGGCAGGTGGTCACCTTCTACTATGCCATGAAAGAACACTTCCTGTCGCGTTGCAGCGAACGTGCGCAGGACTCCTCCAAGGTGGTGTATTCCAATCCTGTGGCCGAGGAGGTGCAGAACTCACAGAAAGATTTCATGGCCGAGGCGGTGCGCCTGCAGCGCATAGGCAGCCGCCACGACAACATCGTTACCGTGAACGAGATTTTCGAGGCCAACAACACCGCCTACTACACCATGGAATATCTCCAGGGGCAGAGTCTGAGGGAGTATGTGGCCGCGCGCGGACGGCTTGGCGAGCAGGAGATGCTGCAGATTATGAGGCCGATTATCGACGCCATTGGCTATCTGCACAGCAACAAGATGACGCACCTCGACATAAAGCCCGACAATATTATGCTGGCCAGGGAGGCCGACGGCTCGTTACGTCCGGTGCTCATCGACTTCGGCCTCAGCAAGCATTACGACGACACAGGCCGCCCCACCTCGACAATAAACACACTCGGATGCTCCGACGGCTTCTCGCCCGTGGAACAGTACGGCGGAATAACAACATTCTCGCCCACGGCCGACATCTACGCCCTGGGTGCTACAATGGTTTACTGCGTTACGGGTGCCGTGCCAAAGAAGAGCACCGACCTGGCGCCCGGCGAAACCCAGAACTATGTCAGTGGACTGTCGAACAATACGGCATATGCCATCATGCAGATGATGAACATGAACCGTATGGCGCGCCCGCAGACCGCCGCCAACGTGCAGGCACTGCTTGCCCCGCAGCAGCCCTCGCCGGTGCAGGGTCCGTTCCCCGGAGCGTCCACAATGCCGCTTCCCGGTGGCGGAGCCATGCCTCCCGGGGGAGGGCGGCCGCCGCTGCCGCCGCCACCGCCGTCGGTGAAATCGGCTAAGGGAAGCGACAACAACAAGAAGATTCTGCTCTACGCCGGCGCCGGCGTGCTGGGCGTGGCTTTCATTGCCGGTGTAATCGCTCTGCTGGTGAATGTGTTCGGCGGCCCGGGACACCATGACTACGACCGGGGTTCGGTGATTGCTTCATATACTTCTCCGAGTGTCGACAGAGTGGACAATCCCGCGCTGGAGGATACGGCAAGTGATCTTTTGGGCAACGCACCCCTCGGAGCCGTTCTGTTCTGGGATTTCAACAACGACCTCGATATCTATGCCGTGCAGCCCGATGGCGAGACTCTCTATTTTCTCAACAACTCGTCGCAGAGCATGGGCGGACAGCTCGGCAGCGACGATACCGGAGGCAGCAACAGCTTTGAATATGTGCGCTGGTTCCGTCCCGATGCCGGAGAGTACGATTTATTCGTGGCGGCCCGCAGCCTTCCGTCCGATGGCGGCAAAATTTACATGGTTGTCAACAACAACGGCGACATGCACACCTATGAGGCCACGCTGGAGCAGACAACCCAAGAATTCCCCGAGTACTATCTTATAAAAACAGTCGAACTGTCGGCCGCGCTCAGTGCCGAAATGCCCGACATGCAGCGCTCGTATGAAATCGGCGACAATATATCCGACTACTGGGAGACAGATGTCAGGACAGTTAGCTCGCCTTCGGCTGTCAGCCGCTTGCGCCGCGCCGTGGGCAACGTGCCATTCGCGATAGGCCTTCTCTGGAATTCTTCCAACGACCTCGACCTGTATGTGAATCAGCCCGACGCCACCGATGTGTACTTCGGCCGGACTTCCGACAGCGACAGCGGCGCCACCTTCGGCGGCGATGTCCGCGGCGGCTCCAATTCTATGGAATACATCAAATGGACCCGTCCCGACACCGGGCGCTACGATGTGTTCGTGCGTGCACGTGGCTCTGTTCCCTCTTCGGGAATTCCGGTGGAAGTGGTAGTTCTCGACGACGGCCAGTCCACCGTCTACAAGGCAGTGCTTCAGAACCACGGCTCCAGCGCCACCGACTATAAGATTGTGTTCTACACCCGATCCGATGGTGAGAATGAGCTTGTATCGGTGATTGAGGAGGACGAGGATGAGATTGAGTACATTGAGGTTGTTCCGGCGCCTGCGGCTTCCACACCCGACTCCGTCGCATCCGCTCCGCAGCCTGCGCGCCAGTCGACCGCGACAAGTTCCGGCGACAGCAGTCTGCCGGTGACCAACGCCGGTGGCTCGCGTACCAACTACAATTATGGCGAGGTAATCGACAATTACGTGGAGGCCAACACCTCCACCGCCCGCGACTCGCAGGCCGAGCGGCGTGCGGCTTCGGTGGGCCGGAACGCACCTCTCAAAATAACCCTCCTGTGGGATTTCTCCGGCGACTGCGACCTGGTGGTCAACCAGTGCGACCAGACCGACATATACCGCAGCAACACCACATCGAGCTACACCGGCGCCGTATTCTCCGGCGACCAGTTCGGTGGCAACGGAAGCTACGAGAGCGTTTCCTTCACCAACCCGCAGAGCGGCATCTACGATGCTTTCGTGCAGGTGCGCGACGTGCCTTCGGGCGGCGGTGTGGTGAAAGTGGTTGTCAAGAACGGCAGCAGCACCAAGGTCTACGCCACCAGAGTGACCAAATCCAACTCAGGGCTGAAGGCAATCCGCATGTGTCAGATTTCCTACGACGGCGGCTCCTCATCCTCCTCTTCGTCCTCGTCTTCATCGTCCTCATCTTCGGCGCCTGTCACCAATGCCAACGGCAGCACAACATCCTACACTCCCGGCGAAGTGGTCAGCAGCTATGTACAGGCCAGCACCTCGACATCATACGACAGCGCCGCCGCCAGCCGTGCCGCAGGCGTCTCCGGCAGCGGATCCCTGAAAGTGACCTTGCTCTGGGATTTCTCCGGCGACATCGACCTGATTGTCAACCAGGCCAATGGCAAGGATATCTACTACGGCAACACCTCCGAGAGCAGCTATGGCGCCCACTATTCCGGCGACCAGCGAGGCGGCAGCGGCAGCTATGAGAGCATACGCTGGACCAGGCCCGGCACCGGCACATACGACGTGTTTGTGCGTGCCCGCGACATCCCTTCGGGAGGCGGTCTTGTTAAAGTGGTGGTGAAGAACGGAAGCGACACAACAGTCTACACCACAAAAATCCGGAAAACCGGCAGCGATTTCAAAGATGTGCGCATCTGCCAGTTCTCATATTGATTCAATTAATTCTCTAATAATATAGTGGAGGCCGGAACCACGGCAAAGCGGGTTCCGGCCTCCGGATATATGCATATGACATCCGCAACCATCGATAATCTTCCGGGCGCTAACGCCCGCCGACTGTGCCGGCAGCTTGCCGGCAACCCGCATGTCAAGGTTCTTTTTGTGTGCCTCGGCAACATATGCCGCAGCCCGGCGGCGCATGGCGTGTTCCAGAGCATAGTCGACAACGCCGGCGACAGCGCCCGCTGGAACATCGATTCAGCAGGTACCGGGGCGTACCATACCGGCGAGCTGCCCGACAAGCGCATGCGCGTGCACGCCCAGAGGCGAGGCTACACCCTGTCGCACCGTGCACGGCAGGTGTGCGAGGCCGACTTCGACAGTTTCGACATCATCGTGGCCATGGATGCATCCAACGCCGCAAACCTGCGCCGGCTGGCTCCCACAACAGAGCAGGAGAGTAAAATCGTGGGCATGATGGAGTTCTGCACACTGGCAACACGCTACGACCACGTGCCCGACCCCTACTACGAAGGCTCCGAAGGTTTCGAGCTGGTGCTCGACCT
>DKUJ01000030.1 GCA_002490635.1 Porphyromonadaceae bacterium UBA7207
TATGCTTAATAACATAGATTTAACTCTTATTGAGGAAAGTGCAAATATGTATTAACAACCATCACGCATCACCTCCACGCTCAACTCTCTGACTAACAATACGAAGCCGCCCAAACTCATGCTAAGGGCGGCTTTCCTGTACGTTTATATTATGTTCTCCGAAAATTCTACGCGCATTGCGGGAGAATTCTTTTGCCTGGGGGTGCCCGCAGCTATCGGGTTTTTCAAGATGGAAGTTGTTTTCTGGACTTGAACCCGGCACAGTGTATACAAGTGTGTAGTCGGCTTCGACAATTTCCACTACTCTGCGATGGTCTTTCCTAAGACGCACCCGAAGCATGGCGCCACCGCGCGTGTCGGTTTTCTTCATATTGGAGATAAAATTTCCCAATGAATATACCAGCATGACTTTCTTCTCGGGATAATAGCGGTTGGGGCGCAGCTCCATCGGTTGAATTACGTGCGGATGGCCTCCTATAATAAGGTCGACACCTATAGCCTCGAGGAAATCGGCGGTATGTTTCTGCGCTGTGTTGGGCAACATGCGGTATTCGTCGCCCCAATGCATGCACACCGCCACGATGTCGGCTCCGGCGCTACGTGTGGCATCGACGTCGGCGTGTATTATTTCCCTGTCGATATAATCAACCACTACTCCATCGCGCGGCTGAATGCCATTGGTGCCATAGGTGTAATTCAGAAATCCTATCTTTATACCGTTGACATCGACTATTTCAGGAATCGCACGCATGCGCGCGGAATCACTGCTGTATGTTCCTATGTGTCCGAGGCCGCGGGCAACAAGCTCGGCAATGGTGGCCCGGAGTCCCCGGGGACCTCTGTCGAGAGTGTGATTATTGGCAGTAAGGAAGAAGTCGAACCCTGCATTTGCAAGCGCATCGACATACGACGGGGACGCATTGAAGCACGGGTAGCCCTGATAGGGCGGCGGCCCCACTGGCGTTTCGAGATTCACGACTGCCAGGTCGGCACTTCGGATTACTGCCTCAAACTCAGTGAAGCATTGGGAAAAGTCGTATCGGCCATCGGCTGTTCTCGCGGCATCGCGTTGGGCGACATGCTGCATTGCATCCCCGGCAAAGAGAATTTCGGCCTCGTCGTATCCGAAAACAACTCCTGCAAGAGTGAGCCACAACGGCAGCAACCACGAAAGCGCCATCAGCGTGCTGTTGCTTCGCGTCTACGACAAGCCTCCAGGGTGTTCAGCATCAGTGATGCTATGGTCATAGGTCCTACACCTCCAGGCACGGGTGTGATGCGCGAGCATTTGGGAGCCACCTTTTCAAAGTCGACATCACCGCAAAGACGGAATCCGCTTTTCCTCGACTGGTCGGGGACTCTTGTGGTGCCTACATCGACAATCACAGCTCCGTCGGCCACCATATCCTCGGTAACAAACCCGGGGCGACCGAGTGCGGCGACTATGATATCGGCTCTACGGGTGATATCGGCCAGGTTTCTGGTAGCCGAATGGCACACGGTTACAGTGGCGTCGGCACCCTTGTGCATAAGCATTGAAGCCAAAGGACGGCCGACGATATTGCTTCTTCCGATTATAACCACATTTTTTCCGGCAGTCTCTATTCCGTTTCGCTTGAGGAGTTCCACGATTCCCGCCGGTGTAGCGCTGTGGAAAGCAGGCAGTCCCAACGAAGCCCTGCCCACGTTGACCGGATGGAATCCGTCGACATCCTTATCCGGATCGATTGCCTCGATAACCTTCTGGTCGTCGATATGCTTCGGCAGGGGAAGCTGGACGATGAAACCGTCGACTTCGGGGTCTTTATTGAGCTTATCGATTGCCGCGAACAGCTCCTCGGGATTCAAAGGATTCTGCCCGGTGCTTTCGAAGCGGATGAGCGACGAGCGGAATCCGCACGCCTCGCAGGCTTTGATCTTGTTGGCAACGTATGATTCGCTTCCTCCGTCGTGGCCGACAAGGATGGCGGCCAGATGCGGTATTTTCTTGCCTTCCGCAGCCCGCTCCCTGACTTTGGCGGCGATTTCCTCTTTTATCTGCGCTGCAGTTGCTTTTCCGTCGATTAATTCCATGGCGAAGACTGTTTTTTATCGGCGACGACCCTGCTGCTGACGCATCTGGCGCATCATGGCAGCTGGATTGGGGCCCATATTGCTGACTTTGTGCATCATCTTACGAATCTGGTCGAACTGCTTGAGCAGGCGATTCACCTCCACCACCGGGCGTCCGGAACCTTTGGCGATTCGCTGCACACGGGTACCTCTTATTACCTCCGGATGCTCACGTTCGTATGGTGTCATGCTCATTATCATGGCCTCGATGCCTTTGAATGCATCGTTGTCGATATCGACATCCTTTATCGCTTTTCCGACACCAGGAATCATGGCGGCAAGGTCTTTGATGTTGCCCATCTTCTTGATTTGCTGAATCTGTTTCAGAAAATCGGTGAAGGTGAACTGATTCTTGCGAAGCTTACGGGCAATCTCCTCGGCTTCCTTCTCATCGTACTGAGCCTGCGCCTTTTCCACAAGGCTGACAATATCGCCCATTCCGAGGATTCTGTCGGCCATACGTTCGGGATAAAACACGTCGATGCCCTCAAGGCTTTCGCCGGTGCCGATGAATTTGATAGGTTTCTCCACCACCGACCGGATGGACAGCGCCGCGCCACCGCGGGTGTCGCCATCGAGTTTGGTGAGCACAACGCCACTGAAATCGAGACGATCGTTGAACGCTTTGGCGGTGTTGACAGCGTCCTGACCAGTCATGGCATCGACAACGAACAGAATTTCGCCCGGATTGATTGCATTCCTGATGGCTTCAATCTCGTCCATCATCTCGGTGTCGACAGCCAGTCGGCCTGCGGTATCGACAATCACCAGGTCGTTCCTGTTTGTGCGTGCATATTCGATAGCCCTGCGCGCGATTCCCACCGGATCCTTTACACCATCTTCGGTGTAGACAGGCACATCGATGGAATTCGCCAGAACCTTAAGCTGATCGATAGCCGCAGGCCTGTATACGTCGCATGCCACCAACAGAGGTTTGAGGCCTTTCTCCGCTTTCAGCTTCTTGGCGAGTTTGCCGGTAAATGTAGTTTTACCGGAGCCCTGCAGACCGCTCATTAGGATTATGGCCGGCTTGCCGGAGATTTCAATTCCGGCAGCATGCCCTCCCATCAGCGAGGCCAGTTCGTCGTGGACTATCTTCACCATCAGCTCACCGGGCTTGATTGCATTGATAACATTCTGACCCAGTGCTTTCTGTTTCACTGTATCGGTGAACGTTTTCGCCACACGGTAGTTCACGTCGGCATCAAGCAGGGCACGCCGAACATCTTTCAGGGTTTCGGCAACATTTATTTCGGTTATTCTGCCCTGACCTTTGAGGAGCTTGAAGCTCCGCTCAAGGCGGTCGGAAAGTTTTTCAAACATCAGCTTAACAGGTTGGTGGTTGTGTCGGGAAAGATGATTTTAGGAGAGAAGTCTTTGGCTTCTTCAGGTGTTATCGTGGCGTATGCCATTATGATTACAATATCGCCAGGCTGCACCATACGTGCGGCGGCTCCATTGAGGCATATCGTGCCGGAACCGCGTTCGCCGGCAATAGTATATGTGTCGAGGCGCGAACCGTTATTGTTGTCCACGATGAACACCCTTTCGCCGGGAATAATGCCTGCGGCATCGAGCAGGTCGGCATCGATGGTTATGCTGCCGATATAGTCCAACCGCGCATCCGTGACAGTGACGCGGTGTATTTTCGATTTTAGAACTTGGATGAACATGTTCAGTATCGTATATTGTCGATTAAGCGAACGTCTCCGCAGTATACAGTCACGCAGCCCACGGCACCTGCCGCACCTGCCGATTCCCAAGCCGCCAGAGGCTGCATGGTGATGGCGTCGACAATCGAGAAATACTCGGTTGTCAGTCCTGGCAGACTATTGATCTGCCGCACGACTTCATCCTCTACCTCGCCAGGATTCATTCCGTTTTCCTTCAGGCGGACGCTTTCCGCAAGAACTCTATGAATACCGGGAGCGACTTGCCGGCCTTCGGGAGTGAGACGCACATTGCGCGAGCTCAACGCCAGGCCATCGGCCTCGCGGACTATGGGGCAGTCTACAATCTCGACCTCAAAGCCCTCGAGCTCCACCATCCTGCGGATTACGGCAATCTGCTGGAAGTCCTTTTCGCCGAAATAGGCACGATGGGGCTTCACCATGCCAAACAGCTTGCTCACAATCTGGCATACTCCATTGAAGTGACCCGGACGCATAGGACCTTCCATAACCTCGGCAACAGGGCCAAGATTGAAAACACGGGTATCAGGCTGCGGATAAACCTCTTCCACCGATGGCAGGAACATATAGTCGACGCCCGAAGCATCGAGCAAAGCCTCATCGGCAACTTCCGTTCGGGGATATGTGGCCAGATCGGCCGCGTTGTTGAATTGCGTAGGATTCACAAACACGCTCACAACAACCACATCGTTCTGAGCGCGCGCGCAATCCACCAGACTCTTATGACCGGCATGCAGCGCACCCATAGTAGGCACAAGCCCGATTGACAGGCCTTCGCTGCGGGCATTGCCGAGCGCCTCTTCCAGGCGCTTTACTGTGCGGATAATTTCCATTTCTTCTTATCAAGGCGGACGAACCGCTTATCAGCCTGCAAAATTAGCGAATAATTGCAAAGCATCAAAAAAACTATTGTAAGGGCGGGGGCAAGATGCTAAATTTGCAGCCTTAGAGGTTGTTTAATAATGCTTGTTAACGCCAGGGCCGAAATTTTTGAGATGTATTTATTCCTGCAGCGAAGGAGCATAGCGGACTATGCGACTGAAGCAAAGGAATAAAGACACTCCGAAGTTTCGGAGGCATCACTGATTCCATTATTGACAACCTTGACAAAAAAATTGAATTAACATAAAATACACCACCCTGGCGTTAACAATGATTATTAAACAACCTCTTAAAAACAAGGGATATGGAAAGTGAATACTCATCGGCGGCTCTCGAAAATGCTGTCGCCGCCTTCAGCAGGTTGCCGGGCATCGGCCGAAAAACGGGGTTGCGACTCGCCTTGCATCTTCTCCGGCGACCTGTCGAGGATGCCGAGAGCATAGGCCAGGCAATAATAGACCTACGGCGCAACATACGCTACTGCCGTGTGTGCCACAACATCAGCGAGGACGAGGTATGCCCGGTGTGCTCTTCGCCTGGACGCTCTTCCGCTACGGTGTGTGTGGTGGAGACCGTACGCGACGTGATGAGTATCGAAGCCACAGGGCAATACAACGGCCTGTACCATGTGCTTGGCGGAGTAATATCGCCTATCGACGGCGTAGGTCCCGATCAGCTGGAACTGTCGTCGCTTGCAGAACGTGTGGCAGAAGACAACGGTATCGAGGAAGTGATTCTTGCCACATCGCCCACTATCGAAGGCGACACCACCAATTATTATATATCGCGGCTTCTGTCGCGTCTGCCACGCAAGGTACGCCTCACCCAGCTGGCTCGCGGTGTGGCCGTAGGCAACGACATCGAGTACACCGACGAGGCCACACTCGCCCGCTCCATCCTGTATCGCACTCCGTTCGAAATATGAAACTCACCAGCACAGACATCATACTCAGGGCACCGGAACCATCCGACATCGACATGCTTTACCTGCTGGAGAATGCCAGCGGCATGAACGAGTGCGGATTCGCCACGGCGCCCCGCAGCAGGCTCGAAATAAGCCGATATATCGAAAGCTACAATGCCGACATCTATTCCGCGCGCGAACTGCGGCTCATCATCATAGACCGGGCCACAGGCCAGAGTGTGGGCACTATAGACATCACCGACTACGAACCGCGTGACCGGCGAGGCTTCGCCGGCATAGCCATCGTGGAGTCGGAGCGCGGCAAAGGCATGGGGACAAAGGCGCTCGACCTGCTGTGCTCGTATGCATCCGAAGTCCTGGGCATGCACCAGCTTGCAGCACAGATAGCCTGCGACAACGAAGCCTCCCGCCGACTGTTCGACCGCTGCGGATTCAAACCCTGCGGCATGCTGCGCAGCTGGCTGCGCCGCGGACGGCACTATGCCGACGCCATCATTGTCCAGCGACTCTTTCCCGATTGAGCTTTTTCACTTGCACAAGCACTTATAATTGCGTAATTTTGCGGCTCGAAGACAAAAACCGGCAACAAACATACCGACATATACCATCTTTATGGCAACAACTGCAGATTTTAAAAATGGCATGTGCCTCGACATCGACGGCACATACTACTTCATCAAAGAATTCCTTCACGTAAAACCCGGCAAAGGCCCGGCTTTCGTCCGCACCAAGCTCCGCAATGTCAAGACCGGCCGCATTCTGGACAAAACCTGGAACTCCGGTGTGAAAGTGGAAGAAGTACGCATCGAGCGTCGTCCCTACCAGTTCCTCTACAAAGACGACATGGGCTACAACTTCATGCACACCGAAACCTTCGAGCAGGTGGCCATCCCCGGCGAGAGCATCGAAGGTGTTGAATTCCTCAAGGAGGGCGACGTGTGCGAAGCTATGGTTCACGCTGCCTCCGACACCATTCTCACCTGCGAAATGCCTATGAGCGTGGTTCTGGAAATCACATACACCGAACCCGGCATCAAAGGCGACACAGCCACCAACACACTCAAACCCGCCACAGTGGAAACCGGCGCCGAAGTACGCGTTCCCCTTTTCTGCAACATAGGCGACAAGGTGCGCATCGACACCCGCAACGGCTCCTATGTTGAACGAATCAAAGCCTGACAGCGACAAACCATAGCACAACAACAATGCCGGCGCTCTTCCGCGGAAGAGCGCCGGCATTGTTGTTGTGCTATGGCCTATCAGTTGAGGATAATGCCGGAGAGGCTTGCGTTGGCCAATGGCAGCGGATTATAGGCACGGGCGAACTGGCGCAGGAAGTCGACTGTGGATTCCTTGACACGGCTTGTGCCGCCCTGGATTGTTCTGCTTTCGCAAGTGTTTTTAACGAGTCGCCGACGGCGCGGCAATGAAAGAGTAGAGCTATTCTTCATAGGCATTGTGTGTTGAGGTGAAGTGAACAGGATGAAATCAATTATAAAACGCGCCTACACCACATGTTATTGTAGCATCCATGTTATTTTTTTCAATCCCTGATGAGAAAAATTATTGCCTTTGCAGGTGTTAAAAATTTCCAAAGCGAAGAACAATACACCACACAGCGATTGCCGGTCGGGATAAAATTATTATTTTTGCAACTAATTGGCGCCAATAGAAGTGCCGATTCCGCATAGTATCTTAACGATAAACCAATTTATAAACCCGTTAACCCCCAATCTGCCTATAGCATACCTCTACTCAACCAAGCAAAAGAACAGGAAATGCAAAATCACACCACCCTCACCGACGAACAGTTGGTGTCGGCATACGCCGCAGGCGACAACAACGCGTTCGACCAATTGCTCAAACGCCACAAAGCGCGGCTCTTCAACTTCATTCTCTCGATGGTCAAGGACAGCGACCTCGCCGACGATATCTTTCAGGAGACATTCGTCAAAGCCATCGTAACCATCCGTCAGGGACGCTACAACGACCAAGGCAAATTCATCGCGTGGATATACCGCATAGCCCGCAATCTCATTATCGACTCATACCGCCAGGACAAAGTGGAGAATCAGCTATCGACCGATGACGAAAACGGAGTGAATCTACTGAACCGCAGCGAATTCAGCGAAGGAACCGTAGAAGACACCCTTATAGGCATGCAGATCGAGGAAGACCTGCGCGCTCTGGTGACCGAACTGCCCGAAAGCCAGCGCCAGGTTGTGGACATGCGATTCTACCAGAATCTGTCGTTCAAGGAAATAGCCGCGCTCACCGGCGTGAGCATCAACACCGCACTGGGCCGGATGCGCTATGCCATCCTCAACCTGCGCCGAATGGCAAGGGAACGCTCGGTGAGCCTCATCAAATAACAGATAACAGCGGAAAACCGGCTACAGACAATCCATGTCGTTAAGTTACCGAATATCCCGCCGGCTGCGCCTGTCGAAAGGCGCAAGCGGGCGCACAGGGGTCGCCATTGCCATAACCGGCGTGGCCCTGGCGCTTATTGTCATGGAGCTCACTCTCGCCGTGGTGGTGGGATTCAAGGAGGAAATCAAACGCAAACTCACCGGTTTCGATGCACAGCTCACCATAGCCCCTGCATATAGTATCGGAAGCGGAGAGGAACTCCAGGCAATCACCGCCGACAGCACCCTCTATTGGCATATACGCCAGGCACTACCCGAAAATGCCTCCATCGATGCCGCATTGAGGATGCCGGGAATATTGAAAACCGACAACGACTTCGAAGGTGCCATGTTTCTCGCCCGCGACCCCGACGGAGATTTCACTTTTGAAAAATCCAACATAGTGGCGGGGGCATGGCCCGATTATTCCGCCGACAGCTGCCGGAACCACATAGTGATATCGGAATCCATGGCATCAAGCCTCGGGTTGGCAGTGGGCGACAAGGTTTACTCCACATTCGTTGTCAACGGCACCGTAAAGGCCCGCCGCCACACCGTAGCCGGGCTTTACCGCAGCGACTTCGGCGACTACGACCGCACTGTTGCATACACCTCTCCGGACCTCTTGCGCAGTGTGGCTTCCTTATCTCCCGTCCAGGCCGGCAGAATCGAAATCCGCGGACTTGCCGGCAATCTTTCCGACTACGCTCAGGCATTGCAGACCACCCTGCTTGCAGCCGCCTCGACAGGACAACTCGAAGGCTATTATCCCGTGAGCTGCATAGAACAGACAGGCGCCATTTATTACAACTGGCTGGCACTTCTGGACACCAATGTGATTGTCATTTTCATACTCATGATTGCCGTTGCATCGTTCACTCTGGTATCGAGCATGTTCATACTCATTCTGGAACGGGTGCGCACTATAGGCATTCTCCGGGCGCTTGGCGCCGGCAGTTCACTGGTGCGCGATATTTTCGTGCACATGAGCCTTCGAATAGTCCTTATAGGGCTTGCCATCGGCAATGTCGCAGGCATCGGCCTGACCTTGATCCAGCGAACCTGGCATGTGGTGCCCCTCAACCCCGAGATGTACTACCTCAGCAGCGTTCCGGCAACTCTCGAACCCTGGGGACTGGTGGCGCTGAACGTGGGTGTGGTGGCCATATCGTGGCTTGTGCTCGTGGTTCCGGCACGCCTCGCCTCACGAATCGATCCGGCCACGGCTGTGAAATACGAATGACACCGCACTTTTTAGTCTCTGGCTTGTTAATTACATAAACGCCGGGCAAAATTGCCCCGAATTCACTATATTTGCTGAAAGTTAAAAACACATCCATCACATACATGACAACAACCGACGCCATTGGCGACCTGATTATAGAAGGAATACGGAACCGCAAAGGACATAACATAACAATAGTGGATCTCAGCGGAATCGAGAACACCGCCGCCAGCAAATTCATAATAGCCGAAGGCACATCCACCACACAGACATCATCCATAGCGGAAAGCGTGGAGGAAACAGTGCGTGAGAACTGCGGCGAGAAACCTTTCGGAATCATCGGTGAGAATACCGGCGAATGGGTAGTTATGGACTACGGCGATGTGTGGGTGCACATCTTCCTGCCCCCCATCCGCGAGCGCTACCGCCTGGAAGAACTGTGGAGCGATGCAAAAATTATAGAAATCGCCGAATTATAATTCCCTCCAATCCCCTCCCCCACCCTTTCTGAACCCATACCCGATTCATATATGGCTTTTACACCAGCCCCTCAAAAGAACAAACCCGGCAAAGGCTCCATCAAGTTCAGCCTTTGGTGGATGTATGCCATCGTGTTCCTCTTCATCGGAGGCATTCTGTGGTTCGACAACAGTTCTGTGAGCAAAGAAGTGAGCTACACTCAATTCGAACAGTACGTAGTCCGCGACCACGGCATCACGCAGATTATTATACAGACCGACAAAAAGCAGGCGGAAGGCATGCTAACCGACTCCCTGGCACAAGTGATTTTCAACGGTTCCTACCAGAGCACAGGAAACATAAAGGCGAAAGTGATAGCCAACATCTCCTCGGCCGACAAACTATCCGACCAGATCGAGAAATGGCGCGCCATGGGAGCCTTCAACGGCTCGGTGAAATACGAACAGAGCAGCCCGTTCACCTCCCTGCTGTGGTCGATTCTGCCCTTCGCCCTCTTCATCGGCGTATGGATTTTCCTTATGCGGCGCATGTCCGGTGCCGGTGGCGGCGGCGCTGCCGGCGGTGGTGGCGGAATCTTCAGCGTAGGAAAATCCAAAGCCATGCTGTTCGACAAAAACAACTCCGAGCGCGTGACCTTCCGCGATGTCGCCGGACACTCCGAAGCAAAGACCGAGATTGAAGAAATAGTAGAGTTTCTCAAGAACCCAAAACGCTACACCAACCTCGGTGGAAAAATTCCCAAAGGTGCACTGCTTGTAGGCCCTCCTGGAACCGGTAAGACCCTGCTGGCAAAAGCGGTGGCCGGCGAGGCCGATGTGCCTTTCTTCTCCATGAGCGGCTCCGACTTCGTGGAAATGTTCGTGGGCGTAGGCGCATCGCGTGTCCGCGACCTCTTCCGCCAGGCAAAAGAGAAAGCTCCTTGCATCGTTTTCATCGATGAAATCGACGCTGTAGGCCGTGCCCGCGGCAAGAATGCCGGAATGGGAGCAAACGACGAGCGCGAGAACACCCTGAACCAGCTCCTTACCGAAATGGACGGATTCGGCAGCAACAGCGGTGTGATTATTCTCGCCGCCACCAACCGCGCCGACATCCTCGACAAGGCTCTCATGCGCGCCGGACGTTTCGACCGGCAGATATACGTGGACCTGCCCGACCTGCCCGACCGCGTGGAAATCTTCAAAGTGCACCTCCGCAAGGTAAAGACAGCACCCGGACTCGATATCGATCTTCTGGCACGCCAGACTCCCGGTTTTTCCGGCGCCGATATTGCCAACGTGTGCAACGAAGCCGCTCTGATAGCCGCCAGACACAACAAAGAGCATGTCGACAAGGATGACTTCAACGCCGCTGTCGACCGCATAATCGGCGGGCTCGAAAAACGCAACAAAATAACCACCGCCGAAGAAAAACGCTCCATCGCCGTACACGAAGCCGGCCATGCCACAGTCTCATGGCATCTGCAGTTCGGAAATCCCTTGGTGAAAGTAACCATCGTGCCACGCGGAAAAGCGCTTGGCGCTGCATGGTACCTGCCCGAGGAGCGCCAGATCACGCCATCACAAGTGCTTCTTGACGACATTTGCTCCCTCCTTGGAGGACGAGCAGCCGAAGAACTCTTCCTGGGACGCATATCCACAGGCGCAGCCAACGACCTGGAAAGAGTGACCAAACAGGCATACGCCATGGTGGTATACTACGGCATGAGCGACAAGCTTCCCAATCTGTGCTACTACGATTCGTCGGGTCAGGACAGCATATTCACAAAGCCGTACTCCAACGACCGTGCTCAGATTATCGACCAGGAAGTGAGCCGTATAATCACAGAACAGTACGAACGCGCCAAACAGATTCTGCAACAATACGCAAGCGGGCACCAGGAACTCGCCGAAACCCTGATAAAACGCGAAGTGATATACACAGCCGACGTGGAACGCATCTTCGGACCGCGCCAATGGAAATCGCGTACCGACGAACTTTTCGGCGAAAAAAAAGACGAAGGCGAACCCACTCCTCCGCCTATAGATGTAGAAGCCAGCGAAGTTCAGCCAGCATAAACACAGAGGCTGTTGCAAATCCTGCGGCAGCCTCTGTCTGTTATCATAGAATAAGTTTGATTTCTTATCATGGACTGCGAGAATAAATTCCGGGAATTCATATCGGCAAACGCGAATGCCGACACTGCCGCGCTACGGCTGAAATATGCAGGCCGCGACTGCGGTTTCGACATGGCTTCCGCACTGTTGCAAATCGATGCGCGCAGGAAGTTCGCCACAAAACTGCCCGACACACTTGCCGCATTTCCCGGATTCATGTTTCCGGGCATGCTTGCCGGCGAACAATGCACCTCCGACGCCCTGGCCGCATACCATAGCTCGCTGGTGCCGCAGGGCGGCTCCGTTGCCGACCTTACCGCCGGACTCGGCATCGACGCCCTGCATATGGCCTCCCGTGCCACGCAGGTTGTAGCCGTAGAAAGGGATGCAGTTCTTGCCGACACACTGCGCCACAACGCCGCCGGGCTCAAGGCCGACAACCTCGAAGCGGTATGCGACGACTGCCGCCACTTTGTGCAGGAATGCGTCGAACGCGGCAGACATTTCGATGTGGTATTCATCGACCCCGCCCGCCGAGGGCAGGATGGAAAACGGGTGTTCGCTCTTGCCGATTGCGAGCCCGATGTCGTGAGCATGCTACCGCAGATACGCTCGATTTGCCGCATGCTTATAGTAAAGGCCTCGCCTATGCTCGACATAAGCGCCACAATCGAGGCTCTGGAAAACCCGAAGGCTGCCATAGTGCTCGCTACTCCAACCGAGTGCAAGGAACTGTTGATGCTGGTACCTTTCGATTCGGAACAAAGCGGGGAAACCATGATAGAGGCAGTGACAGTACATGGCAGGACTGCGAACACATTCGCATTCACGCGCCGTATCGAGGCTGCCGCAGCATCACCGGCCACATCACCGGCCATAAAAGCCGGAAACTACATCGCCGAACCGTCGCCCGCCATCATGAAAGCGGCCCCATTCAAACTGCTGTGCGAACGATACAGTCTACGCGGTTTCTCCAACAATACAAAGCTTTTCTTCTCCGACAGTCCTACTGACGGATTCCCTGGTTTATACCATCGAGTCATCGAGGTACTGCCCTACTCCTCTTCCGTGATAAAGACGCTGGCAAGGCGCTATCCCATTGCCGAAGTGGCGGCACGCAACTTCGGCATGAGCGCAGAAGCGCTTCGTGGCAGGCTGAAAGTGCGCGATGGAGACGCAGGCGTACGCATCTACGGTGTTACCGCAGCCAATGGCGACCGCCTGCTCATTGTCACTGAAAAATAGCCGCAAGACTGCGCATGAATACCGCAGGCAAATCCACTCCGCATCCCTCGGGCAGACTGCGGAAGGCGGCATTGCCGTTTACCTCACACACGCAGAAGCCATCATCGGTGAACAGAAGGTCCACCCCACAGAAAAACAGCCCGAGTGCGTTGGCGGCGGCAGCGGCGAGCGCGGCAACTTCCTCTGACAACGGATACAGGCAGGCTTCGCCCCCCTGTGAATAGTTGGACACAAAACGGCTGGACGACGAACGCAATACTGCCGCGCGCGCCACACCGTCGACAACCCATACACGCACATCGCGGCCATGGCTGGAAGCCACATACCGCTGCGCGATGAAACACTGTGCCCCGATGGCATGCACAGCTTCGCCGTATTCCTCCGCATTACGCACCAGAAACACATTGGCGCCTTTGGAACCATCGAGCTGCTTGACCACCATTACATCATCGCCGAGCATTTCGGCAACCTCGTCGTATCCGACGTCCGACGGCAACCGAAGCGTCTCTGGCGACGGCAATCCCGCGGCGACAAGCCTCTGGTGAGTCATAATCTTGTCGTGGCTCAGCATCATGGCCTCGGTAGAATTCACAACGTGTACACCCTTTGTCTCGAAATGCCGCGACAATGCGAAATCATAGCAACGCATAACCACACAGTCAGGCTGCAAAACACCTATTCCAGGCAACACAGCCACCGCTCCGTCGGGAGAATAACGTAGCATGATATCCTCGGCAAATGCCACATCCAGTTCCATTCCGGCAGACAGGGCAGACGTTCTCCACCATCCGAACGCGTCCGGACCATTGCCCAGCGTGCGGCGTGAAAACACCATCAACACTTTCCTGTCCATGGCTGTCAGAATATCAGCCAGCCCACAAAACCGGCTGCTGCGATAAGCGCTATAGGATGAATCTTTGTGAACAGCGTGAGTGCCAGCGCGACAGCTGCCAACGACACACTCTTTACAACATCAGCAGGCACACTGCCGAAATTCGCGGAATTCATGAGCAGCAGAGCCGCAGACGCTATGAGTCCGATCACCACCGGTCTCAGACCTGCGAATACGCCCTTGAGATACGGATTGTCGCGATGCTTAGCGATATAGTGCCCGATATAGCGCACAAGCAGAAACGAAGGCAGAACCACCACAAGCGTGCACAGCAGCGAACCCAGAATACCGAATACCGGCGAAGACAGAGCCGGCGAACTCGCAGCGGGAGCCACATAGCCTATGTATGTCGCCGAATTGATTCCTATAGGTCCCGGAGTCATCTGCGAAATGGCGACGATATCGGTAAACATACGTTCGGTAATCCATCCCGGCCCCACGATTTCATTCTCGATAAGAGCCAGCATGGCATATCCTCCGCCGAAGCCGAAGAAGCCTATCTTGAGATAGCTCCAGATCAGTCGCAGATAAATCATTTCTCAAGCTTTTTGCGTGCTTTCCTCACATGCAGGTATCCCACAAGTCCTCCGAGCACGATATACAGAATAGGATTGGACAGAAATGGAATCTTCGACCATATCAGCAGCGCCACCGCCGCCGGAATCCATGCCAGCCTCCAACCTATGCCAGAGGCACGGGCGGTAGTTACTACCGGAGCTATGATAAGCGCCACAACAACGGGACGGATACCTTTGAAAATGGCCGAAAGTACAGGATTTCCGGTAATGGTTTCCGGCGTAAGGAACATGGCAATGGCCAATATTATCAGAAAACACGGCATGATGGTTCCCGCCGAAGCCGCAAGACTCCCTTTCAGCGAACGCAGTTTGTCGCCTACGACAACAGCTATATTCACAGCCAGTATTCCGGGAAGCGACTGCGCCACGGCAAGCAGGTCGAGAAACTCGGTACGCTCCAGCCAGTGGCGCTTATCGACAACTTCACGCTCTATGATGCTGATCATGGCCCAGCCCCCGCCAAAAGTAAATGCTCCGATTTTCGCAAACGTCCAGAACAGGAGCATGCATGAGACTTTTGCCTCGGCCGCTTCAGCTTTCATCAGAATTCAACTACAGTTATACCAGCTCCGCCAAAACGGACATCCTCATCGTGATAGGTCCTGACCGCGCCAACAGAATCGAGATACCTGCGGATATACTGGCGCAAGGCTCCAGTGCCAGTGCCATGGAGTATGCGCACCCTTCCGGCATTGAACTGCACGGCATCGTCGATATAATACATCACTGCCTGCACGGCTTCGTCGGCTCTCATTCCGCGGACATCGATCTCCGTCGAGAACTCGAGCTGGCGACGCCTCGACTCCTCTCCGGTTGCAGCACTGATATACGACTCGGACCTCGCGACTGTAGGCTTTTTGATGGTAGCCTTAAGGCGCGAAAGCTCCACAGTGGTTCTGAACTGGCCGAAAACCACCACAGCCTTGCGGCCGCTCACACTCTCGACCGTTCCCACAGTACCGCCTCCGTCGGCGAGCACTACGCTGTCGCCAGGTTCTATGGCCTTTTTCGCTGATTCCGTTTTAGGCGCTGCCGGAGCCTGCTTCGATTTGGGCAGTCTCCTCTTCAGTCTCTCGTCGCGTCCATTGTCCTGCGAAAGCTGTTTTTTCTGCCGCTCAAGCTCTCTGCGCGCTTCGAGAGTCTGCTCGCGCTCGGCCTGTGCCGAACGTATTTCCCGGATGGTGCGCTCTATGGCGGCATTGCTGCCTTCGAGAATCTTGCGTGCCTCCTCCCGGGCCTGGGCGATTATCTCGCGCCGCTGGTTCCGCAGCCCGTCGAGTTCGGTGTCGTAGCGGGCCTGAAGCTCCTCGATCTGCTTTTCCTTCTGCCGGATTGCCGTCCGCTTGTTTTCCCAGTATCGTCGGTCCCGGGCTATATCCAGAAGGTAGCGGTCCATATTCACATAGTCGCTGCCGACAATTTCCTTGGCATCATCGATTATATCCTGTGGAATACCTGTTTTCCGCGCTATTTCCAGAGCGAACGAACTACCGGGATTTCCCACGGCAAGACGGAACAAAGGCTGCATCTGCCGGCGGTCGTACAGCATCGAACCGTTCACCAGACCGGGCGTATCCTCGGCAAACTGCTTTAGGTTGTGGTAGTGTGTGGTTATCACGCCCCATACACCAAGTCCGTTCATGCGGCGCAGCACAGCCTGGGCTATGGCACCGCCGATCTGGGGCTCGGTGCCTCCGCCGAACTCGTCGATCAGCACCAGCGAGGCACCGCTTCCGTGAGCAAGGAAGAACTTCATGTTCTTCAGATGCGAGGAATAGGTACTCAGATCGTCCTCTATGCTCTGGTCGTCGCCTATATCGATGAAAATACTGTCGAAGACCCCCACGTGCGAATTGTCGTAGACCGGCGGCAGCAGTCCGCACTGTATCATGTACTGGATAACACCTACGGTCTTAAGCGTAACCGACTTGCCACCTGCGTTAGGGCCGGATATCACAAGGATTCTTTTCCCGGGTGTCAAGGTGATATCCAGAGGCACGATTTCCTTGCCCTGCTTCTCAAGGGAAGCCTTAAGCCCGGGATGGCATGCATGATACCACTCCATCTGCGGTCCGTCGGCCATATGCGGCATACATGCATCCACCGTTCTGGCATATCCGGCCTTTGCATGGATGAATTCGAACTCGCCGAGGATATCGTATGCGCCAAGCATCTCGTCGAGCTGCGGGCGCATGGAGTCGGCGAGTGCTGTAAGTATCCTCACAATCTCGCGGCGTTCCTCGGCAGCAAGTTCGCGAAGGCGGTTGTTGGCCTCCACCACAACGGCAGGTTCTATAAACACCGTTTTACCCGAAGCGGACTCATCATGAACGATACCGGCGATTTTGCGCTTGTTCATAGGAGCTACAGGTATCACCAGGCGGCCATCACGCACCGCTGGCGACACGTCGCTCTCCAGAAGGCCGTCGCGGATGGCTGCGGCTATGACCCTGCGCATGGAGGCGTTTATGCCGGCAGCCGTCGACGACATCGAATGTCTTATCCCGGCAAGCTCCGGCGACGCCGAATCCTTTATTTCGCCATGCCGGTCGATGATGCGGTCGATTGCCGCGGTAACAGCCGGAAATGGCAGCAGATCACGCGCCATGGCATCCAGAAACGGATATGGCGAAACCGGAGCCGAATCACCTTCGGCATCCTCTTTGCGCAGTTTCGCGAAGAATGCCGCGATTTCCGCCATTGCGCCGAGGGATGTCCTCAGGGCAGGCAGATCGCTCTCGGCGGGAAAACTGCCTGGAATCCTGAGCGACGCCAGCACTCCACGGCAATCGCGGACGCCGGCAATGGGAAAACCGTTGTCGCCGCTTATAAGCGACAGCATTTCCGCCGTAGAGCCAAGAAGCATACGCACAGCGGACGGGTCGGCGCAGAAACACATGGCATCGACCCGCTCCACGCCCAAGGGCGAAACACAATGCGACTTCACCGCCGCACGCACCCCCTCGAATCCTATTTTCCGTTCGATACTTTCGGGATATACCATATCACTTGTGCATCAGGCGTGCAAGCGCTCTCTTGTCGTCGCGTTCCTTTATACTCTGTCGTTTGTCGTATTCCTTTTTGCCACGCGCTATGCCTACAACAAGCTTCGCCAGACCCTTGCCGTTGATAAACAGCCGCAAAGGCACCACAGTAAGTCCCGAATCCTTTGTGCTTTTTATAATTTTGGCTATCTCTTTCTTATTGAGCAGCAGCTTTCGGTCGCGGCGTGCGGCGTGGTTGTTGTAGGTACCGTAGAAATACTGTGCGATATTCATGTTCTTCACCCACACCTCTCCGGCGGCGCTCACATAGCAGAAAGTGTCCACCAACGAGGCGTGGCCGGCCCGGATGCTTTTGATTTCAGTGCCGGTGAGCACCATGCCGGCGGTAAAACTCTCCAATATTTCATAGTCGAAGGAGGCTCGCCGGTTTTTGATATTTATGTCTTTTGGATTCATGGAAGGAGAAAGAAAAAAAAGTAATATATCACCAGAGGTGTCACCACAGTGGCAAGAGTCGCCATAATCATATAGTTCATCTCTCTGGAAGTAGGCACGTCCATATAGGACGACGATTTATAAAGCACCAGCACCGCATAGAGTGGCAGGAATCGCAGCAGCACCAGATTCCACGGCAGTATATTGTCGATGAGCTGGATGGCGATCATAATGCCCACTGCCATTACCGTGAGCACAGCGACGCGCTCGCGGTCGGGCTGGCCGGCAGTGAAACGTCCGACGTAGATATCGAAAACCAGCCTGGCAATATACACGGTCACAAAATATGCGCCGAAGTCCACCACGGCACGGATAAGCACCGTTCCGAACTTCAGCCCCTGCTCCCAGAACAGAGCCGCAAACTCACTGAGAGATGTCAGAGCCAGCAACGGAAGCAGCCCGCGGTGCATGAGCGCCTCGGCCTGCGGCTGTTCTTCGGCCAATGCATCCCATCCTTTTCCGGGAGATAGGACAAGCTGTACGAGATATTTCAGAAACTGTGCCATATGTAATATAATTGCGGCGCCTTTTTGGCGTCGGAAGTGCAAAGTTACTAAATTCTGCTGTCATACACCGCCGGGCTGTCTGCCTAAAAGGTCGTTCATAAATTCTTGATGGTCGAGGGTGGCCGCTCCAAGTAAAATGACTAATTTTGCAATGTCAAACCAAAACCAGCAACAATGACAAAAATAGGTTCCGTGCTCACCTCCGTTGGGCGCAAGGCATTGCTCCTTGGCAGCGGCGAATTAGGAAAAGAAGTGGCCATCGAGCTCCAGCGCCTCGGCGTTGAAGTTGTGGCATGCGACAAATACCCACAGGCTCCGGCGATGCAGACAGCACACCGGAGCTATGTTTTTAATATGCTCGACGGCGAAACCCTCAGGCAGGTGGTCACTATGGAGAAACCCGACCATATCATTCCTGAAATCGAGGCCATAGCCACCGGCAAACTCGTGGAACTCGAAGCCACCGGCTTCAATGTCACTCCTACCGCACGCGCTGCCGCGCTGACAATGAACCGTGAAGGCATACGCCGTCTTGCCGCCGAAGAACTTGGATTGCCGACTTCTCCCTACCGCTTCGCAGGAACCTACGAGGAATTCCGTGCGGCCATCGACGCCATCGGACTCCCTGTCGTTGTAAAGCCTGTGATGAGTTCCTCCGGCCATGGCCAGAGCACCGTGCGCAGCGTCGACGACATCGACCATGCCTGGAACGAAGCACAGCACGGAGGCCGCGCCGGCGAAGGACGTGTCATTGTGGAAGGCTTCGTGGATTTCGACTACGAGATAACCCTTCTCACAGTGCGCAGCGTGTCCGGCACAGTATTCTGCGAACCCATAGGCCATGTGCAGGTCGACGGCGAC
Source organism: Porphyromonadaceae bacterium UBA7207 (assembly GCA_002490635.1). GTDB lineage: Bacteria > Bacteroidota > Bacteroidia > Bacteroidales > Muribaculaceae > CAG-873. The sequence goes on from DKUJ01000030.1 coordinate 19,405, forward strand.
TACCGCCAGTCCTGGCAGCCGCAGCCTATGAGCACCACGGCTCTCGAAGAAGCCCGTCGCATCGCCCGCGCCGTAACCGATGCGCTTGGCGGTTTCGGCATATTCGGCGTCGAACTGTTCGTGAAAGGCGACAAAGTGATTTTCAGCGAAGTCTCGCCCCGCCCGCACGATACCGGAATGGTGACAATGATTTCACAGGATCAAAGCGAGTTCGCCCTGCACGCCCGCGCCCTGCTCGGGCTGCCGGTTCCCGGAATACGTTTCTACGGCCCGTCGGCATCGCGCGCAATCGTAGTGGAGGGTGATACCAACCGCATCGAGATGGACCATCTGGAAGACGTGCTCTCCGAACCCGGCGTCCAGATCCGTATCTTCGGCAAGCCTGAAGTGCGCGGCCACCGCCGCATGGGCGTGATTCTGGCCAGCGCCGACACCGTCGACGAAGCCAGAGCCAAAGCCGAACGTGCCTACGAAGCTCTGGTGGTCAACGTTCTGCCGCGAGCCGAGGAAACAGCCGGAGAGCGTTAGCCTCTGTTGCCGCGGCCATAGCCACGGCATCGACTCCCATAGCCAGCGCCATGGTGTCCACAATCAGTGGCATCATGGCGCTTTCGTTGCGCTTGCCCCGGTGTGGAGTCGGCGCCAGATACGGCGCATCTGTTTCGGATAGCAGGCGCTCCATGCCAATCGACGGGAGCGTGGAACGCAGGCCGGAATTCTTGAACGTGACAATACCGTTGATGCCGAAATAATAGTCACCGACACGCCGTATGCGTTCCACATCGTCGGGTGTGCCACCGAAACTGTGAAACACCGCAGGAACATCCCGATGTCCCTGCAAGACCTCCAGGCACTGGTCCAGTCCGTCGCGGCAATGGATAATCACCGGAAGACCGAGAGTGGCGGCAGCTGCCAGCTGGGCATCGAAAGCCTGCATCTGGGCATCGGAGTCGGCAGGCTGCCAATAAAGGTCGATGCCGCATTCGCCTACTGCCACATACTGCTTGTCACAGCCACGCAGTTCCTCGAGAATAGGAGAGAGGGTGGCACGCCAGTCCTCGCCTATTTCGGTGGGATGCAGCCCCATGGCCATCCGCACTTTTTCAGGAGCCGCCTTCCACAGCCGTTTCATCGGCTCTATGCTCTGCAGGTCGACATTCGGTGTAATCATGGTGCCTACTCCGGCAGCACATGCTCTTTCCACGGCAGCAAGCTGCCCTGCCAAAGATTCGGGCGCCTGCTCCGGTTCGGAATAGGCGCCCATATACAGGTGAGTGTGTGTATCTATCATCAATGGTCGCGTGTGGCAGCTTTATCTGCCAATGAGTTGAAGAATTCACGGGCTCTTTCGTCCATTTCGATGCAGGCTATGTTCCGGCGTGCATCGGCGGCATAATTCGCGGCCTGACTGACAAGCCGTTCACCCAGCTCCAGACTGTCATAGATTTCCCTCACAGCAGCAATAAGCTTCTCTTCGTCGCCATCGGCCTTATATCCGGCATAGGCGGCATCAAGAGCCTTGGCGGCATCGACGTCCTCGCAAGCCTTTGTGTAAAGCCACGTTTTTTTCCTGTTCAGGATATCTCCTCCGATTTGCTTGCCGAATACAGCAGGATCGCCATAGGTATCGAGCCAGTCATCACGCATCTGGAACGCAAGGCCAAGATTCAGACCATATTCATAGAAAGCTTTCCGCACGGCATTGTCGCTGTCGGCGGCCATGGCTCCCAAGGCACAGGCGCAGGCAAGAAGGACCGATGTCTTGAGCCGTATCATTTCAAGATAGTCGGCCTCGGACACAGAATGCATATCCTGGAACTCCATATCGAGTTGCTGCCCCTGGTACACCTCCATTGCTGTGGTGTTGAACAGTGCGAGTGCCTCGGGAAGAATATGACGAGGACATTGCGCCAGCAGCTGCGAGCTGAGGGTGAGCATGGCATCGCCACTGAGGATTGCCACACTGGCATTCCACCGCCTATGCACGGCCGGGCGTCCGCGGCGTATGTCGGCATCGTCCATCACATCGTCGTGCAACAATGTGAAATTATGGAACATTTCCACTGCAAGAGCCTGAGGCATGGCTTCTTCAACCGCACGACCGCTCACCGCGGCGAATACGGCCAAAAGGAGCACGGGGCGCAAGCGCTTGCCTCCGCCATCCAGCGTATAACTTATGGGAGCGTAGAGACCGGGGGCCGTAGCGGGATAGCTTATCCGGGAAAGTGCTGATTCTACCTCACCAGAAAAATAGTCGACTGTGAATTCCGCCTTTTCCATCAGTGCAGCGAAGAGAGAGCTTCGGCCACGCGGTGCATGGCCTTTATAATATTATCATCGGAAGTGGCGTAGCTGAATCGAAGATAGCCGGGAGCGCAGAATGCGTCGCCGGACACACTTGCCACATGTGCTTTCTCCAGCAGATACATGGCCAGGTCGTTGCTGTCGCCGATTCGTATTGCGCCGTCGCTCTTGCCGAAACAGGAGCTCACTTCGGGGAAAAGGTAGAAAGCACCCTGCGGACAGTTCACGTTGAATCCCGGGATTTCAGAGGCCAGCTTCACAATAAGGTCGCGGCGACGGCGGAATGCCTCGCACATGGCAGCCACACACTCCTGTGGGCCTTCGTAAGCAGCCTCGGCGGCTTTCTGGGCTATCGACGACACTCCCGAGGTGGCCTGACCTTGCAGTTTGGCTACAGCCTTGGCAATTTCTACGGGGGCGGCACAGTATCCGATTCGCCAGCCGGTCATGGCGTATGCCTTCGACACACCGTTGATAACCACAGTGCGGTCGGCGATTTCCGGGAAAGACGCCAGCGACACAAACGGCTGGTCGTTATAGCGGATGTGCTCGTAGATTTCATCGGCTATTACCAGAATCTGTGGATGGCGGGCCAGAACGTTCACCAGTGCCTGCAGTTCCTCGCGGGTATACACACTGCCTGTCGGATTCGAAGGCGAGCAGAGAATTATGGCACGGCTGCGAGGGGTTATGGCCTCCTCGAGCCTTGCAGGTGAAAGCTTGAAATCCTCATCGATTGTCGACGGTACGGTGACACTTGTTCCGGATGCCAGTTTCACCATCTCCACATAGCTCACCCATGCGGGAGTGGGAATAATAACCTCATCGCCGGGATTCACCGTTGCCAGAATCACATTGCTCAGCGCGTGTTTGGCACCGTTGCCCACAACAATCTGCGAAGCATCGTAGGCAAGCCCGTTCTCGCGGTCGAGCTTTGCAGCTATGGCTTTGCGCAGGCTCATATAGCCAGCTGCCGGCGAATAGAAAGTGAAGTTCTGGTCTATGGCCTTTTTGGCAGCCTCTTTGATGTGTTCGGGCGTGTTGAAGTCGGGCTCGCCGACGCTCATGTTCACCACATCCACGCCTGCGGCTTTAAGCTCGGCGCTCTTCTGCGACATGGCAAGCGTCTGCGACACTGCCAGGGAGTTCACTCGGTCGGATATTCTCTGCATAATATGAGATATTTTGCTGGTTGAGGGGTTGTGAAGACAAAGATACGAATAAGTCGAGAGCAAAGCCAAATTTATTTGGATTTTGCCGAGCGTGAGTATCTAAGACGCAGTCAAAGATACGAATAAGTCGAGAGTAAAGCCAAATATTCTTTGAACTTTGCCGAGCGTGAGTATCTAACAATCAGAAATCGAGAGTTATTTCCACGGGACAATGGTCGGAACCGAGAATTCCGCTGTGAATCGTTGCCGATGTCAAGCGCGGACGCAGCCGCTCCGATATCAGAAAATAATCGATACGCCAGCCAACATTGCGGGCACGGGCACCGCCGCGGTAGCTCCACCATGAATATGCTTTCTCCTGATGCGGATGCAGAGCACGGAAGGTATCCACGAATCCGGCGTCGAGTAATCGCCCGAAGGCCTGCCGCTCCTGATCGCTGAAGCCGGGGCTTTTGCGGTTTGCGGCCGGGTTGGCGAGGTCTATTTCATTATGAGCCACGTTGAGGTCGCCACAGACCACAACGGGTTTATGCCTGTCGAGATCTTTCAGGAAGTCCATAAATGAATCTTCCCAGTCCAGACGGTAGTCCAGACGCGCGAGCATATCCTGGGCATTCGGAGTGTACACATTCACGAGGTAGAAGTTCTCATTCTCCACCATAGTGATACGCCCCTCGGCGTCGTGCCTGTCGATTCCCATGCACACTGCCTCGGAGAGAGGGCTGTGCTTCCAGAACACAGCAGTTCCGGAATAACCCTTACGCTGCGCGTAGCTCCACGAAGAGCCATAGCCGGGAAAACAGAGGTCAATCTGCCCCGCCTGCAGTTTTATTTCCTGCAAGGCGAAGTAATCGGCGTCGAAAGAGGTGAATATGTCGGCGAAGCCTTTGTTGACAACGGCACGCAGGCCGTTGACGTTCCAGGATACGAGTTTCATTGGGCTGATATGATGTTTTGTATTGGTGCGAAGATACGAAAAAAAAGCGAGTCCGGCATCTTGTGATGCCGGACTCGCCGTTTATGAGATTCGCTGAGCTATCGCTGCTTATTTTGCGATTTTGAGAATCTGGGTGCCTGCATTGCCGCTGGCAACCACGATGAGCACGCCTGCGGGAAGCTGGTCGGCAGAGAATGTCTCACCTGCTACGAGGCTTGCTCGGGCCACCATGAGGCCGGCAGCATCATACACGCTGAGTTCCACATCTTCGGAAGCCTGGATGGCGCCGGAAGTGTAGGCAACCATTTCGGGCTGAGCCACAACTGTGTTCACAACACCACTGCCGCCGGTGGAACCTTCGTAGTTCACAGGAGCCACGCCGTAGCCGCTTACACCGGGAACAACCATTTCAACCACTGGTTTGTCCTGGCCGAGGAGAATACGTTTGATGCCGCTGTGGTGCAAGGGGTTGTTTTCGTCGTACTTGTCGGCCCAGTAGTATTTGCCCTTGGAGGCCTCAGCCTCGTCCTGGCCTTCCTGAGCTGCGGCTTCCTCGGGAGTGGGAGCACGGTAGCACCAGTACATGTATTTGCCTTCTGCGTCGAATGCGAACTGCGAGATGCCCACATGTTCATTTGTGCCATGGCCTTCGTATTTCACGGGGCTGCCGTCGATGAGCACGGGATTGAGTTCGCCGAATGTGCTGGGATCGGGGTTGGCTTCAACATCGGCAAGGTTCACACGGTAGAGACCGGCCTTGTAGTTGTTGTCGCGCATCTTCTCGATGTAGATGTAGAGATGGCCGTTGGCTTCGTCGATATTGAATGTAGTGAAGATGGGCTCGAGGGTTGTGAACAGTGCGGGTTCATCAGGCTTGGAACCCTTTTCATTCTCTCCGGCACCTGTGCCCACGTGCTTTGAGCGGAAGCGGAAGATACCGTTGCCGTTGTATTTCATACCTACCCAATAGAGGGGCTCGTCGACACCGTTTGCGTCCTTAACCTTTGTGATGGCGAAACCGCTCTTGATACAGCCGTAGCTCCAGGGCGCACCATAGAAGTACATCCAGTTGTTTTCCATCCACGAGGGATAGTTCTGAGGAAGAGCGATTGCGGAAGCGGGAATTATGCGGATGCAGACGTTGCGGTCGTTCACATAGAGGTCTTCGCCATAGATGTAGAGGCCGAAAGGATCTTTATATGCGTTGTTGCCGGTGTTGTCCAGCACGACAGCCTGGAATGTCTGACCGCCCACTTTGGAGATGTAGAAGAGTTTGCCGTCGCCGTCGGTTGCACCGGTGGCGCTGTACACGAACTTGCGGCCTGCGCTGGCACCATAGATACGGTTGGAGTATTCCAGAAGCTGGAATGTGTGGGGAATGCCGCCGACATCGTAAGTGTCGGTCATGCCGTCGGAATATACACAGTGGAGCATGTCGTCGTCGCCAGCGTAGTAGAGACCTGCGGGCATGCCCATGTCAGCGCCGCCGGCAACGAGGTTAGCGTCGCCCACGATATTGAGGTTCTTCCATCCGTCAGCTGCTTTGTATGTGTCGACAAGAGATGCGGGAACTGTGGCGGTGATGCCGCAGTCGGCGGTGAAAACGCCTTCTGCCATTGCCGGCGGGAAGGTGGACGCCACTTCGAGATCGGTGATGCCGCTGCCTGCGAAGCAGTTTGCTTCGAGGATGGCAAGGCTTGCACCGAGTCTGAGCGATTTAAGAGCGGTAGCGCCGTTGAAAGCATCCTGCTTTACCACAGTAACCACTTCGGGAAGATTGACTTTGTTCAGGGCTTTACTGCCGGCAACAACGCCGAAAGGAATTTCGGGGGTGGCGAGTGTGATTTCGGTGAGCGCAGGACATTGGGAAGTCACATAACGGCCGATGGAGCCGGTGAGGCTCATACGGACAATGCTGGTTCCGAAGAATGCGTAATCGCCATAAACCACAGCTTTTGGAAGTGTGATTTCGGTGAGGTTCCTGCAGTTGTAGAATGCATAGGGTGCCACTTCGAGGAAGTCGCCGCTGAATGTTGTCGCAGCTGCGGCAGGTGCATGCACCAGAATGCGGCTGAGGTCTTTGCTGGCGATATAGTCGCCTGTGGGTGCTGTGTAGTTCTCATTCTCGGCAGCTACCTCGAACTTGGCGACAGCCGGGCAGGACATAACCACACCGTCGCCGATAGTGGTTGTGGTGGAGGGAACAGCCAGCTCGGTAAGACCTGCAATATTGGCAAATGCCTGTGCGCCGATACGTTTGAGACCTTCGGGAAGGACAAGACGTCCGCTGAGGCCGGTGCCGGAGAAAGCCATTTCGCTGATATAGGTCAGAGTGGCGGGGAAGTTGATTTCGCTGACTGCGGAGTTCTGGAAAGCGAGAGCGTCGATTCCTTCAACGGCGCTGCCCAGAGTTACCTTGCGCAGTTTCTTGGTGTTGGCGAAGAGGGTCGAGGAAATTGTGGTGAGACCTTCGGGAAGAGTGATTTCCTCGATGGCGGTATTTGCGAACACACCGGTGCCAAGGGCTTTCACATCGCTCTCGAAAACAACGGTTTTCAGGGCGGGGCAGTTCTCGAAATAGCTGGCGTTCAGTTCTGTCACGCTTCCGCCGAGAACCACTTTCTCAAGAGCAGGAGCTCCGCGGAAAGGCTTGTCGGCCATGGCTGTGGCCTTGGCCGGATCGATGGCGTGATAGATATACAGCTCGCGCAGCGCGCTGGTGCCGCCATCGACAAAGGCGTTGGCGTTCATGTCGAGCAGTCCGTCGCCGTCGAGGATTGTGAGTTTAGTCAGCGCGGTGCAGCCTTTGAGGAAGGAGCCGGGAATCTGGGTGATGCCGCCGGGGATTGTTATCTCTGTAAGCGAAGTACAGTTGGTGAACATGTTCTGCTGCAGCTTTGCGATACCGGTGGAAAGAGTGACCGATGCAAGCTGGGTGCAATCCTGGAACGAACCGAGACCAACCTTGGTGATGGTGTTGGGCATTACCACCGAGGTCACAGGCTCGCCCTTGAATGCCTGGCTGCCGAGTTCAGCAACGGTGTAGGTCTTGCCTTTGTATTCGATGTTCTCGGGAAGTACGATATCGCCGCTGTAGTGTTCGGGAAGTGTTCCGTTTTCGGGAACCGGCTTCTTCTTGGCAGTAAGACACTGAACAGCAAGCCGATTACCGGATGCCTTGTAGACAATGCCCTCGTGAAGGAAGGTCTGTGCCGACATGCCCAGGCCAAAAAGCATGAGCATCCCTGCGGCAAGAGCCGTCCGCTTGGAAGTAAAGTTGTACATGGATATGATAATTATGGTTTTGGAGTTTCCTGGTTTAAGATAAGGTTGTTTTTAAGATATGTTGTAAGTGCCGCCATGGTACCCCACGGCAAGATTGTCGGCAAATTTAAGCATTATTATCTTGTGCGGCAAATATTTTTTCACGCCTGACGGCATTCTGCGGGCGTTTAACAATTGGCTCAGGAATAATTTTTGACATTGATAAATGTTTTGTGTAATTTTGTGATAACAAAAGCGGCATATTATTCCGCAGGCATACCAATTATGCATGTAGTTCACCTGATATACCAGATGGAAGTAGGCGGAGCCGAAACCATGCTCGTGGATGTAATCAACGAGCAGGTTGCCAACGGCCTGGAAGTATCGCTCATTGTAGTCAACAGTGGCGTGAACCGGGAACTCGTCTCACGTATCCGCCCCGAGGCACAAATAGTGTGCATGCAACGCCGCCAGGGCAGCATGCCGCTGCTCATGATGCTGCGGCTCAATATCCTGCTGGCGCGCATGCGCCCCGACATAATCCACGCCCACCATTATAAATTCTGCCGGCTTGTGCGCTGGCGCCGAAGCCGCTTGCTGTATACCGTTCACGATATGGGCGTTCCCATGATTTACTCGGCAGGAGTGTCCATGGTAGCAATAACCGACGCTGTGGCGGAAGATGTGCGCCAACGGCTGCCAGGAGCAAAGGTGACAACAATAACCAACGGCATACGCACCGCCGACATAACACGCAGGACACAGCGTGGTGCCGGGACGCCGTTCCGTATTGTACAGGTGGCAAGACTCCTTGCATCGAAAAAGGGTCAGGACATACTTATCGAGGCTCTGGCCATGCTGAGCCAGCGGGGTGTGGATAATGTCGAGGTCGATTTCATAGGCAACGGCCCCGACCTCGAAGAACTGCAGGGCAAGGCTCGACAACTCGGTGTCGACGGCCGTGTGCGCTTTCTGGGACTGCGCGACCGCGAATACATCTATGCCCGCCTTGCCGACTACGACCTCATGTGCCATCCGTCCCGCTACGAAGGTTTCGGGCTGACCATCGCCGAAGCAATGGCGGCAGGGCTTCCTCTGGCGCTCACCGCCGGAGACGGCCCCTGGGAAGTGGCCGCCCATGGCAGGCTGTGCGCATCATTCGCCAACGGCGACTCCGCAGCCTGCGCCGATGCAGTGTCGAGAGTTATTTCCGACTACGACAGCGCCCTGGCACGTGCCGCCGAAGCCTTGAAATATGTCGCCCGCTTCGACATCGCCGCCATGGTGGCCAACTACAATTCTTTCTATAAAAATTTAATATCATAATGTTCAATCTCTTCCGCAGCAAACATAAAGAACCCGCCAGTCTTTGTTTCTCCACCGATATCCATTGCCATATTGTACCGGGCATCGACGACGGCGCCCCCGACGCAGCAACCTCCGCCGACCTTGTGGAGCGCATGCAGAGCTGGGGTATCAGCCGCATCATAGCCTCGCCACATGTAACACAATATACATTCGAGAACACCCCTCAGACCATCGGTCCGGCTCTGGCACAGCTACAGGAAGAACTGAAAAGCCGTGGCAACGACATTGAGGTGAGCCATGCGGCGGAATACCGCATCGACGACCTTTTTCTGGAACATCTCGGCAAAATGGAACTCATGCCACTGCCAGGCGACTTCCTGCTTATCGAGAACGCATTCATGCAGGAACCGTGGAATCTCGACCAACTCGTTTTCGACCTGCAGGTAAAGGGCTTCCGTCCCATTCTGGCACACCCCGAGCGCTACCGCTATTATTATATGAAAAAGAACCGCTACCAGGAACTCCACAACGCGGGACTTCTCTTTCAGATAAATCTCCTCAGCCTTGCCAAATCATACGGCAAGGAAGAGTGCAAAATCGCCGAATACCTTATCGCCAACGGACTGGTGGACTTCGTGGGAACCGACCTGCACCGTAAATCCCAGGCCGACACCATCGACAGCTACCTCAGAACGCCGGACGCCCACAAACACATGGACGACCTGCGCGGCAACCTGCTTAACGACAAAGTTGTCAAGCAATGAAACCGCAAAGAATCCTGTGGGCCGACGACGAAATAGATCTTCTGAAGCCACATATAATGTTCCTGCGGAACCGCGGCTACGACCTCCAGACAGCCAACAACGGCCGCGACGCTCTGGAAACGGCAATGGCAGAACCTTTCGACCTGATTATCCTCGACGAGAACATGCCGGGGTTGACCGGACTTGAAACCCTGGCTCTGATAAAGCAGAAACGTCCGCACACGCCGGTGATAATGATCACCAAAAGCGAAGAGGAAAACATCATGGATCAGGCTGTGGGCAGCAAGATTGCCGACTACCTCATAAAGCCTGTCAATCCAAACCAGATTCTTATAGCCATAAAGAAGCATCTGCATTCCGAGCGGCTTGTGGCCGAGAAAACCTCGCGCGACTACCGCGAGGAGTTCGCCGACCTCTCGACGGCAATAAACAATGCCGCCAGCATCGACGACTGGTACAGCCTCTACGACCGCCTGGTGTTCCGCGAGCTTGAACTCGCCAACGCCGGCACAAACATGGACGACCTCCTGGCAACCCAGCGTCGCGAGGCCAACAGCGAATTTTTCAAATGGGTGCGCCGCAACTATCAGGGTTGGCTCGAATCCGAAGCCGGCAATCATCCGCTGCTGAGCCACCGCATATTCCCCGAAGTGGTTTTTCCGATGCTCGACGCCGGCGAGAAGACCGTGTTCGTGCTCATCGACAATTTCCGGCTGGACCAGTGGCGCACGATAAAACCGCTGCTGGCCGAATATTTCGATTTCGACGAAAGCCTCTACACCACCATTCTGCCCACAGCAACGCAGTATGCCCGCAACGCGATATTTTCGGGTCTTATGCCGGTGCAGATTCAGAAAATGTTTCCCGACCTGTGGGTCGACGAGGACGAAGAGGAAGGCAAGAACATCAACGAAAGCCCTCTCATAGCCACACAGCTGGAGAGGTACCGCCGCAAAGACCGTTTCAGCTACCATAAAATCAACGACAACGCCGCCGGCGAGAAGCTCCTGCGGGAATTCCAGCGTCTGGAATCCGACAACCTTTCGGTGATTATCTTCAACTTCATCGACATGCTGTCGCATGCGCGCACCGAAAGCCGCATGATCCGCGAACTGGCTGCAACCGATGCCGCCTACCGCTCGCTGTCGGAATCGTGGTTCCGCCATTCCTCGGCTTTCGAGATATTCCGCCGTATTGCAGAAAAAGGATGGAAAGTGGTGCTCACCACCGACCACGGCACAATACGCGTGGAACACCCGGTGAAAGTCGTTGGTGATAAAAACACCAACACCAACCTGCGGTACAAATTAGGCAAGAATCTGGCATACAACTCAAAACAGGTCTATGAAATCAAGACTCCCGAACGCTATGGCCTGCCCTGCCCCAACGTGTCCACGACATACATCTTCGCAGGACCCGACGATTTCTTCGCCTATCCCAACAACTATAAACATTACGTGCAGTACTACAGCGGCACCTTCCAGCACGGGGGCATATCCATGGAAGAAATGCTTGTCCCACTCATCAAACTGAATCCGAAATGAAAACCATCAGAGTAGCCAATCTCGAAGAACTGCCCGCCGCCGCCCGCGAATTCGCCGCAGGCATGGGCGACAACACCGTATTTGCCTTCTACGGCGATATGGGCGCCGGCAAGACAACTTTCATCAACGCCCTTTGCGAAGTCCTTGGCGTGGATTCGGCCGAAACGGCATCGCCCACCTTCGCACTGATCAACGAATACCGTTCCGAAACGACAGCCGAACTAATCTACCACTTCGACTTCTACCGCGTGGAAAGCCTTGAGGAAGCACTCGAAATCGGAATAGAGGATTATTTCGACTCCGGTGCCGTATGCCTCATCGAATGGCCCGAGCGCATCGCCGCCGCCTTGCCCGCCGATACCGTAACTGTGCGAATCGAAGTGGCCGACGACGATAGCCGCACCATCACCGTAAGCGAGTGAGTCCGATTATAGAAATATTGTCCGAGTGCACTTCGACAAGTGCCGTCCTTGCATCGCGGACCGATGCACCCACCGGCACTGTCGTTGCCGCGCACACACAAAGCGCAGGCCGCGGCCAGCGCGGCAACACCTGGGAATCCGAACCAGGTGCCAACCTCACATTCTCCATTCTGCTGCGGCCGGAATCCATTCCGGCCGCACGCCAGTTCGAACTGTCGATGCTCGTCGCACTGGCTGTGGCGCGGACCGTGCGGAGCGAACTTGCCGATACACCCCATGCATCGGAGGTTGCCGTGAAATGGCCCAACGACATCTATGTCGGAAACCGCAAAATCGCCGGCATCCTCATCGAGAATGCGCTATGCGGCCCGAGCATAGGCCACAGCATTGCCGGCGTGGGTTTGAATGTGAACCAGACCGTGTTCCTTTCCGAAGCTCCGAATCCTGTCTCCCTGGCCAATATCGACGGTCGCAGGCGGCAGCTCAGTCCCCTGCTCTACCGCCTCTGCCATGAAATTCTCCACGCTGTGGAAAACTACAACGCCGCCGACGGGCAGGCCGCGGCATTAAGAGATGAATATCTGAGCCTGATGTGGCGTCGCGACGGCGTCCATCCCTTCCGCGAACCAGGAGGCGACATATTCGAAGCCGCAATAGAAACGGTACTTCCCGACGGGCGTCTGTGCCTGTCCAATGGCAAAGCGTATGCCTTCAAGGAAATAATTGCTGTGCTATGATTGCAAGAATCCTCGCGGCCATAAGCCTGTCGGCAACGATTATTATGGGAGCAGCAGATACCGCCGCACAAGATTACAAGGAACTGCCTGCCGGCAAAACGGCAGAAGGCGACAGCTATTTCGGGATACTCAGTTAATCGCCAACT
>DKUJ01000006.1:0-51056 GCA_002490635.1 Porphyromonadaceae bacterium UBA7207
CTAACCGACTGAGCTATTGAAGCAGTTGCTTGCACGCCCTCTGGCGGCTTTTGCGGTGCAAAGATACGGCGTTTTTTGCGACTCTGCAAAATTTCAGTGAACTTTTTTTCAAAAAAATTGTCGCGCCCATACGCGCTTCGCGCCCGCGCAGGATTTTATAAGGCCTAAGTAGTCTGTGGTAAGTAGTTTAACAGGCCGATAAGCTCCGGCCTGACTTTGATGGAGCGTAGCTGCGGTTACGTGACAGAGAAGGAAGGGTGGAGACTGCGGCATAGGGCAAGAAGATGGTATAAACTAATTTTCAAAGACTACTTAAAACCGGTAAACATACATAATGGCCGATGCATCACCCGCGTTGGCATTTGCAAAGGAATATTAAAAGTTGTAACTTTGCACCGTCTAAAACCTTAGGGCAGCATTTGCTCCCAAGCTAATCATTAACATATCATTGCAATGAGACGACTACTATCTGTGTTTCTGGTGCTTTGCCTCGCTCAGGCCATAGCCTGGGCCCAGGGCGCGACAATGAATTGCCGCGGCACCGTAGTGGACGAGGAGGGCGAAGCCGTAATCGGCGCCAGCATCGTCATCACCGGCGGCCGCGCGCTGGGCACAACCGACATCGACGGCCACTTCGATGTTCGGGTGCCTGCCGACACCCGCAGCCTCACCATCACCTACGTTGGCTACAAAAGCGAAACAGTAAACGCCCGTGCCGACATGGGCACCATCACTCTCCAACCTTCCAGCGAGATTCTCAACGACGTGGTGGTTACCCAGAGTCTTGCGCGCACACGCCAGACACCAGTGGCTGTCTCGCAGGTAAACCGCGCCGAAATCGACCTCAAGCTGGGCACCCAGGAACTTCCCGAAGTTCTCAACACCACCCCCGGCGTTTGGGCCACCAAGGACGGCGGCGGCTTCGGCGACGCAAAAATAAACATGCGCGGTTTCCAGAGCGCAAACGTGGCCGTGCTCGTGAACGGCATCCCCGTGAACGACATGGAAGGCGGATGGGTGTACTGGAGCAACTGGGCCGGCCTGGGCGATGTGGCATCCAGCATCCAGACACAGCGCGGCCTCGGCGCAGCCGTTCTCTCGGCTCCGTCGATCGGCGGCACCATCAACATAACCACCCAGAGCCTCGATGCCGAGCGCGGCGGCAACGTGTGGTACGGATTCGGTAACGACGGCATGAACAGCATGGGCGCCAAAGTGAGCACCGGCCTCCTCAAAGGCGGCTGGGCGATAACCGTGCAGGGCTCGCGCAAATGGGGCGACGGTTACATCCAGGGCACCGACTTCAACGCCTACAACTATTTTGTGAACGTGAGCAAGCGCATCAACGCAAACCACCAGCTGTCGCTCACCGCCTTCGGCGCTCCGCAGACCCACAACAAACGCGGCAACAAGGATGGTCTCAGCATCATCAACTACCAGACCTACGCCAAGCGCGTGATGGGCTCCGAAAGCCCCTACCGCTACAACGCCACCTTCGGCTACGACCGCCACGGAAAGGTGCGCTCGTCCAACCGCAACACATACCACAAACCCCAGATTTCGCTCGCGCACATCTGGCAGATTGACAAAAAGAGCAGCCTCTCCACAACAGCCTATGTATCGCTCGCCACCGGCGGCGGATACTCCGGCCAGGGCCGCGGAACCTACAACGGCGCTTCGCTGAGCAACAACAGCTGGTACGGCGCGACCAACGGCGCGGTGAACACCCTCTTCCGCTGCGACGACGGCACTTTCGACTATGCCGCAATCCAGGAAATGAACATGGCCTCCACCACCGGCTCCAACATGGTGATGAGCGAGAGCAACAACTCCCACAACTGGTACGGACTCGTTTCCACCTATCAGAACCGCTTCTTCGACGGCAAACTCAATTTCCTGGCCGGTGTGGACCTTCGCTACTATGTGGGATACCACAACAACAAGATTATCGACCTCTACGACGGCGAATACTTCATGGACGACAGCTCCCGCAAGAACGTGAAGCCCTACAACAACGCCGCAGCCGCCGACCCCAACTGGAAATACGAGAAACTCGGCGTGGGCGACGTGGTGTACCGCGACTATGAAGGCCGCACAAACCAGGAAGGCGCATACGTGCAGGGAGAACTCTCGCTGCTCAAGAAACGCCTCACCCTGGTGCTCTCCGGCTCGCTGAGCAACACCGGATACGAACGTATCGACCACTTCTACTACGACAAGGACCACTCCCACAGCGGAACCTTCAACTTCCTCGGAGGCACCGCCAAGTTCGGCGCCAACTACAACTTCGACCGCCACAACAGCGCATTCTTCAATATCGGCTACATCAGCCGCGCCCCGTTCTTCGCCAACGGCGTGTTCCTGCAGCAGGCAACCTCCAACGCCACCAACCCCGACCCTGTGAACGAGAAAGTGTTCTCCGTGGAAGCCGGCTACAACTTCCGCAGCCGCATATTCTCGGCCACCGTCAACGGATACTACACCAAGTGGCTCGACAAAACCAGCGTGCGCGGCGGCGTGATCGAGCAGGGACAGCATGCCGGCGACCGCTATGCGCTCAACCTCACCGGCGTGAACGCCCGCCACATGGGCATCGAGGTGAACTTCACCCTCGTTCCCGCCAAATGGGTGGAAATAACAGGCATGCTCTCCATCGGCGACTACATCTGGGACAGCAACGCCAAAGGCTACTACTACAACCAGCTCGGCCAGCCCCTCAAGAACAGCGCCGGCGACATCGCCTCCGGCATCATGGCCGAAGACCACGCATGGGGCATCCTGAACCAGAAAGGCGTGAAAGTGGGCGGCTCCGCACAGACCACCGCCGCGCTCGGCGTAAGCTTCCGTCCCTTCCAGGGCTTCCGCATCGGTGCCGACTGGAAAGTGAGCGACCGCAACTACTCCGACTACTCCATCAGCACCCCGAGCTTCAACTCCACAGTCGACATCGCCAACCCCTGGCGCATTCCCTGGGGCAACCAGTTCGACATCAACGCCTCCTACAGCTTCCCCATCGGCGGCGTACGCGCCACCCTCTACGGCAACGTCCACAACCTGTTCAATTACAACTACGTGATGGACGCCTGGGGTAGCTCATCCGAGGATGTGACCTGGGAAAACGTCTACGGAACATTCTACTCCTTCGGACGCACCTATTCCATGAAGCTCCGTATCAACTTCTAACCATCAGCACACAATGAAAGCTAAAAAATATATCCGTGCGGCCGTGGCCGTGGCTGTGGCCCTCGGCGCCGCCGCCTGCGACGAAAACGCCTGGAACGACCACCTCAACGGGTTCGACAAAATCGAAGACCAGCCCGTGGCCGACGTGCAGACAGTGGAATACACCCTCGCCAGTGCCGACTACTCAACAATAGCCGGCCTCGAGGCCAACAAAACCATCGCCGGCGAAGACGGCGCCGCAGCTCTCGCCGCCGTAGGCTCGCTGAAAAGCTTCTCCGCGGAAGCTCCGGCATCGCTGTATGTGCCCGCGTTCCTCTCCACCTCCGGCTTCCCCTACTTCACCCTCACCCAGGGCTCGGCGGTGAAGCTCACCTACAACAAGCGCGTGGCTGAAGATCCTGCACTCCAGCAGGCTCGCGAAGCACAGATTCTCAAAGTCGACGCCGACTATTATACGGAATTCGTATGGGAAAGCGAGGAAAACTTCGTGGACGCCTTCGCTCCCTCCCACCCCGCAGCCGAATATCTGCCGGCATTCCTCACCGACGTAGCCGATCCCAACGACGGCATATATGCAATCGTTTCCTACAAGCAGGCTCTCCAGGAGCCCTCGTTCGGTGGCGGCGGCAGCACCCCTTCGGGACCCGTTGAACTCTTCGCCCAGACATTCACCGAAGACCTCGGCGCATTCACCATCGACAACAGGAACATGCCCGCCGACCTCGAATACATCTGGTCGTGGGGCGGAAGCAACTACGGCGCCAAGGCATCGGCCTTCGCCAACGGCACTTCCTATGCCTCGGAATCGTGGCTGGTATCGCCTGTAGTGGACCTCTCCGGCGCAAGCGGCTGCACAATGGTGTTCGAGCACGTGGTCAACAAATTCCCCGACCTGGAATTCGCCAAAGCCAACTGCACACTCTGGGGACAGGTCGATGGCCAGAACACATGGACCCAGATTACCATTCCCACATACTCGGGCAACGACAGCTGGTCGTTCGTGAGCAGCGGCGACGTGAGCCTGGCAGCCTTCGACGGCAAGAAAATGCGCTTCGCATTCAAATATGTCAGCGAAGACGGCAAGAGCGGAACGTGGGAAGTGAAGAACCTCACCATCACAGGAACACCCGGTGCCAAAGCTCCCGCCCGCGCAGGTGTGTTCGTTCCCACCGAGAACCGCAACGCCATCTACCACTACGACGGCACCAAATGGACAGCACCCGCCGACATGGTAATGCTCCAGCCCGCCGACTATACTGAAATGGGCCAGAGCCACCCCAACCTCAGCAAAGCCGAACCGTTCATCAGCGTATGGCTGATGCGCCAGTTCCCCTATGCTGCCGAAGGCGACGTGAAGAATGTTGTATGGAACCACTACGCTTCCGGAGCTTCCTCCTACGACTGCAGCCAGTATGTATTCGACGGCCTTGTGTGGACTCCCAACAATTTCGTTGAAGAATGCACCGAACAGTTCGTGTACGCACCCACCGGATGGATCTACGACCCCAACGTTACCATCAACCTCCCCGCCGGCAAGAACCAGCCCGAAAGCACAAAGTACTTCCAGGCCTGCGTGGACTGGGTGTTCGAGAACATCTGCAAGCCCCTCGGCGACACAAGCATCAAGAGCGGTCTGTTCTACATCAGCTCCTACGGCAACAACGAGTACTATTCCGGCACCTCGGCATTCCAGGGCAATGTGGACCTGCGCCCCAGCGCCGCACAGGCACAGTACCCGGCCGAATACGGCTCCATGAGCGACGATGAAATCGTGGCTCTCGAAAAGAAACGCTTCATGGAAGAAGTCATGCCCGGCGCTCTTGCCATGCTCCACCCCGACGCCAAGCCCATGGACGGCATCGAAGTGCTGTACATCATCAACTTCAGCGTCTACAACGGCTCTGCCACCACTCCCTACACGGCAACATTCAAAGTAGTTGCCCCCGGCACATTCGAGCCTGTAGGCTGCACCTGGGACGAAGCCGAATAACAATACACATAAAACAATATCCCCATGTCGGGGACATGCCGGTGAGGTATGTCCCCGACTCTTTTTTGCCGTTTCATGTTTCAATCATATCACAAAGATTACAGAAGCGACACAACCTATACAATTCTGCAACGATTCCTATAAAAAAAGATTGCCGGCTTTCGCATTCTGGTTGAAGAGTATAATTTTGCCGGCATAATGAAAAAAGAGATGTCACACAAAGGCACAGGCTCACGCCGCATGTTCATGCTGCTCGACATGGCGGTGCTGCTGCTGGCCATCCTTCCTGCCATAGTGTCCTGCTCCCGGCGCGACATCTACCGCGCCGACCACGGTGTGCCTCAATGCGAGATCACCGGCAGCCTGGACTCACTGTTCGGCTCCATTTTCAAGCCTGGCGAGCCAGGCGGTATAATCTGCGTGACCCGAAACGACAGTGTGGTCTACAAGACAGCATTCGGCATGGCCCGCCTCGACTCCGCCGAGCGAATCACCGACTCCACCATCTTCAATATCTCGTCGGCATCGAAGATTTTCACATCGGCCGCCCTGCTCAAACTCGCCGAACTGGGCACAATCAGCCTCGACGACCCTCTGGCCAAGTACTTTCCCGAGTTCCCGGAAAACATATTCAAGAAAATAACCATCCGCCACATCCTCACCCACAGTTCCGGCCTGCCCGACATGCGGCCGCTGAACATGGAACAGTGGAACCGATATCTCACCTGCCATAATTCAGTATTCGGCCACGACAAAGACTACCGCCTTTATGGCACCGAAGACGAACACATGCAGATATTCCAGAATCTCGACACTGTGGCCTTCGAAGCCGGCACACACTACCAGCGCGACGACCCTGCATATATACTTGTGGCACCGCTGATCGAGCGCATCACAGGCCAATCGTTCGACCGCTGGATGCGCGACAGCATATTCAATCCCGCCGACATGCCCGACGCATTCTACTTCCGCGCCGGATCACGCCGCCCGCGGCTTGCCCACGGATACACCATCGCCGATCCATCCTCACGTCCGCGTTCTTTCAGAAGCAACGATGGCAGATGGGACGAATACGACTACGGCGAAGCCGACTATTTCCTCACCAAGGCCGACCGCGGAGCATGCAGCACCGCCCGAGGATTCCTGCGGTGGAACAAGGCTCTCAGATGCGGGAAAATCATCAGCGACTCCTCGCTGAAACTCATGGAAAGCCCTATTGCCGTAACCGACATTCCCGACACCTGGTACGGACTTGGGACAGCGATATACGCTCCCGATTCGATGCCACGCCGCATCTATCACATGAACAGCAACGGCGGCTTCACAGCCATGGAAATATACTGGCCGGACCGCGATGTAGGCTGCGTGGTGTTTTCCAACCGCAACGATTGGAAGCCTATGACCATCCTGCACAAACTCGACAGCATTTTCATGGCAAAAGACTGGATCTGACATGCATCCAGTCAAAATAGTGGTAGCCTGCGACTCCTTCAAAGGCTGCATGAGTTCAAAGGAAGTAAACGCCGCGGTAGCCCTCGGGCTGCGAGCGGCGTTGCCACATGCCACCGTGCGGTGTCTGGCCGTAGGCGATGGCGGCGAAGGCACAGCAGCGGCAGTTGCCGAATCTGCGGGTATGGATTCATACCCCGTACCGGTGACTCTGCCACATGGCATGCCTGCAAAAGCTTTCTACTACCGCAACAACGACCTTGCATGGCTCGACGCCGCTTCGGCCATAGGCCTTGCTTCC
Source organism: Porphyromonadaceae bacterium UBA7207 (assembly GCA_002490635.1). Classification (GTDB taxonomy): domain Bacteria; phylum Bacteroidota; class Bacteroidia; order Bacteroidales; family Muribaculaceae; genus CAG-873. The sequence goes on from DKUJ01000006.1 coordinate 6,924, forward strand.
GTGCCAGCGGCCATGCGCGACCCCGAAGCGCTCGCCTCCGCAGGCCTTGGCCAACTTATTGCCGGGGCCCTCGATGCCGGCGTGCGCCGCTTCCGCATAGGCCTCGGAGGCTCGGCCACATGCGACGGGGGAATGGGAGCCATGCATGCTCTCGGCTTCCGCTTTCTTGACTCATCGGGCAGGGAACTCGCGCCATGCGGTGCCTCACTGGGTCGGGTGGCCTCTGTAGACAGGTCTTCCGCCCATCCGCTGCTGCACATGGCAGCCTTTGAAATCGCCTGCGATGTGCGCTCGCCATTGTGCGGCCCAACGGGTGCGGCACGCATGTTCGCCCCCCAGAAAGGTGCGTCCCCCCTGGCGGTGGAACGCCTTGATAAAGGACTGCTCGGCTTCGGCAACATGCTCGACCGCATCGCCGGACGAGACATCGCGTCGATGGAAGGCAGCGGAGCCGCAGGCGGAATTGCCGCTGCCATGGCCGCGTTGCTCGGCGCCGGCCTACACAGCGGCATCGATATGGTGATGGCCGAAATCGGACTCCGCGAAGCTCTATGCGATGCCGACATGGTAATAACCGGAGAAGGCCGTATCGATGCCCAGACAGCCATGGGCAAAACCGCCTGTGGAATCGCAAACGCGGCGGCGGCGGCAGGAGTGCGGGCAATAGCCGTCTGCGGCAGCATGGCGCACGATGTCGACCTCTCGACACTGCCATTCGCCGCTGCAATCGCAGCCACTCCGGCGGATTGCCCGCTCCAGGAGGCCATGAAACCGGCAATAGCCGCCGGATACATAGCAAAAGCCGCACAGACCATTGCCCTGCGGCAGGTGGTCGGTGCGGCCGTATAATCTTTATCAGAATCTGTTTTTCAGAACATATAAGCCACTCTTACGGCAAGCTGGCGGTTCTGAGCCGAGAAATCGTCGAGCTTGCGGGTCTTGGCAATGTAGGTCATGCCCCATGTGTACTGAACAGAAACCTGCCAGCGCTTAAGTAATTCAAAACCACCGCCTACTGCCAGCCCCAGGTCGCCGCCGGCATATTTGAAGGGATGTTCTCCGGAAGTGCCTTTGAAAGTGCTGTGGCCGGCAAGGATGCCGAATTCCGGACCGCCATAGACAAACGGAGCGATATAATCCTCCAGGCCGTTCATACGCGTCCATTTGAAGCGCAGATGCAGCGGAATCTGGATTACATGCAGATTCAGGTTCTCGTTGCCGAAACCTTCGGAAGCCCACAGCTTGCGACTGCCGAGATTGACCTTCGCACCTTCCATGTTGTACAAAAGTCCGAAATCGATGCCGAATCCAATGCCGGGAAACATCATCTCGGCCATAACACCGGCCTGGAAGCCCACGGAATGGCCTACCGGCACCAGCTCCTGCTTGAATTTCAGACTGTTCACGTTCACACCCGCCACAGGTGCGAGCCGGAACTGCGCGGCGGCAGTAACGGGAAGTACCACCAGAAGAAGGGCAAGAAGACGGATATATGCTTTTTTCATGTTCATCGCTTGAGATTGTATATTTAAGAATATGGTTGAAATCAGTCGAATGCACCGGATATGGCCTCGTCGACGGTCTGTTCCTCCTCTGCGGCAACACCTTCGCCGCCACAGAGATCCACGCCTGCCGGGAAGTGGAAGCGCGCATCCTGGTCGTACGGCAGCGTGGGGTCGTCGTAGACACGGCGGATATATTTGCCGTAGATCGGCAACGCCATCGATGCACCCTGGCCCTGAGCCATGCTGTTGAAATGTATATAGCGTTCCTCGCCGCCTACCCATGTGGCACTCACCAGCTCGGGAGTGAACGCCATGAACCAGCCGTCGGCATTGTCGTTGGTGGTTCCGGTCTTGCCGCCGGTCTGCGCGGTTATGCTGTAGGGCGGACGGCGCAGGCGGTTGCCGGTGCCTCCGTCGACCACGTTGAGGAGCACTGAAAGGATGCGGTAGTAGCCCTTGCGGGTTATCACTTCGGTCTGCGAGGGAGCGAAATCGCTGATGATGTTACCGTTGGCATCGGCTATGGCGGTAACATACACCGGATCGGAGCGCATGCCGCCGTTGGCAAAGGCGCTGTAGGCTGTGGCCATTTCCTTCACCGATACCTCACACGGGCCGAGAGCGATACTCTTCACCGCCGGCAACCGGTTGGTAATGCCGTAGGAATGCATGCGCTTCACAAGTTCGGCAGGACTCAGCCGGTCGATTATGCGAGCCGAAATCCAGTTGTTGGAGTTGGTTAGCGCCCAGCGCAAATCCACCATCTCGCCCAGGCGGCTGCGACCGGTATTTCTCGGCTGCCACACACGTCCGTTCTCGTCGTAGAGCGTAGGCTGCTCGTTTAGCATGGTGGTGCATGGGGTAAAGTCGGTCTCGAAAGCGTAGGTGTAGAGGAACGGCTTTATGGTCGAACCTATCTGCCTGCGGCCAGTGCTCACCATGTCGTACTGGAAGAAGCGGAAATCGGGACCGCCGACGTAGGCTTTCACGAATCCTGTGGTGGCATCCATGCTCATGAAGCCTGTGCGCAGGAAACTCTTGGTATACAGCAGCGAGTCGCGGGGAGTCATAACAGTATCGACGGGGCCGTCGTAGCTGAACACAGTCATCTCGAAAGGCCGGTTGAACTCGGCTTCGATTTCCTCGTTGGATTTTCCCGCCACCCGGGCCACCCGGGCACGTTCGCTCTGGCGGATGGCGTTGCGAATCAGTGTGGCGCGCATGGCGTCGGACAACTCTGCACGGTTGGAGGTATAGGGAGCCGTGGACGAATTGCGCTTTTCGCGGAAGAACTGCTGCTGGAGCTGCTGCATGTGCTCGCGCACGGCTTCCTCGGCATATTTCTGCATGCGCGAGTCGATGGTGGTATAGATTTTCAGACCGTCGGTGTAGATATCGTATTTGGTCCCGTCGGGCTTGCGGGTCTTCTCCGCCCATCCGAAAAGCGGATTCGTGGCCCAGGCTATCGAATCGTCGGTGTAGCGCTGCGAATCCCACGAAGGATAGTCGGAACGACGCGGACGCCTGGCGGTGAGGAAGCGACGCAGTTCTTCGCGGAAATATGGTGCCAGACCGTCTTTGTGGTCCACACGCTGGAAATCGAGAGTCAGCGGCAGGGCGCACAGGCTGTCGAACTCGGCACGGCTGAGGCGGTCGTTCTTGTACATCTGCTCCAGCACGGTATTGCGCCGCAGACGGGTGCGCTCGGGATGGCGCACCGGATTGAAATAGCTTGGATTCTTCACCATGCCTACCAGAGTCGCGGCCTGGAGTGTGTCCAGTTCGGAGGCCTCACAGTTGAAATACACCTTGGCGGCACTTTTGATGCCCACGGCATTATATAGAAAATCGAACTGGTTGAGATACATCTTCAGAATCTCCTCCTTGGAGTAGAATCGCTCGAGTTTCACGGCAATCATCCACTCGATAGGTTTCTGTACCGCGCGCTGCAGAATATTCTCCGACCGCGGTGTATAGAGCTGCTTGGCCAGCTGCTGGGTAATGGTGGAGCCGCCGCCGGCATTGCGGCGCTGCATGAGCAGGGTTTTCACTGCCACACGTCCCATGGCGCGGAGGTCGATGCCCGAGTGGTCCTCGAAACGGGCGTCCTCGGTGGAGATCAGCGCATCCACCACTGCCGGCGAAATCTCGTCGAAATCGGCATATACACGGTTTCCCGTGGCTCGGTAGTAACGCCCGAGTTCCTCGCCGTCGGAGGAGTAAACCACCGATGCGAAACGGTCCTGCGGGTTCTTAAGCTGCTCCACCGGAGGCATGTAGCCTATAACACCATTATATACAAGTATAAGAAACAGCGCCGCCAGCACCACGGCCACGACGAACAGAATCCACATCCATCGCACCACGGCGCCTACATAGCGGCGCGGCCTGCTGTTTTCGTTTTTCTTTGTTGCCATCTGATAGCGGTATGAGAACAATGCCCGCGCCCTGCGGCGCAAAGCGGCATTCGGCACAAAGTTAGTGATTAATTTTGAATTCCCGCCAGCAGCCACACATATCCACATGCGCCCGCGCGCACCTCCGAAGGCACCTGCTTTCGCGCCTCACAGTTTTTCCTGCGGGAACATTTTTGCCTTCTTGCCGAAAAAAAGTTATCTTTGCAATAAATCTCAAAGAAACATCCACCCATATTATACAAGCAGCCATGGACTTCGCACGCAAGAGTTACGATATTTTCGAACGTTCGGTTTACGACTACCACATCGACGACGATGTCGACGCCGCCACCCGCCAGCCCTTCGACGCATCCACCATCGAGGGTGTGCTGTACGCCAAAAACCGCATCGATGCCGTGCAATGGCATCTGGAGGACATCATCCGCGATCCCGCCATCGACCCCGTGGCCGCGCTGGAGCTGAAACGCCGTATCGACCGTTCCAACCAGGAGCGCACCGACATGGTGGAAGAACTCGACAGCTACTTCCGCAAGATATATTCGGAAGTGCAGGTCGCCCCCGACGCCACCATCAACACCGAAAGCCCCGCCTGGGCGCTGGACAGGCTTTCCATCCTGGCACTGAAAATATACCACATGAAGGCCGAGGCCGAACGTTCCGACGCCACGGCCGAACACCGTGCGCGCTGTGCCGCCAAACTTGCCGTTCTCGAGGAGCAGCGCGGCGACCTCACCGCCGCAATCGACACTCTGCTTGACGACATCGCCGCAGGCCGCAAATACATGAAAGTGTACCGCCAGATGAAAATGTACAACGACACCGACACCAATCCGGTGCTCTATGGCGCAAAACAGGGATAACACACCCGCGGGCATCCGCAGGGTACTGGCAGCACGCTTCTCGGCCATAGGCGACGTGGCCATGACCATACCGGCGCTATACGGTGCCTGCATGGCCAATCCCGGAATAGAATTCGAGCTGCTTACGCGTCCGGCAATGACGCGCATTTTCGTGAATCCGCCCGCCAACCTCAGGCTCACCGGCGTGGACCTCAGGAAAGAGTATGCCGGCCCCGGAGGAATCGCCCGTCTTTGTTCGCGCATCGTCGCCGACAGGCGCCCCGATGTGTTCGTCGATTTGCACAACGTGCTCCGCACGCACCTCATGTCGGCCCTGCTGCGGCTCCGCGGTGTGCGCTGCGTGCGACTGGAAAAGCCGCGGCGCGCACGCAAACGCCTCACCCGCGGCAATGCCAAGCTCCTGCTTCCGCTGCGCACACAGCTGGAACTGTATGCCGACACTTTCGCCGCCGCCGGACTCACAACGGCACCTTTCGAGGGCCTCTATCCCGGAAGAAACACCGCACCCGCCGCCGACTACGCGGCATTGGCCACGGCAGCGAAAAACGGCGAATGCTGGATAGGAGTGGCTCCTTTCGCAGCCCATCAGGGCAAGATATACCCCTCCGAAAAAATGAAAGAGGTGGTGCGCCTGCTGGCCACTGCAAAGCCCGGAGGCCGGCGCACACGCGTGTTTCTTTTCGGAGGTGGCGAAAAAGAGGAAAAGATTCTATCCGGCTGGCAGACCGAAATCGAAGGAGTGGTGTCCCTGGCAGGACTCCGTGCAGGCTTCGCCGCCGAAATAGCCCTGATGAACCACCTCGATGCCATGCTGTGCATGGACTCCGCCAACATGCACCTTGCCTCTCTGGCAGGAATCCCCGTGGTGAGCATCTGGGGCGCCACGCATCCCTACTGCGGCTTCTCGCCCTGGAACGCCGCACCTGACTCGATGATAGGCCTGCCGGTGGAATGCCGTCCATGCTCGGTGTTCGGAAACAAAGCCTGCCACCGCGGCGACTACATATGCCTTACCGCAATCTCACCGGAGGTGGTAGCGGCAAAAGTGTTCCAGACTATATGAACGACGACTCATTCGACATACGCAACGGCTGCAACGCAGCATCCTCCGAAGCCGAATTCGAGAAAGCCCTGCGACCGGGGCGCTTCGAAGGCTTCAACGGCCAGGAGAAAATCATAGAGAACCTGCGCGTGTTCGTGGCCGCTGCCCGGATGCGAGGGGAGGCTCTGGACCACATTCTCCTGTTCGGTCCTCCCGGACTCGGAAAAACCACCCTGGCAGGAATCGTGGCCAACGAACTCGAGGTGGGAATAAAGATAACCTCGGGTCCTGTGCTCGACAAGCCCGGCGACCTGGCCGGAATTTTAACCTCGCTGCAGCCCAACGACGTGCTGTTTATCGACGAAATCCACCGCCTCAGCCCAATAGTGGAGGAATACCTCTACTCAGCGATGGAGGACTACCGCATCGACATAATGATCGACAAAGGCCCCGGCGCACGCAGTGTACAGCTCTCCCTCAACCCCTTCACTCTCGTCGGCGCCACAACACGCAGCGGCCTGCTCACATCGCCTCTGCGGGCACGTTTCGGCATAAAGTGCCATCTGGAGTACTACGACCACGCCGTGCTCGAACGCATCGTACGCCGTTCGGCGGCACTGCTCCGGACCCCTGTCCAGCCCGACGCAGCCATGGAAATCGCTCTCCGCAGCCGCGGCACACCACGCATTGCGAACGCTCTTCTGCGCCGCGTGCGCGACTTCGCCCAGGTGAAAGGAAACGGGGAAATCACCATAGCAATAGCCCGCTACGCGCTTGAGGCACTGAACATCGACCGCTACGGACTCGACGAAATCGACAACAAGATTCTCACAACAATAATCCGCAAGTTCCACGGCGGCCCCGTGGGCCTGTCCACCATCGCCACTGCCCTGGGCGAGGACCCCGGTACTATAGAGGAGGTGTACGAACCTTTCCTTATCAAGGAAGGTTTCATCAAACGGACACCCCGCGGCCGCATGGTAACACCGCTGGCATTCGAGCACCTCGGGGTGGAACCCATAATCGACGACCTCGGACTTTTCGGATAAAAAGAGCATTCCCGAATTTGGCACTACACGACAAATCGCCGGAACTTAAGGAAAAGATAGCAATCCTCCCCGACACCCCCGGAGTGTACATGTACTACGACTCCGCCGGGACGGTTATCTACGTCGGCAAGGCCAAGAACCTGCGGCGAAGGGTCTCTTCATACTTCAACCGCACCCACGATGTGATGCGCACGAACATTCTGGTGCGCAACATCGCCGATATGAGCTACATCGTGGTACCCACCGAGCAGGACGCACTGAATCTGGAAAACTCCATGATAAAGGAGTACCAGCCGCGCTACAATGTCCTGCTCAAGGACGACAAATCCTATCCCTGGATTGCCGTAACCAACGAAATGTATCCGCGGGTGTTCCTCACCCGCCAGCACATAAAGGACGGCACAAGGTACTTCGGACCGTACACCAACACCGGCGTCGCCCGCACGGTCCTGGACCTTATAGGCAAACTATACCCCGTGCGCACCTGCCGCCTGCCCATCACCCCCGACTACATAGCCAAGGGCAAAGGGCGCCTGTGCCTGCAATACCACATAAAGAAGTGCCGCGGATGCTGCACCGGCGCCATCGACCGCCAGACATACGCCGGATATATAGAACGTATCAGGCAGATACTCCGCGGAGAGACCGGCGAACTGCTTGCCTTCCTCAAGGAACGGATGCAGGAACTCGCCGCTGAGCTGCGTTTCGAGGAAGCCCAGGAACTGAAGGAAAAGTACCGGCTGCTCGAGAACTACCGCTCCAAGAGCGTGATCGTCAGCCAGACGGTGAGCGACGTGGACGTGTTCGGCTTCGACGACGACGGCAGCAACGACGTGTACATAAACTACATGCACGTTCGGCGCGGCGCCGTGGTGAGAAGCGTGACACTGCGCTACCGGCGTTCCATGGCAGAGGAAAGACCACAGCTGCTGGGATACGCCATGGAGGAAATCCGGCAAAGCGTCGGCGCCGAATTCGGCGAAGTGATTGTGGAAGAGCCACCGGAAGTGGAAATGCCGGGAGTCACATTCACAATCCCACGCCGCGGCGACAAAGCCAAACTGCTGGAGGTTAGCGCCCGTAATGCACGCCAGAACCGTCTCGACGACCTCAAGCATCTGGAACGCCACAACCCCGAAGAAAGGACATCGCGGCTTCTCGAGCGCATAAAGGCCGATTTCCGTCTCAGCGAACTGCCAAGGCACATCGAGTGTTTCGACAACTCGAACATCCAGGGCACCAACCCCGTGGCTTCTTGCGTGGTGTTCCGCGACGGCAAGCCCGCCAAACGCGACTACCGCCACTTCAACATCAAAACCGTTGTCGGCCCCGACGACTTCGCCTCCATGCGCGAAGTGCTCACCCGCCGCTACAGCCGCATGATGGCCGAAGGCGAGGCTCTGCCGCAACTGATTGTTGTCGACGGCGGCAAAGGCCAGCTGAGCGCCGCCGTGGAAGCGCTCGACGACATGGGGCTACGTGGCACTATCGCCGTGGTCGGCATCGCCAAGCGACTGGAGGAAATCTACTTCCCCGGCGACTCCGTGCCTCTCTACATCGATAAGAACTCCGAGACACTGCGCGTGGTGCAGCACCTGCGCGACGAAGCCCACCGCTTCGGCATAACCCACCACCGCAACCGCCGAAGCCGCAACGCCATAAGCAGCGAGCTCGACTCCATAAAAGGCATTGGACCGGCAACCGCCGCAGCCCTGCTCGCCGAATTCAAAAGCGTGCAGCGGCTGCGCAACGCGTCCGTGGAGCAGATTGCAGCCGTGGCAGGGCCGGCAAAAGCAGCTCTCGTGGTGGCCGGTCTCGGCAAAGACACCGAATGAAATGAAAACCGACCGCATAATCCGCCTTATCGTTCTTCTGGCACTCTGCATCGCGCCATATCGCGCGGCAGCGAACATCTTTATCGCCGACTCCATCGACCATGCGCCCCTTCCAGGATCATCGTTGGTTTTGCCAGACGGCACCATCCTGGGAATAACCGACGACAACGGAGCTATCGACCTGCAGTGCACAACACTGCCGTTCACAGTCCGCTGTATGGGATATGCCGAAAAAAGCGTGGATGCGATTTCCGACACCGTGTTTCTTGCGCCACGGAACTTTATGCTGCCGGGACTGGTAGTAGTGCCCGTCGACAGGCCGGTACTCAATCTGAAATGTTACATCAGGGAATACACAACCGCGGCATTCGGCAACGACACCATACACATGTTCGGGGAATATATGGCCGATTACTTTCTTGTGGAGCAAAAGGTGAAAGGATTCAAAACGGACAACAAGCCTAAAGTAAGAGCCAGCCGCAAAAGAATCAGGCACAAGAACGCATCAGGCCTCGACTCAACAGCCATTCCCGGCCAAAACGACATATTCATGTCGTGGCTCGCCATCTGTTCCATCGACCCTGCCGGCAAAACTGTTCCTGACAGTGTAATGAACGGCCACACAATGTCAACCGCCGGACAATATGGAGTACTTTCCAGCATGCGTCTCTCCGACAACAGGCTCATGACAACACGCGACGCATTGGCGAACCGAAAAGACCATCATTGGTCTCCTTGGATTTTCAAGCTGCTCGGACTCACAACCGATGTCAAAGACCTGCGGTCGAACAGCATCCATATAATCGACGACCGGAACACCTACTCGCCCCGGAACCTGCAGATGGCATCCTTTACCATAGAAATGACTATGAAAGGCAAATGGATAAAAAAGATATTCCATTCCTCGGAGCCCATTACATGCTACAGCATAATAGAGATATACCCTACCGAAGCCATCCATCTCACAGCCGTGGATGCCAAGGAGACGCGGAACGACGACAGCACTGTGGAAATAATGCCGTCTCCGATGGCTCCGCCACTGCCGCTCAACATCGTAGAGATGCTCGAGGCTGAAATTCCCGAGGCAGACAAATGAACCATCCGGAGACAAAACGGCTGGCAGCCATGGCAACCGGAAAACACGAAAATCTGGACTTGATATGGAAGATGGTCCATTCAGGCGACCGCGAAACAAGCATCAACGCACTCTGGGCTATCACTCATCTCATTAAATCCGATTCCGAATGGCTCCAGTCGCTGCAGAATGAAATAATCGACATGCTGCTGGCTGAAACCGACCCATCCCGGAAGCGGATGTTGTTGCAGATCCTCAGAAATCAGCAATACCGGAGTGATTCCATACGCACCGATTTCCTCGACTTCTGTCTGTCGAAAATAAACTCGGAATCCGAACCTTATGCAGTGAGGGCATACTGCATATACACGGCATTCAAGATGTGCCGCCCTTATCCGGAGCTGCTTTCCGAGCTGCAGGAACACCTGTCGATGCTGCCGATGCAGACACTCTCCCCCGGTCTGGAATGCGCCAGGCGCAAGACCGTCGAAGCCATAAAAACCGTTCGTAACAAAAACTGACCGCCCGTGATAAAGGGCAACCGTGGTTTTCGCAGAATCAGGCATAGCTTTTATATCGCAAATAATTGCTAATTTTGCAGCCGGAAAGCGGCAGGTCGCCGCAATTTGGTGAAAAAGATTCGATGGACAATTTGTTTGATTTATTCCTCCCCGAAAACACGTCGCTTGCGGCAACGATAATCCTTCTCTCGTTTGTAATAGCCGCCGGAATATTCATCGGCAAAATAAAAATTGCCGGCGTTTCGCTTGGGGTTACCTTTGTTCTGTTCGTAGGCATTCTGATGGGTCATTTCCGCTACGAAATCGATCCCGGAATCCTCAAGTTCGTGCGTGAGTTCGGCCTCATACTGTTCATTTTTTCCATAGGCCTGCAGGTCGGTCCCGGTTTCTTCTCTTCTTTCAAGAAAGGCGGACTGCGCCTCAATGGACTCGCCCTGCTGGGTATATCCCTCAACGTAGTGCTGGTGCTCATAATATACTACAGCGGATGGATCGACGACATCCCCGCGCTGGTAGGTGTGATGAGCGGAGCGGTGACCAACACCCCGGGACTTGCCGCCGCCCAGCAGACTGTTGCCACAATCCCCGGAGTCGACCCCGAAGCTGTCAACACCATGGCAAACGGATATGCCGCCGCCTACCCTCTCGGCGTGCTTGGCATTATCCTTAGCATGTTCATTGTAAAATGGGTTTTCCGCATCCGCAACGAGCAGGAAATAAGCAATATCGAAAGAGAGCAGGAGGACAGCCACCTGAAACCTTTCCTTCTCAGCGTTAAAGTGACCAACGCCCTCATCGACGGCCACAGCATGCTGCAGCTCCACGATGTGGTGCAGACCAACTTCGTGGTATCGCGTCTGATGGGTTCCGACGGCAAGGTCACAATTCCCAAATCGAGCACCACCATACACACCGGCGACATCCTGCTGGTGGTATGCTCGGCACACGATGCGGAACGTTTCAAGGCCGTGATAGGCCCCGAAGTGGAAATGGACTGGGAATCGACTCCCACTCCCGTGTACTCCCGGCGTATTCTGGTTACAAAAAGCGAATACAACGGTGTTGCTTTAGGCTCGCTGCGCCTGCACAACGGCTACAAACTAAACTGCACACGTGTGAACCGCGCCGGCGTAGACCTGCTTGCAGCCCCCAACCTGCGAATCCAGATGGGCGACCGCATCACCGTGGTGGGCAACCTCGAGGATATCGACCGCCTGGCATCGCGTCTGGGCAACTCGATGAAGCGTCTCGACCAGCCCAACCTCATCACCATCTTTGTGGGCATTATCCTCGGTATCGTCCTGGGCAGCATCAATCTCGGCTACGGCATGAAGCTCGGCCTTGCCGGCGGCCCCCTTGTGGTGGCCATCCTGCTCAGCCGCTTCGGCTACAAGGCTAAACTGATAACCTACACTTCCTCGGCGGCATCGCTGCTGCTTCGCGAACTTGGCATATGCATGTTCCTTGCGGCCGTGGGTATAGCCGCGGGCCGCGACTTCGCCGCCTGTGTATTCACCCAGCAGGGCATGTGGTGGGTGCTCGCAGGCTTCGCCATCACCCTCATTCCACTCATTGTGGTGGGTATGATTGCCCGCGGAGTCTACAAAATCAACTACCTCACCATCATGGGTCTGCTCTCCGGAGGCTGCACCGATCCCCCAGCCCTGGCCTTCGCGAACAACTCCACCGGCAACGACGCTCCCGCGGTGGCCTACTCCACGGTGTATCCTCTCACCATGTTCCTTCGCGTGGTGGCCGCCCAGGCCTTGATACTCTGCCTGATGTAGTCCGCACGCCGACATTGTGCGCCAGACAGTTGCGGCCGTCGGGCTTAAACAAAGTTAACGAAGTGTCTGCATGCACTTTTTCCGATTCGGAAACGTTATATTTGTAAATCCAGACCGCATATGAATCAGCCGAAACTCTACATAATCGCCGGTTGCAACGGCGCCGGCAAAACCACGGCATCGTACACAATACTGCCGGAGATTTTCGGTTGTCGCGAGTTTGTCAACGCCGATGAGATAGCACACGGACTCTCGCCGCTGAGGCCGGAGAAAGTGGCCATCGACGCCGGACGCATAATGCTGAGGCGAATCGACAAACTTCTCAAAGCCGGCGAAACCTTCGCCATCGAAACCACCCTTGCCACACGCTCATACTTCTCACTTATCCGCCGTGCCCACTCCCTGGGCTACATAGTGGAGCTGATATATGTGTGGCTGTGCAGCGTGGCTCTTGCACGCGAGCGTGTTGCCAGACGCGTTGCCGAAGGTGGCCACGACATTCCCTCGCATGTGGTGGAACGTCGCTACCGAATGGGGCTCAAAAACCTCTTCGAGCTATTTATTCCCGCTGTCGACCTATGGACCATAGTCGACAATTCCGAAGGCCTCCTCGAGCTTGTGGCGGCCTCTGAAGGCATTATAAACCAAGAAACCTATCACAAGATTCGCGCAAACTCATGAATCAGACACTCCAGGCACCACGCCTCGACCGCCTGCGCCAGGGATTGGACCTGGCGGTAGAACGCCTCTACATCCAGAAGGCCCGCAAAGGCTTGCCGGTGGTTGTGGCAGCGCCCTCGGGCGACCCATGCCGCATATCCGCCGAAAAGGCCATCGACAGGCTCGCCGACGCACGAAACAGGAACTCCTGCCGGACACCAGATAGAAACTGACTCTCAGTTTTCTTCTCTCTCTCCTCTCTCCTCTCTCCTCTCTCCTCTCTCCTCTCTCATTATCTTCTTTCTCCTGATCTCCTCTTTCATTCTCCTCCCTCCTCTCTCTCTATCTTAAACACCGCCTCCGCAGAGCCAGAACCCTGCGGAGGCGGTGCTTTATGCAGTGTAAGCCAAAATGCTTCAGAACGAATACTGCACCATGGCCTCGAAACGATTGGCCCGGCCATGCTCGCCATCGGCATTCTTGCGGGTGCCATGGATGTATTCAAGACCAAGGCGGAGGTCTCCCCAAGGATTATAGAACACGTTTGCTGTCACATATTGCCCGTAGCGGTAGGTGTGCGGCCCTATTTCGGCGCTCTTGTAGAGCTGGGCGCGGCTGTAGGAAGCTGTGGCGAACACCTTCGACGAAAAGTCGTAGCGCAGGCCACCGGTCAGCCCGGCTACGGCAGGAGCATGCAGCTTGCCATCGGTGGCCGCCGGAACCAGGTCGAGACCTTCATCGCAAAGATCGTTCACATATGCCGAAATGCCTTTGCCATATGTATAGTGGCCGAAGAATCCCAGACCGCCGGCAATGCTGCCGACAGCGCTCAGCTGCACGCCCCATCCCGTTGTGAAATGATTCGATGCCTGCACGTTGTCGCGATAGGAAAGCTCGCGGAGTATTCCCGAAAGGCGCACATGCGAGCCGGAAGCCCAGCTGTACTGCACATAGGCGGGAATGTCGGGAAAACGCTGGGCTATGCTTCTTGCACCGGCGCCGGTGGTATAGGATGCCGAAGGCAACTCGGCTGATATGGCCCAGGAAAAGCCGCTATAGGAAGGCGAGGCATACTGCACCAGCATGTTCTTTGACGAAACCTGTCCGGAAGGGCCCTGGTCGTCCACCGTAGGCGCCATCGCCGGGCCATCGGCGAAAGTGCTTCGTGCCTTGCCGAGAGTGAGGTGCCCCACTGTCACATAGGCCTGCTTGAGCTGTAGGCCATAGTTGCCGCCATCGCCGCTGAAATTGGTCTGGATATACACGATTACCCGCCCCAGCGGTGTATCGGTAGCCACCATTTTCAGGAAAATGGTGGAATGGTTGGCGGTTGCCCCGAAGCGGTTGCGCTGCGCCGGATCGAATGGAGCAGGTATCATGTTGGTGACAAACAGATTGTTGTCGATTGCGCCGCTGAAGTCGTACATGGCCACAGCCTTGAGGTATCCGCCGATACCCAGTGCCACCTTGCCTTTCTTGTCCAGAAACAGGAAACGCGGCGACGCCGGATCTTCGAAAGCGAGATTCTCGCGCGAATACATGGTAGCGATATTCGCGCGATGGTCGGGATTGTCGGGATTGCCCGAAAGAATGATGGCACGGTGTGGAATTGAGTCGGTGGTCTGTGCGGCTGCTGCGATACAGGCTGTTGCAAACAGTCCGAGAAATAAGTGTTTCATCGTTTTTTTTGCGCCCGAAGGCTATAGGATTCATGATTGATGTTGACTCTGCGGCCTTCGGTGCCTACGCGCCATGTGCCACAAAAAACTAACAAACCCGTGTCTCCAAAAGTTTTCAGTATCTTACCATATATACAAACCGAAGCCACAGCCCGCGCTATCGGCGGCTGTGGCTTCGGTAAAAGATATCTCGTTCCGAATCAGATTCCGGCGGCATAGCCCACATATCCCGAGGGGGTGAGGCTGTGCAGTTCGGCGCGGACATCCTCGGAAATTCCCTGCAGGGAGTCGATGAATTCGCGGATGGAATTGCTGTCGATAGCTTCGTTGGTGCGTGTGAGCTGTTTGAGAGCCTCGTAGGGCTGGGGATAGCCTTCGCGACGGAGAATGGTCTGGATAGCTTCGGCGAGCACGCTCCAGCAGCCGTCGAGGTCGGCGGCAATGGTAGCCGGGTCGACTATGAGTTTGCCGAGTCCCTTGAGGGTGGACTCAACGGCAATAAGCGAGTGTGCCAGAGGAACACCGATGTTGCGGATTACGGTGGAGTCGGTGAGATCGCGCTGCAGACGCGATACCGGCAACTTGGCCGAGAGATGCGCCAGGATGGCGTTGGCGATGCCCATGTTGCCTTCGGAGTTCTCGAAATCGATGGGGTTTACCTTGTGCGGCATAGCCGAGGAGCCAACCTCGCCGGCGACGATGCGCTGGTGGAAGTAGCCCATCGAGATATACTGCCAGATATCACGGTCGAGGTCGATTATGATAGTGTTTATGCGTGCCAGTGCATCGAACACTGCCGCGAGGTTATCGTAGTTGGAAATCTGGGTTGTAGACTGCTCGCGTCCGATGCCGAGAGTTTCGCTCAGGAACCTGTTGCCGAAATCAATCCAGTCGATGCCGGGATAGGCCGCGCGGTGCGCGTTGAAATTGCCGGTGGCGCCACCGAATTTTCCTGTGACAGGGGTCTTGGCCAGCACTTCGAGCTGGCACGAGAGGCGATAGGCGAACACTTCCAGTTCCTTACCCATTGTTGTGGGCGATGCCGGCTGGCCATGGGTGCGGGCAAGCATAGGATACTTGCGGCAGCTGTCGGCAAGCTCGGCGACTGCCGAATGCAGCCTGCGGTAGGCTGGCACGGCAACCTCGGCAAGTGCCTCGGCAAGTGCCATATGGAAGGCTGTGTTGTTGATGTCCTGCGAAGTGAGGCCGAAGTGGATGAACTCGGAATACTTCTCAAGACCAAATTCCTTGAAATGGCGTTTCAGAAAGTATTCCACGGCCTTCACGTCGTGGTTGGTCACTTTCTCTATATCCTTTATCTCGACGGCATCGGCCTCCGAGAAATTCCTGTATATGCCACGCAGACGACCGGCATCCTCCACAGAGAGAGCAGGCAACTGGGGAAGGCCTATTCCGGCCAGGGCTATGAAGTATTCCACTTCCACCAGCACCCTGTAGCGCATTACGGCGTATTCGGAAAAGAAGCGGGCCAAGGGTTGGCTCTTGCGGCGATAGCGGCCGTCGACAGGCGAGATTGCGGTGAGTTCGGAAAGGATTGTTTTGTCGCTCATGGATGAAATGTATTTATGTGTCGGTCTTTTTTTTCTTGCAGTATTTCGTCTATCGCCAGGAATATTCCGCTCTCCTCCACGTTGCCGAAGCTTGAGTTCACTGCCGTGCCGAACATTCTCATCGTGGGGCTAAGACTCATATAGGCATTGACCAGTGGCGGAATATGGTAGCCGTGGCTCTGGACAGCGGCATTCAGTATGCGGTAGTCGGCCTTGAAGTCATCGGCATGGAACATCTCCTCCATCGCCCGGTCCGCTTCAGGCACTTGCAGCGGCTCAATGGGGCGCACCAGCCCGTCGCGATCGGGGAAATGCTTGTGCAGGAAATGGAGTATCATGTTGCGGCACTCTTCATTGTAGCTCGGATACATGGTAACCTTCCCGAACAGGTATTTGATTTCGGGATAAAGCACTGTCAGCGCCCCCAGGCCATCCCACAGGTTGTCGAGCACATAGATGGACTTTATGCCCTCCCGGGAACTCTGATACTCGGTGCGCACGAAACTGCGGCCAAGCTCTATGGTGGCGGGAAGATACTCTTCGAGGAATTTTCTTGAGAAAGAGAACATGTGGGCGGTTGCAATCCGCGGCTTGCCCTCATTGTCGAATTCCATCTCGGCACCTCTGATAAAGCGGTAACCACCGAGAATAAGCTTGTTCTCCGGATCCCATACAATCAGCTGGTGGCACGGAGCCGGCATGGTATCGAATTCGTCGATGTCGCAATCCTTTCCTGTTCCGCCGCCGGCGCCGCGGAATGCGATTTCCCGCAGACGCCCGATTTCGCGCATGGTATTGGGGCATGAATGTGCGTCGACGATGTACAGGCTGTTGTGTCCCTTGTTGGTGTTGCGCAGAAAGCGCCCGGGAGTCAGTTCTGCTTCGATAAGCGCCGCTTCTACAGCATCTATAATCGGGAGGTTCATATATGAATCAGTTTGGCCTGGCTCGTGCGAGATGCCAGAGCGTAGACAATTTCTCTAATTTTTTGTGCTTCTTTATCAGGATTCCCGTTAGCGAGCGTCGCCCAGGGTAATGCCTGGCCACATACGAGGCGGAACGTGTTGCCGTTCTGTCGGAACAGCTCCGAAGGCAGCAGGCTCTGCTCGAGATTCACTTTTATCCCCAGCTTTACGCGCAAACGGCAAAATTTATAGAAACGCAGCGAGTTCATCGCGTCGAAAAACAGCGGCACGACATCGCGCCGCGACTGCAACGCCTTAGTGACAAAGGTCTTGCGCCATTTGAGGTCGCTCACATATCCGTTGCTGTCCATTCGCGACACAAGCCCTGCGGGAAACACCAGTACGGGGTCGTCGCCGGCGAGAACCTTGTCGAAATCGATGGAGCTGCTGCGCGAAAGACGGCCGAACTTATTCACCGGCACAAAGTTTCCGGCAAGAGGCGTCACGGCTGTGAGCAAATCGTTCACCAACACCTTGGGTTCCCGTCCGTACACGGCGGCGAGCCATGCCATCAGCGTGATTCCGTCGAGTCCGCCCAGCGGATGGTTGCACACGAAGACGCACCTTCCCGAGGCCGGAAGCCGGTCGCTGCCGGACACCGCGAGTTTTATTCCCAGCTCGGCAAGCACCTTGCCGCAGAATGCCGACCCGGCAAGACCCGAGGCCTTGCCAAGAAGCTCGTTCATCTGCCGCTGGCATATGAGCCTTTCCAGAGGAATCACAGGCCAGTGCGGCAGCAGGTATCCGTATCTGCCGATGCGTTGGCGCACAATCCGCCACAGGTCGATGTGGATGGCATCGGCACAGTTATCGGCAGCCTGGAATCCCTTGGTCATTGTGTTATCTGTTGCAGTATCGGGCAATTCGGGTGCAAATTTAGCGAATTTTCCCCAATCCAGACAGTATGGGCGACCATGTTGTGGCCGCCCATACACCGTAATTCAATGTTGTATCCAGTTGTCGTGAAGAGGTGCTGCCAGGCGCCTTCAGTCGCCCATGGTGCGCAGAAGCTCGTCGTTGTCGCGGGTGCGCTCCATTCGGTCCTTGATGAATTCCATGGCTTCCACGCTGTTGCGGTCGGAAAGATAGCGGCGGAGAATCCACATGCGGTCGAGTGTTTCCTTGCGCAGCAGCAGGTCGTCGCGTCGTGTGCTCGAGGCCATGATGTCCACGGCCGGGAAAACCCGCTTGTTGGAAAGCTTGCGGTCGAGCTGCAGCTCCATGTTGCCGGTGCCCTTGAATTCCTCGAAGATTACCTCGTCCATCTTGGAGCTTGTTTCGGTGAGCGCCGTGGCAATGATTGTGAGCGAGCCGCCGCCTTCGATGTTGCGCGCGGCACCGAAAAAGCGTTTTGGCTTCTGAAGGGCGTTGGCGTCGACACCGCCGGATAGAATTTTTCCCGATGCCGGAGCCACGGTGTTGTAGGCACGCGCCAGGCGGGTTATGGAATCAAGGAACACCACGACATCGTGGCCGCTCTCGACAAGGCGTTTGGCCTTCTCGAGCACGATTCCCGCAATCTTCACATGGTGGTCGGCCGGCTCGTCGAAGGTAGAGGCGATTACCTCTGCATTGACACTGCGCTGCATGTCGGTGACCTCCTCGGGACGTTCGTCGATGAGCAGTATCATTATGTAGGTCTCGGGGTGGTTCTCCGCTATGGCATTGGCGATATCCTTGAGCAGAAGTGTCTTGCCGGTCTTGGGAGGAGCGACGATAAGCCCGCGCTGCCCTTTGCCTATGGGCGAGAACATATCCACCACGCGTGTGGAAAGGGTGCAGGAGCGACCGGAGGTTATGTCGAACTTCTCGTCGGGGAACAAGGGCGTAAGATGCTCGAAAGCCACACGGTCGCGCACGAACTCGAGGCCACGGCCGTTGACACGCTTCACCCCTGTCAGCGGGAAATATTTCTCCCCTTCACGCGGCGGGCGCACCGTTGCCTCTACAACGTCGCCCTGGCGCAGACCGAAGCTCTTTATCTGAGGCTGGGTCACATACACATCGTCGGGGCTGGCAAGGTAGTTGAAATCGGCCGAGCGCAGGAATCCATAGCCTTCGGGCACGATTTCGAGCACACCGGTAACCTCGAGGATATCATAGAAGTTATAAGCCGCATTATCCTGAGCCTGCTGGTTGAAGCGGTTCTTCTTGTTCTTCTTGCCCTGGTTCTGCTGAGGCTGCTGCGTTACCTGGTTAGGCTCCGTGAGCTGTATTGTTCCTCCGGGCAGAGGTGTATTATGCTGCTGGTGGATATGAGCCTGCTGGCGCTGCTGCGGTTGGTTCTGCTGATTCTGCTGATTAGGATGGTTCTGTTCGCGCTGCGAGCGGGGCACGAACTTGCGACCCTGGCTGCGGGGAAAAAATTCGCCGAGACTGCTGTCGTTGCGCGGCGAGAAGTCGCGTTTGCGCGGTTCGCCGTTTTCGCGTGCGGCAGGCGCTTCGGCCGACGACGGTTCTTCCGTATTGTTTGCGGAAACAGCTTCGGGCTGCGCGGGAGTTTCAGCGCCGGTGTCCGCTGTTGCCTTGTCCGCTTTTTCGGCATCCGTCGTGGAATCATTGGAAATTACGGCAGTGTCATTGTCGGTAGCCACAGGAGCCTTGACAGCCTCTGCCTGCGGCTCTTCGGCCACTTTCTTCTTTGGAGGACGTCCGCGGCGTTTTTTCTCTACCACCGCGGGGGCATTTTCCGCGGGAGCCGAATCGGCCCTGGGTGCATCGCCGGCGGCAGCAGGTGCTTCTTCCACCTGCATGGCGGGAGCCTTGTCACCGTCGTCTACGGTCTCTTTTTTCTTTCGTCCGCGTTTGCGGGGCAATTTATCCGCAGCTTCCTCCTCGCCGGAGTCGGCTTTGCGGCGACCACGCGCAGGCACGGCGGCTTCGGCCACCGCCTGCTGGTCGAGAACGCGGAACATAAGTTCGTCGCGTCTGGACAAATCTATTTTTTTCAGGCCAAGTCCTTCTGCAACCGATTTCAGCTGTTCGTCGGGCATGGCATTAAGTTCTGATATGTTATACATGCTTGTATGGGAATTTTCAAATAAAACGACTCCGGGCATGGAGTCCGCCACGTGTGTGCTATAGCGCTTTAAACAGGAAAAGATGTAAAAAATACAAGAGGAGAGAATGGAGAGGGCTTCCTTGTCTTCCCTTAAAACGCTTTCATCTCAAAAAAAGATGCCTGCAAGATTTTTAGCGCGCCTGTTAAAGACAGATGACCCTAATATCCATCCGGCGGAAATGAAACCGTCGGTAGTTGCCTGCGTGATTCGAAACGGGAATAATCGTGGAGTTGGAGGTCGCAAGTGTGGGAATGTGATGCCGGAGGCTATTTGGTGCGCACTATACCGCTATCGCGGCGGTCAAAGGCAATGCACCTTAAGCAATGTCGCCCGGAGGATTACCTTCACTTTCGACTCTGCAAAAATAGCAATTATTTTTCGCCGGAGCGGCAGCTTCGCTGATTTTTTTATTATCAGCTGAGAAAAAATGCGGAATTTGAGTATCTTTGCATATGCCTTGACAATACGCCGCGGAATTTCGACCGCCAGAAAACCATAATCGACACAATCAACCGTCTGCGGCTCCCCTGCCGGGAGCTTCAAAGGGTGGATTGTGTCTTCTTTTTTCACAGTCCGACAGCAAATGCAGGGCCACAGCCGCAGAACAGAAGTTTGACTTAATGAAAAAAAAGGAAAGATTATGGAAATCAAGAATTCCTATGTGCTGGTAGCATCGTGCACTCGCAAGGGACACTTCCGGCAACTCACATCTCCCGCTGCCGATGAAATCGACAAAAACGCCCGTCGCGAGGCGGCCGCCTGCCGCAATGCAGGCCGCGCCGGACGCATACTCATGGACGCCGCCGACATCTGTCTGGAAACCGGCTACCTGCTGCGCGCCTCACACCTCTACTACGACGCCCTTCTGCTCATGGCCGACTACTCGCTGGAGCATCGCACTCTCAGGCTCGCCCATGAAATGAGTCGTGCAGGACGCGGACTCGAGAATGTGAAGCGGCGTGTAGGCGGCACCACTTCCTACACCGAAGAGATGCGCGTGCGCGACCTGCTGAAAACCGTTACCGCTCTCTACCAGGAAGTCGACCTCAATATGGAGGACATCACAGTGGATGCAGATGTCGACTTCAGCAATGTCGCGGTGTTCTTCGGGGCCGGACACCGGCGCTACATCGAAAAGTGCAACAACGCCTGATAATGGAAACGCCCCGGAGCAAATGTTCCGGGGCGTTTCAGCTATATAATAAGTGCAAAGTTATTCGGCGGGATTGCTCACGAAGTTGAGCGAGCGGTTATCCACTTTGTTTTTGCCCAGCAGAAGCAGCTGCGGGTTGCGGAGCGGAGTGTAGTTGCGCAGGAAGAGCTGGCCATACTCATCTTCGGTGAACGGACGGTTGGCTGTGTTTACCTCGCGCACCTCGAACACCATTATACCATGGTTGCCTTTGATGGGGCCTGCGAACTTACCCTGGGCTGTGCCTGCGATAGCGCCGGCGATTTCATTCTCGCCAATGCCGAGGTTAAGCAGGACGGGACTGTTCACGTTCACATCGCCTTCGGCGATTTCGGTCTCCATTGCCTGTGCATAGCTTGCCAGGTCGGTGCCGCGACCGTTGTATTTCTCCATGAGCTTGTCGGCTTTCTTGGCCTCGAGTGCCTCGGCCTGAAGCTGAGGATAAACGCGGGGGCTGTTGTAGGGACGGTAATCGTCGTAGATGTCGCTTACTGCCAAGGCGATGAGATAAGTCTGCTTGTCGTCCTGGAACACGGGGCTAACCTGGCCTTCGCGGGCTTCCATTACCCATTTCACAAAGCGGCGGCTGTCGTCGGCGTTGCCGATGCGTACCGAGGAGTTACCCACTTCGTCGGACAGCATGGGATAGCCGGACTCGGAAGAGTTGGCGCTGAATTCGGATGCGGAGCTGTTGGCGCTCACATATGTGCGCAGGCGGTCGCTGAGGTCGGTAATGGTTTCCTGCGAGGGATCCACGGTATATGTAGCCACGGCAAAGTCGTAGAACTTGACAGGAGCATGGCGACGGTTCACCTTATATATAACGGTAACAGGATTTCCGGATACTGTGTCGGTGAAAGCGAAAGCACGGCCGACAGTGGCGTCGGTGAGCGCATTGCGCAGTTTCTCTTCGATACCAGGAGCCTGGAGGTTGCCCCATACGCTGTCCTGGCCCTGCACCTCACCTGTAGCCATCAGAGAAGCCACGGTGCTGCCGCCATTGATGGCGCTCACGATGCTGTCGGCCGAAGCGGCAGGATTTGCAAGCTGAGCCATGCTGACATTGATGGAGTCGATACCCATGGTGATGCCGGTGAGTTTTGCGATGGTGTATTCCTCGGAGCTGCGGCTGACCACGGCTGCGGAGCCTACCGACGCGGTGTCGACAAACTGCTTGAGTGCACGGTCGCTGATCTGAGCCAGGGGAACGGATGCTGTCTCGACGACAAAGCGGCTGTCGCCGGCCACAGCATCGAGTCCTTCGGTTGTCGAAAGACCGAGGACGGCGTTTTCAACAGCATTGGCGGCGGCCACACGGTCGGCCTGCGAGGGTTCGATGCGAACATAGATATAATCGACCTGGCGGCGTTCCTCATCGATAGCGTATTCCTGACGGCGGCTGTTCCAGAGAGCCTGAACGTCGGCATCGGAGAATTCTACTTCATCGTTTGCCACAGCGGAGGCATCCTTAACGGCATAAGCCACACGGCGGGTGGTGGCGATGTTGTCGTAGGTATTGCGGGCATCGAGCTTGTTGTAGGTGAAAAGACCCGATACCAGACGGCCGAACTTCTGGGCAATCATCTGGTTGGTGAGTTCGGTTTCGGTCTGGCGCAGCATTGCGGAAATCTGCTGGGCGTCGTCCTGGGTGATATCGTAGGCAGCGGGGTTGGACACTGCGTTGTAGACTGCGTGGGCATCGGGAGTTGTAAGGCCGAGTGCACCGGAAAGATTGGCAATCAGCTGGGCTGCCATGGGCGACTGGTTGGCACCGAACATGGCTTCGTTGAGTTCGGCATCGGTGACAGTGATTCCCAGACGCTCGTATTCACGGCTCATGAGTCCTTCGGAGATGAGGCTGTTGAGAGCTTCGGCAGCCACTGCATCGGAGCTGAGGTTGCGACCGTTGCGCTGGTTCTGTTCCGAAATCTCGGATATACGGTTCTGATAAGCCTGGTAATCGACGCTGACATCGCCGGCTTTTGCCACAGTTGTGGGCGAGCCGAAATAGGTGCGACCGGATGTGAGGAAGTCGCCCAGGATGAATGCAAGCAATGCCACGATGATGATTACGAACAGCAGCACCGACTTGTTTCTGATTTTCTCTAAGGTTGCCATTTTATGTTTGTGGTTTATTATATAGCACGTTAAGGCTCCTTGCGGCACGCCGCCGACATCCTCGTAAATGATGGAATCCGGCAGGTAGGCTGCAAAAGCGTACAAAGATAAGCAAATTTTTGCACAATCAAGTCAATAGCCTCCAATATTTAACCTCGATTTTACCTCATTGCAGTCAATTGAAAGACAAGCGCCGCCATCTCCGCCCCGACGGACACAACAAGAGGTTGTTCAACAATCATTGTCAAGCAACTTCTAAAAAAACAGCCCGGCCATCGCGTGGCCGGGCTGTCTATGGTTTATGCGCGTTATTACGCGCTATTCTCAGTCTTTGCGGGGAGGACGTGGACCACGGCGCTCGCCACGGTCGCCACCTTCACGACGGGGACCACGGTCGCCTCGGGGCGCGCCTTCGCGACGGGGGCCACGTTCGCCGCGGGGTGCGCGGACGGGTTCCACATAGCCTTCGGGCTTGGGCTGCAGCGCACGCATCGAAAGGCGGTACTTGCCGGTTTTCTTGTCGATTTCGATGAGTTTGACTTCCACCTGGTCGCCTTCCTTGAGGCCGGATGCCTCCATGTCGTCGAGGCGCTCCCAGGCAATCTCGCTTATGTGCAGCAGTCCGTCGCGGTGGGGCATGAACTCTACAAAAGCGCCGAATTCCATAATGGAACGCACTGTGCCTTTATAAACCTTGCCTTCCTCGGGAAGTTCCACAATGGCGTTGATCATTGCCAGAGCGCGGTCGATGGAGTCCTTGTTGGCGGCAGCCACTTCGATGAAGCCGCCTTCGTCGATTTCGTCGATCGACACCACTGCACCGCTTTCTTCCTGGATACCCTGGATCACCTTTCCGCCCGGGCCAATCACAGCACCGATAAGCTCCTTGGGAATGAGCATGGTAACGATGCGGGGCACATGGGGCTTGTAGTCCTCGCGGGCTTCGGCGATGGTCTCGTGGATTTTCTCCAGGATGTGGAGTCGGCCTTCGCGTGCCTGGTTGAGGGCGCGTTCGAGAATTTCATAGCTCAGACCATCGCACTTGATGTCCATCTGGGTGGCGGTGATACCGTCGGCGGTACCTGTCACCTTGAAGTCCATGTCGCCGAGGTGGTCCTCATCGCCGAGGATGTCGCTGAGCACTGCATACTTCTCGCCATCGGAGATAAGCCCCATGGCGATGCCGCTCACAGGCTTGCGCATCTTCACGCCGGCGTCGAGCAGGGCCAGTGTGCCGGCGCATACGGTCGCCATGGACGACGAACCGTTGCTCTCGAGGATGTCGCTCACGATGCGGCACACATAGGGGAAGTTCTCGGGGAACATGCGCTTGAGCGCACGATGTGCCAGGTTTCCGTGGCCGACCTCACGACGTCCCACACCGCGCACGGGACGAGCCTCGCCGGTGGAGAAGGGAGGGAAGTTATAGTGGAGGAGGAAACGTTCGCGACCCTGGTTGAGAACATCGTCAAGGATTTTCTCGTCGAGCTTGGTGCCCAGAGTCACTGTTGCCAGAGCCTGGGTCTCGCCACGGGTAAACACGGCGGAACCGTGAGGTCCGGGAAGGTAGTCCACTTCCGCCCAGATAGGACGGATTTCGGTGGTCTTGCGGCCGTCGAGACGGATGCCTTCGTCGAGCACGCAGCGGCGCATCGCTTCTTTCTCCACATCGTGGTAGTAGCGTTTCACCAGAGGTGTCTTGGCTTCGCGTTCCTCTTCGGGCAGGGATTCGATATATTCGTTGCAGATGGCTTCGAATGCCTCGGCACGCCAGTGCTTGTCGGCGCAACCCTTGCGGGCCACTTCGTAAGCCTTGTCGTAGCACTTGCTGCGGACATCGGCACGGAGGTCTTCGTCGTTTGTCTCGTGGCAATATTCGCGCTTTGTGGTGGAGCCTACTTCCTGGGCGAGCTCCATCTGGGCCTTGCACTGCACCTTGATGGCTTCGTGGGCCGTTCGGAGAGCATCGAGGAGTTCGGCTTCGCTCACCTCGTTCATCTCACCCTCGACCATCATGATGTTGTCGTAGGTGGCGCCTACCATGAGTTCCATGTCGGCTTTCTGGAGCTGTTCGAATGTGGGGTCGATCACAAACTGGCCGTCGACGCGTGCAACGCGCACTTCGGAGATGGGACCGTTGAAGGGAATATCGCTGACAGCCAGAGCTGCGGAGGCAGCAAGCCCGGCCAGGCAGTCGGGCGCATCGACACCGTCGGCGCTATAGAGAGTGATGTTTACGAATGTGTCGGCGTGGTAATTGTCGGGGAACAGGGGGCGGAGCACACGGTCCACCAGACGCGCGGTAAGAATTTCGTAGTCGCTGGCGCGTCCTTCGCGCTTGAGGAAACCGCCTGGAAAGCGGCCGGCGGAGGAGAATTTTTCCTTATACTCCACCTGCAGGGGCATGAAGTCCACTCCCTCGCCGGCTTCCTTGGCAGTGACTACCGTTGCGAGGAGCATGGTGTTGCCCATGCGCACTTCTACCGCTCCATCGGCCTGCTTTGCGAGCTTGCCGGTCTCGATGGTGATAGTCCGGCCGTCGGGCAGTGCGATGGTTTTCTTGATAGGATTCATAAAATGCTTAATGTTGGTATTTTCTCAATAAATCGCGCAAAGGTAGTAAAAATCCGGCGGACTCGCAAATAATATATGTGTACCACATCACACGCGCGGCGGCACAGCCCGATTAACACTATTTCACAGAATCAGACAAAAGCGCCTTGCAGCTATCTGTGAGGCCGTTATTCCACACCGCCGACACACCTTCGGACAACAATAAATAGCTAATAATTTCCGTAATCGGGGAATAATTACTTACTTTGCACCGCAAAATGTGAATTTACTAATCAAAACCCCAAACCGTCATGTCTGAAATTGCAGATCGCGTAAAAAGCATCGTAGTGGACAAGCTCGGCGTAGAACCCGAGAAAGTAACTGAAGAGGCATCCTTCATCACCGACCTTGGCGCCGACTCCCTCGACACCGTGGAGCTGATCATGGACTTCGAAAAAGAATTTGGAGCAACAATTCCCGACGAAGAAGCCGAGAAAATCAAAACCGTAGGCGACGCCATCGCTTATCTGGAAGCCCACGCTTAAGCACACCGCGAGCAACCCCGCCGGCATCTGCCAGCAGAGCGCGGCGGCCAGCCAAGCAAAACAGCAGTCAGCAAACTGACAGTATAGCCGCCGGAAGTTTCAATCATTGAAAAAACGGCGGTTTTTTGCATATACCACCTGCCATAAGCAGCACCTGACGATACCCATATAACGAAATCTCCCCACTATGGAACTTAAACGAGTCGTAGTTACAGGCCTTGGCGCCATCACCCCCATCGGCAACGACGTGGCCACCACCTGGCAGAACGCCAAGGACGGTGTAAGCGGCGCTGGCCCTATCACCCATTTCGACGCCTCCCTGTTCAAGACACGCTTCGCCTGCGAGGTGAAGGACTTCAACGCCGAGGAGCACTTCGACCGTCGCAAAGCACGCCAGCTCGACCTCTATGCCCAATATGCCATGGTAGCGGCCCGCCAGGCCGTGGCCGACGCCGCTCTGGAAACCGAAGGCAATGGTCTTGACCGCAACCGCGTGGGTGTGATTGTTGCCGCCGGCATCGGTGGTCTTCACACTTTCGAGGAAGAAGCCGGATACTACGCCCTCAACGCCGACAAGGGCCCAAAATACAACCCGTTCTTCATTCCCAAGATGATTGCCGACATCGCTTCGGGTCACATCTCGATGGAATACGGCTACCACGGCCCCAACTACGGCGTGGTGTCGGCTTGTGCATCGAGCAACAACGCGATAATCGACGCCTTCAACCTGATTCGTCTTGGCAAAGCCGATGTGATTCTCACCGGCGGTGCCGAAGCTGCAATCTATCCCGCAGGCGTGGGCGGCTTCAACTCCATGCACGCCCTCTCCACCCGCAACGACAGCCCCCAGACCGCATCCCGCCCCTTCAGCAAAAGCCGCGACGGCTTCGTGATGGGCGAAGGCTCGGCAGTGCTGGTGCTCGAAGAGCTTGAACACGCTCTCGCACGCGGTGCGAAAATCTATGCCGAAGTCGCCGGCGGCGGCCTCTCCGCCGACGCCCACCACCTCACTGCCACACACCCCGACGGCCTTGGCGCCATCCTGGCCATGAGGAACGCGCTCGACGACGCCGGCATGCAGCCCGACGACATCGACTACATCAACGTACACGGCACATCCACCCCCGTAGGCGACATCTCCGAGGTGAAAGCCATAGTGGAGGTGTTCGGCGAAAACGCCCACAAACTCAACATATCCTCCACAAAGTCGATGACCGGACACCTTCTGGGTGCAACCGGCGCGCTGGAAGCAATCTTCAGCGTGAAGGCCGTGGAAGAGGACATCGTACCTCCCACAATCAACCACGACCCCGAAGACCGCGACGAGGAAATCGATTATTCCCTGAACTTCACTTTCGACAAGGCCCAGAAGCGCACAGTGCGCGCCGCGCTGTCCAATTCCTTCGGATTCGGCGGCCACAACGCCACCGTGATTGTGAAGAAATTCCAGAAATAAGCAGAATCCCGATTCAACGCAGCGGCCGCCGGCATTGTAGGCAACTACAGTCCAGCGGCCGCTGCGGCATCCACAACCACACACAATCCGCAAAATGAAAACAGCCATAATCGTTGCCATGGACAAGGAACTGCGCCTGCTGCTCCCGCTGCTCGCCGACATTTCCGAAGTGGCCATAGGCGATACGACATACTATACCGGACTCCTCGGAGGACATCCTGTGACAGTATGCAAATGCGGCATAGGCAAAGTGAACGCCGCACTCGGCGCCGCGGCCCTCATCGACATTTTCCATCCTGAGCTTGTGGTCAACACGGGCGTAGCAGGAGGAACCGGAATGGGAGAGCCGCCTCTGAAACCGCTCGACGTGCTTCTCGCCGACGCGGTGGCCTACCACGACGTATGGTGCGGCCCCGGCACTGCTCCCGGGCAGGCCGCAGGATTTCCCGAACGCTTCGAGTGCCCTCTTGGCGACAATGTGCGCCGGCAGCTCGGCGCCAGCGGCGGCCTGCTGGCCAGCGGCGACGTGTTCATCGACGGTACGGAAGCCCTCGCCCGCGTGCTTTCCGTTCAGCCGCAGGCCGTAGCCGTGGACATGGAGTCGGCAGCCGTGGCTCAGGTATGCTGTTCGAGAGGTGTGCCCTTCGTGTGCCTGCGCGTAATCAGCGACACTCCGGGCGACGAGGGCAACGCGGCCGCCTACGACAATTTCTGGGAAGATGCTCCGCGGCGCACCTTCGAGGCCGTTGACCGGCTGATGAAGCTCCTGTAACCCTATGAAGGATCTTCCTTGCCGCCCGGGCGCCCGACGTGTCCGTGCAATGGTGGCCGAAGGCGAACACCTCTGCCAGGACTTCAAATACGCTATCAGCGATCCCTGCAAGATAGCCCGCTCGCTCAGCGCCTTTGCCAACCACGCCGGCGGACGCCTGCTGATAGGCGTGAAGGACAACGGCGACCTGGCAGGAGTCCGCAACGAGGAAGACGTCTATATAGTGGAGCAGGCGGCGCAGGCATATTGCCGTCCGCCGTTGAGCGTCGATTTCCAGGCATACAGCATCGACGCATCCACCCGCATTATCGTGGCCACTGTGGAAGCATGCACGCCACCGGTCGAAGCGCGCGACGCCTCAGGACGCTGGCATCCTTACTATCGTGTCGCCGACGAAAACATAGCCGCACACCCCCTGCTGGCCGCAGCCTGGCGGCTGAGGACAAACAACGATGCCCTTATACTCTCCGACCGGCACACCCGCGCAATGGGCATCCTCGCCGAAGAAAACAGCGCCGACATCCGCGACCTTGCGCTGACACTCGGCACCGACAGCCGGATGGCGGCAGAAATCGTAACGGAACTCGTGGCCGCGGGAGCACTTTCTTTCCGCTACAGCGGAGGATGCTTCCGCATTGTCAAAAGCTGAACATCTACGCGGTCAACGCTCCGACTGCCTGATGGCATCGGCATGCCGCCCGAAATCATAGTGCAGGTCGGCGAGTTTCCAATAGCGTCCCAGCTGATCGTCTCCCGCGAACTCCGGTACAGCCACGACCGACCGCACACCTGGCAACGGAGCTGTGCTGAAAGCCACCTTGTGCGGGAAGGGGAGGGCGTCGAAGCGCCTGAGATGCCCGTCGGTGCATCCGTTGTTGCGGCTGAACTTCACTATACAGTTGTCCCAGTCGAGCCGCGACATGCGCCGCGTCCATTTATCCAGAGCCTCCTCGGCTGTGGCATAATGCAGGAAATGTATCTCTATGCCTCCCGGAAGGATTCCAAGCGGATAAGGAGGCAGGTCGGACAGCCGGCCGGCATAGACCGACTCCGCCGAAGAGGTCATCCGCGGCGGTGTTGCCAGCACTTCCGGATTTTCGAGCATAGCCAGATAGTGGTCGGGCATTATGAACAGCCCCACAAAAGGCGAATTGAAAGGCAGACCATAGAAGCGGTACATGAAACTGCTCCAGCAGTCGTTGCTAACAATACTCACACTGCGGTTCTTCAGCCGGCGACGCCGGAGCGGCATCACCAGGCGGTACATCACCCGCCCTATCGCCTGTAGGAAAGCTTTCATGCCACAAAGATAGCAATACATTCCAACACTCCGGACATCCAGTTCCGGGACACCTCGGCCAGCTTCCCTCTCAGGGATGTCCGCCAAGGCGCATAACGTGGTAAATAATGCTAAGAGTGTGCCGGATACGAAAAAATTTGATTAAATTTGCCGCCGCAAAACGTACAACACATATACCAAGGTATAAAACCATATCAAGCAATGAAAATCGAAAAAATCATCGGTCGTGAGGTCCTCGACTCCCGTGGCAACCCCACCGTAGAAGTAGACGTAGTACTGGAATCCGGCGCTTTCGGCCGTGCCAGCGTGCCCTCCGGCGCATCCACCGGCGTCAACGAAGCCCTCGAGCTCCGCGACAACGAAAAAAACCGCTACATGGGCAAAGGCGTGCTCAAGGCTGTAGCCAACGTCAACGGCCCCATCGCCTCCGCACTTGTGGGCATGAGCGCCCTCGACCAGATTGCCATCGATGAAGCAATGCTCGCCCTCGACGGCACCGACACCAAGAGCAATCTTGGCGCCAACGCCATCCTCGGCGTATCCCTGGCCGTAGCTAAAGCTGCCGCCAACTACCTCGACCTGCCCCTCTACAAATACATCGGCGGCTGCAACACCTACGTGCTGCCCGTGCCCATGATGAACATCATCAACGGCGGCGCACACTCCGATGCTCCCATCTGCTTCCAGGAATTCATGATCCGCCCCATCGGCGCAACCTCTTTCCACGAAGGCATCCGCATGGGCACCGAAGTGTTCCACAACCTCAAGAGCGTGCTCAAAGCCCGTGGCCTGAGCACCGCCGTAGGCGACGAAGGCGGTTTTGCTCCCACACTCGACGGCACTGAAGACGCCCTCAACGTAATCATCCAGGCCATCGAGAAAGCAGGCTACGTTCCCGGACGCGACATCACCATCGGTCTCGACTGCGCATCCTCCGAATTCTTCAAAGACGGCGTTTACGACTACACCTGGAAACAGGGCGCCGACGCTCCCAAGCTCAGCAGCAAGGAACAGGCCGAATTCCTCAAGAAACTCATCGACGAATTCCCCATCGACTCCATCGAAGACGGTATGGCCGAAGGCGACTGGGAAGGCTGGAAAATCCTTACCGACCTTATCGGCGACCGCTGCCAGCTCGTTGGCGACGACCTCTTCGTAACCAACGTCAAATACCTCGAAAAAGGCATCGAGCTCGGCTGCGCCAACTCCATCCTTGTCAAGGTCAACCAGATCGGCTCGCTCACCGAAACACTACGCGCCGTAGAACTCGCTCAGCGCAACGGCTACACCGCAGTGATCTCGCACCGCTCCGGCGAAACCGAAGACGCCACCATCGCCGACATCGCCGTTGCCACCAACGCCGGACAGATCAAAACCGGCTCGGCTTCACGTTCCGACCGCATGGCCAAGTACAACCAGCTGCTCCGCATCGAAGAACAGCTCGGCGCTGCCGCAGTATACGGCTATGGCCGCAAAAGCCGCCGCTCCGAATAATCTTCGGAAACCGACATAGAGCCACCACAGAGGGAAGCTGCCGCACAGGCGACTTCCCTCTGCCTTTTTTGAGGCCTGGAAAGATTGCAGGATTTTTTATCCGCGGATAATTCCGACGGAAATTCGTATATTTGCAAGAACGGCATCGCACACGCAGCCACACAAGCGACAATGGAACTTAACTTCGACATAGAAAACACCGAACCCGAAAACGATGCGCCCTCGGCAAGCTACACCGAGGACGACATAACAACCCTCGACTGGCGCCAGCACATCCGCCTCCGCCCGGGCATGTACATAGGCAAACTCGGCGACGGCACGTCCGCCGACGATGGCATTTATGTGCTGCTGAAAGAAGTGCTGGACAACTCCATCGATGAATTCATGATGGGCTTCGGCAAAAAGATAGAAGTCAGGGTCGACACTGTCAGTGCCGGAGGGTCGGTATCCGTGACCGACTACGGCCGCGGCATACCCCTCGGCAAAGTGGTGGATGTGGCATCGAAAATCAACACCGGCGGCAAGTACGACTCCAAAGCGTTCCAGAAGTCGGTTGGCCTCAACGGCGTGGGCATAAAAGCCGTTAACGCCCTGAGCACCTCGTTCACCGTTGAAAGCTGCCGCGACGGACAGTGCAAACGCGTGGTTTTCCATCGTGGCGAACTTGTCGAGGATAGTTCCGTGGAACCGACAGAACGCCCCAACGGCACTTCGGTGACATTTACACCCGACAGTGAGATATTCCGCGACTTCGCCTACCGCGAGGAATATGTGGTGCAGCTGCTGAAGAACTACACGTTCCTCAATACCGGTCTGTCGATAGTCTTCAACGGAAAACGGATGAGTTC
This sequence comes from Porphyromonadaceae bacterium UBA7207, assembly GCA_002490635.1. Lineage (GTDB taxonomy): Bacteria > Bacteroidota > Bacteroidia > Bacteroidales > Muribaculaceae > CAG-873. The sequence goes on from DKUJ01000006.1 coordinate 39,230, forward strand.
GCGCAACGGCCTGGTGGATCTGCTTGCCGAAAGCATGAGCGCCGAGCCGCTATACCCGGTAATCCACCTCAAGGGCGACGACATCGAAGTGGCCATAACACATGCCAACCAGTACGGCGAGGAATTCTATTCCTTTGTCAACGGCCAGCACACCACCCAGGGAGGTACGCACCTGAGCGCCTTCAAGGAAGCGGTGACACGCACTGTGAAGGACTTCTACAACCGCTCGTTCGAACCGTCCGATATCCGCAACGGCATGGTGGCAGCAGTGGCCATAAGAGTGCAGGAGCCGGTGTTCGAAAGCCAGACGAAAACCCGCCTCGGCAGCAGGGAGATGGGACCGGATGGCCCGACAGTGGCAAAATTCGTGGGAGATTTCCTGAAAAAGGAGCTCGACAACTACCTGCACCGCGACCGCGACACCGCGGAAATAGTCCTACGTAAAATCCAGGAAAGCGAGCGCGACCGAAAAGCGATTGCCGTCGTGGCCAAGAAATCAAGGGAAACGGCAAAGAAGGTCAGCCTGTACAACCGCAAACTCAACGACTGCCGCGTGCATCTGAGCGACAGCCGCGGAAACGAGGAAAAGAAACTGGCATCAAGCATATTCATCACCGAGGGCGACTCCGCCGGAGGCACCATCGAGAAAGTACGCGACGTCGAAACCCAGGCCGTGTTCAAGCTGCGCGGCAAGCCCCTGAACACCTATGGCGCCTCAAAAAGGGAACTGTATGCCAACGAGGAGTTCTCGCTGCTGCAGGCCGCACTGAACATCGAGGAAAGTATCGACAACCTGCGCTACAACAAAGTGATAATAGCCACCGACGCCGATGTCGACGGCATGCACATCCGCCTGCTCATGCTCACTTTCTTCCTGCAGTATTTTCCCGACCTTGTCAAGAAGGGCCATGTCTATGTGCTGCAGACCCCGCTGTTCCGTGTCCGCAACGGCCGTACCGCCCGCAATACACGTAGCGCGCGGCAGACGCCTCCCGACACCGTGTACTGCTACTCCGACACCGAACGCCTGGAAGCCATACACCGCTTCGGAGCCGATGCGGAGATAACGCGCTTCAAAGGCCTCGGCGAGATATCGCCCGACGAATTCCGCCATTTCATAGGCCCCGACATGCGTGCCGACCGCGTGAGCCTGCGCAAGGACGACGGTATGGCCGAAGTGCTCGAATTCTACATGGGCAAAAACACGCCGGAACGCCAGAACTTCATTATCGAGAATCTTGTTATCGAAGATGACACCGACATCGACCGCGACTGAACGTACTGCCGTATTCGCCGGCTCGTTCCGGCCATTCACCGCCGGCCACGCCGACATCGTGGAACGGGCTCTGGCGCTTTTCGACCGCGTGATAGTGGCCATTGGAGTCAACATAGCCAAGGAAGGCGCCGCCCGGGAAGCCGAAGCGACAGCCGCCACGATTGCCGGACTGTATGCTGCCTGCCCGGCGGTCTCAGTGGAAATATACTCCGGACTCACCGCCGATTTCGCCCGCTCGCGCGGAGCTTGCGCTTTGGTGCGCGGCGTACGCTCGGTGCGCGACTTCGACTATGAACGCGACATGGCCGACCTCAACCGCCGTATCAGCGGCATCGAGACAGTGCTCATGACCAGCCGTCCCGAACTGTCGGCGGTATCTTCGTCGGCAGTACGCGAACTGCAGGCCTTCGGTGCCGATATAAGCTCTTTCCTCCCAAAACCATACAAACCGGAATGAAAAGATTTACAATAGCAATAATAGCGGCATTGGCCCTTGCATCGACTGTCTGCGCACAAAACGCGGACGACAAACTGCGCCGCGCCGAGGCGATAATACAGAACTACTATGTCGATAATGTGGACTCCGACACCCTCGCCACCGAGGCCATACGCGCCATGCTCCGCACCCTCGACCCGCATTCGGCCTACACCACACCTGCCGAAACCGCCGAGTTCACCCAGCCTCTCGACGGAAAATTCAGCGGCATAGGCATCCAGTTCAACATGCTCGACGACACCGTATATGTGATTCAGCCCACAGCGGGAGGACCCTCGGAGCGTGTGGGCATCCTGCCCGGCGACCGCATCGTGGCCGCCAACGACACTGTAATAGCCGGTCGCAAGCTCACCAACCGCAAGGTAATGGGCTATCTGCGCGGTCCCAAAGGCACGGAAGTGAGCCTTAAGGTAAAACGCGGCGACGAATTCATCGACTTCGACGTGGTACGCGACGACATTCCCATTTTCAGCGTCGACGAGGTTTTCATGGCCGACCCAACCACAGGCTACATACGCATAACCCGCTTCGCCGAGGAAACGGCGCAGGAAGTGGCCGATGCCCTGGAAAAACTTTCGGCCTCGGGAATGAAACAGCTTGTAATCGACCTCAGCGACAACGGCGGAGGCTATCTCGACGCAGCAGTAGAGCTGGCATCACTCTTCCTGCCTGCCCGCACCCTGGTGGTGAGCACCAACGGGCGAGCGATACCTCCTTACAAGTACCGTACCCGCATTGCCGGGCCATATCAGAAGCTGCCACTGGTGATTATCGCCAACCAATACTCCGCTTCCGCCGCGGAGATTTTCACCGGCGCCATGCAGGACTGGGACCGCGGTCTGGTGGTAGGCCGCCGCACCTTCGGCAAAGGCCTTGTCCAGCGTCCGTTCCCCTTCCCCGACGGCTCCATGATGCGGCTCACCGTTTCCCGTTACTACACTCCCAGCGGCCGCTGCATACAGAAGCACTACGAGAAAGGCCACTCCGAAGACTACCAGCGCGAGGTCTTCCTGCGCCTGAGCGCCGGCGAGCTGTGGGACGCCGACAGCATAGCACGCCCCGACTCGCTGCTCTTCCACACCCGCAACAACGAACGCCCCGTCTACGGAGGAGGAGGCATAATCCCCGACGTGTTCGTGCCCGCCGATACCTCCTACTATTCCACCTACTACCGCGACATCGTGGCCAAAGGCGTGCTCAACCGCACGGTCATAGACTATGTGGATGCCAACCGCGCCTCGCTGCTTCAATCCTACCCCACTCCCGACAGCTTCCATAGCGGATTCTCCGTAGGCGAGCCTCTGGAACAGGCTCTGATCGATGCCGCATCTGCCAAGGAAATAGAGTTCAACAGCGAGCAATGGGACCGCTCGCGCCCGCTGGTAAACGCCATTCTTAAAGGACTGGTAGCCCGCGACCTCTACGAAAACGGCTCCTATTACCGCTCGGTGGCACCGTTGAACCGCGACTACCGCGCCGCAATCGACCTTATCAACAACCGCAGCCGCTACAACTCCCTGCTGCAGGGCGACGGCGAACCTTCGCAAGACCAATGAAACGGATATCTACGGCAATAGTCCTCACGATTCTGTTTGCCGCGGGCACGCATGCGCGAACCGTGGCCGAACTCTTCATAGCCGCTCCTGACGGCATTTTTCCTCTGATGGGTAAAAACACCCGCATGGATATGGTGGACTACAGCACCCACAGCCTGCCCACCATGTCCGAAACCGAAACCGGAGGCAAAACCCGCATCGTGGAAATGGACGACCGTCGCCTGCTGGCACAGGCCGGCACCGCCTCATCGGTGGAAGTGGCCGTGCTTCCTATGCGCTCCGACACCCTGCTGGCGGTAATAGAAACCGTCCTGGTGCCCATGGCCGACAGTTCCATCCGCTTTTTCAGCACGCGCACATGGCAGGAGCTGCCACAGAAAAACGCCACGGGCATGGCCGATTTCTTCCAGAACGGACGCATCCCCGACAATCCCCCCAGAATGCTTTTCGCAAAAATATCTTTCGATTCCGAAAGCGGACATTTCGTGTTCACCAACACCACAGCATCCGACTATGTGGAAAGCGATGCTCCGGCATCGTTGCCGCTCATGAAAACGGCAATCCGGCGCTCCTTCAACGGAAAGAGCTGGAAAACAGTCAGAGAGCAATGATTCGCAACATCGAACCGATTTCTCTGGTAGAGCTCAACCGGCGCATCGCCGGCGCCCTGGCCGTGGCTCCCGGACTGAACCGGCAATGGATAACCGCCGAGACTTCCGACCTCCGGTGCTCGGCAGGCCACTGCTATATGGAGCTTGTACAGAAAAACGACACCGGAACTCCATTGGCCAAGGCCAGAGCCGTAATCTGGGCCTCCACATACGCAGGACTCAGGGAACGCTTTCTAATGGCAACGGGAGTCGCACTGGCTTCCGACATGAAAGTGATGGTGCAGGTGAATGTGAACTACCACCCCGTCTACGGAATGTCGCTGGTAATCAACGACATCGACCCCGACTATACTGTCGGCGACCTGGCCAGACGCCGCAATGCCATAATCATGAGGCTGCGCGCCGAAGGCGTGTTCGACCTAAACCGCACCCTGCCATGGAGTCCCGTACCACAGCGCGTGGCTGTGGTTTCGGCACGCGGAGCCGCCGGCTACGGCGACTTCGTGCGGCATCTGCATGGCAACGCCTACGGGCTTCGCTTCCACACCGAACTGTTTGAGTCGGCCATGCAGGGCGAGCGGACAGTGCAGGGTATAATCGACGCTCTCGAGAAAATCGCGGCCCGCGAAAACGAGTTCGACTGCGTGGCTATAATCCGTGGAGGCGGTGCAGTGAGCGAACTCGCCGCTTTCGACAACTACGATCTCGCCGCCAATGTGGCCCAGTTCCCACTGCCTGTGATTGTAGGCATAGGCCACGACCGCGACACAACAGTACTGGACTATGTGGCCGCCAGGCGGGTGAAAACCCCCACGGCAGCAGCCGAGTTTCTTGTGGCCTCGCTGGCCTCGGCACTTGAACGCGTGGCTTCGCTGGCACGTTCGGTGCAGGCTTCGGTGGTGGAGCTTGTGGGGGCGCGCAAGCAGCAGCTCGCCTACTACCGCGGGCAGATTCCCGCTCTTGCACGCGCCGCCATAGACCGCCAGCGACAGAAAGTCGGCCTACCCACAGCACGACTGATTGCGGAAAGCGTGAAAAACGGCATAGCACGCCGGCGGGCAAGGCTCGAGGCAATCGACGAACTTCTCGCCGCACTCGCCCCGGAGGCCACCCTGCGCCGCGGCTACTCTATAACCCGAGTAAACGGCCACGCCGTTACCGACAGCGCATTACTTGCCGCAGGAACAACAATAACAACAACTTTCGCAAAAGGCAATCCCGTAACCAGCACAATCGATGGAATCATCTGAACAGACATACAACCAGGCCATAGAAGAACTCGAGCGCATCCTCTCCCAGTTGCGCAGCGACAACTGCGACGTCGACACACTGGCCGAGCGCACACGCCGCGCCGCCCAGCTACTCAAGGAGTGCCGCCAGCGGCTGACAGCGACCGAAGAGGAACTCGCCGCCGTTCTGGCCTCTATAGAGGGGGAATAATCCTATACATATTACCGTTTGCGCCGACACCGGGCGAGGACTGCCCCTATTGCCGATGGTGCCGTGAATGCCGCCACGGCAATTCCCACGCAGTCGGCGACCCAGTCCCAGACATCTCCTGCGCGACGGACGGTCAGGAATGCCTGCACCAGCTCATCGGCAGCACCTGCGACCGCGCATCCAAGGCATACTGCCACAACAGTCCCTTTGGCAAGCACCTTCCCGGAACGACGGATGTCGAACATTACGGCTCCGGCAAGGCCGCCGAACATTATGGCATGTATCAGCTTGTCGATATGCGGAATCACGGGCATGTCGTCGGGTACAGGAGGATTCTCGGCAATCGTGGCATAAGCTATCACCGCCACAACAATCATCGAAGGCCAGAAACGGCTGAGAAAGCGGAAAATCACAACACTATATATTCTCTGGGGTCGAGCGCCGAACCGTTGTGCCACAGTTCGAACACCATCGGCCTCCGCGCCGACGTATGGGCGATGCGCTGTCCGGCCTCGATGCGTTGGCCGGGTTCGACAAACACCTGCCCAAGACCGCTGTAGATACTGAGAAAATCGTTAGGGTGCTGCACCACAATGGAGGAACCTCCGCCGGCGAGGTGGAAAACCCCCGTAATTGTGCCGCGGTAGACTGCTGTTACAGCAGCCGCACGCCCCGGATTCATTCTTATCCCGCCGGGAACGGCGACTACCGTAGCGCCACCGCTCAAAGGCGAGCCGAACACCATGCCCTCGGCTGCTATAGGCGCCAGCACCGACAGATTGAATCGCTCCTCGTCGCTGTAGCGGCGCACAAAATCGCGCTCTGCCTCGCCGGCGGCCAGCAGCGAGTCGGCGTCGGAAGGCAGCTCGATTGCGGCCATGCCGTCGGAATATGCAAGAGTGTCTGTGTCGTCGCCACGCATTATTGTGGCGATATTGTCGATATAAGCCCTGTGTATCCGCACCTTGTTCTCAAGAGAATCCACCCTGAGTGCCGTCTCGATATAGCGCGAACGCAGGTCGCCGTGGAGAGCCCCAGGCATGAGTTGCCGCAGGGGCGTATAGGCAAGCAGCACGAAAATGAGAGCCGCCACAGCCGCTATGCATGCCCCGGCGGCCAGGAACACACGCGGCCTGCTCATACGCAGGCTCCACACACGGTTGAATGTGTTCTCGGCAATGAAATCAAGACGATAGTGACGGCGGCTCATAGTAATGGCAAAATTAGCAAAAAACGGGATTCCGGACAACTTCTTTTCCCAAGGCTTTGTTAGATAGACGCAGCCTTGCGTTCCGGTGCTTGAAATACCCATCATAGGGATTCCCCGGAATCCGATGTTTCACTTTTTCTCGTTATAACCCTTATGGATTGGATTTTAGAAACTTTCCGGAACAACCCGTCCATCCCCATTTTTCTCACTGTCGGCCTGGGCTTCCTGATTGGGAAACTCAAGTACAAGACATTCTCGCTGGGCACTGTCACATCGGTGCTGCTGGTTGGTGTGCTTGTCGGCCAGATGGATATCCCCATTCCCGGGCCCATCAAATCCGTTTTCTTCCTCATGTTCCTGTTCGCCATCGGCTACAGTGTGGGGCCTCAGTTCTTCCGTGCCTTGCGCGGCTCAGGCATCCGCCAGGTAATATTCGCCGCGGTGATGTGCGTGCTATGCTTCGCCGTAACCGCGGGCGTGGCGTTGCTCTTCGGCTACAATCCCGGTGAGGCTGCCGGACTTTTCGCCGGCGCGCAGACCATGTCGGCGGTAATCGGCGTCGGCGACGACACCATACGCACACTCGCCGCCTCGGCTGCCGACAAACAGAACTGGCTCGACATCGTGCCGGTGAGCTATGCCGTTACCTACATTTTCGGCACCATAGGCTCGGCATATATTCTGGCCTACATAGGCCCCGCCATGCTCGGAGGCATAAAGAAAGTGCGACAGCAGACCCAGGAGCTGGAAAAGAGCATGAACCAGAGTCCACTGACATCCGACCCTGCATACATCAACGCTCTGCGCCCGGTTGTTTTCCGCGCCTATAAGGCCGAAGGCGACTTCTTCGACCAACCCCGCACCATAAGAGAAATCGAGGAACACATAGCCGGCCTCGGGCGACGCGTGTTCGTGGAAAGGGCGAGAGTGGCCGGCAATATCATCGACGAACCGGGCCAGGATGTCAGAATCGCCAGAGACGACGAAGTCGTGCTCAGCGGACGCCGCGAGTACGTAATCCGGGACGAAAGCTGGATCGGCGCCGAAATTGCCGACGCGGAACTGCTCGAATTCCCCGTGGAACAGATTCCCGTGATGGTGGCCACCAAAGGCTGCGACAACATCACCGTCGACGAACTCCGTGCCAGACCATTTATGCGCGGCGTGGCCATCAGCAGAATATCGGCGGCAGGACAATCCTTGCCCGTACTGGCAAAAACCAGGCTTATGAGAGGCGACCTTGTCACAATCACCGGACTGAAAAAGGAAGTGGACGCCGCCGCTAAGGAAATAGGCTACGCCGACCGCCCTACCAATGCCACCGACATTGTGTTCCTGTGTCTGGGCATTTTCATCGGCGCTCTAATAGGCGCCATAACAATCCATCTGGGAGGCATCCCGGTGAGCCTGTCCACCTCCGGTGGCGCACTCATCGCAGGCCTTGTGCTGGGCTGGCTGCGGGGAAAGCACCCGACTTTCGGCCGCATCCCCGATTCCTCGGTATGGCTGCTCAACAACCTTGGCCTGAACATGTTCATAGCCGTAATAGGCATAACGGCAGCTCCAACCTTCATCTCCGGCATAAAGGAGGTGGGCTTCATGCTCTTCTTCGCCGGCGTGCTCTCCACCACATTGCCCCTTGTCATAGGCGTGTGGATGGGCAACAGGATATTCAAATTCCATCCTGCCATCAACCTGGGATGCTGTGCCGGGGCACGCACCACCACAGCCTCCCTCGGCGCGATACAGGATGCCATCAACTCCGACGTGCCGGCCCTGGGCTACACCATAACCTACGCCATAGGCAACACCATGCTGATTCTCATGGGTGTGGCAATAACTCTGGTATGCTCGTGACTGTGGCATCCATAACAACAAGAAACAACTTCACTCATAATGGAAACTCCTAAGAATTCGCTGAGCCGCGAATACGAAAAACGGCTCGAACAGCTTAGCCCCTTCGAGATAAAGAACGAGCTGATAGCCATGGCCGAAGAAAACGCCAGAACATCGTCGGCCACATTTCTCAACGCCGGACGCGGCAACCCCAACTGGATAGAATCCGATGCTCGCGAAGCATTCTTCCTGCTCGGCTCTTTCGGCATCGATGAGTGCAAAAGGGTGCGCCACGAAGAACCCGGCATCGCAGGAATCCCCTCCAGGACAGGCTGCGCCGAGCGGTTCGCCGAATTCCTCACCGCCAATGCCGACCGTCCCGGAGCGGTATTCCTCCGCAAAGCCTGGGACTACATGGTGAAAAAACTCGGCGCCGACCCCGACGGACTCGCCTATGAATGGGCCGAAGGCGTAATCGGCGACCAGTACCCCACTCCACCACGCATCCTCAAATACACCGAAATGGCCATACGCCCCTATCTGGCGCAGGAACTCGGCAACCTCGCCCCAGGTGGCGGCAAGGAGCTCGATCTCTTCGCCGTGGAAGGTGGCACCGCCGGCATGTGCTATGTGTTCGACAGCATCCAGGCAAACCATCTGGTGAACAGAGGCGACAGAATAGCCCTTATGGCGCCGCTGTTCACACCATACATCGAGATTCCGAAGCTCGACCGCTTCAGCTTCGATGTCATCAATGTGAGCGCCAACAAGGTGGATGAAAACGGCTACCACTACTGGCAGTATCCCGACAGCGAGCTCGACAAGCTACGCGACCCGGCGGTGAAACTCGTATGCCTGATCAATCCCTCCAACCCGCCGTCGTACCGGCTGTCCGACCACGACATCGACCGGCTGGTAGACATAGTCCGCAACGACAACCCCAATCTTCTCATCATCTCCGACGATGTCTACGGCACGTTCGCCAAGGACTACAGAAGCCTGCTATATGTGCTACCGCAGAACACCCTGAGCGTCTATTCCTTCTCCAAGTACTTCGGCGCCACGGGATGGCGCCTCTCGGTGGTGGCAGCAGCAAAAGACAACATCTTCGACGCCATGATTGCCAGACTCAGCCCCGGGCTAAAGGCCGACCTCGACAAACGATACTCGTCGCTGACCCTCGACGTGCAATCGCTGAAATTCATCGACCGCATGGTAGCCGACAGCCGCGACGTAGCCCTTAACCACACCGCCGGACTATCATTGCCACAGCAGACGCAGATGAGCCTCTTCGCCCTCAAATGCCTGATGGATACCGACAACGTGTACAAAGGCAAAATGCAGGCCATGATTGCGAAGCGCCTCAAGGCACTGTGGGACAACACCGGCTTCGAACTTCCCTTCGACCCCACCCGCGTGGGATATTACAGCGAGATAGATTTCATGGTGTGGGCAAAGAAAATATACGGCGCCGACTTCGCCACCTGGCTTGCAGGCGCACACAATCCTCTGGACGTTACCCTGCGGCTGGCAAGGGAAACCGCCGTGGTGGTGCTCAACGGCTCGGGCTTCAACGGACCGGAATGGAGCATCCGCATATCGGAGGCCAATCTCGGAAGCAATGAATATGTTGTGATCGGCAAGAAAATCCGCCAGATTCTCGACGGCTATTACGCCGAATACAAACAGAACACAGCCGGAAAATAACACCGGCGGAACGTAAGCTCTCAGCGTCGGGGCCATGACCGTGTCCCGACGCGGAGAGTGTCTAAATTCCACTCTCGGAAAGCTTTCGATACCCTTTACTACAATTCCGCCACAATTATTTTGGCGGCTTGTGGCTTTTTTGTAACTTTGCCGCTACAGAACTGAAACAATTATTGCAATGAGAGTATGTCGAACAACTGTTATCGCCGCCATGTTAGCTGTACTGGCCGCATGCTCGCCTGGTTCGGCCAATGACTCCCGCCAAGGCGTATCGCGCTCAGTTCCCATGGGTGAGTTCAGCGCCGACAGCGCCTACTCCTATGTAGCCCGGCAGGTTGCGTTCGGCCCCCGTGTGCCCGGAACCGCCTCCCACGACTCCTGTGCAACATGGATAGAAACCAGAATGCGTGCATGGGCCGACAGCGTGATTGTGCAGAAAGGCACTGTCGCTGCTTTCGACGGAACCGTTCTGCCTATAACCAACATAATCGCCGGTTTCAATCTTCCGCAGACCAAAAGGATACTGCTGGTAGCCCATTACGACACACGCCCCTGGGCCGACCGCGAATCCGATCCTGAACTGCACAACACTCCTATACCCGGAGCCAACGACGGTGGCAGCGGCACCGCAGTGCTGATGGAGATAGCCCGCAACCTCGCCCGTAAAGCGCCTACCGTGGGCGTCGACATTCTTTTTGTGGATGCCGAAGACTATGGACCCGGCGAAACATCGATATCGGATACCGGATTCGACGGCTGGTGTCTTGGAAGCCGCTACTGGACACAGAACATGATTCCGTACGGAAACCACAACCTGCCTGCATACGGAATACTTCTGGATATGGTCGGCGGACGCGATGCCGTGTTCCACTACGAATACTTCTCGCAGCGCGACGCTGTCACCCCCACGGTGAAAGTGTGGAGCGAAGCCATGCAGCTCGGCTACGAGAACATCTTCTGCAGGCAAGTGGGAGGTGCGGTCAACGACGACCATCTTGTAATCACCGCCGCCGGAATTCCCACGACCGACATCATCGAAAGCAACAGCAAATCAACAGGCTCGTTTCCCGACACATGGCACACCCTCGACGACAATCTCGAAAACATCGACCCGGATGTACTCGACGCCGTTGGAAAAACCGTTCTCAATGTAGTATATAAAGAACGCCCATGACAATAGAAGAAGCACAACAGAACCTCGTCGAACAGTTCGACGGACTCGACGACTGGATGGACCGATATGCCGTAATCATCGACATGGGAAACACCCACAGCCCGATCGATGAAAAACTCAAAACCCCCGACAGACTCATCGAAGGATGCCAGAGCCGCGTATGGCTCGATGCCACAAAAGACTCCGAAGGACACATAAAATTCACCGCCGATTCCGACGCCCTGATTGTGAAAGGAATCATCGCCATGCTCGTCGATGTACTTTCCGGCCATACTCCTGAGGAAATTCTCACCGCCGACCTCCACTTCATCCACGACATAGGTCTGGACGAGCACCTTTCGCCTACACGCAGCAACGGACTGCTGGCAATGCTGCGCCGGATAAAGGCATACGCCGCGGCGCTGGCATAAACATGCATAAGCACCCACGCACAACACTGCTCAACATACACACGATATCGCAAAATCCGCTACATATTGCGGATTTTGTGTAAATTTGCACCTGCAAATCAGAGAAGTAAC
>DKUJ01000006.1:51364-52826 GCA_002490635.1 Porphyromonadaceae bacterium UBA7207
TCAGAGAAAGAGAACAAAAAAACGTCAAACCAATCAACTGATTATGAACAAATTTTTCATTCGCGCCTGCATGATTCCTGCTGCCATTTTCGCATTCGCAGCATGCAGCAACGACGATCCCGAAACTCCATCCGTGGACTATCCTGCCGCAACATACACCGATGCGACCGGCCTGGAAATGAGCCTTAACGGTTCCACAGTACTCGGCAAGACCGCACAATACACCCCCGCTGGCGGCAACACCGCAACCATCGCCATCAGCAGCGAATTCGACATGAGCGCCTTTGGCAACCTCGCCAAATCCGATGCACCCGCCACCGGTACAATCGCCGGCCCCGGCGTTCTCCCCGGCACCCCCGTCACCACCCTCAACGTGGCTCTCACTCCCGGTACAGACAACGCCACATTCGAAGGCGAAGGCGACGCCACATACTGCACCTACAAGTACAGCGGCAAAGTAAACACCACCTCCCTGGCACTGGCATTCAATGAAGTAAAACTCAAAGACATCAGCCTTGCAGGCACATGGAACCTCGACCGCTTCACCATGGACAAGGAAACCTACGAAATCAACTCCAACCCCATCCACGTTGTATGGGAAAGCAGCGCAAACTTCAACTTCCTCGGAAGCCCCATGCCCGTGGGCGACATCATCAAGCTCCTCATGGTGATGCCACTGCTCAACGACATGTCCGTAACCGTTCCCGACATGCTTTCCAGGCTTCTCACAAGCGTTGAGCTGCGCGAGGACGGCAACATCGTGGCAAACTACATGGAAGACGGCGAAACTCCCGCCACAAGCTCGCCCAACATGGTGCAGTATGTTATACCCGCCAAGAACAAAATGCTGGTATTCATCAACCCGCAGGCTGTGATTGCCGAAGACGCCGACTCCCGTTCGGCATCGCGCGCCCTCGACGTAAATAACCTCCTGAACAACATCCTCGCCCAGGTAGCCCCCATGCTCTCCAACGGTGTGCCCATGGCCACAGCCCAGGAAGGCAACGCCCTGTCGGTCTACATGGACACCGACCTCCTTCTTCCACTTCTGAAAACCAACGTGCTTCCCCTTCTCCGCGACGAGGAACTCGTTAAGCAGCTGGTCGACATGGTCGCATCCGACCCCGACATGGGCATGTTCGCCCCCATGCTGCCCCGGATGATTGCATCGATGGGTGACGTAATCGAAGGCACCACAAAAATCGAAGTTGGCCTCAATTTCACCAAAGCCAACTGATTCACTGCATAAAATCGACAGAAAAACGGTGGCGGACTTTGCCCGCTGCCGTTTTTTTTGTACCTTTGCCGCCGCTGACGGGGTCAACCCCATTGGCATAATCAACCATAATCACCAACCATCCCTAAAAGATGCAGTACGAAACCGTTTTCATTTTAACTCCCGTTTTGTCTGATACTCAGATGAAGGAAGCGGTAGACAAGTTCAAGGCAGTCATCACCGACA
>DKUJ01000015.1:0-23977 GCA_002490635.1 Porphyromonadaceae bacterium UBA7207
TTCTTCAAGCGGTTTTTTATATGTAAGAATTGCAATAAACATGGCTGTCCGGTTTTTCCAGCGTTTGAGTTGTGGGAAGAAATGAAATCTAGTATACAAAGTTAATCCAAATAACTCATTCAGGCAAGCCCCAGGTTCAACTGGCAAGCAGCGATTCAAAATGCATTCGCTTGTCAAAGCTCATATATTTTGTTTTGCTCTCTACTTATTCGTATTTTTGCACTCCCGGGACATGAACATATGCAACGCCGAAGGTGTTATAATCGTACCATAACTTTCAACTATTCATCTATGCTTAAGCCTCAGGCTTTAAAGTGCGCCATTCTCTTTTCAATGTTCATCCTGCCCCTGCTCGCCGTTGCATCCCAACCCGAACAGGGGCAGCACCAATCGGTAGGTCTGGTACTTAGTGGCGGAGGCGCCAAAGGCATAGCACATATCGGTGCCATCAAGGCCCTGGAAGAAAACAATATTCCCATCGACTATGTAACGGGCACAAGCATGGGCGCGATTGTAGGAGCGCTATATGCCTGCGGCTACACTCCGGAAGAGATGATGGAGCTCATCACCTCCGATTACTTCGCGAACATATCCACAGGCCGCATCGACCCGTCGCTGGAATACTACTTCACCCGCCAGCCGGCTTCGCCGAGAATGTTCGCCATTCCGATAGGCAACAGAGCCAAAACCTCCGCCGACACCGTATTCAACCCGCAGAGCCTCATCAATCCCATGCCTATGGATTTCGCCTTCATGGAAATCTTCGGGGCATACACAGCCCAGTGTGGCGGCAACTTCGACAAGCTCATGGTTCCTTTCCGATGTGTAGCCTCCGATGTCTCTGCCCGCCGTGCCAAAGTGCTCGACAGCGGTTCTCTTGCAGCGTCGGTGCATGCGTCGATGAGCTTCCCTCTCATTTTTCAGGCCACCAGAATCGACGGAAACATACTATACGACGGCGGCATCTACGACAATTTCCCGGTGGATGTAATGCGCAAGGACTTTGCACCCGACATAGTGCTGGGATTCGATGTGGGCACTCCCGACAAAGGCGAGCCGAATTCATATCTGCGCCAGCTCGAACTACTGGTAACCGAGCATCAGACCAAAGATATTCCATACAGCACCGGCATGCGCGTGCATGTGGATCTCTCGGACTTCGGACTTCTGGACTTTCCACAAGCCAGAGCCATATACCGCAGGGGCTATGAACGCACAATCGCCGCCATGGATTCGATAAAGGAGCGTATTCATTCACGCACGACGCCTCAAGCCACAGCATTGCGTCGAAACCTCTTCAAGAGCCACACCCCATTCCTGCGGTTCGACTCGGTGGACATCAGCGGCGGCACCCGCGGACAGCGCTCATATCTCCGCTACCTCTTTTCTCCGGCAACAAACACCGATACACTGGGAATAAGCCGCACAAGACTGTCATACTACAGAGCCTTGTCGTCGGAAAAATTCGGCATCCTGCATCCCGAGGCTGTTTACAACGATTCCACAGGCCTGTTCCGTCTGGACCTGCAGGCCCAGGTGAAATCGCGTTTCAGCGCAGGCTTCGGAGCCTACATAACATCCACCAACAACAGCTTCCTCTACCTCTGCGCCGACTACCGCAGCCTGAGTTTCAGCTCTATCAACACATACCTCGAGGCCTGGATCGGACAAAGCTATATGGCAGGAGTTCTGCGCGGCAACATACTGCTGCATTCGCGACTGCCTGCAGCGTTTTTCTTCGAAGGCGTGGCATGGCGCCGGCGATATCCACGCAACGACCGCCTGTTCTTCCGCGACGAAGGCCCGGCATCGGTGGTATGCCACCAGTACTTCGGCAAAACCGGCTTCTCCACAGCAGCCGGACGCACCGGCGCCTTTGATGTGGGCGTCGGCTTCGGACACATCTACAACAGTTTCTACGATATCGACGGCAAAGGCGATATTTCCGCAGACCGCAGCAACATATCCCTCAACCTTGGCCAGGCCTACGCTGAATACCGCACAAGCACTCTGGACAACGTAAATTATCCCGTTTCCGGCACAGCTATACAGGCCAAAGCAGCTGCCGTGGGCGGACACACGCATTACCGGAACCCAGGCAACAGCACATCCGACCCTTCCACCCACTGGTGGCTGGAAGCCGGAGCAAGCTACCGCAATTATATCCGTCCCCTTCGATACTGGGCGTTGGGAATCGAGGCTTTCGGCAACTACTCGTCGCGTCCTCTGATGAACAGCTACAATGCCGCGCTGAGCTTCGCGTCCTGCTTCACCCCCACACCGTCGGCCGACTGCAATTTCCACGCAGGCTTCCGCGCCAACAGCTATCTGGCAGCCGGCATCGTGCCACTTTGGAATCCCCGCGAAGGATTCTCCCTGCGGTTCAACGCCTATGTCTTCGCCCCGATGCGCACCATCCTGCCCTCTCCTGACCACGGAGCAATGTACGGCCCCTGGTTCGACCGTGCCGAATTTTTCGGAGAACTGGCAGCAAACTACCGCCTGCCATTCGCCAATGTCAGCGGATATGCCAACTACGACAGCTCATCGCGCAAATTCAACTTCGGCCTTTCACTGGGCCTCTACATAACAGCACCCTCATTCCTTTGAAAAAGGGAAAATGAACCTTGGTCCATGAACAGAGTTATACTTTTAGGCAACGTCGGACGCGACCCACGCATACGCATGGCCGACGGCACCACTGTCGCTGAATTCTCGCTGGCAACCAGCGAAAGACGCCACCAGCGAAATGCAGACGGCTCAGTGACCGAACTGCCCGAACTCACCGAATGGCACAACATAGTGATGTGGGGACGCGCTGCCGAATATGCCGAAAAATACATTCGCAAAGGCACGCGCATGCTCATAGAAGGAAAGATACGTACCCGGACATGGGAAGACCGCAACGCCATAAAACGCAACATAACCGAGATATACGTCGACTCTTTCGAATTACTACCTAAATAAACCCGATATGAGAATGAACGGACGCCGTCAAAGCGGCAATATCGACGACCGCCGACGCAGCGGATTCGGCCGCAAGGCCGGTATCGGCGGCGGAATTATCGGAATAATCATTGTCGCCGCTGTCACCCTCTTCTCAGGCGGTGGCATAGGTGATGTTCTAAGCAATATAACCGGCAGCGGAGCCCTGCAGCCGCAATACTCACAAAGCGCCTACGAACCCACAGCCGAAGACGAACAGCTGGCCGTATTCGCCTCGCAGGTGCTGGCCGGAACCGAAGACGTCTGGACCCGGGAATTCCGCCGGCAGGGCTGGGGCGAATATGAAGCCCCGAGGATGGTGCTTTTCAGCGGCGCCGTGAACTCCGGCTGCGGACAGGCAACCTCCCAGACAGGCCCATTCTACTGTTCGGCAGACCAGACCGTATATATCGACCTTGATTTTTTCAAGGATATGAAACATACCATAGGTGCCGACGGCGATTTTGCCTATGCCTACGTGATAGCCCATGAAGTGGGACACCATGTGCAGTATCTCCTCGGGACACTTGGCGATGCGCATTCCCGCATGTCGAGGCTATCGGAGACCGAAGCTAACAAAATCAGCGTGCGCCTGGAACTGCAGGCCGACTTCTATGCAGGAGTGTGGGCTGCGCTGGACAACGAAATGTTCAACTCCATTGAGGAAGGCGATGTGGAAAACGCCATCAACGCCGCCTCGAAAATCGGCGACGACTACCTACAGAAAAAAGCATACGGCCGCGAGATTCCCGACGCGTTCAACCACGGACGCTCCGAGCAGCGTGTGCGCTGGCTTACCAAAGGAATCCAGACCGGCAACCCGAACTATGGCGACACATTCAGCCATGCCTATGACCGACTATGACAACAGATGATATCGACCGGAAAATGATGCGCCGCGCCCTGCAGCTTGCCGCTGCCGGACGCGGCGCAGTGGCTCCTAATCCTATGGTGGGAGCCGTGATCACCGCTCCCGACGGACGGATAATAGGCCAGGGATGGCACCGCCGTTTCGGAGGCCCGCATGCCGAGGTCAATGCCGTGGCGTCGGTAGCCGAAGCCAACCGCGACCTGCTGCGGCAAAGCACAATCTATGTCACTCTCGAGCCATGCTCGCACTACGGCAAAACACCTCCCTGCGCTCGCCTGCTGGCCGAATGCCGGTTCGCACGCGTAGTAGTCGGAGCCGGTGACCCAAACCCGAAAGTAGCCGGACGAGGAATAGCCATCCTGAAAGACGCGGGAATAGAAGTGACAGAAGGAGTCCTGGCCGACCAATGCCGAAGCCAGAACCGCGAGTTCATGTTCGCGCACACACACCACCGCCCATGGGTTACGCTGAAATGGGCACAGAGCTCCAACGGATTTCTCGACGGCACATTCAGCACACCACTCACACGCCAGATTGTGCATTGGCGCAGGGCTCACAGCTGTGCCATAGCCGTGGGAGCAAACACTGTAATAGCCGACAATCCGTCGCTCAACACACGCCATATCGAAGGCAACTCTCCACAGCCGGTAATCCTCGACCGCCACAACCTGCTCCGCGACAGCCACGCCCGCATTATGGCCAACAGACACACAATACACGTTACCGACAAGCGCGACATCCCGGCACTGCTCGCATGGCTTTATGCCGACAGAGGCTATACTTCACTTCTTGTCGAAGGCGGTGCCGGCGTGCTTGATTCATTCATCGCCTCAGGAATGTGGAACGAAGCATTCGTAGAACTGTCACCCCTCAAAATAAACGGAAAAGTGAGCGCACCATCCATCGCCATCCCGCCGTCCGGCCATTCCGGCAACATATACCACTACATAAATCCCATTTTTTGATTATCTTCGCACTGTAAAACCAACCGCACGATAACATATATCACTTGCAACCACAGTTATCGTAATAATCACCTATATTCTTATAGGATTGCTGTTTTGCTTGAAAATACTATGACCAATCTAAAGGCGCGCCCTTTCCTCAAATGGGCTGGGGGTAAAAAACAATTACTCCCGACCATTGACTCTTTCCTTCCCCAATCATTCAAGAAGGAAAAAAAGGTTACATATATCGAGCCTTTCGTAGGAGGAGGAGCAATGCTTTTCTTCATGTTACAGAACTATCCAAATATCCAAAGTGCAATCATCAATGATATAAATCCACATTTAACCACAACTTATAAAGTTGTACGCAACGAGCCATATCAGCTTATTGATTCGCTAAAGGACATCCAGGCACAGTACCAGGCTCTTGGCGGATACGATTTGCAAAAAGAATTCTTTCTGCAAATCCGCAATATATTCAATACTGTAAATTTGAGCCCTCTTGATGAAGCTACATATATGATATTCATGAACCGCACATGTTTTAACGGTCTATATCGGGAAAATTCAAAAGGGAAATTCAATGTACCTTTCGGCCAGTATAAAAATCCGACAATTTGCGATGAAGAGCTTATTATTTCCGATAGTAATATCTTGCAAAAAGTCGAAATACTGAACGGAGATTACTCCACAACAGAATCGCATATAAATGGCTATACATTTTTCTATTTTGACCCTCCCTATCGTCCTTTGGATTCGACTTCCAGTTTTAATTCCTACGTAAAAGAAACATTTGATGACAATGAGCAGAAAAGGCTGAAGGACTTTTATGCTCATCTATCAGCCCAAGGATGTTTCGAGATGTTAAGCAATTCCGATTGTAAAGGACGGAATTCGAATGACAACTTTCTGGATGAGCTCTACAAAGATTTCATTATTGAACGGGTAAATGCCAAAAGAAGTATCAATGCCAATGCATCAAAACGCGGAATCCTTACAGAGCTGCTTATCAGAAACTATAATGATTGCCAAGGTTCAAATTGAAACCTTGCTCTAAAAAAATAAATATTTAAATGGCAGATCGTTTCAATGAATTTATGAAGCCGCTGAAGGAAACACATTTCTCTCTCAGCGACTATGTGGATTTTCCGAAAGTCATAGCCAATGTCGAGGACATTTCAATAAACCTTAACCTGCTCAATTATCTTATAGGACAGTCCGACATGGCATCCGCCGTAAGGAGGCTCTGGGATGTTAACCCGAAAGCATTTTCGGTACTGGATATACTTATTGTAGTTAGGACCAAGGATAACAAGAAAGCAATTGACAAAAACGGAACAATTCATCCAATAAGCGATTACTTTAATTCTCCGGAACAGGTTGTCCACTTCCTCGATGAAACCGGACTTACTGAAATTTTCAAATCCAGACAGATTAAAAATCTTGTTGATTATGTATTCGGTATCGAGGTGGGTCTTGATTCCAATGCCCGAAAGAACAGAGGTGGACATATTATGGAAAGCCTTGTGGCAAACATTCTGACGAGCAATGGCATTCCATTCGAAAGAGAAGTATATTATACCGAATTTCCTGAGATTGTCAAGGCATTGGGTGCAGATAACAAACGATTCGATTTTGTTATCAGAACTCCAAAGAAAATATATCTTATAGAAGCTAATTTCTATTCAGGCGGCGGTTCAAAACTCAACGAAGTAGCACGATCATATTCTGACCTTGCTCTTAAAATTAATGCCATACCTGGATACGAATTTGTTTGGATTACAGATGGCACAGGCTGGAAATCAGCACGTAACAAACTCGAAGAAGCGTTTATTCACATCTCGAGTATATATAATCTATCCAACATTAGCTCATTCATCGGAAGCATCGAATTCTGATGGCACCCACCCTTATTCCATAGCTGATGCTCGAGACATATTATAAATCGGATGACAGAACATTCGGCATAGTCAATGGAGATTGTTTCAATGTTCTTCCCAGTTTTGATTTTAAATTCGACATGATTTTTGCCGACCCTCCTTATTTTCTTTCCAATGGAGGCATCAGCTATCAAGCCGGTAAAATAGTATGTGTAGATAAAGGCGATTGGGATAAAGGCGGGACCCCAAAATCGATTGACGATTTCAACAGAAAATGGCTCTCATTATGCCGCGATAAACTCAAAGAAAACGGGACTATCTGGATTTCAGGCACTCACCACAATATCTTTTCCATAGCCAATATAATTACAGAACTCGGATATAGGATATTAAATGTCATAACATGGGCCAAGACAAATCCACCGCCAAACATCTCCTGTCGCTTCTTCACCTACTCTACAGAATTTATTATCTGGGCTCGAAAGACACAAAAGACACCGCACAAATATAATTATGCCTTGATGAAATCCATCAACGGTGGCAAACAAATGACCGATGTATGGAGACTGCCAGCCATAGCGCGTTGGGAAAAATCCTGCGGAAAACACCCTACTCAAAAACCGCTTTCCCTGCTTTCTCGAATTATTTTGGCAAGTACAAATGCCAACGACTGGATTCTCGATCCTTTTGCAGGTTCGTCTACAACTGGTATCGCGGCTAACTTATGTAGCAGACGATTTCTTGGAATTGAAAAAGAAACAGAATTCGCGGCTCTTAGTAGAGCACGTAGAATCGAAATAGATAACAATTCCGTACGGGACAAATATATTGGCAAGCTATCAGATTTGAGCTATGGATTATCGGAATCTATAGTTAAGGAGCCTGAGCCATGCTATTCCTGCGACGTGCTGTTCTGAAGAAGCATTTCTATACACTGGCGCTGTAAGGACTGCGTTCTGCAGATTCCAACAAAACAAGGCGATGCCGCCATGGAGTGTGGCGGCATCGCTTGATTTATACTATGTGGCAGTGGGGTTTTACTGGGCTACGTTGAAGATTACGATTCGGTTCCAGTTGTTTTCTTCGTAGGGCTGCTGGGAAGAACCTTCGGCCTGGATGGAAAGGCGGTCGGGGTTGATGCCGTACTCGTTGGTGAGTGTGTCGAAGACTGCCTGTGCGCGGCGGCGGGAGAGACCCATGTTGTATTCGCTGGTTCCGGTGTCGGCGTCGGCATATCCCACGATGGCCACATTCTGGTCGGGATTAGCTTTCATCCATTCGGAGATGTTGTACACGTTCACCTTTTCGAGGCTGGAGATGCGGGAGCTGTTGAGGGTGAAGCGTACGGTAGCCATCAGAGGAGCGGCTTCCACTACTACTGCTTCCTGTTCGACTACTTCGGGGCAGGGAAGCTGTGCTTCTGCGGTAGCCAGTGCGGCTGCGGTGGTGGCAAGCGCGCCACGGAGATCGTTGACCTGGTTGTTCAGGTTATCGATATATCCCAGATAGTCGCAGGGATTGTAGGTGTGGTATTTGCGTCCGCCGAAGGTGATGGTGAAGCCGCCGTTGAGGGTCACATTGATATCGACAGGACGGCCGTATGCCACATTGTTGAAGTTGTCGCCATAGAATCCGGCGCGTGCTTCGGCGAAGAAGTCGACATATTTGCAGAGGCGGAAGCGGGCCTGGATACCTGCCGAGACAGGAAGTGTCCACGAGTTGCGTTTCTTATGTCCGTCCTGATATATGTTGGGGACATCGGAGGGACGGTAATCCCAGGTGAAGGTGCCGCCGAGGCCCACAAACGGGATAATCGAGAACACGCGGTTTTCGTTTACGCCACCCAGGGAGTTGAACATATCCCACATGAAATCGAGGTTGGCGCCTACGTATTTGGCTTTGGCAAATCCTTCCCCGCTGTGCCAGTGGAGCGGGCCACCGTTGAAGGCCAGACGCCAGCCCATGTATGGCGAGAACCATTTACCGAAGCCTACGTTGTAGTTCACCGTAAGTGATGAATGGTGTTCACCCTTGCTGTCCACGCCATCGACGAAGGGAGCGTCGATACCTGCGCCGAGCTGGATGAACCAGTTGTCGTGCTTAGTCACGTAGTAGCGTGTATTGCAGGGCACTTCAGTTACAACAGCCGTTTCTTCTACGACGATTGTTTCGTCCTGGGCACTTGCCATCGACGGAGCAAGCAGTGCTGCGCATGCTGCAGTGGTGAAGAGAACGTTCTTTTTCATTTCTTGTTGAGTTGCGGTTTTGTTAAACTTATCATTGTTTTTTGTTTTTCCCTGGACTTTGGCCGATGTGACGAATTAAGCCTTCTGAGTTGTTGCCTTCGAGCTGCCTTGCTCATCTCCCGGCCAGGTTTTTGAATATCTAACACGACATTGCAAAAAATTGTTCAAATTTTAGTTAAGGAAAAATTAGAAAATTATGGCGGGAATGTACCGCGAACATCCCCGCCGTGAAAATCACCACTAATAATCAGATATTTACCAGATATTGAATCTACACCCGAACACTATTTCTCCGCTGAGATCTCCACCGGCATATGTAGTTTTTTTCTCGTTCACAACTGCCACATTGAAGTTGCCGGAGGCTCCGAAGAACCACCGGTCGCGATTCCAGACAAGAGAGAGTTTCAGGCGGTTATACATGGAAAAGGACACCTTTTCCATGTCGGAATTGACATATCCTTTTCTCACACCTATTATAGGGCTTTCGCTGACTCCGAGAACCCACCTGGGGTGGAACACCCAATTGTAGCCATAGCCTATTCTGACTGCATAGTTATGTGTGTGTACACGATACGAATAGTCCTTCCATGCCGGCGGCAACTGCATGATAAGCTCCGGCGGCAACCCGCGGAAATCGAAATTCAGCTTCTGGGTATAGATGGAGAATCCGGTGAAGAAAGCGCCCTGGCTACGGCGCTGGATGCGGCTGTAGTTGAACGACGCAGCCTCGGAATAGCGTTTGTGATTGAAAAAATAGTATGCGTCGATGCCCCACGTGGTGTTGTCGATGCCATGGAAAGGAATGTTGTAGCGGGGAGAATCGTTGCGATCGCCGAAACGACGGATTCTGGTACTCGCATCGTTGCGCATGTAATATGCCTCTGCTGCGAAAAGCATGCAGTTGAAACCGAAACGCCAGCGCTTGCGCGACTGGCTGGCACTCCCGAACAATTTGCTGATGTTTATGTCGTATCCCGCCGATACTGCAAGATATGTCAGATACACACCGGCCGAAGTAGACGGCTCCGACGACATGAATATGTATTTGTTGTCGGGCAACTCGAAACGGTATCCGTCGGTCCAGCTGTTGGTGGTTATCTTGGCACTGAATTTGTAGCCCGTACCTACCACAAATGTGGTGTCGTAACCGTTGAAGAACTTATCGCCCCATCGATAGGTATTCACGCAGAAACGCGGGAATTTACCCCATGCGGCAATGGAGTCCAGGTTCAACGACAGTCCACTGGCCGGTTGCGGCAGCGAAATCAGGGCAAACAGCGACACTATAATAATAAACAGCCTTCGGCTCATAGCCTGCAAAATTACTAAAGTTTGCAGGCTGCGCCAACAGTGCCGGAGATTTTTCGTAACTTTGCAGCCATCGAAGCCAACAATCGGCACAACCGATATTCAATGTTCCTTTCAACAAAAACAACAAGATGAAGAACGTAGCACGCATTTTCGCCGAAAAACTCCTCAAGATTAGCGCCATCAAGCTGCAGCCCGATATGCCTTTCGTATGGGCTTCCGGCTGGAACTCGCCCATCTATACCGACAACCGCCGCACGCTCTCATTCCCCGATGTGCGCACATTTATAAAGATTGAGCTCACACGTCTTATTCTCGAGAAGTTCCCGCAGGTTGAGTGTGTGGCCGGCGTTGCCACCGGTGCCATAGCCCAGGGCGCGCTGGTTGCCGACGAACTCGACCTTCCGTATGCCTACGTGCGCTCCACTCCCAAGGACCACGGCCTTGAGAACCTTATCGAGGGCGACCTCCGCTCCGGATCGAAAGTGGTGGTTGTGGAAGATCTTGTTTCCACGGGCAAAAGCTCGCTGAAAGCTGTGGAAGCCCTGCGGAACGCAGGCTGCGAAGTTGTGGGTATGGTAGCGCTGTTCACCTATGGATTCCCCGAGGCCGAAGCCAATTTCGAGGACGCAGGTGTGGAGCTGCACACTCTCAGCGACTACAACAACATGCTCGAAGCCGCACTGGCTACCCGTTTCATCACCGAATCCGACATCGAGACCCTGCGTCGCTGGCGTGTCGATCCCGCAAACTGGACTCCCCGCCGCTGACATCCACCGACGACGCCCCTCCCCCCCTACAACAGAAAACCATAATGGCAACATACAGTTCGCGCCCCGTAGTTGTGGCGCAGCCGGCAGAAGAGCTGGCACAGAAATTCGCCGACTTCACCGTGCTCCAGCAGCGCATGGACACCATGCCCGCCGAGCAAAAGGCCGCGATAGGCGAAGTCACATTCTCCGCCGACACCATAAGCATCCATACCCCGCAGATGGGCGAAATCCGACTCAAAGCCATTGAGCGCTCGATCAAAGGCATGGTGCTTGAAGCCCAGGGGTCGCCGGTGCCCATGAAACTGAACGTAGCCCTGAATCCTGTGGATGCCGCAAGCACCGAAGTGAAGGGCAGCATCGAAGTGGAGATTCCGGCTCTGCTCCGCCCAATGATAGGACCGACTCTGCAAAAAGCCGCCGACCGCTTCGGCGAACTGTTCGCCAGCCTTGCATAGAACAGCATCCATACTCTCAGGCCTGATTGTTCTTCTGCTTACGGCAGGATGCCACAGCCTCGACGATGACCGCATACCGCCGTCGCCGGTGAATCTTGTATTCGCCACCGAGGCACAGTGGAGCATCTATGGAGTCACAGGCGCTATGGATTACCGCAGTTTCGTGCGCGACCTGCGCATTCCAGGCAACTTTCCATATACCGCCAGCTCGTACACCGGTTTCGGAGGAATCCTGCTGGTGTGCGATGTACTTGGGCACCCCCGGGCCTACGATCTGGCCTGTCCGGTAGAGCAACGACAGGATGTGCGCGTGCAAATCGACGCCGAGAGCATGAATGCCCGTTGCTCCAAGTGCGGCAGCACTTACGATGTGTTCTCCCTTCCGGGACATCCGTTGTCCGGACCGGCGGCACAGCACGGCTACGGGCTGCGCCCCTACCATGTAGGCCCCGGAAAACTGGATTTCATGACAGTATCGTTCTGAGATTTTCGCCTATGACCCGTCACCACCTCAGCCTGTGGCTGCTGCTGGCAGCCGCGTTCGCCTGCTTCGCCGCACTTTCCGCCGGCGACATGCCAACTGTGTGCGGTCACACGCTGAAATCGTCGGATATAGTGCCGACGCTTTTCTCCGCACGAAGCACAGACAACGCAATCAGTACCGGCGGCCCGACGGCCTGTCCGGCCGCCGACAGCACCATTGAAGAAGTTCAGTTCCCGGTGCCTGTCGACACCGCCGCGCAAACGATTCTGTTCATAGGCGACTCCATGCTCGAGGGACTCGGCCCCCGTCTGGCAGCTTACGCAAGCCACAACGGCCATACTCTGTACAACGTCGTATGGTACAGCTCCACTTCCGAAGTGTGGGGACGCTCCGACAAATTGCAGAGTTACATCAGACGTCTGCACCCCACCTACGTGATAGTGTGCCTCGGCGCGAACGAGCTTTTCGTTCCGCGCATAGCCGAACGGCGACGTGAATATGTGGAAAAAATCATCGCCGATATCGATACCCTCCCCTACCTATGGATCGGCCCCCCGAACTGGAAACCCGACACCGGCATCAACGGACTGGTGGCCTCCTGCGCCGCGGAAGGTTCGTTTTTC
The DNA here is from genome assembly GCA_002490635.1 of Porphyromonadaceae bacterium UBA7207. Lineage (GTDB taxonomy): Bacteria > Bacteroidota > Bacteroidia > Bacteroidales > Muribaculaceae > CAG-873. The sequence goes on from DKUJ01000015.1 coordinate 12,573, forward strand.
CTCAGCGACGGCATGCAGTTCCAGCGCAGCAGCGACGGCGCCCACCCGACGCGCTCGTCGGCTGCACAATGGATGGACAGCGTAATCCGCTGGATGCCCGCGCACAGCAACCACCCCATACGCATGGAAATGCCCGCAGAGACTTCGGCGAGGCCGGCGCGGGTGTTCGTGCACCAGCCCGACGAACGATAGCATGGCTTCACTGAACGACATCGCATCGAACATAGCCGAGGTTCTGAGCTACAATCCGGCAGAGCCTCTGCTGTTTTCCAGCGGCACATTCTGGGCTCTGTTCTTGGGGTTTCTGCCACTGTATTCACTGTTGAGAAAACGGTGGACGCAGATGGCGGTATTCGTTCTGGCGTTCAGTTTCTATTTCTATTACCGCTGCAGCGGAGTGTTCGTACTGCTGCTGGCAGGCACATCCCTGGTGGACTGGCTTCTCTCGCGGCTAATAGCGCGCCCAGGCTCCGGACCAACGCTGAGGCGCACCGCACTCGTGGTTTCACTGCTGTGTTCGCTGGGAATCCTCGCCTACTTCAAATACGCCAACTTTTTCCTGTGGAACATCAACGCCACCGTAGGCAGCAATTTCCAGCCGCTCGACCTTATTCTTCCCGTCGGAATCTCGTTCTACACCTTCCAGAGCGTGAGCTACATAGTCGACGTGTACAAAGGCCGGGTAGCACCGACTCGCACATGGCTGGAGTACGCTTTCTTCCTGGCGTTCTTTCCTGCTCTTGTGGCCGGCCCCATTGTCCGTGCCGACTATTTTCTGCCGCAGATACGCCGTAACACAACCGCCACCAGGGAAGAGACCTTCACGGGTTTCTGGCTCATTATCCTCGGTGTGGTTAAAAAGGCCGTAATCGCCGACTATATAGCACAGTACAACGACCTCATATTCCAGACGCCAGGCGGCTACAACGGCTTCGAGACCCTTATGGGAATAGCAGGCTATACCATGCAGATCTACTGCGACTTCTCCGGCTATTCCGACATGGCTATAGGCATAGCCCTGATCATGGGTTTCAAACTTGCCAAAAACTTCAATTTCCCCTACAAGAGCCGCAACCTCACCGATTTCTGGCACCGCTGGCACATATCGCTGTCTACCTGGCTGCGCGATTACATCTACATCCCTCTCGGCGGCAACCGCAAAGGAACAGCACGCACATATGCCAACAACTTCGCCACCATGCTCATTGGCGGACTCTGGCATGGAGCGGCCTGGAAATTCGTGTTCTGGGGCGCGATGCACGGTGCCGGACTGGCTGTCCACAAGGCAGCCCGTCCGTGGCTTGGCAGGCTCGGGGACTCCTGGCCTGTGAAAGCCTTGTCCTGGACTGTGACAATGGCTCTTGTGGCCGCACTATGGGTGTTCTTCCGCGCAGATTCCTGGAGCGACTCCTGGACCGTTCTTGGCTCGTTGGCCGGCGACTATTCTCCGGCGAAAATAGCCGCATTCGCCTCGGCACGTATGCTGTGGCTCATACTCATGGCCACAATCATCGTAGCGCACTGCCTGCCAACTGCATTCTGGGACAAAGCTGCCGCCTGGTTCGTGCGTACCCCCTGGCTGGTGAAGCTGTTGATACTCATATCGGTTGTGCAGCTTGTACTTGAGCTTCGCGGCGAATCGGTAGCTCCGTTCATCTATTTCCAGTTCTGATTACCTTTTTTTACCTATCACACCAAGGACGTTAAAAACATATAAATGAAGCCGCGGCCGGTTTAATTGCCACGGGCCCGTAAGGGCTGTTTGTCCGAAAAATTATAATTTTGTTGCTTGAAACATCGCAAACTCTAATGAAGAAACTAATATCCATCGGTTCGGCAACACTGGGGGCATTGCTTCTGGCAGCGTCCTGCAACTCTTCGTCCTACGAAACCGGCGAAGCATCCACACCCTCCGTGGCGGTGTACAAATTCGCCCTTTCTCCCGACAAAAACATTCTTGCCAACCTCGATTCCGTGTTCTTCTCCATCGATCTCGAGAACAAACGCATCTTCAACGCCAATCCCCTCCCATACGGCACCGAGACAAAGAAACTCGTGCCGGTGATTACAATCTTCGACAACGTGTCGGTTATCGAACTGACCTCCCGCAAGGCCGACGGAACCGATACCACGCACAACTATCTCGCACATCCCAACGACTCCATAAACTTCGCCAACGGTCCTGTGAGCATGAAAGTGCGCTCTTACGACGGACTTGTGGAATGCACCTACAGCATAACAGTCAACGTAAGTCCGGTGAAAATGGACTCGCTGGTGTGGGATCGCGCCGCACAACGTCCGCTGCCGAGCAGCATCTCGGCACCCACAGAGCAGAAGACTGTGGCCTGCGGCGAACGCCTGGTGTGCCTCACCCGTGCGGCATCGACATATTCGATAGCGCATACCGACAACCCCTATAACGGCACCTGGGAAACAAAAACAGTGGCGATGCCCGCCGGAACCATTGTAAACAGCCTTGCCGCCACATCCGACAAACTTTACGTACTGGCAGGCAACGACGGCACAAACGCCGAACTCCACACCTCGTCCGACCTTGGCCAGACATGGCAGCCGGCAGGGATGAGCCTGCACCACATCTACGGCAACTGCGGAGATATCGTGCCTGCCAACCGCATGGCAGCCGACGGCACATGGCAGCTTGTGGATGCAGCATCCGGCAAAGAATACACCATGCCCGAAGGTTTCCCCATAGAGAACACCTCCGGCCTGGCATCCTATACCCTTCCCCTGGCCTCCGGCGAACAGGCACTGATGGTCGGGGGCACCACCGCCAACGGCTCCGTATCGCAGGCCGCATGGGCATTCGACGGCACCAACTGGGCAAACGTGGCTTCCTTCCCTCTGAAATGGGCAGCAAAGGAAATGACACTCATCCCGTTTGTGAATTTCATAGTGTCGTCGAGCTGGAAAGTGACCACCTACCCCACCATGATTGCCATGGGAGGACTGCAGACCGACGGCACCATCAACCGTACGGTCTACACCTCATCCGACTTCGGCATGAGCTGGCAGAAAGCACCTGAACTGATGCAGCTGCCTGAAGAGATGGCTGCCGTATATGGTGCGGACGCCCTTATCGCCAACGCAACACTTACCGAAAATCCCGAAACAACATCCGGTCGTTGGAACGAAATCGACCTCGGACACCGTATTCCCGGCGCCGCAATTGCCGAGCTTCCCGGTCTGACACCCGCAAGCCGTGCCACAAAACCTATAACAGAATGGGAATGTCCGTTCATATACTTGTTCGGAGGCCACAATATCGACGGCACTACCCGCAACATCGTAATCCGCGCCACCTTCAACCGCCTGTTGTACAAACCAATACAATAACATCCAGCATCCGGAATGAACCGCTTAGCCAAAGTATCCGCCATTGCCGCCATCGCCGCTTTTGCAGCGACTCCGGCTGCGTATGCCCAGGCTACAGCCCCGACTGCCCCCTATAAGTTCGACCTTGGTCTGCAACTGGGAACAAGCGGATATATCGGCGAAGCCTCGCGAGGCAACATCTTCGCCCATCCAGGATTCGACGGAGAAGTATCGTTCCGCTATCTCCCGGATACACGCTGGGCGCTACGCGGCGTTTTTTCCACATTCGGCCTCAGCGGCAACACAGCCGACATCTCCGAAGTGCTACCCGACAACGCCTCCTACTCGTTCAGCTCGCAGGTCTATGAACTCAGCGCACGCGCCGAGTTCAACTTCCTCCCCTACGGCATGGGCGAGACATACAAGAGACTGCGCCGTTGGTCGCCATATCTCACACTCGGTGTCGGCGTGGCCATGGCCTCCAGCGGAGGCAACACCACTGTGGTGCCTTCAATACCCATGGGCGTGGGTGTGAAATTCAAAATCAACCCGAGGTGGAATCTCGGACTGGAGTTCACAATGACCAAAGCCTTCGGCGACAAGATCGACGGCTCCCAATTAACCGATCTCAACCAAATCAAAACAGCGTTCTACAAAAACACCGACTGGTATTCCCGACTCACCATAGGGATTTCCTACGAATTTGGAAAACGCTGCGAAACCTGCCATTATGTCGACTGAAAACGAACACAGCACAGAAGCCGCTATTGACAAAACGCGGATTCCGACGCATGTCGCCATAATAATGGACGGCAACGGACGCTGGGCCACCGCCCGCGGACTGGAGCGCAGCGCCGGCCACGTCGAAGGCGTCAACACCGTGCGCCGCATAACCGAGGAAGCCTCGGCACTCGGCATCGGCTATCTCACACTATACACTTTCTCTACCGAAAACTGGAACAGGCCTCAGGACGAAGTCGACGCTCTGATGGAACTGATTGTCATAGCCATAGAGCGGGAAACGCCCGACCTCATCGCCAACAACGTGCGCCTGACCACCATTGGCGACATCGACCGCATGCCAGCCGGCGCCGCCGACCGACTGCGACGCTGCATGGCCGACACCGCCGCCTGCACAGGCCTAACACTGGTGCTTGCTCTAAGCTATTCCTCACGATGGGAAATAGTGCGCGCGGCAAAGCAAATAGCCTCCGACTGCATGGCCGGCAAGCTGGATATCGACAGCATCGACGAAACCACCGTCGCCAACGCCCTGGCAACCACCGGAATGCCCGACCCTGACCTTATTATCCGCACCGGCGGCGACATGCGCCTGAGCAATTTCCTGCTTTTCCAGGCAGCATATGCCGAAATAGCCGTGACATCCGAGTACTGGCCCGACTACAGCGCCGCCCATTTCCGCGGACACATTGCCGAGTACCAGAAACGTCAACGCAGGTTCGGCCTCACAGAGCAACAGATAACGCAAAACGACATCAAACTCTCCTAAGCCCCGCAAAAGCGCGACTCCCCCGATTAAAAACCACTCATCACTCCATGCGACAAAAGATAACGATACTGCTGTGCATAATGCTTACTTCGCTGTTGGCAGGACTGCCCGGTGCCGCTCAGACTTCCGCTTCAACCGACACTATATTCAACCCTCCGGTACTGTATTCCACCATGCCAAGGACATACGAAATCGCCGGCATAGAAGTGGAAGGCGCTCCCAACTACGACGATTTCCTGATTCTCGGCTATGCGGGACTGCACGAAGGCGAGCGGATAACCATCCCCGGCGATGATATCACCAATGCGGTCAAGCGCCTCATGCGGCAGACCCTCTTCGCCCAGGCACGTATCGAACTCGCCAAAACCGTCGGCGACCGCGCATGGCTCAAGATTATCCTGCGCACTCAGCCCCGCATATCGGCAATCAACTACTACGGCGCAAAGAAAGGCGAAATCAAGGATTTGCAGGAACGCCTGCAGCTGATGCGCGGCAACCAGATAACACAGAATATCGTAAACCGCGCCACATCGATTATCAAGCGCTACTACACCGACAAAGGCTTCGGCAACGCCAAAGTACGCATCGAAACTGTCGACGACCTCTCCAGCCCCAACGAGGCCATTGTGAACATATACATCGACAAGAACAACAAGGTGAAGGTGCACCGCATATACTTCAGCGGAAACCATGTGCTCAGCAACGGAAAACTCAAGCGCACGATGAAGAAAACCAACGAGCGCAGCAACCTGTTGAAGATATTCAGCCAGAAGAAATTTGTGGAGTCCGACTATCGCGACGACCTCAACCGCATCCTGGAACAATATAACGAACGCGGCTACCGCGACGCTCGGATCATAGCCGACAGCGTAGTGCCCTATGACGAGAACACCGTGGACGTGTACATCGACATCGACGAAGGCCCGCAATACTTCATCCGCGATATCTCGTGGGTAGGCAACACCGTGTATCCCACCGAACTGCTCGATCAGTATCTCGGCATGCAGACCGGCGACGTCTACAACCAGAAACTCATGCGCAAACGCCTTAACGAAGACGAAGACGCAGTGAGCAACCTCTACATGGACAACGGCTATCTCTTCTACCAGCTCATACCCATCGAACGCGAGGTTTCCGGCGACTCCATATCCCTGGAAATGCGCATGATGGAAGGTCCTCAGGCACGAATCAACAATATTATCATCAACGGCAACGACCGCCTCTACGAAAGAGTGATCCGCCGCGAGCTCCGCCTGCGTCCCGGCGAGCTGTTCAGCAAGAGCGACCTCATGCGCTCGGCCCGCGAAATCGCCCAGACAGGACATTTCGACCCCGAGAAACTCGACATACAGCCCGAGCCTAACGAAGAGAACGGAACCGTCGACATTGTTTTCAACCTCGAATCCAAAGCCAACGACCAGATTGAATTCTCGCTCGGCTGGGGACAGACCGGCATTATCGGTAAAGTGCAGCTCAAGTTCACCAACTTCTCGCTCAAGAACCTGTTCTATCCCAGCACATACCGCGGCATCATCCCCCAGGGCGAAGGACAGACCTTCACCATCAGCGCGCAGACCAACGCCCGGTACTATCAGAGCTATGCCATCTCCTTCCTCGACCCGTGGTTCGGAGGAAAGCGCCCCAACTCGCTTTCCGTCTCGGCCTACTACAGCCGCCAGACAGGTGTAAACGGCAATTTCTACAACAAGAGCTGGGCCAACTCCAGCTACTGGGGAGGAGGATACGGCTACTACCCCAACAACTACTACAACGACTTCTACCAGAACAGCTATCAGAACAGCCTCGACCCCAACAAGGTACTGCAGCTCGTAGGCGTGAACCTGGGCTTCGGCAAACGTCTCAAATGGCCCGACGACTACTTCACATTCACCGCCGAGCTGGGCTACAACTGGTATTACCTCAAGAACTGGGACTATCTGTACTACATGAACAACGGCACCTCCAACGCCCTTGTTCTCGGCCTCACCCTGGCTCGCAACTCGATTGACAACCCCATCTACACCCGCAGCGGCTCCTCGTTCAGCCTCAACCTGCAGATGACACCTCCGGCATCGCTCTTCACCGGCAAACGCGACTGGGAAAAGATTGCATCCGAGAACACCGAGGAATCGCGCAAACAGCTCTACCAGTGGATCGAATACTGGAAACTGCGTTTCCGCTCACGCACATACACTCCGCTGAGCTCATCGCAGCAATGGACACCGGTTCTGATGACCCGCTTCGACTTCGGCCTCATCGGCAGCTACAACAAGTATCTCCGCACACCGTTCGAGACATTCTATGTCGGCGGCGACGGCATGTCAGGCTCCTATTCCTATGCCACAGAGACCATAGCCCTGCGCGGCTACGACAACGGCGCCCTCACCCCCTATGGTTCCGAAGGCTACGCCTACACCCGCATGGGACTGGAAATACACTTCCCCCTGATGCTCCAGCCCACATCGACAATCTATGCGCTGGGCTTCGTGGAAGCCGGCAACGCCTGGACTTCGGTGAGCCAGTTCAACCCGTTCTCTCTTAAACGCTCCGCAGGTGTGGGCCTGCGCATACAGCTGCCTATGGTCGGCCTCATGGGTATCGACTGGGCCTACGGCTTCGACCGCACCTACGACAACCGCAAGGGTGGAAGCCACTTCCACTTCATCCTCGGCCAGGAATTCTAAACTTTTTCTCCTACAGGACGTCTTAATAGATAAATCCTAAATTAAAAAACATGAAGAAATTCGCTCTCGTCCTCCTGCTGACCGTTATCGGCGCAATCGGTGCCAACGCTCAGAAGTTCGCCCTGGTAGACATGGAATACATTTTACGCAACGTACCTTCCTACGAAATGGCTTCCGAACAGCTCAACCAGCTTTCGCAGCGCTGGCAGCGTGAGATAGAAAACATTGGCACCGAAGCTCAGACCATGTACCAGAGCTACCTTGCCGACAAGGTTTTCCTCACCGACGACCAGGCAAAAGCCCGCGAGCAGGAAATCGCCAACAAGGAAAAAGAAGCCACAGAGCTGAGGATGCGCTATTTCGGCCCCGAAGGTGAACTGTACCAGAAACAGCAGACATTGCTGCGCCCCATCCAGGACGATGTGTACAATGCCATTAAACGCGTGGCCGAGGAACGCGGCTACCAGGCCGTGTTCGACAGAGCGTCGTCCTCGGAAATAATCTACGCCTCTCCACGCATCGACATCAGCAACGAAGTACTCACGAAGCTGGGATATTCCAACTGATTCCGACAGGTCGGTGCTTAAGAGCATGTTCAATAATAAATTTGGCTTTGCTCCCGACTAATCAGTATATTTGACTCACATAATTCGCTTCGCGAACACGAACAGGGCAGCGCCCGACATCCGCTATTGTGTTTCATCGAATATTCTTCGTATATTTGCATATTAAAACTTATTACCATAACGCACAATGATCAAGAAATTGCTAATGGCGCTCCTGGTGGCGCTCCCTTTCAGCTCGATGGCCCAGAAGTTCGGCGTTGTCGATCTTGAATCCATCTTCACCTCCATGCCTGAATCCGCTGCCATGCAGACCCAGCTTCAGGAAACAACAACCAAATATGAAGAGGAATTCGGCAAACTCCAGGAAGAGGTCAACAAACTCTACACCGAATACCAGACCATCGCAAACGACGCCAACACCCCCGAAAGCATAAAGGAACGCCGCGTACAGGAAATCCAGGAACGCGCAGCAAAAGTGGATCAGTTCCGCAACACCGCCCAGCAGGACATCCAGCGCCTGCAGGAACAGCTGATGGCCCCCATCAGCCAGCGCATAAATGAAGCAGTTCGCGCAGTAGGCGCCGAAGGCGGCTTCACATTCATCTTCCCCAACGAACCCTCCCTGCTGCTTTTCTCCGGCAGCGACGTTGTGGATGTTACTCCCACCGTACGCACCAAACTCGGCCTGCCTGCAACCGCTCCCGCAGCACCTGCAGCCGCAGCAACACGATAACAGACAACAATACTCCGACGCCGGCCGCAGCTTCCGCCTGCGGCGGGCGTTGTCGTTTTCATACACCAGCCATGCAGCCCGACAGCAGACAATACGTTTTCGAACTTCCCATCAAAGTCCGCGATTACGAAGTGGACTCTGAAGGCATTGTCAACAACGCCGTATATCTCCACTATCTCGAACACACCCGCCATGAGTTCTGCGAGGCTGCCGGCATAAGTTTCCGCCAGATGCACGCCCGCGGTCTCGACCCGGTGGTGACCCATATCGACATCCGCTATATGCGGTCGCTTGGTCTTGGCGACAGCATGGTGAGCAAACTGGCACTGAAGAGGCGTGGCCCGGTATTCGTTTTCCATCAGGACATATTTACTCCCGAAGGCACACCGGTGGCCAGCGCGACGGTCGATATAGTTTCTTTCGACAACGGACGAGTCTCACGCGGCGAATTCCTTGCCGAAGCTTTCGCCAAATATCTGGCCGATGAGTAAGAGCCTTTCTCCCGCATCCGACCGGCACGAACTGGCGCTCAGAATCGCTTTCGCGCACACACGCAACATATGCCTGCGCACTGCCCGGCGCTTCGCGGCTCTGGGAATCGAGCCTGCCGATTTTTTCAGTCTCGACTGTACGGTCCTTGCCCGACGCAGCGGCCTCCGCAACGACATATTCGACGACTCACGCCGCCGCGCCTCTCTGGAAGCAGCCTATGCCGAGGTCGACTTCATTGCCTCATGCGGTGCACATGCCATATACTACACCGACGACGACTATCCTAAACGGCTCCTGCAATGCGACGACGCTCCCGCACTACTCTACTCTCTCGGCGACAGCCTGCCCGACACACGCCACGTGGTGGCCATAGTAGGCACACGGCACTGCACGCCACACGGGCAGAAAGCCACTGAACGCCTCGTCCAGGACCTGGCCTCGAAACTCGACAGCCTCACCATCGTAAGCGGCCTGGCATATGGGGTGGACATCGCCGCACACCGCGCCGCCGTTGCGGCCGGCGTTCCCACCGGAGCCTTCGTGGCACACGGCCTAAACACCATATACCCGCCCGAACACCGCAACGATGCCCGCCGCATGATTTCAGCCGGAGGTTTCATAATCACCGAATATAGCAGCCGCGACCGCATACACCGGGGAAACTTTCTGGCGCGCAACCGCCTGATAGCCGGTAGTGCCGATGCCACGATAATTATCGAAAGCGACCTGAAGGGCGGAGCCATGACCACAGCCCGCCTTGCCTCCGGCTACAACCGCGAGGTTCTGGCGCTGCCGGGGCGAATATTCGACACCTACAGCCGAGGCTGCAACCACCTTCTGGCGACAAACGCAGCGGCCATTGTGCGCGATGCCGACGATGTGTTGCGCGCCTGCTGCTGGAATCCGGTGGAAAAAGAGGGCAAGCAGCAGTCGCTGGCAATCGACATCCCTCCGGAACAACAGCAGATAATCGACTACATAGTCCTGCATCCCGACCACACAGTCAACGACATGGCCGTAAACCTTGGCCTGAGCATCACGCAGCTCACTTCCATATTGTTCGAAATGGAAATGGAGAATCTTGTCACCGCCATGCCGGGAAACCGCTACGGCACTCTCCAACAATAGGCAGCGACAGATTGTTCTCTCAATATATACCGATAACCCAAACACACCTTCTATGCCGCGAATCATCCCGCCCTCCGAGTTCATAATAAACTCCGACGGCAGCGTTTTCCACCTCCACCTGCTGCCGGAACAGCTTACCGACCGTATTATCCTGGTCGGCGACCCTGCCCGTGTGAACATGGTAGCCGAATTCTTCGATACCAGAACATTCGAGGTTTCTTCCCGTGAATTCCACACCATCGGTGGCACCTACCGTGGAAAACCCATAATGTGCCTCAGCCACGGAATCGGCCCTGACAACATCGATATAGTGATCAACGAACTCGATGCCCTTGCAAACGTGGACTTCGCCACCCGTGAAGTTCGCGACAAACTGCGCAGCCTCACAATGGTGCGCATAGGCACTTCCGGCGCACTGCAGCCGGAAATAACACTGGGCACACCGGTTATCGCCGCCATGTCGGCCGGCTTCGACGGAGTGCTGAACTACTATGCAGGGAGAAACGAAGTCGCCCATAGCGACATCGAAGAAGCTTTCTGCGAGGCAACAGGCTGGAACCCTCTATGGGCCAAGCCATATTTCGTCGACGCCGACGCCTCACTGGTCGACCGGATAGGTGGCGACGACATGATGCGAGGCATAACAATCAGCGCAGTGGGCTTCTATGGCCCCCAGGGGCGCTGCCTGCGTATGCCGCTGGCAAATCCCGACCTCAACGAGCGCATCGAGAAATTCGAATTCAACGGAAAGCGGATAACAAACTACGAAATGGAAAGCGCGCCTCTGGCCGGTCTTGGCCGCCTCATGGGACACCAATGCATGACCGTGTGCTCCATTATCGCAAACCGATACAACAACAAAGCAAACCCGAATTATAAGTCGGGAATCCGCGATCTAATAGCCACTGTGCTGGATCGCATCTGAAAACTTGCGCCATACACACGATAAGCGGCGGCTC
>DKUJ01000015.1:24258-42020 GCA_002490635.1 Porphyromonadaceae bacterium UBA7207
GAGCCGCCGCTTATCGTGTGTATGTGTTACATTGCAGGCTATTTGCCTAACTTGTCGGCAAGACCGTGTACTTTGTCGGCAAGGCCGTCGAGCAGGTCGCCGCCTTTGTCGAGTACATTTCCGGCAACACCTTTCACCTTGTCGCCTACGTTGCCGGCCTTCTCCTTAACCTGGTTGAGAGCCGAATCCGGATTGTTGAGCTGTTCGCCGATCTTATCCTGCAGATTGTCCTTGATGTCGCCAACCTTGTCGGCAACTTTGTCCTTGAGCGCCTTGCCCTCTTCCTTTGCGGCCACGGAAGCGGCTTTTGCCGAAACCTGTGCCGCCGCCTGCGAAACTTTCGCTGCAACCTCGGCAGCCTGTTTGTGTTCTATGTTCATAGTCGTGAATTATTAATTTGTTAGTCGTGTATGACTTATAACAATCCACGGCTCCTTAAAGTTCCCGGAACGAGGGGGGGGGGGAATCAGTCGAAAAACTCGGCTTCCTCGAAAGACCCCGCAGAGGCATCCTTTTGGGAAACAATGGCTTCGACGGCACTGAATGGCCACTCGACAGCAAGCGTGCTGTCGAAGATATTTATTGCCCGTTCCGATTCCGGACAATAGTAGTTGTCGACCTTATAAAGAAATTTAGCCTGGGGAGAAACCACTGCAAAGCCATGGGCGAAACCACGAGGCACAAACAGCTGACGGCCATTTTCGGCCGAGAGCTCCACGGCAATATGCCTGCCGAAAGCCGGAGAACCGCGACGGAGATCCACAACCACATCGACAATCGTGCCATCCACCACCCGCACCAGCTTGGCCTGCGCACTGCTCCCGGCCTGGTAATGCAGTCCACGCACGACTCCACGCCGCGACATCGACTCGTTTTCCTGCACGAAGTCCACCGCGCCGACATGGCGCTCGAACTCACCGGCACGGAAGGTCTCGGCGAAATAGCCGCGGCTGTCGCCATGGCGTTCTACATCTATTATCCATACTCCCGGCAGGGATGCTTGTGTGAATTTCATAGGCGGTGGTTGGGAATCGGTACAAAATTACTACTTTTGTACCGAACAGTTCTGAAAAAAATATGAATATCGTACTTTTCGACCAACCCGAGGTGTGGGCCGACATGCTGCCGCTGACATACACACGCCCTCTTGCAGATATAAGGGTTGGTATCGACACCATAGCCGGAAAATGGCAGGCTTCACTGCCTGGCGACTACAGTTTCCTGCCGGCAGAAGACTACCTTCTGGAAAAATATCCCTGCGCCGTCGCCAACGACGACGAAGACGCTCTGTTCATCGCCGGGCACATACTGCCCGATGCCGCACTCACAGAGGCGGTCGGCAGGCTGCAACCCGGACAACAGCTATGCGCCAGCGACAGCACTGTCATTGCCAGACGCGGAACCCCCGATGGAGAAACATTGATATGGGACAATGAATACAAAGCGATACAACGCCCCTACAATATTTTCATGCTCGCCGGCTACGGAATAGCTTCCGACTTCGCCCGGATAACCGCGGGACGGAAGTCGGCACCTCTCAGCGCCACAAACACCGTCGTAGGCGACCCCTCTCTTGTATTCATCGAAGAAGGCGCGAAAGTTGAATGCGCCATAATCAATGTCACCGGCGGTCCGGTGTACGTAGGTGCCAATGCCGAAATCATGGAAGGCTCCCTTCTGCGCGGACCGGTGGCCCTGTGTGAACACGCCGTTGTGAACATGGGCGCTCGCATCTACGGCGCAACGGTAGTCGGACCGTACTGCAAAGTCGGCGGCGAAATAAACAATGTCGTCTTTCTGGGCTATTCCAACAAAGCCCATGACGGATATCTTGGCAACGCCGTTATCGGACAGTGGTGCAACCTCGGCGCCGGATGTGTGGCTTCAAACCTCAAGAACAACTACACGCCGGTGAAACTGTGGAGCTATCCGGCCCGCCGTTTCGTGCCCACCGGCCTGCAGTTCTGCGGACTAATCATGGCCGACCACAGCAAAGCCGGCATCAACACCATGTTCAACACCGGCACTGTGATAGGCGTTGGCGTGAACATCCACCAGGCAGGCTTCCCACGTGCATTCGTGGCATCATTCAGCGACGGAGGCTCCAGCTCGGGATTCACCGATGTGCCGCTGGCCTCGTTTCTGGACACTGCCGCAAGAGTCATGGCACGCCGCGGCGTGGAACTGACCGAGGCCGACAGCCGCATGTTCGCAAAAATCAAGGCCGCCGCCGAACAGTACAAATAATAAACTACCGCTTTCCGCGTTAATAGAAATATGGTGTGGCATGCTTCACACCCCAAACCTTCTGTATAAACCGATCCAGACATGAGATTCCGCGTCCTCGCACCTCTTTTCATAGCACTGCTCGCGCTCACATCCTGCAGCACGAAGAAGACTGTACTACCCTACTTCGTCGACATACAGGATCAGCAGGGCACACTTCCTGCAATTGAATATATGTCCACAATACAGCCGGACGATGAACTTCAGATTACAGTTACCGCAGCGGACGCAGCTGCAGCCGCGGCGTTCAACCAGCCCGAAGTGAATCCCGCTCTCAGGTCGACGTTCGGCACAGGAACCACACCCAAGCAGCTCACGTACCGTGTTGACACATCCGGCAACATACTTTTCCCGCAACTTGGAACAATACATGTCGCAGGACTCACAGTCGAGCAGCTCCAGCAGGAACTCACTTCGCGCCTGCAGGCATATATAGTCGACCCGCAAGTGACTGTCAGTCTGGTAAATTTCACAGTCGTTGTGGCCGGCGAAGTCCGCACCCCGCAGACAGTGAAAGTGAACCGCAACCGCTTCACCATCCTTGAAGCACTCTCAGCCGCCGGCGACCTCACCGAATACGGCGAACGCTCCAACGTGCTCCTTATCCGGGAAGAGAGCGGCGAGCGTAAATACGTGCGTATAAACCTGAACGAAAGCGACATCCTCACTTCGCCTTACTACTACATGCAGCCGAACGACTACCTTTACGTGTCGCCCAACAACGTCCGTCAGGAAAATTCCAAATACAACCAGAACAACGGCTTCAAACTGTCGATTACCTCCACCGTGGTCAGCGCGGCTTCTGTAATCGCATCGCTGGTAATCGCGTTAACCGTTAAATAAACAAGCATGGCCAAGAAAAATTCCGACTTCGTCGATTTCCACGCTCTCTTCAGTCAGTACCGCCGCAGATGGTACATGTTTGCCATCTCACTGGCAGCATGCCTGCTGCTGGCATTCATATACATCAAACGCACGCCCGAAGAGTATTCCGTGAAGGCCAATGTGCTCATATCGCAGCAGAAAGACGCCATTACGGAAGCCATGGGTGCCATGAGCGACCTTTTCGGCAGCGACGGATATGTCGAAGACGAAATTTTCATTATTTCCAGCCATTCCGTCTACCGCGATGTCGCCAAAGCCCTGCGCCTGAACATATCGCATTATGTCCGCAAGGACTTTATGAAGTATGAGTTCGCATATCCCGATTATCCCGTCGATATCATACCCGCACCGGGAATTGCCGATACACTTTCGTCGACTATCAATTTCAAGATAGCCGTAGATAAATCCGGAATGGCGCGCATAAAGGCATACATAACCGGCGACAAAGTACTCGATGTCGACAATGTGAGCCTTCCGCACACCGTCGACACCCCTCTTGGCCTGTTCACCGTGGCTGCGACCGACAACTTCATAGCCGGCGAACCGGTGAGGACCAACATATCCGTGCGTGGCTACGATGCCGCCGCCGAAGTGCTCGACACCGACGTGCACAACGAAATCGCCTCCAAGCGGAGCAATGTCATCAGCATGAGCATAGAGACACCCGTTCCGGCATTCGGCATGGCCGTGCTCAACCAGATAATCGCAAAATACAATCATAGAGGCATTATCGAGAAAAACAACCAGGGTGAATTGACAGCCGAGTTCCTCGACGGACGTCTGGCGATTCTCGCCACCGATCTCGCCGAGACAGAACGCCGTATCCAGGACTACAAACAGCAACGCGGAATTATCGACGTAGGCGCCGAGGCAAGATATCAGACCGAAAAACGCGGACGTCTCGAAGAATCCCTCCTCGAAGCCGAAACACAGGCGGAGATACTCAATATGGCGGCCGAATTCCTCCAGTCCGAAGCTAATCGCTTCGCCATGGTGCCCATAAATGTGGAAAACGAAGGTCTGCAGGGCGCGATATCGGCATACAACGAACTGCTGATGCGCCGTGCCGAGCTATCAGCGGCAGCACGCCCCGACAACCTGGAGATGCAACGCATCGAACAGCGCATCGAAATGAACCGCCAGAGCCTGCAGCAGACAATGAACAGCGCACGCGAAAGCGCGCAGACGGCCGTTCGCGACATCCGCCAGCAAATGGCCGCCACACAGAGCCAGCTCGGGCAGTTCCCGCTGCAGGAAAGGGAATACATAAACCTCTACCGCCAGAAAGAAGTCAAAAGCCAGCTTTACTTCTTCCTGCTGAAACGCTCCGAGGAAAACGCCATGATGCTTGCCAACGCGACTCCAAAAGGCCAGATTATCGACGAAGCCTACACCATGAGCGAACCCCTTGGCCTCGGCAAGAAAGCAATCATACTCATCGCCCTGCTGCTGGGACTGTGCATACCGCCACTGTGGCTCTATATCCGTAAACTGATATATAACCACTTCGAGAACCGCAACGATGTGGAACGCGTTACCGACGTGCCCATCATCGGCGAAATGTGCATCGACCGCAGCGGCCGCCGTCTGGTGGTTACCGCCGATGACACAAGTTCCACTTCCGAACTTTTCCGTCTGATGCGCTCCAATCTGCTCTTCGTGCTCAACGATCCCAACGACAAAGTGGTGCTGATTACCTCCACCAGTTCGGGAGAAGGCAAGAGCTACATATCCATAAACCTCGCTGCAACTCTGGCCATGCTGGGCAGGCGCACACTTCTGGTGGGAATGGACATCCGCAATCCGCAGCTGGAAAATTATCTCGGAGTGGCTCCCCGCTTCGGCCTTACACAATATCTGGCCTCCGAAAACATATCCATCGACCAGATCATAAACCCTGTCGACGGAGCCTCCAATCTCGACCTGATCTGCGCAGGCCCGGTACCACCCAACCCCGCCGAACTGCTTATCTCCGAACGTGTCGACAAGCTCTTCGAACAACTGCGCCACCGCTACGAATACATAATAGTGGACACCGCGCCAATCGGCATGGTGAGCGACACATTCACTCTCGACCGCATTTCCGACGCCGCAATCTACGTATGCCGCGCCAACTACACCTCGCTCTCCGACCTCGAACTTGTCAACGACATATACGAGCAGCATCGCCTCAAGAAGCTTAGCCTGGTAATCAACGGCACAACCGCCCAGAAAACCTACGGCTACAAGTCGAAGACCAAAGCCTGAGACATAGTGGCGCCTTGCCAATGAACCAATCGGTACTGCACATAACATCGGTGTCCGGCGGCTCCGGACCAAAGCTGTACGGAAAGCCTGTGCTGACATTCAGCAAGAGCGATTTCAAATGGCCGTTGCTGTTCATGCTCAGCATGGCGATGCTCGGCCTGAATTTCTACCCGGGGCTGCTGCTCACACTCGCGGCCATGCTGAACCGCATGCGGCAAAATCCCTACGACTTCGCCATAATGCTGATGATGTTCTTCCACGGCTTCGGCATGGTCAATGCCGGCTCCATGCCGGTGAACGTGCACTTGCTCGGCCTTGTCGCAGGCGCCGGCTGCTGCATGGTTCTCCGCAAGCCGCGCATAATGAAAACGACGCTTATTGTTTACTTCATCTTCGTGGCAGTGCTCATGTGGCTGTCGACCTGCTCATGGGAGGCCATCAAGGTGCAGGCGTTCATCGCCGCCCGCTACTTCAGCTTCATAGTAGTGTTCATCCCCTTGGCAGTATTCGCCGACAAGGGTTTCGACATAATGGAAATGGTTCGCCACATGATGGTGTTCCTGGTGCTGGTGTGTTTGTTCTATTTGATCGACGGCCTCATACTGAAAGGGCATATCCTCATGCCTGACCTTCCAAGCTGGACAGCAGAAAGCACATTCACTGCGCCTGTTCTAAAACCTTTCTCTCTCGAGCCGGTCCGTATGTATCCGCAAGGACTATACTTTGCGGCGGTAGCTCTGCTGCCGGCCATGCGCCTTTTCCGGCTCCCCGCATGGTTCTGGATTCTGTTCATAACAGTTTCACTGCTCACCAAAACATTCACTTATATATTAGGCATCGCCCTGACTCTCTTGTTTTTCCAGGGATCCATGCGCCGCATCATCAAAATATGCGCGGCCACGTTTATCCCTTTGCTGCTGCTTTACGGCATCGACTGCCTGTTGCCTGTGGAAAAGCTCGAAACGGGAGAGAACTCCACACTGCGTCTGAAATCCAGCGTCGACCAGTTCTTCGATCTCTACAACGCCGCCGACGATGAGGACATAGCTGAATTCGGTTCCGGCCGAATGGCACAGGCAATACCAAAAATAGACCTCATCAACCGATACCACAAGCAATGGACCGGCCTGGGATTCCTGCATCCCGAAAAAACCACATCCAACCGCTTTATAATAGTCAACGAGTACTATAGCGACCTAAGCTCCAACGTAGAGGTAGCCACGGGTGTGGAAGTAGTGCCTATACAGGTATACCTCCATGGAGGATGGATAGGACTTATTGCCGTAACGGCATTTTATGTGGGTCTGTATTTTATAATCCGCAGATTGCGCTACAGCTACTTCTACCCCGCTACCCTCTTCTTCTGCGGTTTTCTCGGTCTTGGCGGCTTCGCCCCGCTCACCAACATGGAAGGAATCATGCTTGTGGCATTCTCCTATGCTTTGGTAATTCTGGCAAACCGCAGCACACTCCCGGGCTTCAGCCCTCGCGACAAAGCTACTCAGCCCCAACCTCTCCGAATTCCCTGACAAGTTCCTTGAATCTCTCCAGAACTCCGGGGCCGAAGCGGCTCATGGAAGTTTCCACACGCTCCATGCTCCGCCGGCTCATGTCCCTGCTCTTGGAATAGAAACAGTCGGCATAGCAGACAAGCCGTTCCAGAACAGTCTCCGGCATGTAGCAACGGCCTTCGGGCAAAGGCATACCCGCCCCGGCAATCTCTTCGGCCGTAAGTCCCGCGCCGGTATGCCGCTCGGCCACACGCGCAAGAAATTCGGGAGCGCCATCGGCACGCAGCATGTCGGCGCCGATAGCTCCGTGGCAGAGGTAAGGCGCGCTGCCATGGCAGTCTATGCCGGGCGCATCAGTGGCGATAATGCCTAAATCGTGCAGCATGGCAGCCGCCACGATATCGTCATCGTCCAGAGGCAGCTCCAGCCTGTGCGCAATCTCCAGCGCCAGTGTGGCTACCGAACGGCTGTGGGCAATCAAAATCCCGCGGACCTTGCGGTCGGCGGGATAATGATTGTTTATTTCCTGTTTCCAGTCGAATACGTTCATTCCACTATCGTGTTCCAGCCGTGAGTGTCCTCGCATTCGCCAAGGCGGATAGCGTTCAGGCGGTTGTAAAACTCGGTGGTTACGGGGCCGGGCTTGCCGTCCTTAGAAATCACATACTTGCGGCCGGTGTCGAGATCGTCGATTTCACCAATCGGCGAGCACACAGCGGCGGTTCCACAGGCGGCGGCTTCGCTCACGCTCTCGAGCTCGTCTACGGTTATGTGCCGGCGCTCTACGGGAATGCCCATGTCGGCACACAGATCCATAAGGCTCATATTGGTAATCGACGGCAGAATGGAGTCGCTTGCGGGAGTGATGTACTTACCGTCTTTTATGGCGTAGAAGTTGGCCGGGCCGCATTCGTCGAGATACTTCTTCTCCTTGGGGTCGAGGAACAGCACCGCCGAATATCCCAGGTCGTGCGCCTTCTTGCCGGAAGCCAGAGAAGCCGCGTAGTTGCCGCCGCATTTGAAACGGCCGGTACCGAGAGGAGCCACGCGGTCATAGCCACGCATTATGCAGATATTGGTATTCTGGAATCCACCCTTGAAGTAGGGACCCACGGGAGTCACCAGCATCAGGAACAGATATTCATCGGCCTCCTTCACACCCACTCGCGGGCTAAGACCGATTTCCAGCGGACGGATATAGAGACTCGCACCCGTTCCGTAAGGCGGCACGAAGCGTTCGTTGAGCTTTACCACCTTCAGGCACATCTCGCGGAAGATATCCTCGGGCAGCGGCTGCATCAGCAGACCCTCTGCAGAACTGCGCATACGTTTGGCATTCTCCTCCAGACGGAAAATACGAATCTTGCCATCGACACCGCGGAACGCCTTGAGGCCCTCGAAAATCTCCTGTCCGTAGTGGAGCGCAGTGGCAGCCATATGGATGTTGATTGTATCGGAGTCTGAAACTTCGATAGGTCCCCATTTGCCGTCGCGATAGTAACAGCGGACATTGTAGTCGGTCTTTACGTAGCCGAAGGGCAGCGAGCCCCAGTCCAGTTCTTGTGCCATAGTTATGAAGCTATATTAGTTTCTGCAAAAATAGCAATTTTATTTTGTGTGCAATACCCAAAGCAATTTTTTTGCCCGACACTCACCTGCAACTCCCCCATTCCGCCTGCCGACATAAGAAAAACGCCATCCCACGTCCAAAAAGGCAGTCTACTTCAGCCTTCCTTGCTACGCAATCTGCTTCTGACAAATCTGGAATCAATCTTTACCACCAGCCAGTCGAATCACAGCTATATATTCCGTGTTTTTTACGTATGCAGCTTTGCTTGAGAAAGAATATAATTAAATGAATAGCTACGGTCGACGAGAGTATGCGGGATAATGATGTAGCGCCAGGGCTTTCCGCCATTTTTGGCAGCAAATCCGGATGCTTGACAGCAGAACTCACGCGCGGCTTCCGCCTTATCCAGAACATCCGGGGAGTTTATATCTTTCTCCGCTTTGGTTTCACACATATAGATGGCATCGCCTGTTTCCACTATAAAATCAGGCTCATATTTTTTCGACCCGTTCGCCCAGTAAATACTGAACTGATTCGGTACCGGACGAATCCATTTCAAAACCTCATCGTTTGTTTCGAGTATGAAAGCAAAGTCAAGCTCGGTGGAGCTATCAAACCTATATCGTGTATAATAAGATTTCCTAAAGCCCACATACACGAATTTGACAACAGCAGATTTCTGAGCCGGCACTGGCTCATGAAAATCAAGCATCCCCCAGTTGTTTACAATGATGGGTTGGTCCAAAATCTTTGAAAATGGCAGGATTTGATTAATCTTGAACACTCCGGGAATTATGCGATAGTGTTCTTTCATCTGCTTATAGATGTTGTCGGCAAGACTCTGTTTAAATGCATGGACGCGCTCGTTCAAGTCATCTTCAGTTATATCGGGCGCGTTACTGCGAATTGCATCAAGAGCCTGCCCGACAAGCTTATACAGCAAATCCGAAATCTCATCGCAATCAACATCGTCGAAGTCGACAAGCGATGCTATCAATTGCTCGACGGCAGGCATCCTGGAACTACCGGATCTACCGGCGATAACCTCGAATTCAGAGGAATCATGCAGGCCTTGGCGGATTATTTCACGTCTCAGTTCTTCGAGATCATAACCGGCAGATGTATTAAGATCAAAGTCCTCGAATACAGCCTTTACATTCTGTTGCTCAACGACAATCCGCGGAATCTCGATAACATTGTTCCTGTAGTCCTCGACTACAATATCTATTACCTCATCAATCTGGGCAATCTGTTCGGCAGCCTCCTGTTCGGCGAAAAGGCTGCCTTTAACGCTTTCCTTTATTGCAGCAACAGCTTTCTCGCGAAGTTTCTGCTTTATCCCATCATTTTGAAGGTCGCCAAAAGATGCCACACCTTCGGCTGCAATATCGGTAATGGCAGATTCGACAGCTTTACCGACTTGGGTGACATATTGCTTGGATTTCTCGCTTATTTCACCCTTGACCTTTTCAAACTGTTTACGAATCTTCTGCTCTGTCGAAGTGGGGGTGTTTTCCACACGACCACCTCGATCCCGATCGTCGTGCTCGTCCAGTTCTATGAACGAAACCCGTTTGAGAAGCGAATCACCTTTATTAGCCTCGTCGATAACCTTCTGGAAATTGTCGTGTGCAATAACAGTTAACGTGTCAACATCCTTGTTGCCGGTGCGCTGCCCGCCATATGGCAAGCGCAATCCCCGGCCGATAGTCTGCTCAATGAGGATAGCAGCATTCGAGGCTCGCAAGGGAATAATCGTATAGAGATTGTTCACATCCCAGCCCTCTTTGAGCATATTCACATGTACGACAATTTCAACATTGTTGTCGGGCGATTCGAGTGCCACAAACTGACGCTCTATATCCTCATCTTTTTTTTGAGCTGCTGTCAATTCGCAATACCTTACCTCTGTAGACGCCATTATATATGCGGTCGCTCTGCAATAACTCCTCAACCTCCTTGGCATGATTTATATCGCGGCAGGCTACGAGGATGAACGGCTTCACCACCGGCAATCCGTTCTGTCTGGCGTACATCTCTATTGCAAGCCTTGTGCGCTCATGGCAGGTAATGCCATCTTCAAGCTTGATAATTTCAATTTCATCAGGAGTGTAATTATCCTTGTTGAAATTGCGGGCCTTGGCGATAGCCGGATTTTTGACATACAAACCATCGTCGAGTGCTTCAGCAAGGTTGTATTCAAAAACAATATTCTTGAATGCACGTCCTTTTTCATCAAAAGGCGTAGCGGTCATTTCAAGGCCGAGAACCGGGCGAAGCTCGTTGATTGCCTTTTTCGAAGCGTCGCCGTGGTAGCGATGTGCCTCGTCCATCAGTATAACAAGGTCACGAAGTGAAGCGAGATAGTCGAAGTAAGACTGACCGAGATATTCCGACAAACGGCGCATTCTCGGTGCCACCGCAGCGCCCCCTTTCTTGGTTGTCTTATTTTCTGTATTGAACTTCGAGATGTTGAAAATGTTGATTTCCACATCAGAAAACAGATTGCCGGAACGGTCTTGATAATTCTCGCCGGTTACTATCCTCGGCGGCTTGCCGACAAATTCGCTTATTCCCTTGAAAACATACTTGGAGTATGTTTCAT
The DNA here is from genome assembly GCA_002490635.1 of Porphyromonadaceae bacterium UBA7207. GTDB lineage: Bacteria > Bacteroidota > Bacteroidia > Bacteroidales > Muribaculaceae > CAG-873. The sequence continues at coordinate 35,363 of DKUJ01000015.1, forward strand.
CGCCGAAGTCTTTAATCAGTTTCTCATAAAGAGTAAGGTTCGGAGCAAGGACGAAGAAGTGCTTGATTCCCTTTTTGAGATATAGATATGCAATTATCGCCCCCATCAGGCGAGTTTTGCCGACGCCGGTTGCTATAGAGAAAGCGAGCGAAGGAAAATCACGGTCGAAACCTTTGACCGTCGGCACTGTCGACTTGACCTTTGCAAGCTCGGCTGCGATGAACATTTCGAGCATATCAGGGTCGGTCGGAGGTTTCTTCAACGAAAGTTTGTCAGTCAAACAAGCGGTAAGCTCCAAGGCCTTTGCAAGCGGTTTGCGAAGTGAAAGTCGTTGACGAATATAGTTAACCTGTGAATCCATTATTCAAGACATCTATGAATGAGATAATCTATCCATCCTCTAAATCGGGGACATCTGGCGAGAATTGTGGGCAATCCAATCTCTAATGCTACAATATTACCATATATCACCTTATCATAGTAGGGATATTCAGTTAATGGCTTGATTAATCAAGCCATTAACTGAATAATCCTAATTACCGGCCGGACATCATAGATTCCATTCTGTATAAAGTAAGGTGCCATCAATTCTTTGACAAATGCTTCTTCTGTCTGTCCTTCGACGACAATAAACAGTCTTTTCATCACGGCCTTCCTCCAATTATGTTCTTTTCCCATAGCTCTCCAACGGAATAAGCATCTCTCCACTCAGAGAAATCCTCTTCATTCAGGCGATGGAACGTAGACTGATTCTCGTCTCTCCCGACAACCAATAAATCGTTGATTGAGAAATTATTAATCAGCTCAATGGATTGGGTGGCAACAATGATTTGCGTACGAATGGCTGCTCGTTTGATTAAAGCTCCGAGTTTTACGATTGCAGCCGGGTGCAAACCTAATTCCGGTTCATCAATTATGATTGTCTTTGGCGAGTCGGGCTGTAACAGAAGAGTCGCCAAAGCAATAAAACGCAAGGTGCCATCCGAAAAATTCGTAGCATCCATATACGCATCTGTATCCCGTTCCTCCCATTCCAATCCTACAAATCCTTCCATTATTTTATTTGGAATCAGTTTGAATTCCTTAAAATATGGAGCGATTGAACGGATTGTGCCTTCAATCAAATTATAAGACTTGATATCTGAATTCTTTAACTTGAATAGATATGCAGCGAGATTGGCACCATCATGTCGGAGATACTCATTGTCGCCTATTCTCGATAGTTGTCTCATTGGCGAAGAAAGGCTTGTATCATGGAAATGGTAGACCGTGAAGCTTTTTAAAAAGCTGCGTATATATTCTGCCCGCCATTGAGGTCTGGTCAGAATCGCAGACTCCTCGACATTGACATCCCATGTATGAAGATGCCAAGACTCCTCATATTTCTTGTCGTTAAGACATTTATTGTTGAAGAAATCTTTGGTAAACTCTATGTAAGCCTTAGGCCCCTGTGTCGGCTTGAGTTTAAAAACAAAGGCATTGCGGTTTTCAAAGTCAATGAGCGCAGAGATATTATCGGAAACTTTTCTGCCCCTATATAACATAGAGTCAATTCCTCCATGCTCAAGTAAATAGCTCCCCAATCTCTGTTCAAGCAAATGTCGGGTCAGATCAAAGAAAGATATAAAGTTGCTCTTGCCGGCACCATTGGGACCGATTAAAACATTAATCATCTTTAAATCAATTTCGGCATTGCGAATTGACTTATAATTTGATATATTAATTCTTTCAATCATATATTCAGATTTGATTCCTTATTCTCCCCCGGTTTCCAATTCCTCCCATTCTTCATCTTTGATGGCAGGTACCGACACGATATTCAGAGAATAATCGTCGTGGTCGAACTCGCAGGTATCGAGAAGGACTTTGGGGATTTTCTTGATGGTGATATCGGGGAACTTGTTACGGCACTCAGGCTGGAATTTAGTGCAGCATATCAGGAGCGATTCATTCTCTCCCAACTGGTCGTGAATAGTTTCGAGCATTTCAGCGGTAATCAGTTGGGTTGTCGTAAAGATAAAATCATGCTCCGAACTGTGCCCTTGCTTCCAGTATAATTCGATATCGGGCGAATATGTGAAACCCTGATGCTTCGCCATCGCGGCGGCAAGCATATCGGCATTGTATTCCTTATTGATAACAAGGTTGCCGTATTTATCCTTATTAAGAAGACTTGGTGCAAGTTCATAGAACTTGAAGCCGCCACCGCCTTGCCAGTCAATCTCTTTGGAAATTCCTGTTTGATCCTTACCTGAAACAACATTCTGTAGGCGAACAACACAATGTGTATAGGCATGATTACCCATCTCAACGCCAATCCACCTACGATTCATTTTATGAGCGACGGCAGACGTCGTTCCGCTACCAAGAAAACTATCCAAAACCAAATCGCCCTCGTCCGTAAATAGCGAGAGTATTCGTTTTATAAGTTTTTCTGGTTTCTTAGAAGCCGGGAAAGAGACAGCTCCTTCATTTTGTGTATTCTGAAAATCAATATCTCCCCAGAAATCACAAAGAAGAGTTGCTAAATCTTCCGTTCCATTCTCTATAATATTCATAGAACTTGATAAGAACGAGAACCTGCGGCCATTCATCGCATAGTTGACAGAACCATCATCACCGAAGTATCTATAAACCTTATCCCGGTTTTGTAAAGATGCCATCTTGTGTTCTTCAGGCATTACGGGTTGAGTTTGGAAAATATTATCCTTGTGTTTGATAAAAAATTTTCTAAACTTTGGAGTTATAGTAATGTCACTGTTTTTTGAACCTTCAGGGAAAATCCCATTTTCGATTAAAACATCGATTAGATTTAAAACCTGTAAATTATCGATGTCAAGGAATTTGGAAAAATGAACATCCCAAATATCCTTTTTTATGTATTGCGGTCTGATTTTTAAATTTTCAGATTTTCGATAAACTAAAATGAAATCTTTAGTTTTTATAATTGTCTTGTCTTTATGAGCTGTTTTTAATCCACTCGGAGTTGAAGACTTACAGGCTATCGTAGATATAAAATTATCACGTCCAAAGATTTCGTCACATATTACCTTGGCGTAATGGACTTCTCCATCATCGAGGTGCATGCACAAAACGCCATCATTGCTTAAAAGCTTATGCAATGATATTAAACGGTAATACATTAGATTGAGCCAAATAGAATGTTCAACACCATCATCGTAATGCTCAAAAGCATTACCCGTATTATATGGCGGGTCTATGTAGATACATTTGATTTGACCGGCGAAGTCTTGTTCAAGAGCACGAAGAGCGAGCAGATTGTCGCCGTGAATAAGCATATTGCCCGGCCACGATTTCCCATTTGTGAGAGTTCCGGCTTCGACTTCTCCAAAACTATATTCCGGAGCATCAAGAAGTAGACGCGGTTCAATGGCAAGAGGCTCATCCTCTTTGCCAATCCACGTAAGCTCCAGTTTATTTTGAGTCTTTTTCATTGCTAATATAAAATTGGACGAAATGTCCAAGGTGCTACAATACAACATCTATCAAACACACCATTATAAAGATAACACCATGATTTTATAAGGTGCTCTTGTAGACTCAAAAACGCCTTACATTTCATACCACCCTCCAATGAAATGTTATTAACTTGGTCTGTTCAATCTTTTGGGCGAGCATGGCTTCGACTTTGGCGAGGATTGCTTCTTTCTTTTCGTCAACTTCGTCTTGTGCTTGAAAAAGATTGAGTCGTTTTTCGCTGCGACGCTTTTCAAGGTCTTTGACAAGGCGTTGCAGTCGCACTTTCTCGTCGAGTCGCGAAACTTTCTTACTCTCACTTTTGCGGAGCTTGATTTCCGAGTCAATGTCGCGCAATTCTTTTTCCAGTCCGGATTTAACATCCTCCGCCCAGTTGTCAAGTTTTTCCATCTCATCCTCGAAGAAAGAATTGTTTCGCTCGGCATTGGAGGCTTTTATCGCCTCATATTGAGATGCTATAGCATCGTCCAGCGCAATGGCGGCCGTCTTGGATAAATTTGCATCAAGAGGCGCTTCCGAACCACGTAGCTGAAGCATATACTCGGCAATATCAGGCGGAACAACCTCTCCATTGTCGGTTACACATGCATGGAGAAGGATATCTTCTTTCTCAAACGAATCAATTGTCAGCTGTTCAACCGTAAGCCAACCAGACTGTCCGATCAGACGTTTTATACAAGCGACATTCAGTGTTGAGTTGCTGTAGTCTAACGTTATTTCCGACTCTGGCACTTTGGCGGCTTTCAGTTCTGCAAGCATGTGCTGGGCGAGTGAATCGCCTATGCGATACGGACGCACATCGTCGGACAACTTTATGGCACGTCGATTTTCGGAACTTACCATGGCATATTCACCAGACAAGTGCCGGAGTCTGCCGACTGCTCCATTTTCGACAAACGGGTGGAGGACAAATGAGTGATTGGCATCGTTGAAGTCGGCATAGTCTGCCAGATAATTTCGGGTGAGTCGCCAAAGAGTTCGCTCAAACACATCAAGACTGTCACGGATTTCAACAAGGTCGCTGCGAAGTTTCTGTTTTACCGATTCGTCGAAGTTTTCCAATAGAGTTGTACGCGCCTTCAACATCTTGTCGGAAATCTGTTCTTGCAGTTCCTCTTGGAGAGCATCGAAAGCCTCTTTAATCTCTTTTGGAGTACGGCAAAGCTGATAAATCTGCGCTATACGTTTCTCAAAATCAACACCATTTCCGATGGCGCCGAGAACTTCATCGGAAGCACCGAAAACGCCGTTGAATAGCTGAAACTTCTGATCGAGCAATTCATAAACACGGACATCTGCGGCGTTGGCTTTATTGAGAAAGTTGATTACAACGACATCGAAATTCTGACCGTAGCGGTGGCAACGTCCGATGCGCTGCTCGATGCGCTGCGGATTCCACGGCATATCATAGTTGACCACAAGCGAACAGAACTGAAGATTGATGCCCTCTGCGGCAGCTTCGGTGGCTATCATAATCGTAGCCTCATCGCGGAAATAATCAACAAGGGCTGCTCGTTTGTCAGCTGTCGCCGAACCTGTAATCCTGGATGTGCCTTTATGCTTTTCTTTCCATGCCTTATAAATGGCTGTGGATTGTTTATCGGCGTTTGAACCATTGAACAAAACCACATCACCCTTGTAACCTCGCCTTTCAAGCAAGTCGAAAAGGAAATCCTGAGTACGTCGTGATTCGGTAAATATCAGAGCTTTTTTCGGCGCACCTATTTCTTCAAGCTGGGCAAATCCCTGATTTAAGCCTTCAAAAAGCTGCTCTGCTTTTGAATTGCGCTTAATCTTGAAAGCAAGGTCACGAAATTTCTCAAGATCTTTGATTTCAGACTTCACACGCTCGATGTCTTCTGGCGAAAGCATTTCTCTATCGGACGACTCATCTTCCTCGTCGTCATCGTCGGTCCATTCCTCCGATTCACTCTCGTAGCCCTCATAGTCGTATTTGAACAGATTATCTTCAGACAGCTCTATCCCTTGGCTTTTAAGCTTCTCCTCCAACTTTTCGATAAGGGCACATAGAGTGCCATATATCGCATGAGTGGATGAAGCAAGCAGTTTACGGAGTATGAGAGTCATCAGTTGGCGCTGACTGTTGGGCAGCGCATAAAGACGCGGACGCTGAAGATACTCGGAAACCAAATCGTAGAGTTCCTGTTCCTGTTTAGTCGGAAAAAATTCTTGCAGTATGGCTATTCGCTTGGTATATCGCACATATTCCAGGACCTGGCGACGTAGTGTTCGTTTACAAAGCGGAGCAAGACGGCGACGCAGATTCTGATAATCATTATCATCGAGATTGCGATTATACTGCATCTTGAAACTTTTAAGGTCACCGAAGGCATAATCGTCGATAATGGTGGTCAGACCGTATAGTTCAAGGATAGAATTTTGGAGTGGCGTTGCCGTAAGAAGAATCTTCTTGCAGTCGGCAAGCGCATTCTTTATTGTATTGGAGATTTTATTAGTAGGCTTATAGACATTCCGAAGACGGTGTGCCTCGTCTATAACCACTAAATCCCACTGGGACTGCTTTAGATATGAAGCTTTTGCCTTCGCAAACTGATAGGAGCAAATAACTATTTCCTCGCAATCGAACGGATTAAGACAACCATCCTCGATATAGCAGTTAAAAGTCTTTGATTCAAGAATACGCGACGGCAAGAAGAACTTCTCCTGAAGTTCAGCGGCCCACTGCTTGCGGAGATTTGCCGGAGCTATGATGAGCAGATGGCGGCGATGTTCAGCCCAAAACTGCGAGAGAATAATACCGGCTTCAATGGTCTTGCCAAGCCCTACCTCGTCGGCGAGTATTGCGCCTTTTGAGAGTGGCGATTTGAAGGCGAAAAGAGCCGCGTCGATTTGGTGAGGGGTCAAATCAACCTGCGCATCCTGCAAAGATGCCGTGAGCTTACTGAGGCTGTCGGAAGGCAGACTTCTTGTAAGCCAATAGGCAAAATATTTCTGTTGCGCCGCGGTCAGCTCCATTGTTAAAATGCTTTTATTCCAATATATGCAAAGTTACAAAGGTTTTTCGAGATGGCAATCGAATATTCCGACAAGGTTGGACATTGGACTGAGGTGAACAACGCAATAAAGGGCTAAATCATTACGATTTAGCCCTTTATTGCGTTGCCTTGGAAGGATTCGA
>DKUJ01000015.1:42335-57917 GCA_002490635.1 Porphyromonadaceae bacterium UBA7207
CATTACACCACAAGGCAATTTGCTGCGGGGCATTGCTCTTCCCCTTTTGCGAGTGCAAAGTTATAACGTATTTTTGATATGTGCAAGAGTTGTGTGATTTTTTTGCATTTTTTTCTGTGAAACTTCCGGACAAAACATAGCTTTGGGTATAATTCACTAAATTTGGCCATGCGACAACTACCTGGTCTTTTATGGTATCCTTGGACTTAACTTCTTGAAATATAAACATCTTGAACCAGGCCAAATCCAGACACTTTTAATCGCCCTTCAATAATGACTTATGACCACAGAACTACGAATCCAGACAGTTTCAGACGATAAAAGACGCTTTATGGATCTGCTGCTTATCGGCGATGAGCAGGAAAGCATGATCGACCGGTATCTCGACCGCGGAACTCTATATGTGGGAACTATGGCGGGCGTCGCGGTGTGCGTGTGCGTTGTAACAAGAGAATCGAGCGACACCGTCGAGATAAAGAACATTGCCGTGCATCCCGAATATCGCCGTAGATGTATAGGACACAGAATGCTCGGATTCATCGAAATGGTCTACAAAGGACATAACATCCAGCTCGGAACCGGCGAAACGCCATCGACTCTCCGGTTCTACCGAAAGGCAGGCTATGAATACTCTCATCGTATCGAAGGTTTCTTCACCACAAATTACGACCACCCTATAATTGAGGAGGGTGTCGTCCTCTCGGATATGATTTATCTGGTGAAGAAGTGCAGCTCCAGTAGTTGAGCAAAAAAACAATCCGGAAGTGTAATGACATTTCCATGTATCCGGCTCACGGCAAAGCAGCTGTCACCGAAGGCTCATAATCATGGCGTAAAACATATGATAACACAACGGAGGCTGCTTCCGGTTGGCGGAAACAGCCTCTGCATATATCTAGTAATCGAAACGGGAAATCCTTATTCGCCTGGGGTGCCAAGGCGACGGAAGGAGCAATCGCGATGGTTCACCCCGGCACTCATGAGGTCGTTATGATGGATTTTGATGTCGTCCATCCGGCCATACGAATAGAAAACCTCGCGCATGGGGCCGGCCAGCAACACCCGCCAGCGGTCGGCGCAGGCAGCTGTGAGCGAATCGAGTGCGGAAGATTCCATACCGGTAACGACATTGTTGTCGAACACCACACCGGCAGGGTCGATGTTCACAATAAAGGAACTGGGGTCGAGGGTGATTATGATATCGTCGTCACTGCCGTCCCCATAGGCGTAGCTGCCAGAGATGGAAGCCGTGGCTGCCACACTCTGTTCCCATGGGCGTGTGGCAGCCAGCGGGTCGCCCTGTACAGCCTGGCGCACATCTATGGTCGCCGACAGCTGCACCTCTGCCGGCATGGAACTGCTGGTAATCTGGCCGAAGTCGAGAGTGACTATCGCCGAGGCATCGGCGGCATCAGGCACATTCAACGGCACCGGCGCCGCTTCCCATGCGCCGACAATCCTGTCGGTGTGTGCGCAGGAGGATATGCATGATAGGGCGCCGAGCAGGGCAAGGCCGCCGAAGAAGACTGTTGTGCTGACTTTCATAGCCGTGATGTATTGAATTGTTTGACTTTACGATATCAATCCAACACATCCGGCAGCATTAAAGTTCAATTTTTAGGCCGATTTTCAGGCGGCAGGGCCGACTCAATGGCCTGCGCGCTGCGAGCCATCAGTTCGGACAGCTCGTGGCGCCCGCCGGGACCCGGCGCGATGGGCTTATGGATGGTGAGGATAATCCGCCCCGGCCTCGGCAGCCGTGCATTGCGCGGCATCACCTTGAAGGCGCCATCGATAGTCACAGGCACCACCGGCAGACCGAACTCCACCGCCAGGCTGTAGGCACCACGCCGGAAAGCGTGCATGCGTCCGTCGCGTGTGCGGGCACCTTCCGGGAAAACCACCACACTCATGCCGCCGGCCAGCTGTTTCTCGGCATCTTCCATGGTGGCGCGCACCGCCGAAGGCGAACTGTTGTCGACATAGATATGCCCTGCAGCCCGACAGCTGTAGCCCACCAGAGGTATCTTCTCAAGGCTTTTCTTCATCATCCAACGGAAATTATGACCCAGATATCCGTAGATGGCAAAGATGTCGTATGCTCCCTGATGGTTTGCCACGAACACATACGATGTCGAAGGGTCGATGTTTTCCCTTCCGCGCACTTCAACCTTTACCCAGCTGAGCAAACAGAAGACACGTGCCCATATCCTTCCGGGCCAATAGCCCATGGTACGTCCGAAACCGGCCACGCTGCCTATGATAGTGAGAGTGGCTGCAATAAACGTTGCCACCAGCAGCAGTGGCATCATAATCAGAAATTGATAGATGCGGTAGAAAATCATGGCGCAAAGTTACAACATCAAGGGCGCCCCCACAACAGATGGAAGCATGTTTTGAGCATGAACTCACTTCAGGCAAGACTCTGCCGCCCTGCGGCTGCCACGGCACCACGGCTGCGGAACAGACGGTCTACAATCTGGGCGATGGCACCATCTCCAGTGATGTTACATGCCGTGCCGAAGGAATCCATAGCTATGTAGAGGGCTATCATCATGGCGCAGTCGGCTTCGGAAAATCCCAGCATGGATTGCAGGATACCCAAAGAAGCCATTATTGCACCTCCCGGCACACCGGGTGCGGCCACAATGGTGATGCCGAGCATGGCCACGAAGCCGGCGAACATGGCCGCATCGTAAGGCATGCCTCGCACTATCATCAGCGCGAGAGCACATGATACAATCTTAAGCGTCGACCCCGACATGTGTATGGTGGCACACAGCGGCACCGTGAACCCGGCAATCTCCGGTCTGACACCCATCGAGACAGTACGCTCAAGGGTTACCGGTATGGTCGCTGCCGAACTCTGTGTGCCAAGGGCTGTGAAGTAGGCCGGCATCATCGTCCACAACGACCGCAGCGGATTCCGCCCCGAGAAAAGAGCGGCGATGCTGTACTGGGCAACGAGCAGAACCACATGCAGCACAAAAATAACAGCCACTATTTTGGCGAATGTGGCAAGCACAGGACCTACAGTACCGGCGATGGTCATCGACAGAAAAATACCGAATATATACACCGGCAACAATGGAATTATCACGCGACGTATCACGAGATCGATTATTTCACGGAATCCGTCGAGACCCTTCCGAAGGGCAGCGGCACCCGGCAGAACGGCGCATCCGAAGCCGAGGACGAAAGCCAGCACGAGGGCAGTCATCACGGTCATCAGCGGAACTATCTCAATAGTAAAGAAGGGCAAAGGCTCCGCAGCACCTGCCGAGTTCACTGCCTCCACATAGTCCACCGTATCCAGCAGCGAAGGAAATGTGAGCACGCCGGCAGTGTAGGCCAGCGCTCCCGAGCCGAATGTCATGGCGTAGGCTATCAGCACCGTAACGCCCAGCATGGCACCGGCGCGTTTTCCGATATCGGCTATGGCCGGAGCCACAAAGCCGACAATCAGCAGAGGGATAACAAATCCCAGAAAGGCACTGAACACTGAGTTGAAGGTAACCGCAAGCCTTGCAGCCCACATCGGGAAGAACATACCGGCCCCGATGCCTGCTGCAATGGCGATAACGACACGCGCGAGCAACCCGGGACGCAGGAAGCGCGAGGAAAGAGGAGTCTTGATCATGGTGGTAGATATGGCGGTAGATATTGTTATGGATTTTCTTTAGGAACAAGCAATGCAGCAGCTTCCCAAAGGGCATATACAGGAAGGAAAACTATGAACAGGGTAAAGGGATCGCCCGTAGGCGTGATAAGGGCAGCTATAATAAGGAGCACCACGATGGCATGCCGGCGGTAGCGGCTGAAGAAACCGCGATGCAGCACACCCATCCTGCCCAGCAGCCACGACACCATAGGCAACTCGAACACCACCCCCATGGCTATGAGAAGAGCGAAAAAGTTGTCCATATAGCTCTCCAGGCTCACAAAGGGGCGGATGCTTGAACTCAGCCTGTAGTCCGCCAGAAAGCGTAGCGCCAGCGGGAACACCAGCATATACCCCGCCGCCACACCAAGATAGAACAGCAGATTGCCTGCTGCAAACGCCCCGCGGATGCCTCGCCGCTCATGGCTGTGCAGGCCTGGCGACACAAAGCCCCAGAGCAGATAGAGAATGATGGGAAATCCGGCGAGCACTGCCAGCCAGCCCGCTGCCGACATGTGGGTGAACAGCTGGCTGGAAAGTTCGAGACTCACTATATCCACGCTGAAGTCGGAAGACGTGGCAAGCTCTGGCATACCGCTGGCGCATGCCACATAGTTGAACAGGCGGTAGGTGGGAAAACCTCCGCTGCATGGTGCCATTATGAAATTGTCGAAAAGCCATGGCGTGGCCATAAAAGCGGCTATGCCCAGAACCAGCACCACCGCCGCCACCCGAAGCAGAACAGCACGCAAGGCGTCGACATGGCTCCAGAACGACATCTCGCCTTCGGAAGAACAGTCTTTCACAGTTGCTGCGGGGGCTTGGAAACTCTTTTTTCAGCCGCGGTCTTTGCCGCGCATTGTCGTGCCGTTGCGGTCGGCATTGCCCTGAACCTCGGCATCGTCATCGAGCGGGCGGTTCATTTCGTCTTTAGCCTCCTGCATGCCTTTGCGGAAGGAATGCACGCCCTTTCCCAGGCCACGCATAAGCTCGGGAATCTTCTTGCCGCCGAACAGCAGCAGTATGATAACGAATATTATGGCAATCTCGTAGCCTTTGAGGTTTCCCAGAAAAAGAGGTATAAGTGCGGGTACAGTCATGGTCGGATTGGGGGAAAGGCGCACGAAATACAGTGCGCTTGCGAGCGTAAAGTTAGGAAATCTCGGCGGGAATGTCTAACTTTGCGGTCGAATTTTAAACATTTTATATAATTGTTTAAACCGGTTCAAGAAATCAAAAACAACCATAGCATGAAAGCATACGTTTTTCCCGGCCAGGGCGCCCAGTTCGTGGGCATGGGCAAAGACCTCTACGATAACAACGCCGAAGCCCGCGAACTCTTCGAGCGTGCCAACGAGATTCTCGGCTTCCGCATCACCGACCTTATGTTCGCAGGCACCGATGAAGACCTGCGCCAGACCAAGGTGACCCAGCCGGCCATCTTCCTCCACAGCGTCATTCTGGCCAAGAGCCTCGGCGCCGACTTCCGCCCCGACATGGTCGCCGGCCACTCGCTCGGCGAATTCTCCGCATTGGTGGCAGCCGGAGCGCTGGACTTCGAAGACGGCCTGCGCCTTGTCGCCGCACGTGCCGGCGCCATGCAGAAAGCCTGCGAACTCACCGACAGCACCATGGCAGCCGTACTTGCCCTTCCCGATGAAAAAGTGGAAGAGATTTGCGCCGGAATCGACGGCGTTGTCGTGTGCGCGAACTACAACTGCCCCGGCCAGCTCGTGATTTCCGGCGAAACCGCCGCTGTCAACGCCGCCTGCGAAGCCCTCAAGGCTGCCGGCGCGAAACGCGCTCTCATCCTCAAAGTCGGCGGTGCGTTCCACTCGCCCTGCATGGAACCCGCGCGCGCCGAGCTGGCAAGAGCCATCGAGGCTACCGACATCCACCGTCCCGTATGCCCGGTATTCCAGAATGTCGACGCCCTGCCCCACTCCGACCCCGCCGAAATCAAAGCCAACCTCGTGGCACAGCTCACCGCTCCCGTGCGCTGGACACAGACCGTACGCAACATGATTGCCGACGGCGCCAGCGAATTCATCGAACTCGGCCCTGGCAAAGTTCTTCAGGGCCTGGTTGCAAAAATCGACCCCGCCGCCACTGTCAGCGGAATGCAATAACAGCCATGCCGACCCTGCGCCGGGGAACAAGGATAGCGCTTACCGACGGCTCCACAGTAACTGTCGGGCGCTTTCTCGGTGCCGGCGGCCAGGGTGAGGTCTATGCCGCCACCGACAACGACGGCAACGACAAAGCCCTCAAATGGTTCACTAATCCGTCGCTTCTGGCCGACAGCCGGTTCGCGGCCTCTATGGCTGCCCGCTGCCAGGCCACACCGCCCGGAACATCTTTCTTATGGCCGCAGGCGCTCACCGTTCCATACGGGAGCGCCTTCGGTTATATTATGCCTCTTAAGCCGGCCAACTACATCGAATTGGGCGACTTTTTCTGCATCGACCGTAATCCCGAGGCATACTTCCGCTCCAGCACAGCGCGCCTCAATGCGGCCATAGCCATCGCCGACAGCTTCAGCCGCCTGCATCTGGCAGGATGCTGCTACCAGGACATCAACGACGGCAACTTCTTCGCAGATCCATTCACCGGCGACATCCTCATATGCGACAACGAGAATATCGTTGTCAACGGCCATGGCCACAACATAGCCGGCAAACCGCGATATATGGCTCCGGAAGTGGCGGCAGGCGCGAGGCCATCGACAGCCTCCGACCGCTTGTCTCTGGCGGTGGTTCTCTACCGCATATTCATGACCGACCACCCCTTCGAAGGCATTGCCACGGCATCCGGCCGCTACCGATGCCTCAGCCCCGAAGACGAAGCCATCGCCTTCGGCAGCAATGCCGTGTTCTGCCATGATGCCGACAACGCATCCAACCGTCCGCATCCCGAACTTCATCCCAACAGCCTGCGCTTCTGGCCGGCAATACCCCAGACACTGAAAAAGGCATTCCAGGTGTCGCTATCGTCGAAATCTCTTGCAAACCCGGAGGCACGCCCTGCATCGTCGCGATGGAAAACTCTGCTGTGCAACCTGCGCAGCTGCCTGCTCACATGCCATGCCGACCGCTCGGAACCAGTACACGACTTTTTAGCCGACACTACACTACCACCGTTGTGCCCACGATGCGGCAAGCCCATGGCTCCGTTCGCCACCCTTGCCTTCGACATCCACCATCCCTACAGGCTCAGCGCCGGGAAAAGTCTGTTTCTTGGAGATTCCCTGACCGCAGAAGGCCGTTGTTCAACCATGAACGTCCGCGGACGCGGAGTTGTACTCGGTCTCGAGAACACAGGCACAAGGACATGGACCGTGCAGATGCCGTCGGGCAAAGCGGCAACAGCTTCTCCAGGATGCTCGGTGGTGTTCGCCGACGGCTGCAAAATCGATTTCGGCACATGCCGTGCCTCTGTGATATTTCCCACACCATGCCTCTGACCGATATACGCCCTCTTCCATGTGCCCGCAGGCGCATGAACATGTTCTACCTCATCGACACCTCGGGGTCGATGAACCATAACGGCTGCATCGAAAGCGTCAACGAGGCCATGCCGGAAATAATAGAAATACTCCGCGATGTCACTCTCGGCAACAAAGACTACGGCGAGATTTTCGTGAACTGCATAGCATTCAGCAACCGCGCAAGATTACTGGAGCCTATGCCGGTTTCGGCACTCGACTATTCGTGGAGCAATCTCGAGGCATACGGACTCACCAACATGGGCGAAGCCTTCGACCTGCTCGACGCACAGTTGCGTCCCGAAGCCGCACTGGGAGCCACGGCCGGCAATCTCCGCCCGGCAGTGATTCTGCTCTCCGACGGCGACCCCGACTCTGGATGGGAGAGCCATCTGGAGTCGCTGCGCGAGAATCCATGGTTCGCCGACTCGTACAAGATAGCGATTGCCATCGGCGCCGCACCCGACAAAGTTGCCATGCGAAAAGCCATCTCGGAATTCACTGCCATAGGAGGCAAAGGCAGTGTGATAAGCGTTACCGACATGGGAAAACTCACCGAAGTGATACGCACGGTGTCGGCTACGGTGAGCCGCATAGCCTCCCGCGCACGCGTCCGCACCGAAACCGGAACCGAAACCGAAACCGTCGACAGTCAGATCCATGCAGGCATAAGCGCCGCCCTCGAACCGCTCGACGGAGTGGATATTTCTGCCATAGCGCCCGACAGCCCGTTCTGGGACTGATGCCATGTTCCTCTCATCAGCCTATACCACCGGCGAACAGCACATCCTGGCCGGACTTCCCTGCCAGGACCGGGCCGCAGCCATAGAGACCTTAACCGCCAACGGCTCCGCGACAATTATATCCGTAGCCGACGGACACGGGCACCAAACCCACTTCCGGAGCCACATCGGTGCCGAACTGGCAATAAAGGCAGCTGAGGAATGTATCGGCCGGCTCGCGCCGGAAATCGCACACGGCGACGTGGCACCGGAAGCCCTGCCAAAAGCCATTATGGAATGCTGGTCCGAGGCTGTAGGCTCTCACATGGAAGCCAATCCATGCCCGCCACCACCCGACACGGAATGCCATATTCCATACGGATGCACTCTTCTTGCAGCATGGACACTGGATGGCTTCTCGATGTTCCTACAGCTTGGCGACGGACTATGCGTGGCCGTGGACAGCCTCGGCACTGCCACTGTGCCCGTACCGGCCGACCCGCAGTGCCACGACGGCAACACGACATCCATGTGCGGGCTGTCTCCTGCCGACTTCCGCATAGCCACCTCCGCTTCGCCGATAGCGCTTGCCATGCTTTGCACCGACGGCATCAGCGACATATCGCCCGACGCCGACTTTCTTGCCGCCGATCTCTCACACAGCATACTGCGTGGCTTCCTCGACGAAGGTCCGGAACAGTTCGCGGCAACCCTAAGAGCATCCCTGCCGGAACTGTCGCGTTCGGGAGGAGGCGACGATGCCGCCATAGCCCTGTGGATAAATCCCGCACTTGCTGCCTGCGCAGTTCACGGGCTGCGCTCCCGCTTGACCGACACCATGACACTTCGCAGACAAAGCATTGCAAACGAACTCGACACACTTGCCGGCGACAATTCCAATCACGCCATCTACCGTCGCAAAGTACTTCTGGAATCACTTGACATAATCGAATCACGCATGGCATCATTATGAATACAGACCACCATCTTGCCTTTCTCGGAATTGCCACCGGAGAAACCGGCAGCCGTTGCGTGGTTTGCGGCCGGAATATCGACAGCGACAACTACCACGTCGACCGCTACAACCGCCGGGCATGCACGTGCCACAACGTTCAGTGCTGTTGCTTCTGCGGCCGCATAATAGGAAATGATGCTGTGGATGTGCCATATTTCGGAACCGCATGCGGCCGCTGCGGCAGTGAACGCAGCTACGACGAACTGGAAACCATCCGTACATTCTGCTATTCCTTCTTTGCCAGCCACAAACTATACCTGCCCGCCGTCCGCATCTGCCTGCTGTCGGCTGAAGAGATGCAACTCGCCCACGGCAGCCCCGAGGGTACCCCGCGAGGCGTGGCATCGAGAAACTCCTCTGGCTACCGCATCGACCTCATGCGTCAGCTCTCGCGAATCGGGATGGCCAAAACCCTGGCCCACGAACTCGCGCACCTCTGGCAATGGCACCGCAACATCGATGCGCCGCACACATATTGCGAAGGGTTCTGCAATCTTGTGGCATCGCTTGTCGTTTCACAGATAAGCAAAACCGAAGCACTGGTGATTCTTCACCAGATGATGGAAAACCCCGATCCCGCCTATGGAGCCGCCTTCCGCGAACTGAAAATCGTTTACGACATCCACGGATGGCAGACGCTTATAGAGGCTATGAAAACGTTTCAGGACCGGTCTTAAGTGCTTGATGCACGCGCTTCCGTATTGTTCTTTCTGCAGTAAGCTCAAATTCACCGTCGACATAGCTGGTGTCTGGTGTCTCCGCCGTGAAAATCTCGACCCTGTCTACAGCGTAGCCATCATCGGCCATTGCAACCAGCGCAGGCGACACAACCGTACCGTCCGGCATATGGAGTTTGCGAATCAGCAGACGTTTCACAGGCTGTCGGAAGGGGCTTCGTAGTTACGTACTGTGCGCTGCATATAGCGTTGCGAATATCGCTCGGCATCCAGACGCTTGCGCACAAGCTGCATGCTGTCGAGACGCACTGTGTTGCCCTCCGCTATGTCGGCGGTAAGGTACCCGCTGAGTCTTGTTATATTACGCGTGGAATCGGAACGGAACACCAGCTCGCGCCAGCCATTATTGCCGAATCGCGTGTGCACGGTCTCGACAGTACCGTCGCTGTACTGTGCGGCAATGGCCCAGTCGCTCGCCGCACCGTTCTCGATAAACTTGGCACGCCATGTGTAGGTGTCGCCGGCTTCCCAGTTGTCATCGCTCGCAAAAGCGAAAGTGATGGTAGCCGACGGCGACAAACTGCCGAACGACATATAGCGCGGATGCGGCCACACGTCGACGGAATCTCCGGCCATGGATAGCGCGGCTTCTGCCGCCACACGGTTGCCGGTCTCGATGAGCCTGTGCTCGAGAATCTCTATGGTACGGTCGTAGACATCCATATACCTGGTTATGTGCCTTCCGTACCAGGCCATCGACGAGTCTACGGTGACAGCGTCGACTCCATGCGCGGCATACACACTCTGCTTGAACGCCTGCTTGGACGAATCGCTCTGGTACTGGTTGCGGTTCATCTCCACCACAGCCTCGCCGACATGCACGTCGGCCATGAGCTGAGCCATTTCCTCGGGCTGTATCACATCAGAGGGCACACGGTGGCAGGCGGCGAACACAAGCAACGCCGAAATCGCCGCCGAAAGCCTATTTATCGTCGGCCGAGGGAGCATACCACTTCCGTCCCAGATATTTGGAATAGAAAAGAATAACCATGAACATGCCCACGGTTATGGCCGCGTCGGCAAGATTGAACACAGGGTCGAAGAACGAGAACGCAGTACCGCCTACCCACGGAATCCACTGCGGCCACTGGAACGAGAACAGCGGGAAATACAGCATGTCCACCACAAGGCCGTGAAACCATGTTCCATAGCCATGGCCGAACTCCACAGTTGTGGCCACTTCGGGGGGATATGGATTGGTGAATATCTCGCCATAGAACACACAGTCGATGATATTGCCTAGTGCGCCGGCGCACACCAGCGCCACCGCCACAATATATCCCACCGGAACCAGCGCGGCCTTGACAAGCCGGGCAAGGTACCATGTGAGCACGCTCACCAGACCTATACGGAAGCAGGTGAGCATGAGCTTGCTGCCGAACTCCATCCCGAAGGCCATGCCGTTGTTCTGGATAAAGCGAAGATGAAACCAGGATAGAATCTCTACATCCTCTCCGAGGTAGAAATTCGTCTTCACCCAGAATTTCATCAGCTGGTCGAGCACAATCACCGCCGCCGCAGTGACAACGGCCACTGCGGCGAGGCGTTTCGAGGAAATATTGTTCACTTGCGGTTTATCTTCTCGTTGACACATAGCGTGGCATGAGGCACAGCCCGCAGGCGCTCCTTGGGAATGAGCGTGCCACACACGCGGCACACGCCATAGGTCTTGTTTTCAATTCGCGTGAGCGCGCCCCTGAGGTGGGAGATAAACTGGCGCTGACGTTCGGCAAGGCGGGCGTTGGCTTCGCGTTCATTCACGTCGGCAGCCTCTTCCAGTGCCTTGAATGTAGGGGAGGTATCGCCGGTGCCGTTGCCGTGGCTGTTGTTGATTGCTTCCACCAACTCGTCGTAGAGTTCCTGGGCAGCGGCGATCTTGTCATTTATAAGCTTGCGGAACTCTTCGAGCTCGGCATCGCTGTATCTTTCTTTTTCGCTCATTACTTGTGGTATTAGGCCTGCGATATGGCGATTCTTACTTCTGTGCCGTCGATATCGAGTGTCTCGGTGCGTTCGGCGGTTTCGGGTATCCGGCTCACGATGGCGTCGGCAAGCACCTGGCCGCCGATATAATCGGCATAGCCTTCCACGGTGCTCCGCACCTGTTCGTTTCCTTCGATTGCCAGACTTATGTGGTCGGTTATCTGGAGACCATACTGCTTGCGCAGATTCTGGATGCGGTTCACCAGCTCACGGGCAAGACCTTCGGCAGCCAGTTCGGGAGTGATGTCGATATCCAGAGCCACAGTCAGGGAGCCTTCGTTGGCAACAAGCCATCCCTTGATATCCTCGGCGACAATCTTCACGGCGTCAACGGGAACCCGGGTCACTTCGCCTTCGACTTCAAGGTCGATGTAGCCGTTTGCTTCCAGAGCCGCTATTTCGGCTCTTCCCATCGATTTGATTCTTGCTGCCGCGGCTTTCATGCGCTTGCCGAACATAGGACCAAGACGTTTGAAATCGGGGTCAACACGCTTCACGAACACGGCGTTGTCGTTGCCGACCACCTCGATATTCTTAATGTTGACCTCGGCAGCAACGATAGGAGCTATCGCCTGGATATCTGCGGTGGCCGCAGTGTCGGCAGCCGGCAGGAGCATCTTGGCCAGCGGCTGGCGTACTTTGATGTTGGCCTTCTTGCGGAGTCCGAGAGCAAGCGATGTAAGGCGCTGTGCCAGCGACATGCGACGTTCCAGCGCGGTGTCGATAAGCGCGGTGTCCGCCTTGGGGAATTCGGCCAGATGCACGCTGGGGGCACCGGTAAGGTCGCGGAACAGACGGTCGCAGAAGAAAGGTGCCACCGGGGCGGCCAGCAGTGCCAGGGTGGAGAGGCAGGTATGGAGGGTCTGATATGCGGCAAGTTTGTCGGAATCCATTTTGCCGCCCCAGAAACGCTTGCGGTTGAGACGCACATACCAGTTGGAAAGATCGTCGAGTACGAAACTTCCTATCGCACGCACGGCGCGGGTGGGCTCATAGTCGTCGTAGGCTTCGGTGACTTCCTTCACAAGCGTGTTCAGCAGTGAAAGAATCCAGCGGTCGATTTCCGGGCGCTCGCTCACGGGCACCTGTGCCTCTTCGCCGGTGAAGCCGTCGACATTGGCATACATGGCAAAGAAGGAATAGGTGTTGCCGAGCGTCGCGAAGAATTTTCTTGCGGTCTCGGCCACACCCTCGGGATCGTATTTGAGGTTGTCCCACGGCGAAGAGGTGGCAATCATATACCAGCGCACAGGGTCGGATCCGTACTTCTCGATTGTGGTGAACGGATCCACGGCATTGCCTTTGCGCTTGCTCATCTTCTCACCGTTCTTGTCGAGCACCAGCCCGTTGGAAACCACAGCCTTGAAGGCAGTGGAGCCGAAAACCATGGTTGCGATGGCATGGAGTGTGAAGAACCAGCCGCGTGTCTGGTCCACGCCCTCGGCGATGAAGTCGGCGGGGAAAAGGCTGCCGTTGTCGAATGCTTCCTTGTTTTCGAAAGGATAGTGAATCTGGGCATATGGCATGGACCCGCTGTCGAACCATACGTCGATAAGATCGGTCTGGCGATGCATCGGTTCTCCCGAAGGAGCCACAAGCACGATGTCGTCGACATAGGGACGGTGCAGGTCGATGCGGTCGTAGTTTTCCGCGGAATAGTCGCCTGGCACGAAGCCTTTGTCGCGCAAGGGATTGGAGGTCATCACTCCGGCGGCCACAGCCTTGTCGATTTCATTGAAGAGAGTCTCCACGGAATCGATGCATACTTCTTCCTTGCCGCTTTCGGTACGCCATATGGGCAGAGGGGTTCCCCAGAAGCGTGAACGCGACAGGTTCCAGTCCTGAAGATTCTCAAGCCACTTTCCAAAGCGTCCTGTGCCGGTCGAGGCCGGTTTCCACTTTATGGTGCCGTTCAGTTCGATAAGCTGGTCGCGCACGGCAGTGGAGCGGATGAACCAGCTGTCGAGCGGGTAATACAGCACAGGCTTGTCGGTACGCCAGCAGTGCGGATAGTTATGCACATGCTTGGCAATGGAGAGCACCTGGCCTTTGGCCTTGAGGTCCATGCATATGGCCACGTCGAGAGTCTCGGTGGTTTCGTCGGCTTCGGGGTCGTAGGCGTTCTTGACGTATCGGCCTGCCCATTCCGAATAGGCTTCAGTGTCCACCATGGATGCCACGAAACCGGGGTCGAGATCCTCCAGACGATAGAAACGCCCGGTAAGGTCTACCATTGGGCGCAGATTGCCTTCACGGTCGATCATGTGCAGCGGTGGCACACCGGCGGCACGCGACACCCTGAGGTCGTCGGCACCGAATGTTCCTGCGATATGCACAATGCCTGTACCGTCGGCGGTGGATACGTAGTCACCCGGAATCACACGGAAAGCGCCCTCTCCCGGATTTACCCACGGGAGCAGCTGGCGATAATGCATGCCGGTGAGCTGTTCGCCCTTCACAGTGCCGACGACACGGTAAGGCACCACCTTGCTGCCGGCTACGAAGCCTTCCATATCGGCTTCGGCACCTTCGGGCTTGAAGTATGAGCCGATGAGCTCTGTAGCGATGGCTACAGTGATTTTTTCGCCGTTATACGGGTTGAAAGTGTGCAGTACCGAATATTCTATCGCCGGCCCCACGGCAAGCGCGGTATTGCTCGGAAGAGTCCAAGGTGTTGTGGTCCACGCAGGCAGACAGGCCTTGCCCCAGCCTGTGAGAATATCGATAGGATCGGTCAACTCGAACAATGCCGTGCAGGTGGTATCCTTCACATCGCGGTAGCAACCCGGCTGGTTGAGCTCGTGACTGCTGAGTCCGGTACCTGCGGCGGGGCTATACGGCTGTATGGTATAGCCTTTGTACAGCAACCCTTTGGAGTGAAGCTGTGCAAGAAGCCACCACACGGTTTCGATGTAGCGGTTGTCGTAGGTTATATAGGGGTCGGTGGTATCTACCCAATATCCCATCATTTCCGTGAGGGACTCCCACTCGCGGGTGTATTTCATAACCTCGCGGCGGCATGCAGCATTGTATTCCTCTACGGATATCTTCTTTCCAATATCTTCTTTGGTAATGCCCAGAGAGCGCTCCACTCCCAATTCCACGGGCAGGCCGTGAGTGTCCCAGCCGGCCTTGCGTTTCACCTGGAAACCCTGCATGGTTTTGTAGCGGCAGAATAGATCTTTTATTGTTCGTGCCATCACATGGTGTATGCCCGGCATGCCGTTGGCGCTTGGAGGACCTTCATAGAAAACAAACGATGGCGCGCCCTGACGCAGAGCCACACTGGAGGCGAAAAGATTTTCGGACTTCCACCGCTCAAGCATGTCTTTGTTGACCTGCGAGAGATTCAGCCCTGTGTATTCTTTGAATTTTTTCATTATTCTGCTTTTGGGAAGTTGTGGAGACGGTTGGTGGGATGTTCTACAGAGTAAGGATAAAAGCAATGGGGTGCGCCTACTCCATTAAAAGAGCGGACACACCCCGGCTTTAGTTTTTTGCCTTCGGGCAGCCGCTTATTCTGCGGCAGCTTCCTGAGCGTTTTCCTCGGCCGTAGCTTCGGCAGCCTGTGCGGCGGCGGCAGCGGCGAGGTCGGCCTTTTTCTTGGCCACAGCTTCGGCGATAGCTTTATTCTTGGCGGCTTCGGCCTCCATACGGGCTTTCGCGTTTTCTTCGCTCTTGGTAGCCATGGACACCTTCAGGGAGTTCACTTTGGCATCCCTGCGGTTTTTCCATTCGTTGAATCGACGTTCGGCCTCGGCCTGGTCGAAAGCACCTTTCTTCACGCCACCGAGGAGGTGGTGCATCAGAAGAACACCTTCGTTGGAAAGGATGGTGCGTGCTGTTTCTGTGGGCTGTGCGCCCACGCTCACCCAGTACAGAGCCCGCTCGAAGTTGAGACTGATTGTAGCAGGATTAGTGTTCGGATTATAGGAACCTATCCTTTCAATAAATCTACCATCTCGTGGTGCCCTGCTATC
>DKUJ01000015.1:58188-68288 GCA_002490635.1 Porphyromonadaceae bacterium UBA7207
TACCATCTCGTGGTGCCCTGCTATCTGCGATGACAATCGGATAGAACGCATAGTTCTTGCGACCATGGCGTTGCAGTCTAATTTTTGTTGCCATTTACGTTTGTTATTGGTTCTGTATTGGTTTAGCGCCGCAAAGTTACTGCTTTTGCCCAACACCACCAAATATTTTTGATTTTTATTATTTTATGCACTCTTATCCCCCATGCGCACGATTCCAATCCAGGTTTTTTAGCACATGGAGTCCACTAAAAAAGGTGAAAAACGAAGCCTCACAGGCCACACCATACCGACCATGTCGAAAAAAATGGCTAAATTTGCACGTTATTACCGCGCAACGATTTTTCGCACGCGCGTTTCGCAGCCAATATAAAGCCACCAAAGCAAAGAATGGACGTAAAAAAAGTGCTATACATCTCCCAGGAGATTGAACCATACCTGCCCGCGACACCGCTGAGCACCTTCGGCCGACAGCTCCCGCAGGCCATGCAGGAAAAAGGAGCCGAAGTTCGCACCTTCATGCCGAAATACGGCAATATCAACGAACGACGCAACCAGCTCCATGAGGTTATCCGCCTGAGCGGCATCAATATCGTAATCGACGACACCGACCATCCTCTGCTCATTAAAGTGGCTACCCTCCAGCCCACACGCCTGCAGGTGTACTTCATCGACAGCGACGATTTCTTCATGCGCCACGCCTCGGGCGAACTCGAGACCGTGCACGATTCCGACGCCAACGACGAACGCGCCATGTTCTTTGTCCGCGGAACCGCCGAAACCGTAAAAAAACTACGCTGGGAGCCTTCGGTAGTACACTGCACCGGATGGATAAGCGCTTTGGCTCCGCTATATCTTAAGAATGTATTTGCCGACGATCCAGTGTTCCGCAATACAAAAATTGTGTTCTCCCTTTTCTCCGATTCATTCGAAGGACACCTCAACGGCCGCCTTATCGAAAAACTGCGCGCCGACGGCTTCGACGACTCCGCGCTGACATCACTTACCGATGGCGAGACTCCCATAGACTTCATAAAGCTCAACAAAATGGCAATCGACCACGCCGATGCTCTGGTTGTCAGCTCTCATGATGTGCCTCAGGAACTGCTGGACTACGCAATCGCCAGTGGCAAACCCATGCTGGAATATCCCGGCGGCATCGATGCCGATGCATACTACAACTTCTACCAGAGCCTCTGAAGCCCTGCGCCGCATTCCACACACTCCCCTACTCCAATCCTATCGAATAAAATGACATTGCGCAATATCATACCGGCCATAGCCGGAATCACCCTCCTGGGCGCCGCCACCGCAGGCTGCGGCGAGGACAGCACCATAGGTTCCTCTCTGCTCGAAGACCAGGTGCAGATTGTCGTTGATTCCTCGTTCACTGTCACCGGCCACTCCGAAGCTGTGGCAAGCGTGCGCCCGCGCACCATCGCGGAACTGCTCGGCGCCATCGACATCCCCGGATACGGCAGCATTTCCAGCAGCGCCGTGGCGCAGTTCGTTCCTGCCGTGGCACTCGATACCGCAACATTCGATTCCGCCGATATCGACAGCGCATTCCTGAATTTCCGCTATCTTCCGGGGGCTTTCATCGGTGACTCAATAGCACCTATGACTCTCACCGTCTTCCCGCTGACCAAAGCGCTTCCCGCCGATATCGCCAGCGATTTCGACCCAACCGGTTACTACGACCCCTCGCAGCCTCTCACATCCACGGTGTACAACACCTCGGCATTCGGCAGCGACTCGGTGATGGGACTGGCAACACGCACCATAGCCATGAAACTCCCGCTGGAGTTCAGCAAGAGTCTATTCGATGCCTTCGTCGCCAACCCCGACAACTTCGCGAACGGCCAGATTTTCACCGCCAACGTCTTTCCGGGCATTTATGCCCAGAGCAGCTTCGGCCGCGGACGCCTCACCATAATATCCCGCACCACCATAACCCTACACATGAGCACCATCAAGGTAGGTGAGGAAAAGAACGACACCATAGAAGCCGAGCAGGAATACTTCGCTGTGGCTCCGGAGGTAATAAACAACAACAATATAAAAGTCGAACTCGACCCGGCACTCCGCGCCGAAGTTGAAAACGGCGCACCCTTGATGATTGCGCCGGCAGGATACGAAGTCAAGCTCCGCTTCCCCGCGCCGGAAGTAATAGCCGCATTCAAGGAAGGCAGCACCGGCCTGTCGGTAATCAACGACCTGTACCTCTCCCTCCCGGCCGACACCATCGCCACCGGATACAAGGTGGACGTGCCCCCGTATGCGCTGATGGTGCTCAGCAAGGACCGCGACGAGTTCTTCGCCCAGAACAAACTGCCCGACAACAAGACTTCGTTCTACTGCCAGTACGACCAGCGACTGCGCCGCTATGCATTTTCTGGCATGGTGAGCTATCTGAAAGACCTTATGGACAAGGAGGACGAACTCACCCCCGAGGACTACACATTTACTATTGTGCCCGTACAGGTGAACTTCGAGCTGGACATGACTTCATACCAGCAGAACTACATCGTATCCGAGGTGGTGCCATATATTGCAGCACCCGCAGTGGCACGATTCGATTTCTCCAAGGCCAAGGTGAACCTCACCTACAGCCGACAGCAACAACTTTAGAAACTGTCCGGATTCATATGACACAGATTTTGAGATAGACTGGCTGATGAATATCGTTTGCGATGAAGGAGCGGAGCTATGCCACGTACCTGAGGCGCAGACAAAAAGTCACCGGCATGCCACTCAAAAGCGAAGTGATATGAATTTTAGACAGCCTATTAAACCGGTTCGGCCATGAACCTTCAGCTACCACCACGCAACGACAGCCGCCCTGCCGAAGCTGTAGGATTCGGCGGAGGAACTCCGCTGGTAATAATAGGAGCCAACGGTGCCGGCAAAACACGCTTCACACGCTCCATACTCGACACTCTTGGCGACCAGGCCATGAGGCTAAACGCTCTCGGAGCACTATACGACCGCCCGCGCGGCGACCATGAATACCAGCCATGGGAACTCCGGAGCCGTCTGAGCGCCGGTGCTCCGGCTATCGCGGCACAACAAGGAGCCACCACGCTGGAAATGCTGCTCGCCCGACTTATGCAGGACGAGATGCTGAATCTCATAGGCTACAAGCTGGCTCTGGCCGACGGCAGGAACACACACCTTAAACCCACGCGTCTTGACAAGGTGGTGGAACTATGGCAGGAGATTTTTCCCGGCAACCGCGTACTCATCGACAGCGGAAAGATTCTATTCTCGAGGTCCTTCGACAAAGAGAACGACCAATACACAGCCTTGCGCCTATCCGACGGCGAACGCGCCGTGCTATACTACACCGGCGCTGTGCTGTACGCCCCGCGGAATGCATCCATTTTCGTGGAGTCGCCCGAGATTTTCCTGCATCCCACTATAATAAGCTCCCTGTGGAACCGGCTGGAGGCTCTGCGCCCCGACTGCGGCTTCTGCTATACCACCCACGATCCCGATTTCGCATCCTCGCGCAACGGCGCGCGTGTGGTGTGGGTGCGCGACTGCGACGCCAAAGCCTGCCGCTGGAACTACGAGGTTCTGCCTCCGCAAGCAGGCGTGACCAACGAGATATACCTCGCGCTGGCAGGCAGCCGCAAGCCCGTGCTGTTTATCGAAGGCGACAACCGCAGCATCGACGCACGGCTGTACCCGCTTATCTTTCCCGACTTCACGGTGCGTTCTTTGGGCAGTTGCAACAAGGTTATAGAAGCCACACGCACTTTCAACGACCTTGCCTCGTTCCACAAACTCGACTCGATGGGCATTGTGGACCGCGACAGGCGCAACGAGGATGAAGTGGCCTATCTGCGCAGGAAAAACATAATGGTGCCGGAGGTGGCCGAGGTGGAAAATATTTTCATTCTCGAACCTATAATCCACACTATGGCATCGCGCTCCGGAGCCGACCCTGACAGGGTGGTGGCGAAAGTGCGGAAAGCCCTGCTCTCGCTTTTCAAGGCCGAACTGCGACAGCAGGCTCTTATGCATACCCGCCACAGGGTGAAGCGGACGGTCGAATACCGTGTGGATGCCCGGTTCGATTCCATCGACAGTCTCGAAAAACACCTCGAAAACCTCGTCTCGGAAATGAATCCGAGAAAAAGCTACGAATATTTCTGCCGACAGTTCCAACAGTTTGTCGACAGCGGCGACTACAACGCCATACTGAAAGTTTTCAATCAGAAATCGATGCTGGCCAACTGCAATGTGGCGCAAATGTGCGGTTTCAAGAACAAGGACGCCTATATCGATGGCGTGCTCGCTTTGCTAAGGTCGTCGGCCGCCGGTGCCGAAACCGTGAGAGAAGCCGTAAGAATTTGCCTGCAGTCGCCTGCCCGGAATACGGCACAATGAAAAAACTTATAACAACGGCTATCCTGGCAGCCGCGGCAATCGCCGCCGGTGCCGCCGAAAACATCGAATACGACGCCTACGTCCGTGTCAATGCCTCGAAAGACCGTTTCGCCCCCTATATGATTGGTTCGTGGAACTCCGGTCGTGCATCCGCAGGCCGTGGGATATGGCAAGGTGCATCCGCTATTAGGCGGGTCGACACTTCCAGGCGGTTCAGCTGGGGCTACGGAGCTGAATATATAGCAGGCTACTCGAACGGATTCTCCTACGACCGCTACGACGCGGCTACAGGGTCGTGGACGGAATCGGCCGTACGGCCATCTGCCCTGCGCCTGATTCAGCTATATGGCGAGCTTAAGTTCAGAGCGGTATATCTGCTGGCTGGCATGAAGGAAAGGTACAGCCGCATAACCGACAACACACTTTCGTCGGGCGATCTTGTGCGCAGCACCAACGCACGGCCCATACCGGGAGCCGCCGCCGGATTTCTGGATTTCGTCGACATACCGTTCACCGACGGCTGGGTGCAGATCGACGGTGAAATAATGTACGGCCGATTCACCGACGACGGCTTCGACCACAAGCAGTTCAACCGCTACCAGGGCCTCAGCACCTCCGACCTCTGCTACACATACAAGCGATGCTATTTCCGCACCAAGCCTTCGATGCCGTTCAGCGTTATTGTGGGCATGCAGACAGCCGGTGAATTCGGAGGCTCCACAACATGGTACCGCGCCGGAAAACAGATAAGGCACGAGGACCGCGGCTTTCACCTGCGCGACATATGGGACATGTTCTTTCCCATGGAAGGCTCCGGCGAAGGTTACTACAAAGGCAATTCCCTCGGCAGCTGGGATTTCAAGGCTGTCTACAACTTCAAATCGGCCGGAAAACTCAGCGCTTACTTCCAGTGGCCCTGGGAAGATGGCTCCGGCATCGGGCGCCGTAACGGCTGGGATGGCCTGTGGGGGCTACAGTACGATTTTCCCTCGGCAGGTCCGCTGGAAAGTATCGTCATAGAATATCTCGACTTCACCAACCAGGGCGGCCCCATACATTATACCGTAGGCGACAGACCCGGCACCGACCTGATGAGCGAAGCAAACGGCGGCGACAACTACTATAACAACGACTTCTATGGCCCATATGCCAACTATGGCATGGCAATAGGCACCCCCTTCCTGCCGGCGCCCATATACAATGCCGACGGCAACGCCTCATTCGCGCACAACCGC
Source organism: Porphyromonadaceae bacterium UBA7207 (assembly GCA_002490635.1). Lineage (GTDB taxonomy): Bacteria > Bacteroidota > Bacteroidia > Bacteroidales > Muribaculaceae > CAG-873. The sequence continues at coordinate 63,816 of DKUJ01000015.1, forward strand.
TCCCGCGGATTCCACATCGCAGCCCGCGGCACAATCGAAGGCCGATGGCACTGGAGAGCCATGGTATCGTACCAGAAAGCCGGAGGCTCGGGCCGTCTGCCGGCGGCACGCTTTCTCCACAACACATCGGCGATGGCCGAAGCAAGCTGGCAGCCCGCTCCGTCTCTGCCCGGTCTCGAACTGAAGGCTCAGTTCGCATTCGACGCCGGCAACCTCAGAGGCAATAATGCAGGGGCATCAATCGCCGTGAATTTCCGTGGCGACTTCACCTTAGGTAAAAACAAATGACACACACACGCACGATACTTGCCGTACTGCTGGCGGCAGTGGCAATGGCCTGCACACAGAACGGCGGACATATAGGCCGCCTTTTCGGATCCTGGGTACTCGAAAGCGCGACCTGCGACGGCTCGGAAATGACCATGCCGGAAGATACAGAGACCTTCTGGAGCTTCCAGTCCGATCTGCTGCGGGTGCAGCTCGCCGATAAGCACCACACTGCCGAAAACTACTTCGGCAACTTCACAGAGCTTCCCGACGGTCTTCTGAGACTCGACTTCGAGCACACCGACGACAACAATCCCGACGGAGGCGGCCAGTATGCCGCTCCGCAGTGGATGGGTTTCCCCGCCACAGGGATATTCACACTACGTATTGTCAGCTGCGACAGCAAACGCATGGAGCTGATCTGGCAAAACAAGGAAGGACAACTGTTCGTCTACAAATTCTCCAAAACATGGTAAACAACAATCAACAGTGCCGGTTGGCGGCAGTAACCGGTGCCGACGGCTTCATAGGTTCACATCTTGTAGAAGCCCTGCTCGACAAAGGATACAGGGTAAGGGCAATGGTACAGTACAATTCCTTCGGCTCATGGGGATGGCTCGAGGGCAGAGAGCCCTCCGGGATGCTCGAGATTGTCGCCGGCGATGTACGCGACCCCGACTTCTGCCGCACATTCTGCCGCGGCGCCGACGTTGTGTTCCATCTGGCTGCACTTATAGCCATACCGTACAGCTACGAGGCTCCCGACAGCTATGTGGACACGAACATCCGTGGCACACTCAACATCCTCCAGGCCGCGCGCGATGCCGCTTGCAGCCGCGTTGTCGTAACATCCACAAGCGAGGTCTACGGTTCGGCGCTCCATGTCCCCATCAAGGAAAACCATCCACGCCAACCTCAATCGCCGTATTCGGCCACCAAAATCGCGGCCGACGCCATGGCCAAGAGTTTCTACAATGCTTTCGACATGCCTGTGGTGATTGCCCGCCCGTTCAACACCTACGGGCCACGGCAGAGCGCCAGGGCATTTATCCCAACTGTGATTTCGCAGATTGCCGCCGGCGCCACACGCATCCGGCTTGGCGACCTCCGTCCCACACGCGACTTCAACTACGTTACCGATACCGCCGCAGGCTTCATAGCTCTTGCCGAAGCCACAGGCATAGAGGGCATGGAAATCAACATCGCCACCGGTACGGAAATATCAATGGGCGATACGGCCGCCGAAATAGCCAGGCTGATGAATGCCGATATAGAGATTGAAGAGGACCCGCAGCGCCTGCGCCCGGCAAACAGCGAGGTTACACGCCTATGCGGCGACAGCTCCCTTATCCGTAGCCTTACCGGATGGGAACCGGCTGTGAGTTTCAGCGAAGGCTTGAAGAGAACCATCGACTGGCTATCCGACCCCGGAAATCTCGCAAAATACAAACCAATGCTCTACAACCGATGAAGAAACTCACATTCCTGTTCCTCGGAGGAGCGAAGCGTGTAAGCTTCGGAAGGCTACTGCTGAAAGCATGCGGCGACGCCGGCGTCGAAGGCCGTATCGTAGGCTACGAACTGTCGGCACGCTCTCCCATAGCCAGCCTTGGCACAGTGGTCGAAGGTCTACGTTGGGGCGACCCGGCAATCTTCGACCACATCGACAGCACGGTCGACAGCCATAGTGTCGATGCCGTGGTGCCGTTCGTAGACCAGGCCGTTGGCATTGCCGCGCGCTACCGCACACGCACTGGCGGCGCGGTGTTCGCACCCGTGGGCAAAGCCGAGGATGCAGAACGGATGTTCGACAAAATAGCGGCCGCCGAATTCTTCGAGCGTGCCGGCATTGCCATTCCGCGTACCTACCGTCCTGGCGACCCGTGTCTGCGCCTTATCGCCAAACCTCGCTTCGGCTCGGCTTCGCAAGGCATCGAATGCATCAACAGCCTGCAGGGAGTGTACAAGTATCAGAGCCTGTCCGACCGTTTCCTCATTCAGGAACGCATCGACAACCGGCAGGAAATATCAGTCGACTGCTATGCGTCGGTGCGCTCGGGCCGCATACTCGTGGCCAGTCCGAGGCTCAGAGAGGAAACCTCCGGTGGCGAGGCCGTACGCACAACAACAACCGACTGCCCCGAAGCTGTGGAGCTGGCATCCCGTACAATCGAACTTGCCGGACTATCCGGAGCCATAACCGTACAACTTATCCGCGACCTCGACAACGGACGCCTCATGGTAATGGAAGTAAACCCCAGATTCGGAGGCGGCTGCGTGGCAAGCATCCATGCAGGAGCCGACGTGGCAGCAGCAATGGTGAACGATATCCTCGGCCGCCCCGAAGCTCCCGCAATAGGCCGCCCAGGAGTGACAACGGTCCGTTATCCTGCCGACGTTGTTTTTGATTCCGACTCAAATGTTCCAAGAAACTGACCGCACCATCATAATCGCCGAAGCAGGCGTGAACCATAACGGCGATTTCGACATGGCATGCCGCATGATCGATGCCGCAGCCGCCGCAGGCGCCGACTACGTAAAATTCCAGACTGCTGTTCCGGAACTTGTAATAGCAGCGAACGCACCCAAAGCAGAATACCAGAAAGAGACAACAGGTTCCGACGAGAGCCAACTGGAGATGTGCCGCGCCATACATCTGCCGCTGAGTGCCTACGCGAAACTGAACATGATGTGCCGCGAACGGCGCATAGGGTTTGTGAGCACGCCTTTCGACCACGTGAGCATAGACTGCCTCGAACCGCTGCGGATGGATTTCTGGAAAATTCCTTCAGGAGAAATCACCAATCTACCCTATCTGCGCAAAATCGGTGCTCTGGGACAGCCGGTGGTGATGAGCACCGGCATGGCAACCGCTGCCGAAGTCGATGCCGCACTCAAGGTTCTGCGTAAAGCAGGCACCCCCCTGTCGCGTATCGCACTGTTGCACTGCACCACACAATATCCCGCGCCCGACAGTTCGGTTAATCTGCGGGCAATGCATACTCTGGCGGCCACGGGGTGCGCCGCAGTGGGCTACAGCGACCACACCGTAGGCATCACCGCCTCAGTGGCTGCCGTGGCATGCGGGGCAAGGATTATCGAGAAGCACTTCACCCTGGACCGCAACCTGCCCGGACCGGACCACAAGGCATCGATAGAACCGGCAGAACTCGCCGAAATGGTCGCACAGATCCGACGAGTGGAACTTATGCTCGGCGATGGCTGCAAAACAGCCGCAGAAGCGGAGATTCCAAATATCGCCATCGCCCGCAAAAGCATTGTGGCAGCAATTCCCATAGCCCAGGGAGAGACTTTCACTTCTTCCAACATTATTGCAAAACGCCCCGGTACGGGAATTTCCCCCATGCTGTGGGATTCACTATCCGGTCGCAAGGCAACCAGAGCATATAGCGCCGACGAACTCATCGACCCTTCCGAACTTGGCAATTAGGCCGCGTCGCTTATCAAGCAGCCATAAATAACAAACCGGCATCGCCCTCACAAGGACAATGCCGGTTTGTTTATGCTGTAGCGGCTTATGCGTTCTTCACTTTCTCTACAACTGCTGCGAAAGCGGCGGGGTTGTTGAGGGCGAGGTCGGCGAGGACTTTGCGGTTGATTTCGATACCGCTCTTGTGGATGAGTCCCATGAGCTTGGAATAGCTCAGGTCGTGCATGCGTGCAGCGGCGTTGATACGCTGAATCCACAGAGCACGGAAGTTGCGCTTTTTGTCCTTGCGGTCGCGGTAAGCGTAGGTAAGACCTTTTTCCCAGGTATTCTTGGCAACGGTCCACACATTGCGGCGGCAACCGAAATAGCCACGGGTGAGTTTGAGAATTTTTTTACGGCGTTCGCGGGAAGCGACGTGGTTGACTGATCTTGGCATTTTGTTTTTTGTTTTAGGCTGTCAGCGGCCGAAGCTCTTTGGGCTGACCAGCCGGTTAGAGAATGTTTTGGCGGCATCCTTGGGCGTCAGACGGCCCTTCGGCAGCCGCAGTGCCTCTTGTCAGAGAAGCGGCTTAGTTGAGCTTATTTAAGACCCAGAAGAGCTTTTACAGCACTAACGTTGGTGGAGTCCACCAGACCGGAATGTGTGAGGTTGCGTTTCTGTTTCTTGGTTTTCTTGGTGAGAATGTGGCTCTTGAAAGCGTGTTTTCTCTTGATTTTTCCTGATCCGGTAAGGGCGAACCTCTTTTTGGCACCGG
>DKUJ01000015.1:68573-92533 GCA_002490635.1 Porphyromonadaceae bacterium UBA7207
AATTAGTCTTAATCTTTGGCATTGGTTGGTTGATGTTATTTAGTTTCGATGCTTGCACCCCGGATGGGGGTGCAGGCATTTTCTATTTCTTCTTGGGGCTGATCATTATAATCATCCTCTTACCTTCGAGCTGAGGCATCTGCTCTACTTTTCCGAAGTCCTCGAGGTCGTTTGCGAATCTCAGCAACAACACCTCGCCCTGTTCCTTGAACAGGATGGAACGGCCTTTGAAGAACACATATGCCTTCACCTTGGCACCTTCCTGAAGGAAGCCCTGGGCATGCTTGAGCTTGAAGTTATAGTCGTGGTCGTCGGTCTGGGGGCCGAATCGTATTTCCTTCACCACCACTTTGGTAGCCTTGGCTTTGATTTCCTTGGCTTTCTTCTTCTGCTGGTAAAGATATTTCTGGTAGTCGAGTATCTTACAAACCGGTGGATCGGCCTGTGCGGAAATCTCCACCAGATCGAGTTCGAGGTCGACGGCCATGCGGCGGGCGTCCTGAATGGAATATATACCGGGGGTGAGGTTGTCGCCCACCAAACGCACCTGTGAGGCACGGATGTGCTCATTGATGTTGTTCGGCGCCTGCTTCTGCTGGCGAGGGTCTCGCCGCTGACCTATTGGTCTGCGGGGGCCGGAGGGTGCTCCGGGACGGGGTCCACCGGGGTGGAAGGGTGGTTTTTTATCCATTCAGTAGTTTTATTGGTTTGTCTGCGCACGCACTTCGTCGGCAATGCGGCCTGCAAAGGTAGCAATTTTCATTGAACCAAGGTCGCCTTCGCCAGGTTTTCTTACAGAAACTTCGCCCTGCGACTCTTCTTTCTCTCCCACAATCAGCATGTAGGGTACGCGCTGCAGCTGGTTATCGCGGATTTTGCGGCCGAGGGTCTCATTGCGGTCGTCGATGGTGAGACGCACTTCGGCATCCTCGAGTTCTGCAGCCACACGGCGTGCATAATCGAGATATTTGTCGCTCACGGGAATCACCACAGCCTGCTGGGGAGCCAGCCACAATGGGAAATGTCCGGCGGTGTGTTCCAGAAGCACGGCCACAAAGCGTTCCATGGAACCGAAAGGCGCACGGTGAATCATCACCGGGCGGTGACGGGCATTGTCGGAACCGGTGTACTCGAGTTCGAAGCGTTCGGGAAGGTTGTAGTCCACCTGAATTGTTCCGAGCTGCCAGCGGCGGCCGATAGCATCCTTGACCATGAAGTCGAGCTTGGGGCCGTAGAAAGCGGCCTCTCCAAGTTCGGTGCGGGCATTAAGGCCCTTTTCGGCGCAGGCATCGATAATGGCCTGTTCGGCAAGATGCCAGTTTTCATCGCTGCCGATATACTTCTCCTTGTGCTCGGGATCGCGGAGGCTGATCTGCGCTTCGAAATTTTCGAAGTTGAGGCACTTGAAGATGTACAGGATAATATCCATCACTTTCAGGAACTCGTCCTTTATCTGGTCGGGAGCGCAGAAAATGTGGGCATCGTCCTGAGTAAAGCCACGCACGCGGGTCAGACCATGAAGCTCGCCGCTCTGCTCGTAGCGGTAAACTGTTCCGAATTCGGCCAGTCGCAGGGGCAGATCGCGGTAGGAGCGCGGAAGTGCGCGGAAAATCTCGCAGTGGTGGGGGCAGTTCATCGGCTTGAGCAGGTACTCTTCGCCTTCCTCGGGGGTGTGGATGGGCTGGAAAGAGTCCTTGCCGTATTTGGCGTAGTGGCCGGAGGTCACATAAAGCTGTTTGTTGCCTATATGGGGGGTTATAACCTGCTGGTAGCCATAGCGGCGCTGGATTTTGCGCAGGAACTGTTCGAGGCGGTCGCGCAGGGCTGCTCCTTTGGGAAGCCACAATGGCAGGCCGGCACCTACTTTGGCAGAGAACGCGAACAGTTCCATTTCCTTGCCGAGCTTGCGGTGGTCGCGTTTCTTCGCCTCCTCCAGAAGTGCCAGATACTCGTCGAGCATCGACTTCTTGGGGAAGGTTACGCCATAGACACGTACCAGCTGGGGACGTTTTTCATCGCCACGCCAGTAAGCTCCTGCCAGCGACATCACCTTCACGGCCTTGATAGGCGCGGTGGACGGGAGATGCGGGCCACGGCAAAGGTCGGTGAACTCCCCTTGGGTATAGGTGGTTATGTGTCCGTCCTCCAGCTCGGAAATAAGCTCGCACTTATATGTTTCGTCGCGTTTGCCGAAGAAGTCCAGCGCATCGGCTTTGGATATGTCGGCACGCACAATCTGCTGGTTCTGCTTTGCCAGTTCGAGCATCTTTGCCTCGATTTTGGCAAAATCGGCAGATGTGAGGGTGTGTTCGCCCGGGTCGATATCGTAGTAGAAACCGTTTTCTATCGCCGGACCGATGCCGAATTTCACACCGGGATATAAAATCTGCAGTGCTTCGGCAAGAAGATGTGCCGAGCTGTGCCAGAAAGCGTGTTTTCCTTCGGGGTCTTCCCACTTGAAGAGTTTCACGGCAGCGTCGGCGGTGATGGGGCGTGTCAGATCCCACTCTTTGCCGTCGACAGTGGCGGCAAGCACTTCGCGTGCGAGACGGCCGGAAATGCTCTCAGCGATCTGGAGGGGCGTAACACCCGCTTCAAATTCCTTGACGCTATTATCGGGAAAAGTGATTGAAATCATATATACTTTATTGAGATACAGAGATTTGAGCCTCCGCCACAGCATCAGCATACAAATCAGCCGCAAAGATAAGCATTTTAACTGATTGCCACAACAGCAGACTCAATTTCCATCCATTCCGAAGGTGGCACATATTCTTTCTTTTTTCAGCGGGTGCGGCCGAGGATGAGAGCAGAGACGGGAGCCACTACCACGGTTCCGCCACGGCTGGTGTCGAGTCCGTCGGCGTTGATCTGTCCGTCGCGTGCTATAACGGTCCACTCACCGCGGGGAATACGTGCCGCGAAAGGTATATCGGAGCCGTTGAACACAATCTTGATTTCCTTGAAGCTGTCGCCGTTGGCATTGTTCTTCAGCGAATAGGATATCACATTGGGCGATGCAATGCTGTCGAACACCAGATTGCGCGCGATATCCTCGGCTGTGGTCATGCGGAAAGCGGGGTGCCCGTTGCGCAGGCGTATCAGCTCACGATAGTAGTTGAATTGTTCGGCATTGGAGGTTTTGAGATTCCAGTCGATGGCGTTCACCGAGTCGGGGCTGCGATAGGTGTTGTGGATGCCTTTCTTGTTGCGGAACACCTCTTCGCCGGCAAACATGAAAGGTGTACCCTGCGAGGTGAACACTATTGTCTGCGCCAGACGCGCTGCGCGCTGGCGGTCGGCTTCGGAGGCATCGGGCATGGATGCCGCCAGCTTGTCGGTAAGGGAAAGGTCGTCGTGGCAGCTTACATAATTGATTATCTGCGTGGGTGCAGAGGCATAGGCGAACCGTGAGTTGTTACCCTTGCTGTAGTCGACCTGAGGATGTGCCGTGGCGGCCACGATGCCGATTTTCACAGTCTCCTCATTTCCGGGCTTACCGGTTGCGAAACCGCGGTCGGCGGCATTGCTGTAGTGGCCCTTCACTGCATCCCTGAGGTCGTCGGAGAACACGGCGATGCCTGTCATGCGTGCCACATTCTCCTTGAGAGCTCGCTGTTCTGCGGGCAGAGGCGAATCGCCGGCAGTCCAGCCCTCGCCATATACAAAAATCGAAGGATTGATTTCCTTGAGTTCACGGGCGACACGATTCATTGTCTCTATGTCGTGGATACCCATGAGGTCGAAGCGGAAACCGTCGATATGGAATTCCTTTGCCCAGTATTTCACTGAATTGACAATGAAGTCGCTCATCATCCTGCGCTCGGAGGCTGTCTCGTTGCCACAGCCGGAGGCATCGGAATACGAACCGTCGGGACGGTGACGGTAGAAATATCCCGGAGCCGTGAGCGAGAAGTTGGAATCGTCGTTGTTGGCGGTGTGGTTGTAGACCACGTCCATTATCACACCGATGCCGGCATCATGGAGGGCCTTGACCATTTCTTTCATTTCCCGGATACGAACCGACGGATCGGAGGGGTCGGTCGAGTAGCTCCCTTCGGGTGCATTGTAGTTATAGGGGTCGTATCCCCAGTTATACTCATTGGCGGGAAGGTTGGCCTCATCTACGGAGTTGTAATCGTAGGACGGAAGAATGTGCACGTGCGTGATGCCCAGCTCTCGCAGATGGTCTAAGCCGGTGGGGGCACCGGAATCATTGCTTGTGCCGTTTTCTGTCATTGCCAGAAACTTCCCTTTATGCACTATGCCGCTCGACGGATGGATGCTGAAATCGCGATGGTGCATCTCGTAGATAACGGCATCGGTAATGGCGGCTGTCTGCGGCCCACGGTCGTTGCTCCAGCCTTCGGGATCGGTAGCGGACATATCGATTATTGCGGCACGCCTGCCGTTGGTGCCCACGGCCTTGGCCCAGACTCCCGGCGTCTCCGCCATGAATCCATGGCCGGCATCGACCCGGAAGGTGTAGAATTTACCCAGCAGTTTCTGTGGCACCGAAGCCCGCCAGGTTCCGTTTTCACCTTTTGTCATGTGAAGGGTGTCCACAGGCGCACTGTTGCGGTCGGTGGGATATAGGAGCACTTCTGCAGCCTTTGCTTCAGGGCTCCACAATGTGAAGTGGGTGCCGGCATTGTCGACCATCAGTTCAAGGTCGTCGCCCTGATAGTCGGGCCACGAAGCATAGCGGCTGTCGGAATCGGCGGCATTCATGGTAATAGCGGCAACGCCGAAAAAAATTCCGGCGATGGGACGGATAAAGTTTTGCATGTCAGATTATAGTTACTTGAATCACTCGAAATTAGGTTATAGCCGCACATAAGGCCGGTCACTTCACCATAATCCTTGCAGTTGTTGTGCCGGCACGGACAATGTAGCAACCGGCAGCAAGCTCGAAGCGGACGTCGGAATGGCCTTCGACTCTTCCTCCAGCCACCCGTGTGCCTGTAATGGCATAGATTTCCACCTCTGCGGAAGCTTCGGACGAATTATCCAATTCGACGGCTCCCATCTGTACGGTTATGGTGCAGTCGGGCGTACGCACCGGCTCCTCCACCACATTGCGCACTACATCGGCGGCATATGCCGGTGCGGCACATGCTGCCAGAAACAGCGCTATGTACTGGAGAGTCTTCATGGTTTTATGCTTAGCTGATACAAAGCTATCACATATGTCTAAAAACGGCAAACTTCTTAACAATAAATAACCATACAGCACACAGTTACGGCCTCAACGAAAGTAAGGCACCGATTAAAGTGCCTTACCCACGTTTCAACTATTTCTATTTATGACCTCCGGCAACGGGCATCACTGTCAGATGGCCGAAGCAAGCGCACTATGCAGTGCCTGTTCTCTTTCCTTTATAAGCATAACAAGCCAGTGTGATGTATTCCAACGGTCTTGTGCTAAAGTTTGTTAGAGAATGGAAGCCATAAACGTGATATCACAATGCGGCAAGCAGCAGTTCGCTCAACGATGGATGCGCATGCACAACACGGGCAAGGTCGCCGCAGGTCATGCCGGCGGCTATGACCACGGCTGCCTCGGCAACAAGGTCGGCTGCGTGGCTACCCACGACATGGCAACCGAGAATGCGGCCACTGTCGCCATCGCAGACCAATTTCAACAGTCCGCTGCCATGCCCTTCGGCAAGTGCTTTTCCATTGGCGGCATAGGGCACCTTGCGAGCCATGGCTTGCGGATATAGTTCGCGGGCAGCTTCTACAGTGAGTCCTACTGTTGCCAGTTCAGGCTCGGTGAACACCACGGCAGGTACGACCGATAGGCTCTGCGAAAATCCCAGCGCTACTTTCGCCTGCGCCGATGCCGCGTGAGCGAGCATACACAAGCCGTTGACATCGCCGGCGGCATATATTCCGGGCGCCGACGTGGCCATAGTGGCTGGGTCGACTGCTATGAAGCCCCGGCCATCAAGCCGCACGCCCGCGGCGTCGAGTCCCTGCGGCAGCACAGGTCTGCGCCCGACTGCTGCCAGAACGGTACCTGCGGCAAATGTGTCCTTGCCTTTGCGTGTGCTGTAGCTTACAGTCCTGTCTGCACCGATTTCCTCCACGGCGGCACCAAGCACAAAGCCCACTCCTCGTCTGGAAAGAGACGTGCGCAGACGTTTTGCCAGTTCGGCATCGACACCCGGAAGCACCTCCTTGCAGTATTCGAACACGGTGACATCAACGCCGAAAGCATTCAGAACCGATGCGAATTCAAGACCTATCACCCCGCCGCCGACAATAGCCACGGGCCCGGCAGGCAACGATTCAGAAGCCAGCAGCATGTCGCTGTCGATGGCATATTCGGCGCCGGCACATCGAAGTTGCGCGGGACGCGACCCGCTGGCAATGAGTATGGTATCGGCTGAATATTCCGTTCCGGCAGCCTCCACAACTCCTCCGCCTTTCAGCGAAGCTTCCGCGTTGATTACCTCCACTCCGGCAAGCGACGCCGAAATGTCGGCGCGCAGGTCGGCCACGATTCCGTCGGCACGGCGTTTGGCCTGCCCATAATCAGCCTTGACTTCGCTGACGCCGATTCCGAATTCACCGGCACTGCCGATATCGAGAATCCTCGCGGCGGCTGCGCACATGCATTTCGTGGGAATACACCCGCGGTTGAGGCATGTACCCCCGAGATAGTCCTTCTCGAAAAGAGCCACGGAACTTCCGGCGACAGCGGCCCGGGCAGCCACTTCATAGCCCCCGGGGCCACCGCCGATTATAACAATATTATAGTGCTTCATCTGGGTTCCATGAGTTCGGCATAGGTGAGACAGGGTTCCAGCGCGGCCTTGTCCTCGTCGGGATGGCTCACCGGAGTATCGTACGGAGCGTTTTTCACAAACTCCGGATTCTCCTTGGCTTCATGGGCGATAGCGCGCATGGCCTCGATGAAGGCATCGAGTGTCTCAGGACTTTCTGTCTCGGTGGGTTCCACCATGAGGCTTTCATGGAAAAGCAGAGGAAAGTAGATGGTGGGGGCATGGAAACCATAATCGAGCAAACGCTTGGCCACATTCAGGGTGGTCACGCCACCGCTTTTGTCTATCAGCCCGTCGAACACGAACTCGTGCTTGCAGGGGCCGTCGATGGGCAGAAGATACAGGTCCTTGAGGCTCTCTTTAACATAGTTGGCGTTGAGAGTGGCCAGAGGCCCCACCCAAGCAAGCCCTTCGGCACCCATTGTGAGTATATATGCCAGAGCCTTTATATACACTGTATAATTTCCCAGCCATGAGCTGACGCGTCCGAAAGCCTCGTTGCCACACTCCACGGTCAGTTTACCTTCGGCATCCTCCACTACCCTCGGATTCGGCAGGTATTGTTCCAGACCGGCACGGACGCCCACCGGGCCTGCTCCGGGACCACCTCCGCCATGCGGCGTAGCGAAAGTCTTGTGCAGGTTGATGTGCATCACATCGAAGCCCATGTCGCCCGGGCGGGCTATTCCCAGCATCGGGTTAAGGTTCGCCCCGTCGTAGTAGAGAAGTGCTCCGGCATCGTGCACCAGCGAGGCTATCTGCGGGATGCCTTTCTCAAACATGCCTACGGTGTTGGGGTTGGTCATCATGAGCGCGGCCACCGTGGAGTCGAGTTTGCCGGCAAGATCGTCGATGTCGACAGTGCCGTCGGCGAGGCTCTTCACCTCCACCACCTCGAATCCGGCCATGGCGGCGCTGGCCGGGTTGGTTCCGTGCGCACTGTCGGGAACCAGAACGCGGGTGCGTGTCTCATCGCCCTTGCCCAGGAAATAGCGGCGTATCACCATAAGCCCGGTGTACTCACCATGGGCACCGGCGAAAGGATTCAGTGAAAACTCGGCCATGCCTCCCACTTCGGCCAAGGCCTTCTCGAGGGTGCGGTAGATTTTCAGAGCGCCCTGCACGCTGTCGGCGGGCTGCGCCGGGTGCAGATTCTCTACAGCGGCATCGGCCACGGCAGCCTCGTCGACCTTGGGATTGTATTTCATGGTGCACGACCCAAGAGGATAGAAGCCGGTGTCGACACCGAAGTTGTTGGTCGAGGAATTGGTGTAGTGGCGCACAACCGTAGGCTCATCCACTTCCGGCAGCTCCGGGGCCGTCTCCCGCAGCAAACCTTCGGGCAGTGTGCATGCGCTGTGGCTGTAGTTGTAGCTGGGAAGATCGGCTCCGTGGCGTCCCGGCCTGGAAAGCTCGAATATCAGTTTGTCGTACAGTTTACGGTTCATTTCCTGGCGGGCTTAAAAAGTTCGACATATCGGTTGATATCTTCGGGCGTGCACATTTCCGTGGCGGCGACAAGAATGGAGCTGCCGTCGAGTTTCACACCTGCCACAATGCCGGCGGCAGCCGCGCTGGCGATTACCTCGTCGGCGGTAAGCGGAGCGGCGATATCGAGCACGAACTCGTTGAGGAAAGGCCTCTCGGGATACCGCAACGCGAAAGCGCCGGTAGCTACAAGACCTTCGGCAAGGGAATGGGCAGCGGCAGAGCTCAGTTCGTTGACTTTACGCAGACCTTCCGCTCCCATCAGCGACAGATACGCGGCGGCATGGAGGGTCATGATGCCCTGGTTGGAGCATATGTTGGATGTCGCCTTCTGGCGCCGTATATGCTGTTCGCGTGCCTGGAGGGTAAGGACAAAGCAGCGCCGGCCTTCGCGGTCGGTGGTGGCACCGACCACACGCCCCGGCAGCTTGCGCATCAGGGATTTGCGGCAGCACAGATAGCCCAGTCCGGGGCCACCGTAGTTCAGCGGCATACCCAGACTCTGAGCCTCGCCGCAGGCGATGTCGGCACCCCATTCGGCAGGAGTGCGGAGCACACCCAGAGGTGAGGCATGGCTATTGAGAATCATCAGTGCCTTGGCGGCATGTATCTTGTCGGCGACGCCGGAGTAATCCTCCACGATTCCATAGTAATTGGGCTGTGAGAGCACCACTGCGGCCACATCACCGGCGCCAAGCATCTTCTCCATCTCGGGAATGGACGTGGTGCCACGATCCTCCGGAATGACCTCGATAACAATACCTGCGCCGGAGGCATAGGTGGCCAGCACTTGCGCGACCGCCGGCGCCACGGTGGCCGACAGCAGAACACGCTTGCGGCGGCGCGCCGATGCCACGGCCATGTTCACGGCTTCGGCAGTGGCGGTGGCTCCGTCGTAGATGGATGCGTTGCTGACCTCCATGCCCGTGAGCGCGCACATCATGCTCTGGTATTCGAAAATATATTGCAGGGTGCCCTGAGAAATCTCGGGTTGGTAGGGAGTGTAGGCAGTGGCGAATTCCGACCGGCTGAGAATCGACGTTACAGCCGACGGTGTATAGTGCCTGTAGAACCCGGCTCCGGCAAAGCATGCCATTTCTCGGTTGAGCCGTCCAAGGGCGGCGAAATAGCCGCGCAGTTCAGGCTCGCTCATGCCCTGCGGAAGGTCATAGCCCTTTGCAAGACGCAGTTGCGGCGGCACATCGGCGTAGAGGTCGTCGACGGCTGTCACACCGCAGCACCGGAGCATACGGGCTATATCCTCGCCCGTATGTGGCAGATAGCGATGGCTGTTCATGGGAGTTCAGTGCTGCTGTGCGGCCACGAATTCATCGTATGCTTTCTGGTCCATCAGCCCGTCGAGCTGGGAAGGATCCTCTATTCTCACTTTCAGAATCCACGCTTCCAGAGGCGCATTGTTGAGAAGGCGGGGATTATCCACGAGTTCATCGTTGACCTCGAGCACTTCGGCATCGACGGGCATGAAGAGGTCGGAAGCCGCCTTGCGGCTCTCCACTGCGCCGAAGTCTTCGCCGGCAGCGAAGGTATCGCCTTCCTCGGGGGTGTCGACATAGGTTACAACTCCGAGCTGCGATGCGGCGTATTCGCTGATTCCTACATAGCCTTCTGCGCCTTCGACGCGGATATACTCGTGAGAGGGAAGATAATATATGTTACTCATGGCTTTAGGGTATTGGATTTTTGTATGTGGTTATTTTTTGTATTTGGGTACATAGAAGCGCTTTTTGACAACTGTAGCCGGCACAAGCCTGCGGCGGATGCGCACCTGCAGGCTGCTGCCGAGCGGAGCATAGCGGGCATCGACAAGCGCCATGGCAATGTTCTCGCCCAGGGTGAGGGAATTGTAGCCTGTGGTGACATGGCCTACGACCGCGCCGTCGAGATCGAGCACCTCGAAGCCATGGCGCGCCGTGGCCGCACCGTCGAGCCTAAGCCCCACGAGCTTGCGGGCCGGGCCTTCGGCCTTCTGGCGGGCAAGGGCTTCGCTGCCTATGAATCCTCCGGGTTTGTCGAGTTTCACAAACATGCCCAGACCGGCCTCGATGGGGGTTATGTCGTCGGCGAGCTCATCGCCATAGAGAGGCAGTCCGGCCTCGAAACGCAGCGTGTCGCGGCAGCCGAGTCCGCAGGGCTGTACTCCGGCGGCCAGCAGTCTGTTCCACAGCTCCACGATGACCTCGGGAGCGGCATAGATTTCGAAACCGTCCTCGCCGGTATAGCCGGTACGGCTCACTATGGCAGGCACACCTCCGCACAGCGAGCCTTCAAGAACCCTGAAGGTATAGAACGGCATCGATTTCAGCTCCAGGCCCATCTCCCTTTCAAGAATCGCCTCCGCGTCGGGGCCCTGCAAGGCGAGCTGGCCATAGTCGGCACAGCGGTCGACAACCTCGGCATCGAAGCCGGCGGCGGCATTTCTCACCCATGCCACATCTTTCTCGGCATTGGAGGCATTGACCACCAGCAGGAACTTTTCGGCATTGACACGATATACCAGAAGGTCGTCGACGGTTCCGCCGTCGGGATGGCACATCATGCCATAGGCCACACCGCCATCGGCGAGTGCCGCGGCATCGTTGGTGAATATGTGGTTCACCAAGTCCAAAGCCTGGGGGCCTTCCACCACAATCTCTCCCATGTGTGATACATCGAACAGACCCGCGGATGTGCGGACAGCGGTATGTTCCTTGTCCAGCCCGTCGTACTCGATGGGCATGTCGTAGCCTGCGAAAGGTGCCATCAAGGCTCCGAGCGCCTTGTGGGATGCGTGCAGGCAGGTGGTTTTGTTTTCCATGATCAGGTATAGAGTGTGTTTCGGTATTGTACTATCAGTCGCGCAAGCGATATACTGTCGAGTCCGGCGATCACCTTGCCCACATCGACCTGCGAGAGAGCCTGCACCACGGCGGCTTCGCAAAACTCGACGCCTTCGAGGCGCCGGCAGACAAGGGAATCGACATCGTCGAGCAGGAAAAAGTCTCCATCGAGCGAAATGCCTCTTATATGGGTGCCGTCGGCTGTGAGAGCCACTGTGGCGGAGATTTCACCCACGCCGTCGATGCGGCTGCTGCGCCGGATACAACCGGCAGGCAGCTCTCGTGGCTCGCAGCGTATAAATTCAGGGGCATAATAACGCTGCTCCAGAGCCTCGATACCCTGCACATCGGCATCGCACAGCATGTGCTCGCTGTCGGTGAGCATTTCTATGGCCTTGCGGCCAAATTCCTCAAGTGTCAGTTCCAGGCCTATGTCGCGCAGGCAGCCGACCCGCATGGAAACCGACTTCACGGCTTTTGATACCAGCTTCGCCCTCGACGGAGTGAGCGCATGCTGCATGTGCGTGGAATCCAGTCCGTAAAGCATGGTGCCGTGCACTATGCAGCGCCCCGGAAGATGGTAGAAAGCGTTGCCGCTTATCTTGCGGCCCCCGGCAACGATATCGTTGCGGCCATTGGCCTGCGCGTCTATTCCAAGCCGGCAAAGCATGTCGGCAATCATGGTGGTGTATGCCGAGAAAGTGCTTTGTATGGCATCGCCGGGAGCGATATACGAAAACATGTAGTTCTGCATGTCGGCGAACACGGCGCCGCCGCCGCTCCGGCGGCGCACCACCGGAATGCCGTTGTCGCGGCAGTAGTCGAGATTCACCTCTGCGGCAATATCCTGGTTGCGGCCGCAGATAACTGTAGGCTCAACCCTCCAGCAGAAAAAGTAGCGTCCGACAGGCAAAGTGCGTGCCGCCCATTCTTCCATGGCAAGGTAAAAGGGCAAAGGACGTACTTCGTCGAAAGGAAGCCGAAGGTGAATCATTATCCGTCGTTTTAGGGTTGCGCCCCAAAATTAACCAAATTCTCCGTCCCTGCAAAAACTTTCGCAATTTTCGCACACGGCAGGCTCCGGAACATGCCGAATCCTGCCGATGCAGCTACAGACAGTCTTCGGCATAGGCATGCAGCTACGTTCGGGTAAATCCCGCCGGCAGTTTCACGACCTTGTTTTTGTTCAGCGTTTCCATGCATGCTGTCTTTTTCAAGCATTGCAAAAGAAAGAGCCTCGACAAATTATTAAAGTAATAAAGTGCGAAGTATGAAAGGGTTTATATCGCCGAGGAAACGGGCACGGGGGCGACTGCGCGAACCCTGATTGGATTTGGCTTGCCGTTGAGGCTGACGCCGCCGTAATGCATATCAACGTACCACGCGTAGGAAGGGACATTCTCATGCTCTGTTCGGGTCCAATACAATGAATTGGATGGAAAGCTGCCTCCATAGGCTTCACCGGCATCCGCTACCGCATCTGCCTGACTAAGCCATGCCTCGCCTTGCCCCTTTGTCGGCAATCTGTTGCCGAAACGGCGCATGGCCTCATTCCAATCCATTCCAGCACCTCCGGCTTCATCTTCGAGAGCGAGGATAAAGCGCTCGCCGTTTTTTATTATCACCACCCCGAGTTTTTCATCTCCTGGCCTGATGCGGCTGCGCCAGTTCGATTGGTTGAAATACAATGTTTGGCCTTCTCGCCTGATTGCAAGGTCGAGATTGTGTGGCGTCCTCATCTCGGCTTCTTCCCGTTCTATACGTTCCTGCTCCAGCCGCTGAGCCTCCGCCCGCTCCCGTTCAAGCCTCTCATTATCATCCGGGATAGATGTATTCTGTGTTGTCGGCGATGTCTGTTGGCCGATTGCTTGAACGTTTTCAGCTACCACCGCCTCTTCCACTACGGCCAATGTGTCGTGGGCTACCGTTGCCAAGCCGTCGCCTTTGCCGGAAAAGACGGCAATTCCGGCACCGACAAGCACCAAAAGCCCTACCAGGCCGAACAGCAGCGGCTTGCGGTTTGCTTTCGGCGTTGGCGCCGGTATTTCTGATAGCGGCTTCGGGGATGACAAAGGTTCCGGAAATGGCTTTGTGGTGCCGGGTTCAGATTCGGGATGCGTTAACAGCCTCGTTTTAACTGTCTCTTTGCCGCCGAGGGCTGCCAAGAGTGCACCTGCATCGGGATAGCGGTCGAACTTACGCATTGCCATGGCCTTAGCTATGGCCGTGCGCATGGTCGCGCCCAAGCTGAGGCCGGCGATTGTGGCTTCCGGCTCTCCCGCTGGCCAGTCGTTGGCAGCGGTCGGAGTACGGCCGGTGGCAGCGGCAAGAATGGTGGCGCCGAGGGCGTACACATCGGCAGTGGGGCTGAAAGTCCTGATGCCGGAATACTGCTCAGCGGGAGCATAGCCATCGCTGCAGGCCATTGTGTTTACGGTCGACGTGGCCGAGCCGTCGGCATTGTAGTGTTTACTGAGGCCGAAGTCGATGAGCACCGGGCGCACATTGCCGTCGCCGTCGGCTCCCAGCATAATGTTGGCAGGCTTGATGTCGAGATGCGTAAGCCGACGCGCATGAAGATAGGCTACAGCGTCGATAACCGGGAATACCAGGCTGCGGATTTCGTCCTCGCCAAGCGGACCGTTCCGCTTTATGTAGGCATCGAGGCTTTCGCCTTCGAGATATTCCATCACATAATATGCCGTACCGTTGATTTCGAAAATCTCGTTGACCTTGACTATATTGCCATGTCCGGCGCCATATTCGGCCAACCGTCGGGCTTCGGAGACAAAGTCCCTGAGACTTCCCGCCACCAGCGCTCTGGAAGCATCGGTGCCCGGGCACACAACGGTGTGCGAATCACCGGCACGCTCGCATTGGTCGCCGATGAAATGCTCTTTTATGGCGACATGGGCTTTCACGTTGAGATTGCCCACACGCATGGTCATCGACGCCAGATATGTGATGCCGAAGCCACCGGCGCCAAGAACGCGCTCTATGCGGTAGGCGGTGGCGCCTTGCAGCACCGTTCCAGGGCGCAGAGCCTTGTCTTTGTAGTCCATTGCAGATATGTGATTGATAAAGTTATGCGGTGCACAAAATTATGCAAATAGCGGCAATTCCGCAAATGCATGCAGGTACTCTCCTCTCTCTCTTCTCTCTCCTCTTCTCTCTCCTCTCCTCTCTCTCTTCTCTCTCCTCTACTCACTCCGTATCCGGCAGGGATATGCCCGGCAGCAGCGCCGGAGCATCTTCGGCCGGGACAATTACCGAACATGCACCTTGTGTTATCGGGCTATTCACACATGGAGCAGTCAGAATCCTGCCATTCACGCCGATGGCTATTCTCTTGCCGATATTGGCTGTGGTTATGTTCTCCCACTGTTGCCTGTCATCGAATCTGAAAGCGATCTGCAGGCAGTCGGCATAACACGGCGATACGCTCTCCGAGTCAACCTCCACCTCCTGCTCCAACAATGGAGTGGATTCAATAAACACCAGGTTCAACGGTTCCCGCGCGCCAAAATCTATCCATTGATAAGCATAGCCACGGGCAGACAAGAGGGAATCGTTATGCGCAAGCAACTCATCGACCTTTGCCGATTCTTCCTGCGTGTAGCTGTCGCGCAATGGCAGTATATCGCCATACGCTTCCTGGTCCGCGACTTCAAGGCCGACGGACCCGGACGGGACAACCGCATATGCGGCGACTTGCCATTTCACTTTATCGACTTGTGCGGACTTTCCGGCTCCCGCACTGCCGCAGCTTGCGAGAACTGCGGCAAGAGCCATGATGATTGCAAGGAATGGCATCCTGATGATTTCTGTTTTCATAGGTTCTTATCCGTGAGGTTATGTGCCGCGTGGCACCTGACTGCCGCGAAGTTACACATTCCGGCACACATTTCATAGAGCGACCGTCCTGCCGAAGCCGGAAATGCGGTCAGAAGCCGTTCAGCAACGCTAAATATTCTTAATTCGCCGAATCCGTTTTCGCTTTTTTTTGTAATTTTGCCTTCGCCGCTACTGACGGTCAATTCGGAGAAATATCATACACTAACATACTATATGAAGCTCACCTTCACAATCGATTACCGCACAAACTGGGGTGAATCGCTATTTCTTGCAGCACACACGCCGCTTCTCGGCGACGGCTGCGAAGAAAAAGCCGTAAAGATGACTGTCCAGGGCTCAAGCCTGTGGTCGGTCTCGGTCGATTTACCCGACTCCACCGCCCCTTTCAGCTACCGATATATCGTTCGCGACGAAAATGGCCAGACCAAGCGCGAATGGGGCCATCCGCACACATTCACGCCTGCGCCCGGCGCCCGCTTCTACAATATCTTCGACCGCTGGCAGGACCAACCCTTCGACAAGCCGTTCTATTCGTCGGCATTCACCGAATGCATCTGCCGGCACCAGCGTCCCGAAAAGCCATATGTGCCCGCTTCGGGACAGATTACACTGTGCGTGGCGGCTCCGATGCTCGCACCAGGCCAGGTTCTCGCCCTCTGCGGCGCCACCGAAGGTCTTGGCCTGTGGGATCCCCGCCGGGCACGCCGTATGGATTGCTCCGAATATCCGGTGTGGAAAGTCAACGTGCCGGTGAGCGAAGCTCCGATGGGAGCGGAGTTCAAATTCGTGGTGCTCGATGCCGCCAGCGGAGAACTTGTTTCCTGGGAGGGAGGCGACAACCGCCGCATCGACGTGCAGGCCGATCCTGCCGCCGCCACAGTGCTGGCAGGAATGAGATTCATCAACGACATGCCCCTGTGGAGAGGTGCCGGCACCGCCATTCCCGTGTTCTCGCTCCGCAGCGACGACGATTTCGGCGTAGGCGATTTCCACGACCTGTTCAAACTCATCGACTGGGCTGTGGCCACAGGACAGACATTCGTGCAACTCCTGCCGGTGAACGACACCACCATGACCCACACATGGACCGACTCGTACCCCTACAACGCAAACTCCACCTTCGCCCTGCACCCGATGTACCTTCGCCTGGAGGAACTGGGCACAATAAGCGACAAGGCCAAGCGTGAGGAATTCGAGCGCCTCCGCCGCGAACTCAACGCGCTGCCAACTGTGGACTACGAGCGCGTGAACAGCGCAAAAACCGAATATGTGCGCCAGGTGTTCGCCACCCAAGGCCAGAAAACCATGAAATCCGACGAATTCAAATCGTTCGTCGACCGCAACAGCCACTGGCTGCTGCCCTATGCCGCTTTCTGTGCCCTGCGCGACAGATTCTCCACCCCCGAATTCGACAAATGGGGTGAATTCGCCGTTTTCTCCGACAAGGTTCTAAAAAAAGTCCTGCGCGAGAACAAGGAAGCCACCGACATGGCAATGTACATCCAGTTCCACCTCGACCGCCAGATGCGTGCCGTGCATGACTATGCCAACGCCCGCGGCGTGGCTCTCAAAGGCGACATACCCATCGGCATTTCCCGCACCAGCGCCGACGCATGGGTGAATCCCTCGCTGTTCTATCTGGACTGCCAGGCCGGCGCGCCACCGGATGATTTCTCGATTCTTGGTCAGAACTGGGGGCTTCCCACCTACAACTGGGAAGTGATGAACCGCGACGGCTTCGCATGGTGGAAAGCACGTTTCGGGAAAATGGCCGAGTTCTTCGACGCATACCGAATCGACCACGTTCTGGGATTCTTCCGCATATGGCAGATTCCGATGGATGCCATACACGGCCTTCTCGGCATATTCAATCCCGCGCTCCCCTACTCCGTGGACGAACTGCGCTACAACTACGACTTCTGGATTGATGTCGACCTGCAGACAACGCCATACATAATGGACGGATTCCTCGAAGACTTCTTCGGTCCATACACATCCGAAGTCCGCCGTTCCTTCATGACGCCCGTCGGCCACGGACGCTACCGCCTGCTTCCCGAATTCGACACGCAGCGCAAGATTGCCGACCACTTCGCCGCACAGCCCAAAAACGAGAAGAACAGCCGCATCGCCGACGGCCTTATGGGCCTGGTCGACCAGGTGCTGTTTATCGAAGACCCCGAGCAGAAAGGCAAATATCACCCGCGCATCTCGGCCCAGTACACCTACATCTACCGCTCACTCACCGACTATGAGCGTTGGTGCTTCGACAGACTGTACAACGACTTCTTCTACCGCCGCCACAACGACTTCTGGTACGGCAAAGCCATGTGGAAACTGCCCCCGCTGATCGATTCCACCGACATGCTTGTATGCGCCGAAGACCTCGGCATGATTCCAGCATGCGTTCCTGCGGTCATGCACCAGCTGGAAATTCTCTCCCTGGAAATCCAGCGCATGCCGAAAGACCCGGCGACAACATTCGGGAACACGTGGTCGTATCCGTACTACAGTGTGTGCACCACATCCACCCACGACATGCCCGGAATACGCGGATGGTGGGAAGACGACCATGCCCGCTCGCAGCAGTTCTTCAACGAAGTACTGCATCAGCATGGCGAAGCCCCCTATTTCGCCGAGCCATGGGTGTGCGACCGCATTGTCGACCTGCATCTGAAGTCTCCTTCCATGCTCTGCATACTCCCCCTGCAGGACTGGCTGAGTATGGATGGCTCCCTGCGTCGCGAAAAGCCGGCTGAAGAGCAGATAAATATGCCCACCAACTCCCGCCACTACTGGCGCTACCGTATGCACCTCAGCATAGAGGAGCTTTCGCGCCATTCCGATTTCAACAACTACGTTGCCAACAAGATCAAGGAAGCCGGACGTTAATAATGCAGTCCCTGTATGCCCCCGTGCATTCATGCCCGGGGGCATACAACCAATAATTGTGATTACAAGGGTGATTTGTTTGTAAGCTTCAAAAAAAATTCATAATTTTGCAGGCCGAATACAGCAAACACAACCGAAATATCACATAACACCATACAAGGCAATGAAAAGAACATTCCAACCCTCTAACCGCAAGCGTGTGAACAAGCACGGTTTCCGCGAACGCATGTCCACCCCCGAAGGACGCAAAGTCCTCGCTCGCCGTCGTGCCAAAGGCCGCCTTCACCTCACCGTGAGCGACCACCTCGCAAGCAAATAATTGCACGGTCAAGACACACCGTAAGCCCCGATCCAATTGCCGGACCGGGGCTTACGCTTTTTTATACATCAGATACAATCAGGATATCATATCGTGGCCTGCCTCAGCGATCTGACTTCCTATTTGGAATGGTAATAAGTACCTGAATAAACAGTGACTGCCGGGCCGGTCATAAGAATATGCCCCGTGGCCGCATCGCGGTCTATATGAAGGTTGCCTCCGATGAGCCTTACCGTAATAGGCCAACGGGCGCGCCCGGTAGCCACGGCTGCCACTGCCGCCGCACATGCTCCCGTTCCGCAGGCCATCGTCTCGCCGGCACCGCGCTCCCATGCCCTCATGGAAAGCGTGTCGGCGCTGTCCACGCGCACAAACTCTATGTTGGCCTTCTCCGGCCATATGGGATGCGTTTCAAGTTCACGACCCAGCGAAGCGACGATACCGTCGTTGAAATTGTCCACGAACAGAACTCCATGAGGATTACCCATCGACACTGCCGTGAGACGGACTTCCCCGCCTGAAACCTTCACCGGACCCTCTATCATGTCGGCTCCGTCGTGCCTCACCGGCACTTCCGCCGGTTCCATACATGGAAGTCCCATATCCACGGTCACCATATCCGTGAGCCCATCGATGCCGGCATGTATTTCCACGGTTTTCAGGCCGCTGAGCGTTTCGATTGTCAGCCGGCGTTTCTCTACGATTTTGTTGTCGTAGATGTATTTGGCCACACAGCGGATTCCGTTTCCGCACATCTGCGCCTCCGAACCGTCGGCATTGAATATGCGCATACGGCAATCGGCCTTTTCGCTCGGCAGAATGGCAATGATTCCGTCGGAGCCCACACCCGTATGATGGCGGCTCATTTCAATAGCCAGCCCGGCAAGGTTGTCGAGCGGACGTTCCATGCAGTCGACATATGCGAAATTGTTGCCCAGCCCGTGCATCTTCACGAACGGGATGTCGTTGAGTTCGCCGTCGGGCAACGCAGAGGTGTCGTCCTCAAGCGACCGCACGGCATCACGCAGGCGCCGCAGACCCTCGTCGAGAATAGCTCGCGGCACACCCACGTTCATACGCATATAGCCGGACCCTTCGCGTCCGAAACTGCTGCCGTCGCTAAGCGCAAGGCGCGCACGATCCACGAGAAGCCTTACCAGCTCATGCTGGGCAAGACCGAGCCGGCGGAAATCAAGCCATATCGCGAACGATGCCTCCGGAACACACATCTTTATCTGCGGAAGTTCTCGCCGCAAAAACTCGCCTGCGTGGCGCACATTGGCCTGCAGATATTCCAGTGCCTGGTCGAGCCATGCCTCTCCGCGGTCATACGCAGCCTGCGTCGCCACCATTGCCGCGATAGGCGGTGTGTTGAACTCGCTGGCCGAAAGCCATCCGAAGAAAGGCTCGCGCAGGCGCGGCGACCGCACCACGGTCCATGCGCTCACTATGCCGGGGATGTTAAATGTCTTGGACGGAGCACCGAGTGTGACAGTAACCTCCGCGGCCTTTTCCGACACTGTGGCCGTGGGTATGTGCCGACGGCCGCCCAGCATCATGTCGCCATAGATTTCGTCCGACACAAGCACCATCCCGTTGTCATAACATATATCCGCCACACACCGCAGCGTGTCGGCATCCCACTGCAATCCGACTGGGTTATGGGGATTACATACAAAAATCATCTTGGGACGCTCGCGTTTTATCACATCAAGCAACCCGTCAAAGTCCATCGCATACCTGCCGGAAGCGTCGATTCGCAACGGGTTGTCCACCGCGCGGCGCCCGTTGCCATCTATCACCGAACGGAACGAATGGTAGACAGGAGGCTGTATCACCACGGCATCGCCCGGTTCCGTGAAATAATTGATGCAAAGGCTCAGTCCCTTCTTTAGTCCGGGCAGAAAGGTGATTTCGTTATGCGACACCTTCCACCCGTGGCGTCGGTACAGCCACGATGCTATGCTTTCCCAAAAATCGGCAGGAGGCGTGGTATAGCCCAGTACGGCATGGTTAAGGCGCTCCCGCAGTGCGTCGATAATGCACGGACAAGCCTGAAAATCCATGTCGGCTATCCAGAAAGGCAGAAGATCCTGCCGACCGAACTTGGCCTGCATTTCCTCCAGTTTCGTTGCGCATGTGTCGTGGCGGTCCACCACACAATCGAAATTATATATCTCGTTTACCATACCTAACTGAGCATTGTTTATATTTGCAAATTTAGCGATTTTTTTGCTTCCTATTCCACGAAAACTAGTCGCACCTTGCAGTATTGTGATAAAGTTTAACAGAATTGCCGGCATCATTTAGACGAACGTAGCCGCATGCCTGTGGCATGCCCGCCACGCTATTGATTACGATACACTGTAGAACAATCCCGGTTATGCGAATTACGGCACAGCCTATTACATGAAACAAAAAAACAGCGCCGTACCCAAGCCGGGTGCGGCGCTGTTCTATATGAGATAGCAGCGGGAATTAGTCCTGATTGAGGTTCACACGCTTGAAGCTTACTACGGCAAGACCTTTTGCGGACTTCTCGAGATACTGGCCGATGGTGAGTTCGCCATCTTTTACGAATTCCTGTTCCATCAGGCAGTTCTCTTTGAAGAACTTGTTGAGGCGGCCATTGGCGATATTGTCAATCATAGCCTGGGGAAGGTTGGCAGCCTTTGCGGCGCCGGTTTCGGCGATGATTGTACGGGCCTTGTCGGCTTCTTCGGCAGTGAGCCAGCCTTTTGCGATGTTGCTTTCGATGTGGTCTTCGGAGTCAACAAGGTTGGGGTTGATACCTGCTTTCTTCAGGGCAGCGTCGATAGCTTTCTTCACCTGCTCTTCCTTGGTTTTCTCAATGGCGACATTGAGCTCGGAAGTAACGATAGCCTGGTCTACCGAATCACGGTCAACAGCCACGGGATTCATCGATGCGATCTGCATGGCCACATCGCGGCCTACCTGGTAGTCCACGTCGGCTACATTGAAGCCGGCGATAGTGGAGAGCTTGTTGCCGAGGTGGTTGTAGGAAGTGGTGGAGGGAGCTTCGAGGCACTCGTAGCGTCCGAGTTCGATTTTCTCGCCTGTTTTACCGCTTTCCTCGGTTACGAGTTCGGCCACGGTCTGTCCGTCGAGTACGAAAGCGTTGAGCTCTTCGAGGCTCTTGATACGGTTTGCCACGGCGGTGTCGAGCAGGCGTGTTGTCAGTGCCACAAAGCCGGCGTTCTTAGCCACGAAGTCAGTTTCGCAGCAGAGAGCCACGATAGCGGCGAAGTCGCCATCGTTTTTGGCCAGCACGCAGCCTTCGGAAGCCTGGCGGTCTTCACGCTTTGCAGCGATGGCTTTGCCTTTCTGGCGAAGGATTTCAACAGCGGCGTCCATGTCGCCGTTGGTTTCGGCCAGAGCTTTTTTGCAGTCCACTATGCCGGCGCTTGTGAGGTGGCGCAGCTTAGTGATTTCTGCCATTGTAATTGCCATATGATGTTGCTTGTTAGTCGGGAATGATTAATATTCTATTATTCGGCAGCGGTTTCTTCGGCAACGGTTTCCTCTACAACCTCGGCAGCTTCAGCTGCGGGTTCAGCGGTTTCGTTGCGGCGCACGCGGCGGCGCTCACGACGGGGAGCGGCACCTTCGGAAGCCTGGGCTTCGGCAGCCTCGCTGTCGGCTTTCTCGATTTTGTGCTCCTGGAGGCCTTCGGCGATGGCAGCGGTGAGAGTACCGGCGATAAGCTCGATGCTCTTGGATGCATCATCGTTGGCGGGAATCACGTAGTCGACAGTGTTGGGGTCGCTGTTGGTGTCGACCATACCGATTACGGGAATACCCAGACGGTTGGCTTCGGCAACTGCGATACGTTCTTTGAGCACGTCGACTACGAAGAGAGCGGCGGGCAGACGGTTGAGGTCGGCGATGGAACCGAGAGTTTTCTCGAGTTTGGCACGCTGACGGGTAATCTGCAGGCGTTCGCGCTTGGAGAGGTTGTCGAACGTTCCGTCCTTGCTCATTTTGTCGATTGTGGTCATCTTCCGCACGGCCTTGCGGATGGTGGGGAAGTTGGTGAGCATACCACCGGGCCAGCGCTCGATTACGTAGGGCATGCCTACAGAAGCGGCGAGGTCGGCGATTACCTGCTTGGCCTGCTTTTTAGTGGCTACAAACAGGATTTTTTTGCCCTGCTTTGCCATGCCGCGGAGCACGTTGGCGGCTTCGGCGAGCTTGGCTTCGGTCTTATAGAGGTCGATTATGTGGATACCGTTACGCTCCATGAAGATGTAAGGCGCCATGGCGGGGTTCCATTTGCGTTTGAGGTGGCCGAAGTGGCAGCCTGCTTCAAGGAGTTGGTCAAAGGTGGGATTGGCCATTTTGTTTGATTGTTTGTTTACGTTCTTTTGATTCATGCAACCTCAGGGTAGGGAACGCAGGTCCATCCTTGGGGTTTAGATACTAAACACTTGTCAGGCGGCAGACAACAGGTGCAAGGCACATCGGCCGCCTTGGAATTCTTTTCAGCGCTTGGAGAACTGGAAGCGTTTGCGGGCCTTGGGCTGACCGGGCTTCTTGCGTTCCACGGCACGGGGGTCGCGGGTCATGAAGCCTGCTTTGCGCAGAACGGATTTGTCCTCGGGGTTGATCTTCACCAGTGCGCGGGCAATACCCAGACGCAGAGCTTCGGCCTGGCCTTTGTAGCCGCCACCGTCGAGATTAACATGGATATCGTATTTGTCGCCTACCTCAAGTGTGCTGAGGGGCTGCTTTACGATGAACTGAAGAATCGACGAAGGGAAGTATACTTCCAGAGGTCGTTTGTTGATGGTGATAACGCCGGTTCCCTCTTTCAGGATTACGCGGGCTACGGCTGCTTTGCGGCGGCCTACTGCATTTACTGTTTCCATTCTAGTAGGGATTATTTCAGTTTGTTAATATCCAGCACGGTGGGGTTCTGAGCTTCGTGGGGATGGCTCGGACCGTTGTAGACGTGCATGTTCTCGATGAGTCGGCGTCCGATGCGGTTCTTGGGAAGCATGCCCTTCATCACTTTGATGAACAGGGGGTTGATGCCGGGCTTGAGGTGCTTGTTGAAGCTCTTCTTCATGAGCACCTCAGGTGTGGTCTCGCGCTGGCCGCCGGGATAGCCGGTGTAGCTCAGGTAGATGCGGTCGGTCATCTTCTTGCCGGTGAGGCGAACCTTGTCGGCGTTGATGATAATCACGTTGTCGCCGCATTCCATGTTGGGCGAGTAGGAAGGTTTGTATTTGCCACGCAGCAATTTTGCCACTTTGGCGCACAGACGACCAAGAACCTGGTCGGTTGCATCGATTACCACCCACTGGTGCTCTACAGAGGCAGCATTGGGGAACTCGGTGCGGTAGCTAATGGTATCCACTTTCTGTTTCTTTGATTAATTAGTTCAATAACAGACTTTTGCCCATGCCTTACCCTCGGCCAAAAGGACAAGGCGGCGAAAGCCTCGAAGGGGTTGGACATAATCGGTCGCGCAAAAGTACAACATTTTTTCCTACTGGCAAAATCTTATTGCTCACAGCTTCTGATTTTTTTGGAGTTGCAATACCCTTGGCTAGCTGGACATCTGCCGATTATATGCTTCATCGCAGGCTCCAGTGCCACCAACATGTATCCGACCGGACTCGCCATGCCCTCAACTGAATATGTGCCCAACGCATAAATAATAAACAGTACAGCCATCCCAGCAAAAAACGGAGATGGCTGTACTGTTTATGGCGTTTTCACCGGCCTACGCCGGCTTGATTACATCATGCCGCCCAT
>DKUJ01000055.1 GCA_002490635.1 Porphyromonadaceae bacterium UBA7207
GAAAGTGCAAGGTCTCCGACCTATTTTTTTACACCGTTACTTTACACCCCATCTAACTTCGCTTCGCTGCGTAAAGATGGGGATTCATCAGGTTATGAGTCTCCGACTCATTTTGTACGTACCTGCAAAACACCTACGACAAAAAAATGGCCTCTATAAAAAAAGCATCGGAGATGCTTAACCTCATTAAACCCCACCTTTACGAAGCAAAGCGAAGTTAGGTGGGGTTAACACAGTGAATATTTATATCGGATAACCTCTTCAGTTGTCACCAAAAGACGGCAAATGTTAAAGTAATATAATTGTCAAAAATTAATTTTGCAGTTTTAAAAATTATTAATCACATTTGCATATATCTATATTCACCCCCTGAAAAACTACTATTAATGACTCCATTCTTCAAAACTAAGGAAGCATTTTTCCACAACTTCGATTTAAGTGTGGTCATTCCTTTTTATAAAAAGATGAAAGAGTTCCGGAGGGTATTTCCTAAAAACAGAAAATTCTTCGAGCGCAACGGCATTGAAGTCGTGCTTGTTCTCGACACCCCGAACGAAGCTGAGGAATTACAAGAATATATATCCCACTACCCCTTTGTGAACTGGCGCATAGTGATGAACGACCGGCCTCACGAATGGCGCAATCCCGCCAAACCATTGAACGTAGGAATCCGGCATGCATGCAAAAAGTATATAATGGTATGCTCTCCCGAATCCGAAATGGTTACAGACGTTATTGCCATTCTGCGCAAGTCTTTCGAGGACTATCACGGTTATCCACATTATGCCATAGGAAGAGTCTGCTTTGCCGACGAGGAGGAAGTGACTGTTGAAACTTTCAACCGCTACCGCTACATCCCCTTCGGAAGCATCATGTTTGAGAAAAAGCATGCGGAGCGGATTCGCGGATATGATGAGACATTATCCAAATGGGGCGGCGACGACAACAATTTCCGTTCCCGGCTTGACATGACTGGAGTCAAGGAGCTGTATTTCAACGAAGCGATGATGGCTCACCACGACATCGACAACCACGATGGAAAAGCCCGACGGAACCAGCCGTTTGAGAAAACTCCTAATGACGTGTTGCGCCACTTCTTCTTTCCCGAAACAGCCATCGCCAACGGCGAGGACTGGGGACGCGATTTCGACAAAGTAGTTTATGACTGGCGCCATAAGCCGAATCCGGAGAAACAGTTGCAACGTTTCTTAAAGGATAAATTCCAGGAATATGACATAAAACAAGGCTATGGAACGGAATCATATCCGGTGCTGCTTTTAGTACAGAGCTACAACGAAAGCGGGCGGATAAAAGCTTTTCTGGATGCCGCCTCGGAGTTGTTCGACGGAATAATATTGCTCGACGACAGCAGCACGGACAACACCTATGAATTGGCCCGAAGTGAAAAACTCATTATAAAGGCCATAAAACCACGAACAGAGTTCAACGACCTGCAGAACAGGAATCTTCTGTTGGATCTGGCATCATTCGTGAACCACAGGATAGCGTTCTTCCTGGATGTCGACGAAACGCTCGACCGGCGGTTCTGCGATATCAGCCGGTATATCGACAACGACACCGTCGATTCATATATGGTTCCATATGTGCATCTCTGGGACAGCACCGACTGCTACAACGCCCAATATCCCAGCTCAATCGACGGTGTATGCTTCCGCTACAAAATGATTCGCAACATCGGGCACTCACGGATATTTTCCACCCGAGGGAAGCTGCACTTCCACCAGGCGCCGACCTTGGCAAAATCAGGAATCGCCACCGACCTGCTCATACTTCATTACGGTCTTCTTTCCAAAGACGATAGAAAAAAGAAATACGATTTTTATCAGGCCGAGGACAAAGAAGGTTGCCAAAGCAGCTATGAACACTTCAGCGAGAATGCGAACCCCACACTGAATAGGCTTGGCGAACTCACCACGGAAAAATTGCAACAGCTGGCACAACGATTAATAAAGGGCAGATTATGAAGATATATATAACCCGCACCTATGGCAGTCCGAAGTATGGGCTGCTGTACGATTCAGTTTACCGACTGATTTCAAATGAACCGTCTTTTGAAATAGCAGAAGCCGGCGACACTGCAGAATGCATTGTCTGCGTTGGCGATTTGCCTCAGGAGCTTATAAACCATAAGCGGCAACACAAAACCCCGGTTATCAGGTTCCTGTTCAGGTCGGACGTCGCAAAACATTTCTATACCGACACCAATCTGGTCGACTACACTTTCTGGGTCACGGATCTGGATATCAATATCCTGTGCCCGTATTTGCAGACATCGGATAAAATCGATGTGCCGTTCGATTTCAGCCCGACAGACAACGACAATTCCGGTTCCTGCACAGATGCCGACATCTACGTAAACACCGGAGAGTTTCTGTACCCCGACAGTGCTCTGTTTAAAATCCTCAGAACGCTGAACCGGTTCACAAGCCTGCAAATCGATGTATGCAGCGCCAACGATAACATTAAGAACATCGTAAACGGCAACATCTGCATAGCCGACAGTTCCTGCGACATCGAAAACCATGTGAAACGCAGCAAAATGGTTATTGGCTCGGGATATGCAATCTTGTTTGCCATCAAACACCACAAGCCATTCATCGTCTTGGGCGAGCGTGGCTATGGAGGCATACCCACAATAAACAATATCGAACAATTCTATCAGGAGTTCTTCCAAGGAACCATTGGAGGCAGACTGGACGGCGCGCTGCCGGAAAACCTCGTGTACGAGGACGTTCAAAATATCCTGAATACCGACGAACACCCGACCGCCGACTTCTGCAAAATCCTATCAAACATTTCAAAGACGATGCAAGCGCACATCTGCGACACCATAGCCAATGTCGTTGAATCGCAGAACTGCACAGACCCGGCATCCCTGAAATTCAACACCGACTATACCATAATAGGAGGTGACGGCAGATACTGGCTGTTGAACCGCTTCACCCGATTCATCGAAGCTGCGCTCGACAATGAGCATATCGGCATCCTGAAACATTTCGTGGCAAACGACCGCCCGGCCAGTGACATCCCGAACGACAACAAGATACTGTCGGAACTTGTCGACAAGCGAATATTACTAAGAAAACGGAAAAATTAACCCGAATAACACGATCGCATCACCTGTCATTTTCCACTATGATATGACAGAATGCAATTATTCTAAAAATTATTAATAAAATTTTGATGATTTAAAACATTATCATTATCTTTACCGAAAATATAATAAACCGACCTATTCCAAATATTACCACCCAAGATACCGCTAAATCTAATCCACAACAGAACATTACTGAAAAGTAATAGTGATAACCAACCCAAATACTAACCAAAAATCTATCTTATGGAAAAAAATCGAATCGAACTCAAAGAGTTTGTGGAAAAACTCGAAATGACCGTCCTCGAAGGAGAAGATGCAATCCTCCTCGAAGGAATGGTGGGCACAAGCTGCGCTGCTGGTAATAATTGCATCTGCGGCGGCAATAACTGCAGATGCGATGGTGGCTGCAACAACTGTAATTGCTACTAACCGAATAGCTTAACTATAGGAGTATGCTTTGAGATATTGAAGCAATATTCTGACACTATCTGAAAGCATACTCCTATTAAAGATTCCTCATGAAAGAAAGTATATTCAACAGCAAAATCCGGCTGACCGACAATTTACTGGCGATATACAATGCGTTAAACGATAAAACAATATTTATCGCCAAGAACCGTGTGGACATCGATGACCTATCGAATAGCCCGGCACTTACCTTAGAACAGCTGAAAGCCAACGGTTTTGTTGTTGAAGACAGTGTCGACGAATCCCGGAATTATATCAGCTACACAAGGACAGTACAAAACGACACCTCGGCAGCCCATCTGATAATCAACCCGACAATCAACTGCAACTTCAGTTGCTGGTACTGCTACGAACAGCATACCAAATCCAAAATGGATGAAGAGACCATCAATCGCGTAAAACGATTGGTATATCGGATAATGACCGAAAAAAAGCACTTGCAGTTCTCATTCTTCGGAGGAGAGCCGCTGCTATACTACAAGCAGGTGATGTTGCCGATTTTGGAGTACGCCGGACACCTTTCAGAGGAAACGGGCGGCACATTTCATGTGAATATGACCACCAACGGCTCTCTTCTGACACCCGGGAGAATCGAAGAACTGAAAAACTACAATTTCAACGGTGCGCAGATAACCCTCGACGGCTATAAGGCAACCCACGACAGAATAAGAACGCCCGGCAATGGAAAAGGCTCCTACGACAGGATAATATCGAACATCCACGAACTTGTGCGGAACGGCGTTCCTGCCACTGTTCGTATCAACTGCACATGCGAGAACATAAACGACATCCATAACATAACGGAATCGTTTGCGAATCTGCCGAAAGAACAACGCAGTCTGCTATCTTTCGACTTCCAGACGGTATGGCAGGAAGGGAACAAAAGCGACATCAGCGACAGACTGAATCATATCGTCAGGGAATTTGTAAAACAGGGGCTTAACGCCGCAAAAAGTTCCTTCCGCGAATTCTGTTATGCCGACAGGCGCAACTCATGTGTGATCAATTACAACGGCGATTTATATAAGTGCACCGCCATAGACTTCGCCAACACGGAAAGAGACGGCTACATATCCGAAGACGGTAGCCTGATATGGGAAAACGGCAGCCTTGAGAAACGCCTGGCGTCCAAACTGAAAAACAAACCTTGCCGGGCTTGCCGCATCCTGCCCCTATGCCACGGAGGATGCACAAAAAACTCACTAAATGCAAGCGACGGATATTGCATGTACAATTTCGATGAGCGCCAGATCGACCAGGTCGTCCTGGACGCCATAGAACGCAATATCCAATTCGGCCGCACAAATAAACTATAATGACCATGAAAAACATTCTTACAGCACTATGGGCATTGCTCATTGCCTTGGCGGCGAACGCATACAGCATATCCGGAGTCGTTATCGACGAGCAGAACGGCGAACCGCTCCCCTCGGTGTGTGTGACACTTGTGGGCGACTCTGCCGTGATACTGAAAGACACATCCACCAACGGAAACGGCTGGTTTGCCATAAACGAAGTCTCTTTACCGGAGGTTTTCGTGGGTTTGAGCTACATGGGCTATGAGACCCAGAAAATAGCTGTGGAGCACAACGGCTCCGATATCGATCTGGGGCAGTTGAAGCTTACGCCCAAAAGCACTATGCTGAACGAGGTGGTGGTTACTGCTGCCCAGGTGGTCGAGGAAGCCGACAAATATGTGATTATTCCATCGCTTAAGGAAATAGAAAGGGCTGCCGAGACTCTCAGCCTACTGAGCGAGCTTAAGGTGAAGATGCCGGGACTGAATGTCGATGAGGCCCAAAGAGGTGTGAGCATCGACGGGGGTGCTCCTGTACTTCAGATAAATGGCAAAGAGACATCATTGACAAAATTGGAGATGATAAATCTGTCGGACATTCTGCGCATCGAATACCGCAACACGCCGGATATAAGGTATGCCGACCGTAATGTTACCGGCATTATCAACTTCGTTCTTAAGCCAAGAAGGGAGGGCGGCTCTTTTATGGCAAGTGTAGACGAGGCTTTAAATGTATTGCGCTCAAACATATCGCTTTCCGGAACATACTATCACAAAAAATCGGAATGGTCGTTATATTATGGCAACAGATGGCATAGAAGGACAAAGCAATCGACTGATATCCAGGAACAGTTTATCGGCAGGGAAAATACAATCTACCGCAACCAGATAGGCCAGCCGTCGACAGCAAGGGATTTCGGCAACAACCTCTCGCTGGAATACACCTACATGCACGACCCCAACACAATGCTCTCGGCTCGGATAGATTATGAAACTACCAACGTGAATTTTCGCGATTTCAATATAATCGAGCAGATCGAGGGCAATGCAAGCAGCCGCTACCATAAATTTTTCTCTTCCAAAAGCGACAGACCCAACCAATCGTTCGATTTGTATTTCCGCAAGAATTTCACCGACAAGCAATCGCTTGAACTGAATGCCGTGGGATCCACTTCGTCCGGCAAGTCCTGGCGCGGAACGCACTACACCTACCAGGATGCTCCGGACTACAACCTGACGAATTTCACCGACAACAGCAGTTGGGCTGCCGCCGCCGAAGGGCGATACTCCATTTCGTTCAAGAATTTGACCACAAGGGTCGGCATCAATTACCGGCGCAACCATGCCGAAAACAATTATGCTGAAAACGGAGCACAACCCGAGATAGACAAGCTGGACAGGGACGACCTCTTCTTTTATGGAGAACTTGTTGGCAAAATAGGTAAATTGGGATATACAATCGGCGTGGGCGGAAAATATTTCAACAACAGCACTCTGTCCAGCAACGAGCACAACCTGAGATTCAAGACCACCGCCACGCTGAACTACAGGCTCAACAACCATTTCTCGGCCGGCTACCTGTATATGTACAGCCCCGACATGCCGTCGCTTGCAGCGATGACCGACGACGTGCGCACAATCGACGACATATCGCTGAGTGTGGGCAATCCCTACCTCAGACCCAGCATCTGGCAATGCAACCGCCTGATGATAAGATATAACACCGGCGATTTCTACGCAACAGCCTGGGGCCGTTACATCCGCACAAACAGCCCGATAACTTCCGAGTGGTACTACGACAGCGACCCTGCGAGCAAATACTATCAGATGTTTCTCAACAAGTCGGAGAACGGCCGCTACGACGACCACGTGGGCCTCCAGCTGGACCTGAGCTATCAGAATCTGTTCAATCACCTGACTATTTCAGCTACTGTAGGCTGGGATAGCTATACAATAGCCGGAACCGGCCAGAAAGATAAGCTGAACAAGGCGTTCGCAAGAATCAGCGCCAACGCATATTTCGGAAACTGGACAATATTCGCCAGCTATTTATTGGCACCGCAATATAGCGTATACGGGCAGAGATTCATTCGCCAAACACGCAACGATTATATCGGGGCAAGATTCCGCTGGAGAAACTTCAATTTCAGCGCTATGTTATGGAATCCATTTACAAAAAAGGGATTATACAACGAATCATATACATTGTCGAAGGTTCATCCATATAAGGAAAGTTACTGCATAAAAGACTTCGCAAACATGGTTGAATTAACTATCGTTTACAGGGTAAACTTCGGCAAACTGTTCCAAAAGGCACAGCGCAACCTGCACAACGAAGGCATCATCGACACCGGCGTACAATACTAATAAATCCTGCGGTGCGTGCTTTCAGGTTATACAGGCAATTGGAAATGTCGGACTGCGGTCCGGCATGCATCCGCATGCTGTCGGCCTATTATGGGAAAAAGCACTCCTTGCGCAGCATAAAGGACAGCATCAGTGTTTCCCGTATAGGTGTAACCGTTGGCGATGTCAGGCGCGCCTGTGAGCGATTAGGATTAGAGGCTGTTGTCGTGCAGGCAACTGCCGGACAACTCAGTAAGATTTCCTCGCCGGCAATTCTGCACTGGCGGGGAAATCACTTCGTTGTTCTTTATAAAGTAAAGGACCGCAAAGGCGAAAAGATATATCATATCGCGGATCCCGCATACGGCAGAATAATATTCAAAGAATCCGACTTCGCAAGACACTGGTGCGGAGATGCCGGGAAGGGAATAGCCATACTGACAACGCCTACCGATGCCTTTTTTGAGAAAAGCGTCAAGAAAGAGGACAACAGCGCCGTCCTGAAACAGCTGCTGCATAAGATTTCACGGAAAAAGAAGTTATTGATATGCGCGGTGGCATTCATGCTCATCGCCATGGGATGCAACTGGCTCTCCCCTCTTATTTTTCAGAGAATAATCGACCATGGTGTCCTGAGCCAGAACATATCCATTGTCTGGAAACTCTTTATAGCCCAGCTGGCAATATTTATGGGATATGTTGTCTCAAATGGCGTAAACTCCCTGCTGCTCACCAGATTCAACTTCAATATAGGAATCGAATATCTCTCGGAACTCCTGGGCAAAATTATCCGATTACCTCTGAAGTACTTCGAAACACGGCTCAACACCGAATTCATACAGCGATTCGACGATTTCCTGCGCCTGCAGTCCTTTTTGACCGACAAAGCAGTGGCATACATTCTGTCGATACTGAATCTGGTGGTATTCTCGGCATTCCTGTGCTGGTATAGCTTCCCTATGTTTCTGATTTTTCTGTTCTGCTCCCTGCTTGGTCTGCTCTGGAATTTCCATTTTCTGGAGGAGCTCAAATATCTGGATTACTCCAGATTTACGGAGCAGGCACGCAACAGAAACATATTGTACGAATTAATCAACGGCATGTCCGACATAAAAATCAACAATGCCCAGAAAACACAGATCGCACAATGGGAGTCCAACCAGAATCACATAAATGAAATAGCATTAAAAGGATTAATTCTCGGCAATAAGCAGACATTAGGCGGTTCGGCCATAACCAAAGCCTGCGAGATAATAATTCTGGGCCTATGCGCGGTGATGACTATCCAGAGCGACATCACCATAGGAACCCTCATCTGCATAAACTACATCTTAGGGCAGCTGTCGTCGGCACTTGCCTCTATGCTGAGAATCCCCCAGGACGTGCAGGACGCACGCATTTCACTGGCAAGACTTGCCGAGGTTCAACTTAAGGAAGATGAAAATACCGGCGGCAATACCAGAATTACGCTTAAGGACAGCATAGACTTCAAGGATGTCACTTTTAAATATGAGGGCAGTTTTAACCCGAATATTTTCGAGCATCTCGACGTCGCTTTCAAAAAAGGCGAAATGACTGCCATCGTGGGCAATAGCGGCAGTGGAAAAACAACACTCGTAAAATTGCTGTTAGGGCTTTATTCCCCTCAGGAAGGCAGAATCGATATCGACAACACTGCGCTGGCCGACATCGACGTGAACGACTGGCGCCTGTGCTGTGGCGCCGTGATGCAGGATGGGTACATATTCAGCGGAACCATAGCGGAAAACATATCGCTCGGCGACAAAAACATCGATTACGGCAGGGTTGCCTACAGCGCAAAGCTGGCATGCATCGACGATTTCATAAGCCGTCTGCCAAGCCGCTACAACATGAAAATAGGCAACAGCGGCATTGAACTCAGCCAGGGGCAGAAACAGCGGATACTGATTGCACGTGCCATATACAAGAATCCCCAGCTGCTGGTTTTCGACGAGGCCACATCCTCGCTGGATACAATCAACGAACGCAGAATAATGGACAACCTCAACGGGTTCTTCAAAGACCGCACAGTGATAGTGGTCGCCCACCGCCTGAGCACGGTGGTGAACGCCGACAATATCATTTATCTGGAAAACGGCAGAATCGCCGAACATGGAACACACAAAGAGCTGGTGGCTAAAAAAGGAAAATATTATGAACTGATCAGAAACCAGCTGGAACTTGAAAATTAACATATCAAACTGTAAATGGAAAATTTCTATGCATCACAGAATAAGTATGAAATTCAATAACTCATCCGTGCTGCATGCACTGGCAGCGCTTGCCTTGCTGTTGCTTCCTTCGATGGCTTCCGGCTATGTTATCACCGGACAGATAGCCGACAGCCTGAACACTCCTGTCCGGAAAGCACTCATCCTTGGCAAAAACAGCAGCAATGAAGTACGCGTTGGAATAGAATCCGACCAGAATGGCCGGTTTGCATCGGCCAATGTCAACGACTCCATATTATCAATCGAGATAAGCAAAGAGGGCTATAACCCCGTACATCTGGTTGTTTCCGGCACATCCGATGCTTATGTAGATTTAGGCACCATACATCTCGGCGCTGCTGCCGTGATGCTGAACGAAGTCACAGTCACGGCCCAACAGGTAACCCAGAAGGCCGACCGATACATAATAATACCGACAAGAAGCGAGATTGAACAGTCGACCAACGGATTGTCTCTGCTCAATAACATCCAGTTCAAAATGCCGGGGTTGACTGTAGTAGAAGCGTTGCAGACGGTAACTGTAGACAACAAGACGCCCGTATTCAAAATCAACGGCAAGCCTTCCGACCTCACTCATTTCCTATCGGTCAATCCTGACAACGTACTGCGTATCGAATACCACGACAGTCCGGACATCCGATATAACAACCGGCAGATAATAAACATTATCCTTAAACCGCGCGACGATGGCGGTTATGTCATAGGAGGCCTGTCGAACGCTTTTTCCACAGGATTCATCAATGGAAACGCTGGAGCCAACTACCACTATAACAAATCGGAATTCGACCTGAGCTACCGTGTGAACTGGCGCGATTACGGCAAACGCTACATAAACAGCGATGAGAGATTCATCAGTCCGTCGGCGACAATCCAGCGCATCAGCGCAGGCATACCCAGCGATTTCAACTACCTGACACATGATGTGTCGTTGGGTTATACCTACGCTCACGATGCAAATACCGTATTTTCAATAAACGCAGGCGCTATATTCGATAACAAGAACTATGATGATGATTCCCGGAATACAGAAATCGCCGGGGACGCCCTGAAAAAATTCACCCGCCTCCTGAAACGCAAGACCGATTACGCTTCGCCATCTGTCGATCTGTTTTTCAGAAAACAAATCGACAACACCCAGAGCGTGGAAATCAACGCTTTCGGGAGTTATTCCACAGGCAATTTCGACAGAGTCAATTCCGATGTCTATGAAAATCCGACATTGGACGAGCATTGGACGAACCTGACAAAAAACAACGCCTGGAGAGGAGGTGCGGAAGTAATGTACTCAAAGTCTTTCGGCCAGAACCTTGCCACAAACTTCGGCATAAAGGATTACTACAATTCAACCGACAACTCGCAGACAAACAACACCGACCTCAGCGAAGAAAGAATAGGCCAGAACTATGCCACTGTGTATGCACAGCTATACGGACGAATCAAGAGATTCAATTATGGCGTAAATGTCGCATATCAGAACAACCACAGCAATAACGACGATTACATAGTGAATGCTTCGCGGTTCAAGACCAACATAACCATGAATTATGTAGTCTCCAGGTTCGTAACACTGAACTACCTGTTCATGTACGACCCGGCTATGCCGTCCATTTCACAGCAATCCGACCTGGTTCAGACCATCGACGGCATCTCGATCCGGCAGGGCAATCCCGATCTGAAACCATCGCAGTATTTCCGAAACAGGATTTATGTGAGATATGTCAACAGGAAACTGAACACCTCCCTCTGGATATCGCACGGCAGGACAAGCAGTCCTATTTATTACGACTACAGCTATATCAACAATCCGGCCAGCCCGTACAATGGCAAATTCCTGAGCAAACCTATCAACGGACAACATGACGACTTGCTCAACTTTGAATGGTTCCTAACCTTGGATAGGCTTTTCGGTCACCTGACCATCTGGGGCAAAGCCGGCTGGGACTATCACCGTCTGGATCTTCATGGAAGAACATACGACCGGAAACATCTATATGGCTCCATCAACGCGTCGTTCAACTGGGACAACTGGGTTGTATATGTAAATTACCAGATTGAGCCTCGATATAACCTGGGTGGCAACACATTCACCTCGGAAGATCGCTGGAATGCCATAGGTGTGCAATATCGCTACAAAAATTGGCATTTTTCGCTATCGGGAAACAACATGTTTACCAGGCGGGGGTCAATCTACAAAAGCATAACCATTTCCGACGTACATCCTGTAACTGTGGAACAATCCATCAGAGACAATGCCAATATGGTAGTGCTTGGCATAAACTATCGTCTGGATTTCGGAAAGAGAGGAAATAAGACAAAACGCTCAATCCGAAACAGCGGCATAGAGCAAGGTGTCGATATCAACTATTGACAATAAGAGTTTGTCTGTGATGGAGCATAAACTATCGATCATAATACCGCTGTTCAATTCTGATAAGCACATATGCCGGTGTCTGGACTCTATCCTTGAATTGCCACTGCACAAAGAAGTGATTGTGGTCGACGACGGCTCCACGGATTCTTCCCACAGCCTCGCCTTGAAATATGCGGAGAGAGGCGATATCCGTTTATTCAGCCAGGAGAACAAGGGTGTATCGGAAGCCCGGAATCTGGGACTGGACAACGCTTCGGGTGATATCATAGCTTTTGTCGACAGCGATGATTATATACTCGGCGACGGCTTCCTTTCACTATACGGCAATTTCGCAGCATCCGACGCTGAAATGGCAATGGGAGGAGTCAGAATCGAATTCCCCGACAACCACACCGAAACAAGACAAGCCCTCAAAACGATGACTGGCAAAACCCACAAAGGGTGCCAATGTTTTGCCAATCTCATGAAAAGCAACACTTTTACGCCTCTGGTGTTCTGCTATCTGTTCAGAAAATCGTTTATCGACAGCTCCCGGCTGCGGTTCTGCCATAAAATGTCGGAAGACGACCTGTGGACAAGCAAAGCGATGTGTGAAGCCGGAAAAATTCTGACAACAGATGACCTGCACTATGTATATTGCAAACATGCCGACTCAATCACCGGAACCAATGCGGCCACGCTATTCAGAGCAGACAACCATATCGCGGTAGCCAACGACTTATACGACTATCTGCTGCAACACAATGTGGACAAAGAAGCGGAGGTGTGGCTGTGCTGTAAAATACTCTACATAGCATCCATCGCTCTGAAAATATATCGCGATTGCAATCGCCATACGTTCAGTCTGAAACTTGAAATGTACCAGGACCTGCTGAAACGGGTGATGTCCGCCACCGATGGGTATGCAAAAAAGGTGGGGCTAATGTTCGGCATGAGAATAATCGACACATTGAAGTCGATTGGCTGAGCCTGAATGCATTCCGGCAACCGGGAGGTCGTGCATTTGTAGCAAAGATGTACTACCTCCCGG
The DNA here is from genome assembly GCA_002490635.1 of Porphyromonadaceae bacterium UBA7207. Taxonomy (GTDB): domain Bacteria; phylum Bacteroidota; class Bacteroidia; order Bacteroidales; family Muribaculaceae; genus CAG-873. The sequence continues at coordinate 12,883 of DKUJ01000055.1, forward strand.
TTGCCCCGTAATATCACCTGCCGGTAATTCCGGTGCATGTTCTGATTGCGCGTATGGCCATGCCCGTGAAAAAATCGCCTCTCCATAGCCTGAAAACGGCATAAAATATCTATCTTTGCGAAAAAGCACAGCCATGCATACCAAATACCACCGCATTCTGCTCAAACTCAGTGGCGAAAGTCTCATGGGCAGCCAAGGCTACGGCATCGATTCCGCACGCCTGTCAGAATACGCAACCCAGATAGCCGCTCTGGCCGAAGCCGGAGTGGAAATTGCCATCGTTATAGGCGGAGGAAATATTTTCCGCGGGCTCAGCGGAGCCGCCAAAGGTGTCGACCGCGTAAAAGGCGACCAGATGGGAATGCTCGCCACAGTAATCAACTCTCTGGCTCTGTGTTCGGCGCTTGAGACCCGCGGACAGAAGGCCAGGGTGCTCACCGCAGTGCCCATGTTCCCCATCGGCGAGCCGTACAGCCCCGGGCGGGCACTCGAAACCCTCTCGCAGCGCCGTGTGGCCATTATCGCCGCCGGAACCGGCAACCCCTTCTTCACCACCGACACCGCCTCGGCACTGCGCGCCGTAGAGCTGCGATGCGATGTGATGCTGAAGGGCACACGTGTCGACGGCATCTACACCGCCGACCCGGAAAAGGACCCCACAGCCACAAAATTCGAACAGATTACCTACGACGAGATATACCGACTCGGGCTCAAAGTGATGGACCTCACTGCCACAACCCTCTGCAGCGAAAACGGCATGAAGATTGTGGTGTTCGACATGGACACCCCCGGCAACCTCGCACGTGTGGTCGAAGGCGAACCCATCGGCACATTAGTCTATTGAGAAAAAACTACCAAGCATACACCCCATGACAGATCCCAAAACCTATATCGCCCCCGCCGAAGAAAAAATGGAAATGGCTGTGGCGTATCTCGACGAATCCCTCGCTCGCATACGTGCCGGAAAGGCCAACCCAAAAATCCTTGACGCAGTGCGTGTTGAGTACTACGGAAGCATGGTGCCCGTTTCCAACGTGGCCAATGTGAGCGTGCCCGATGCCCGCACAATAGCCATCACTCCCTGGGAGAAGGCCATGTTCAAAGCCATCGAGAAGGCAATCATAAACTCGGAAGTAGGCATTACTCCCGAAAACAACGGCGAGGTTATCCGCCTGTGCATTCCCCCGCTCACCGAAGACCGCCGCAAGGCTCTTGTGAAGCAATGCAAGGCAGAAGCCGAAAATGCCAAGGTGAGCGTGCGCAACGCCCGCCGCGATGCCATCGACGGACTCAAGAAAGCCATCAAGCAAGGCATGCCCGAGGATGTGGAAAAGGACTCCGAGGCAAATGTGCAGAAAATCCACGACAAATACCTGCGCAAAATCGACGATCTCTTCGCCGCAAAGGAGAAAGAGATTCTCACAGTATAATGCGACATCGGGAGGCTGTCCGATTCACTGCATCAGAAACGAAATGATATAATTTCAGACAGTCTCCAAGGAAGTTTCTTCCACCACCCCATCGCACGCAGAGGGCTCCCGGACATTTTCGTCGCCACCGGAGTCCTCTGCGGCGTAAAATGAATACGTCAACAAAAACATAATCATCTATGGCCGGAGTAAAAAGCCTTGCCAAAGACACGGCGGTGTACGGGTTGAGTTCCATTGTGGGCCGCTTCCTCAACTGGATGCTCGTGCCGCTGTACACCCACTGCTTCGCTGTCGACGACTACGGAATAGTAACCTATGTGTATTCGGTGGTAGCACTCGCCATGGTGGTGCTTACCTACGGCATGGAGACCGGTTTCTTCCGCTTCGCCAACCACGAACGATGGAACGACCCCATGGAAGTGTACTCCACTGCCCTGATATCGCTCACCGGCAGTTCTGTGGTGTTCGTCGCCGCCACGCTGGCATTTCTCAATCCGGTGTCGGTATGGATGGAATGCGCCTCACACCCCGAATATGTGGCAATCATGGCCGTCTGCGTGGCTCTCGACGCAGTGTTGACCATGCCCTACAGCTACCTGCGTTTCCGAGGCCGTGCCATGCGCTTCGCCATCATCCGCCTGGTGAACATCGGGGTAAATATTGGCCTCAACCTCTTCTTCATCCTACTGTGCCCTTGGCTTATGGAGCATGTGCCCGGGAGTGTGGAGTGGTTCTACCGCCCCGAATTCGGAATCGGCTACATATTCCTTGCCAATCTAATCGCCTCGGCGGTGAACATCGCCATGATGATTCCCGAACTGTGCGGCTTCCGCTGGCGCTTCAATGCAAGGCTGTGGCGCGAGATGCTGCGCTATTCGCTGCCTCTGCTGGTGCTCGGCGTGGCGGGAATCATGAACCAGACCATCGACAAGATTCTATATCCCTCGCTGGTGAGCGACCCGGCCGAGGCAATGTACGGCCTTGGCATCTATGGCGCCAACTACAAGATTGCCGTGGTGCTGCTTGTTTTCCTGCAGGCATTCCGCTTCGCCTACGAACCTTTTATCTTCGCCCGCGCCAAGACCGGAAGCCATGCCGACAGGGAAGAAAGCTTTGCCTCCTACCGCGACGCCATGAAATATTTCGTGGTATTCGCCCTTTTCATCTTCCTGGCCGTAATGTTCTTCCTCGGTGTGCTGCGCCATTTCGTGGCCGAGCGCTATTTCAGCGGCCTCAAAGTGGTTCCGCTGGTAATGCTCGCCGAACTTTTCTTCGGCATATTCTTCAACCTCTCGGTATGGTACAAGCTCACCGACCGCACCGTCTGGGGCATGTGGTTCTCGCTTATGGGACTTGCCACAACGGTGATTCTCAACATCGTGCTTGTTCCACAGATATCCTATATGGGCTGTGCCGTGGCCGCCTTGTGCAGCTACGGCCTCATGATGGCTGTGAGCTACATAGTAGGGGCTCACAAATATCCCATCGGCTACCCGGTGCGCCGCATAGCGCTGTATTTCGCACTTGCCGGAGCGATGTACCTCGCCGGAGTGGTTCTGTTGCCGATGGCCGGCATCGGTGAGTTTGCCCAATATGCCGTGCGCGTGCTGCTGCTGTCGCTCTATCTGTGGACGGTGGTGAAAATCGAACATATACGCCCCGCCGAGTTGCTTGCCCCGGTGCTTTCCCGACTTCGCCGCCGATGAGCACCGTTATCATAAACCACAGCGACAGCCGCGGCGGAGCCTCGGTGGTGAGCCTGCGACTGCTTGAGGCACTATGCGCCGCCGGCCACGACGCCACAATGCTGGTGGCGCACAAAGCCGGCGACAATCCTTGTGTGCATACCGCCTGCTGCACTGCCAGGTCGAGGCTGCCTTTTCTGGCCGAGCACCTGCGCATCTTCGCCGGCAACGGCTTCAACCGCGCCGACCTGTTCAAGGTGTCGATTGCCACAGACGGGCTGCCGCTGCACCGGCATCCACTTGTGCGCAATGCCGATACTGTGATTCTGAACTGGGTGAACCAGGGCATGCTATCGCTCGACTGCATAGCCCGCATGGCCGCCGACGGGAAACGGCTTATATGGACCATGCACGACATGTGGAATCTCACCGGCATATGCCACCACGCAGGCACCTGCACCGGCTTCACGCGGCAGCAGGGGTGCTCGCATTGCCCCATGCTCCATGCCCGGGCCGGAAGGTCCGACCTCAGCGCACGCACATGGCGTCGAAAGCGTGAGCTGTATTCACGGGCGGGAATCACCTTCGTGGCCGTAAGCAACTGGCTGGCGGAGAAATGCCGTTGCAGTCCGCTGATGGACGGCTGCCGCATAGAGGTGATTCCCAATGCCTTCCCTATCGACGAATTCCACACCACACCGCGAACAGTCAGAAAAGAAGCCGGCCTGCCAGAAGGCCGAATCGTATTGATGGGCGCCGCACGCCTCGACGACCCCGTGAAAGGGTTGCCATTGGCAGTGGAAGCGCTTAACCGGCTCGACCCGGCTTCGGCAACAGCCGTGTTCTTCGGCAACATACGCGACGCATCCGTTCTGGAGAAACTGCGCATGCCGTTTGTTATGGCCGGAGAGATTTCCGACCGGAGCCGCCTCGCCGAACTGTATGCCCACGCCGATGTGGTACTTTCGTCGTCGCTCTACGAAACCCTCCCCGGCACACTTGTGGAAGGCCAGGCAGCAGGTGCCTTCCCCGTGGCTTTCGACAGCGGCGGACAGAGCGACATAATAAGCCACCGCACCACAGGCTACCTCGCACGCCCTTACGACACCGCCGACCTTGCCGCCGGCATAGCCATGGGGTTGGAGCAGCCAGCCACTGCCGAAACCCTCCGCTCATCCGCCGAACGTTTCCGAGCCTCCGAAATCGCCTCCCGGTACCTGCGGATTATCGACGAAGCGTAAGCGGCAATGCCTGCACAACGCAGGTGTCCGATTGCTGCCGGATGTCAATAGCCTCCGGACATAATAATTTGCTTTTTCGTCGATAATACCTATTTTTGCGTTTATTATGCATACATGCCGAAAATCGTAAAAATCAACATCCATATGAAATTAAGAAAACTACTGCTGATTGCCGCCTTTGGCGTGCTGGCATTACCCGGAGCATGGGCCCGCCAGCTCACAGTGGGCGAAGCCATTGCCGCCGCAGGCGCCGCAACCGGTTCGGTCCGTGTGCGAGGCGAGGCCACTGCCGCTTACACTCTGCGTGCCGACGACATCAACACCGTATATGTTGTCAACGGCAGCGAAGGCGGCTTCATGGTGCTTGCCGCCGACGATGTGGCTCCGGCTCTGCTTGGCTTCTCCGACAGCAGCATGTTCGACCCCGGCAATATGCCTCCGCAGATGGAGTCGTGGCTAAAGGAATACAGCAGGCAGATTGCTGTGGCTGCCGCCAACGGCGGCAGAGTGCTCGCCGCACCAGCCGACCCGTCGCTGACCGACATCGCGCCCATCACCCGCACCAAGTGGAACCAGGACGCCCCCTACAACGATCTCTGCCCACGCGTGGGAACAACACCCACATATACCGGATGCGTGGCCACGGCAGTGGCTCAGGTAATGAAATCCTACAACCACCCGGCAAAAGGCACCGGAACATACAGCTATGTGTGGAACAACAAGAGGCTTAGCTTCGACTATGATGCAACCACCTTCGAGTGGGATCTCATGTCCGATATCTACGACGGCAAGCAGTCGGCAGCCCAGAACAATGCCGTTGCCACACTGATGTATGCCGTAGGCATTGCAAGCGACATGAGCTACGGCACCGGCGGCTCCGGTGCCCAGGGCATAGCTGCTGCCATGGGGCTTGCCAGGAATCTCGGCTATGACCGCAGCCTCACCTACCGCGGCCGCGACTTCTACACCCTGCCCGTATGGTGCCGCATGCTCCACCAGGAACTTTCCCAGGGCCATCCCCTCTACTACGACGGAGCCAACGCTTCGGTAGGCCACGCCTTCGTTATCGACGGCTACCGCGCCTCCGACGGGCTTTTCCACCTCAACTGGGGCTGGGGAGGCATTTCCGACGGATATTTCGCCATCACCACCCTCGACCCCGACAACCAGGGTATCGGCGGCAGCACCGAAGGCTATGCCATTGGCCAGAGCGCCATATTCGGCCTCAAACCCGACCAGGGAACAACCGAGTACACACCCGTACTGCAGTGCTACAGCATCGCACCCGAGGCGGAACAGACCGTAAGCCGCAACGACGAGACTGTAATCCTCGGCGGCTACAACGAAGGCGTGTACTCCTTCTCGATAGGCAACGTTACCGTTGAAATCGGCCTGAAGCTCACCGATGCCAGCGGCACGGAATCCTATGTATGGGCACCTTACGGCGAAATTGAATTCGCTCCCTACACCGGCTTCCGCACATGGGAAATCCCCGCGGAACTTTTCCCAGAACAGGGCAGCTACAGCGCCGTGCCTGTATGCCGCCGCGGAACAGAAATATTCGCCATACCCACACCCGTGGGCGAACCTTCGCAGCTGGCTGTCACCTGCAGCGCAGGCTCAGTCACTGTAGCTCTTGCCGGCGAGACCTGTGAACTCTCCATAGCCGATGCCGAAGTGCTCTCGCCATTCTACCGCAACCGCCAGGTAATGATAGGCGCCACCGTGGCCAATGCCAGATCGGAATACTACGGCACAGTTTCCGCCTCTGTCACCACAAGCAACGGCCGCGTCTACAAACTCGGCAACGCTCTTGTGGATATCATCGCCGGAGACTCCCAGGAAATCATAATCAAAGGCGCGCTGCCCTTTACCATTCCTCTGGGCGAAGCCGACCTGCGTTTCTACGACGACAGCACCGACGAGCCTATCGGCGACGCTGTCAAAGTCCAGATCGAAGCCGCACCCCAGGGCGAACTGGCAATCGCCATCGACAACATCGATGTGCCCGGCGCGACTTCCGGCGACGGCTCGGCGGCCAACCCGTTTGTTGTCGATGCCTCCACCCTTGCCGTGAACGCTACCATGAACTGCACCTCGGGATACTTCACCTCGGTGGTACGCCTCTATTTCTTCAGCGCGTCCGGCACCAGCTCCAACGTCAGCCTCCAGGCCCCGCTGTTCTATCTCGGTGCCGGCCAGAACCGCATGATGCACTTCTCCGGCAACCTCAGCAGCGCCTTGCAGAAAGGCCAGGTATATGCCACACAGTTCTACTCCATCGAAGGCCGCAATGTCAGCGTAATCGAAAACGCGCCTGAGCTGTATTTCAAAATAGCCGACATAAGCGGCGTGGAGAACATTGCCGAAACAACCTTCGGAATATACCCCAACCCGGCCACCGACATGGCAAAAGTGACAGCTCCCGCCGGTATCGCCACCGTAGACATATATAATCTCACCGGCGCCAAAGTGGCAGCCATGGGATTCGCGGGAACCGAAACAACCGTAGAAGCCCACATCGAGGGTCTTGCCGCAGGCCATTACATCATGCAGGTGGCAACCGCCGACGGCCGCACCTCCACTATGCGCCTGATCAAACTATGAAAACACTCCTTGCAAGCATGCTGACTGCCGCACTGGCAGTCGGCACAGCCTGCTCGGGATCTCGCACCGCACCCGTAGCCGCACCGCCGATGGCGTCGACCGCCCCGGGCAGGACTATAGGTGGCACTCCTGCCGATATCCCCCGGGCTGTGGTTTACCGCACCAATGGCGACTACGCCGACAATGTGCCGGTGACCGTTGCTGCCGATGGAACTCTGCTATCCTATCCCGCCCCCGGCGATGTGGGAGCGCATTCGGCACCGGTAAGGCTTGCCGATGGCCTGCTTCTCGACCGGCGCGGCATAGGCCGTGGCACCGTGTTCACCACCTACACCTACAGCGACTACAGCCGACTGCCAGAAGCACCTTCCGCGGCACGGCTCAAAGCCGCCATAATAGCAGGCTCGGGAATAAGTTTCAGAGCCACCCTGCCGATGACACTGGCGGAAGCCCTTGCCGACACGGCCGCAGTGAACGACTACATCCGCTCCCACCCGCAGGAATTCGCCATTCCGCACAACGAACATAACAAGTAATGCGCCAGCCTCTACCTGATCTTCTGAAAGGAATAGCCATATTCATGGTGGTGATGGGACACGTGCTCACCATGTGCATCCGCGGCATCGACAGCGCCGCCCTGTTCAAAATCATAGGCGAGGTGCACATGCCGCTGTTCTTTTTCATCAGCGGCTACCTCGGATTCCGCAGACTTCCGGCCGGCACTGTAAGCCGTCCACCTCTGGGGCGCCGTGCCCTGCGACTGCTGCTGCCCATGCTGGCTGTGAGCACGCTCTGGATCTACTATTTTCCCGTAAGCGGCATAGAAAGCCCTCTGCCTCAAGGCTGGGGCGGACTATGGGGCGACATGTGGAAAAACGGATATTGGTTCACCCTCGTACTGTTCGAGATTCTGATTGTCTACCGCGGAGCCTCGTTCGTTCTGGACAAAGTGCGCGGCATCGCACTCCAGGCGGCAATCATGCTGGCCATATGGCTTGTGCTTTCACAGGCCCTGCGCCTGCTGCCGGAACAATGGGTTGCGGCATCCTCGCTGGAGCTTACAGTACGGTTCTTCCCGGTATTCATCGCAGGCGCCCTGGCAGCCGACCATCGCGAGGCTTTCGCGCGCTTTGTGGCAAAGTCGACGGTGCAGACTGTCTGCCTGCCGCTGGCCTTTATCCTGGTGTACTATGTGGGATGGTACTGGCGTTTTCCCGCCATTCCGGCATGGTGCCTCGAACCGGCCCGCCCGCTGCTGCACATCGTGCTCTCGGTAATAGCCTTCGGATGCCTTTCTCCATGGGCGGCGTGCAACAGCCTGGCAGTGAGAATATGGTGCTTCCTTGGCCGCAAGAGCCTTGCCATCTATCTGCTGCACTATTTTTTCCTGTTCCCGCTGGGCTGCATACGCCCGGTGCTTGAGGCCATGTCGCTGTCGTTCGTTCCTCTGCTAGCTGTATCAGCCTCCGTAGCCGCCATGGTTATAGCCGTGGTGCTTGCCGCAGACTATCTTATAAGTTTCTCCGCACCGCTGTCGGCACTCCTCACCGGCTCGAATGCCGCAAAAAACCGCAACAATGCCATCACTGATAGCGTTCGACCTTGACGATACCCTTTACAAGGAGCGCGACTACGTGGTATCCGGGCGCCGGGCCGTGGCTGCCGCACTGGCTCCCGTGGCAGGAGTGGATGCCGGTATTCTGCTGGAAGTAATGAATAACAGCGACGATGCCTTCGAGACCCTGCATGCAGCACTGGCAGGAACGCCGGCCGCCGGTGTAGGAATCGCCGAAATGGTTGCCATATACAGGCAGCACCGCCCCGACATAGCCCTCACGACAGGCGTGGCCGGCACATTGACCGAACTGCGTCGCCGCGGCAATAAGCTGGCTCTGATTACCGACGGCAACCACACCCGCCAGCATGCCAAAGTGCGCGCTCTGGGCCTGGACGACTTTTTCGGACGCCATAATGTTATTGTAAGCGACGACATCGGTTCCGACAAGACCACTCCCGCTCCTTTCGCCGCAGCGGAGCGGCTCGCCACGGGCATGCCACATGTATATGTCGGCGACAATCCCGCCAAAGACTTCCACTGGCCGTCGGTCCGCGGATGGCAAACGATAATGCTTGCCGACGCAGAAGGAAAAAACATACACATACAAAACATTGGAGGCTTCCCCTCCGTTTTTAAACCACAGACGGTTATCGACCGCTTCGAACGTCTGCTGCAATTCCAATTCTAAGGGCGAACAACCGACATCAGAATACAACACGCCCTCACAAACAACAAGCAATATGCCAACAGCACTCATAACAGGAATCACCGGCCAGGACGGCTCGTATCTGGCCGAGTTTCTGCTGCGAAAAGGCTACTCCGTACATGGCCTGATACGCCGCAGTTCCTCTTTCAATACCGGAAGAATCGAGCATCTCTACCTCGACTCCTGGCTTGCCGACCAGCACATGGGACGCCCCGTCGAGCTGCACTACGCCGACCTCTGCGATTCCTCGTCGCTTATTTCGGTTATCAACACCGTGCGCCCCGATGAAATATACAATCTTGCCGCCCAGAGCCATGTGAAAGTGAGCTTCGAGGTACCGGAATACACCGCCGACGTCGACGCTCTCGGCGTGCTCAGGCTTCTGGAAGCAGTACGCATAGCCGGCCTTGCCGACAGCTGCCGCCTATACCAGGCATCGACCTCCGAACTCTTCGGCAAAGTCGAGGAAGTTCCACAGAGCGAGACCACGCCTTTCCATCCCTGTTCGCCATATGCAGTGGCCAAGCAATACGCCTTCTGGATAGTGCGCAACTACCGCGAAAGCTATGGCATGTACGCCGCCAACGGCATACTCTTCAACCACGAGAGCGAACGCCGCGGCGAAAACTTCGTTACACGCAAAATCACCCTTGCCGCCGCCGCCATCGCCGCCGGACGCCAGCACAAACTCTATCTGGGCAATCTGGACGCTCGCCGCGACTGGGGTTACGCTCCCGACTATGTGGAATGCATGTGGCTGATTCTGCAGCAGGACACACCCGACGACTTTGTGATTGCCACCGGCGAATACCACAGCGTGCGCGAGTTCGCCACTCTGGCATTCAGCCGCGCCGGCATAGAACTGCGCTGGGAAGGTACCGGACTGGAGGAAAAAGGCATCGACACCGCCACCGGAAGAACAATCGTCGAAGTCGACAAACGCTTCTTCCGCCCCTCCGAAGTGGAAGAGCTGCTGGGAAACCCTGAAAAAGCACGCCGCCAGCTGGGATGGAATCCACGGAAAACATCATTCGAGGAACTTGTCAACCGCATGGTCGACGCCGACATGGCCTCTTTATGAAACTCGACAAAGACTCAAAAATCTACGTGGCCGGCCACCGCGGGCTTGTGGGCTCGGCCATTATGGCCAATCTGCAGGCTCGCGGGTTCAAGAACCTTGTCACACGCACACATGCCGAGCTGGATCTGCTCGACCCGGTTGCCACCGCAGCGTTCTTCCGCGACGAGCGTCCCGACGCCGTAGTCCTTGCCGCGGCACATGTGGGCGGTATAATGGCAAATTCGACCTACCGTGCCGACTTCATAATGGATAACCTCCAGATTCAACAGAACGTAATCGGCGAGGCATTCCGGAGCGGCGTGCGCAAACTACTGTTTTTGGGAAGCACATGCATCTATCCGCGAAAGGCGCCCCAGCCAATCAAGGAGGAAGCACTGCTCACCTCGCCGCTGGAATACACTAACGAACCATACGCCATCGCCAAAATCGCAGGTCTCAAGCTCTGCGAGAGTCTCAACCTGCAATACGGCACGGACTACGTGGCAGTGATGCCGACAAACCTCTACGGACCCAACGACAACTTCGGCCTCACCGACAGCCACGTGCTGCCGGCAATGCTCCGCAAGATGCATCTGGTGAAGCTGCTCACCGAAGGCAACTACAACGCCATCCGCGCCGATATCGCCAGACGGCCTGTAAGCGGAATAGCACCCGACGCTTCCGACGAAGATATAGCCGCTTCTCTGAAAACATTCGGCATAGCGCCCGGGGAACTGACTCTCTGGGGTACGGGGCGCCCGTTGCGCGAGTTCCTATGGAGCGAGGACATGGCCGACGCATGCGTGCACATTCTGCTGAACACCGACTTCGCCACTCTGGCGGCAATGGCGGGAGAGCCTGTGCGGAACACCCACGTGAACATAGGCACCGGCAAGGAGGTTACCATAGGCAGGCTCGCCCATCTGGCAGCCGATGCAGTGGGATATACCGGAAAAATTCTTTGGGACAGCACCAAACCCGACGGAACGCCCAGGAAATTGTGCGATGTCGACCGCCTGCACAGTCTTGGGTGGAAACACAAAGTCGAGCTTCCCGAAGGTATAGCCCGCCTCTACAGCTGGTATCTGGAGAATTGAGAGCAAAAAACCAAACGTTCCAAACCGCGGATAATCAATTGATTGGAATTTTAAGCTAATTTTTTATGAAATTTTTCATCGAAAAAATTTGGCAGTTCCGTGAAAAGGGCGTAACTTTGCATCGCTTTTGAGAAAGACGGGGTGTAGCTCAGTTGGTTAGAGTACGCGTCTGGGGGGCGTGAGGTCGCTAGTTCGAGTCTAGTCACCCCGACAAAAACAAAAGCAGATAAAGGCCGCGGCTATCAAGTCGCGGCCTTTTATTTTTGTCCGAGGTCAACAAAAGCACACCGGAGAATGTTTTTTATGTAAGCAGGCTGTGAAAACGCTTTACCACAGCCCGATGCAAATGTCAATAAAACTATTTTCCAACTCTCAACCCATTAATTCCTCGACATTATGAAAGGCTTATATGTGAGCGACATCGTAACCACCCGCTGGTGGTGGCTCATCCTCATTGTGGGCATTCTGCTGGTTCTCGGCGGATTCACCTACTGGATATGGCCCGAAGCAGGCTTTGCAGTGGCATCCCAGATTTTCGGCTGGCTTCTTATTCTTGCCGGTATCGTGCAGCTGTGTGTGGCATCCGGGCCCAACCACCCCAAGGCATGGGAATGGTGGATTGCAGGAGGCGTAATCGATATCTTCATTGGCTTTATGCTGGTGCGTAGCGTATTGCTTTCCGAAGCCGTGCTCCCCTACTTCCTGGCCATAATCTTCATTTTCTGGGGTATCGAAGCCTTTGTAGGCTCGGCATCGCGCCGCCGCAACAGCTACTGGTGGCTTGGCCTGATCAATGGCATCCTCCTGTGCGTTATCGGATTCTTCTTTCTGGAAGCCGGATGGGTGAGCAATGCCCTGATGGTATCGTTCCTGACATCGATAGCCTTTATCTACTGGGGATTCACCATCGCCCTCACCTCCTACGAAATGAAACCAGTGGCTGAAAAGTAAGCTCACAAAACCCAAAACCAGACAATACCGCGGATTCTCCGGCAAAAGGGGAATCCGCGGTTTCTTTAGGGATACTCAGTTAATCGC
>DKUJ01000016.1 GCA_002490635.1 Porphyromonadaceae bacterium UBA7207
AAAAAAAGGAATAGGGCAATAAGTTTCTTCATAGCATGTTTCAGGGTTGTTATTGCGATGATTGGGAATAGACATGCCTACTGTATGGCGATACGGCGTAAAGATATTCAAATTTTATTAAACAGCAAAAATCGTTTGATTTTTCCGAATAAGTGTTGGTGTTGTGTCTTCAAATTGTGACTTCCGCCGGGTTTTGTGGTGCAAAATGATTGCTTGTGTAAATCGCATTGAGATGTGCGCTGGTTTCATCAAGTATAAAAGATGTTAAGCGGGCGATGCCTCGAAATCTGCATTTTAAGGTTTTTTGACTCATTTTTCGTATCTTTGCCGCCAAATTGACTAATCATGACTATCAAAATACGAAAAGGCTACAATCTGCCTATCGCCGGTGCGGTGGAATCGGCACAGCCCGCCCGTAGTGTTCCGGCGCGTGTTGTGGCCATATCTCCCGACGATTATCCGGGCTTCGAGCCCAAGGCCGACGTGCAGCCCGGCGACGTTGTGGAACGTGGCGGTATTCTGCTGCATAGCAAGCGGTTTCCGTCGGTTGCTCTTGTCTCGCCGGTGTCGGGCACGGTGCGCGCTGTTGTGCGTGGCGAGCGTAGAAAAATACTTCGTGTGGAGGTCGAGGCCGGAAATGGCGCCGCCCGCCGTTTTGCCCGCCCCGCACGTGGAAACGTTGCCGGTCTGCGGCATCTGCTTGCCACATCCGGTATTCTGGCTATGATGCGCCAGCGCCCCTACGATATAATTCCCGACCCCGAAGCCGATGTGCGCGATATTTTTGTGAGCGCGCTCGCCACGGCGCCTCTTGCCGTGGCTGTCGATACTCCCGATGCCGAAGCCGTGCGGCTTGCCGGCGCTGCCGTGGAGGCTCTGTCGTTGCTGACTAAAGGCAAGGTATATATATGCCATGGTGCCGGAACTCCTTTCCCCGCCATAGGATGCGCCGAGATGGTTGCCGTCGACGGGCCGCATCCGGCAGGCAACGTTGGTGTGCAGATTGCCGGCATCCGACCAATCAACAAGGGTGAGACCGTGTGGACTCTGTCGTGGGATGTGCTCCTGCGACTGGGCTATCTGCTGGAGAAGTCGGAAATCGACAGCTCCGTGTCGGTGGCTATAACAGGTCCTGAGGTGACCCGCCCCGAAGTGGTGGTCACAACGGCCGGCGCCCTGATCGAGCCTCTGCTTGGCGGCATGCTTGCCGACGACGGCCGCAACAAGCGCATCATAAGCGGCAACGTGCTCACCGGCATTGCTGTGGGCATGGGGCCCGACGCTTTCCTGCGCGCCCCCTACAATCAGATTACCGTGATTGCCGAGGGCGATGATGTGGATGAATTCATGGGCTGGGCGTCGATGTCGCCCTCGAAGATGAGTGTCGGCCGCAGCTTCCCGCTGAGCGGCCTGCGCAAGCTGTTCCGCCCCGACGCGCGCCTCAACGGCGGACGGCGCTCTATGATTATGAGTGGCGAGTACGACCGCATGATGCCCATGGACATACTCCCGGAATATCTTGTCAAGGCCATCATGGCCCGCGACATCGAGAAGATGGAGCAGCTCGGCATCTATGAAGTGGCTCCGGAGGACTTCGCGCTGGCCGAATATGCCGATACCTCCAAACTACCGTTACAGAAAATCGTGCGCGAGGGCCTCGACTACCTGCGCAAAGAACTTGAATGACCGTGTCCAGACTACGCAATTACCTCGACCGTATCCGTCCGAACTTCGAGCCAGGCGGCAAGCTGCAGGCTTTCCACTCGCTCTACGACGGCATGGCAACGTTCCTGTACACTCCGCGCGAGCGCTCCGCCGCTTCGGGAGGTGTGCAGATTCACGACGCCATGGATTCGAAGCGCACCATGATTATTGTGGTGCTCGCTCTTATGCCCTGCTTCCTCATGGGCATGTACAATACCGGCTACCAGCACTGGCTGGCGGCAGGTGCCACAGAATTTCCTTTCTGGAGCCTGATGCTCTATGGCTTCCTCACCATTCTTCCGCGTGTCGCGGTGGCATATGTGGTGGGACTCGGCATAGAGTTTGCCGTCGCCCAGTGGCGGCGCGAGGAAATCCAGGAGGGTTTTCTCGTCACAGGCATTCTCGTGCCCATGATATGCCCGGCGGAGACCCCGCTGTGGATGATGGCCGTGGCCGTGGCTTTTTCGGTTGTCTTTGTAAAGGAAGTGTTCGGCGGCACAGGATATAATGTGCTCAATGTGGCGCTTGTTGCCCGCGCCTTCCTGTTCTTCGCATATCCCGCGAGCATGAGTGGCGACCGCGTGTGGGTTGCCACCGGCCGCCCGTTCGGCTTCGGACCCGCCGTGCCCGACGGCTTCAGCTGCGCCACGCCTCTGGGACAGATCGCTATCCAGACCGAGCCTTCGGCGGCGATAGAGGGCATCGGCGGCGGCAGCGTGAGCTTGTGGCAGGCCTTTCTGGGGCTTATCCCCGGCTCATTCGGCGAAACCAGCACGCTGTGTGTGCTCATCGGCGGAGTTATTCTTGTAGCGGCTGGCATCGCCAGCTGGCGTATTATCGTGGCTGTGGTTGCCGGTGCCCTGGCTATGGGTGCCATAGCACATGCCGCGGCAACGCCTGTCTATCCGGCGGCATGGCTCTCTCCGGCCGACCAGCTGCTTTATGGCGGTCTGGCTTTTGCGGCCGTGTTCATGGCTACCGACCCCGTTACCGCCGCGCGAACCACCACCGGCAAGTGGATCTACGGCTTCATGATCGGTGCCGTGGCGGTGATTATCCGAGTATACAACAACGGCTACCCCGAAGGTGCCATGCTCGCGGTGCTCCTCGCCAACTGCTTCGCTCCGCTCATCGACTGGTGTGTGGTGCGCACCAACATCCGCCGCAGGTTAAACCGCGTTAAATCCGCCTGACAATGAACAAGGAAAGTAAATCGTACACTCTGTTGTACACCATGGCGCTGGTGATGATTGTGGGTTCGGCCCTGGCATATACGGCCATAACCCTCAAGGACCGCCAGCAGGCCAATATCGATGCCGACAAGATGCGGCAGATTCTTGCCAGCGTGCGCATAACCCCTGCCGCCGACAGCATCGTGGAATCATACCGGCACTATATAACCGACAGCTATGTGGTGGATGCCTCCGGAAACCGCCTCGAGGGCGACAATGCCTTCGACGTGAATGTCGGCGCCCAGATGCGGCTGCCCGGCGGCGAGCGTGAGCTGCCTGTGTATGTCTGCACTCTGGCCGACGGTTCCGAAAAATATATCCTGCCGCTCTACGGCAGTGGCCTTTGGGGGCCGATATGGGGATATGTGTCGCTCGATTCCGACGCGGCTGTTGTCTACGACGCCTATTTTGCCCACCAGGGCGAGACTCCCGGTCTGGGAGCGGAAATCCAGAAGCCGGCGTTCAGCAGCCAGTTCGTGGGAAAACGGATATTCCTCGACGACCGATTCATGCCAGTGACAGTGGTGAAAGCCGGCCGCGCGCCCTCCGACGGCCGCGACTATGTCGACGCCGTTTCCGGCGCAACCATAACCAGCAAGGGCGTGGCCGATATGCTCGACAACTGCCTGCTGCCATACCGCGCGTTTCTGGAAAATCTTTCCCGTCAAAACCAAACACACTGAGCCATGGCAGAAAAAATCAGCAACCGCAAAGTTTTCTTCAATCCTTTCTCCAAGGACAATCCAGTGCTGGTGCAGATTCTCGGCATCTGCTCGGTGCTGGCGGTAACGGTGAAACTGGCGCCGGCTCTGGCCATGGGCCTGTCGGTGATAGCCGTGCTCGCTTTCAGCAACGTGATAATTTCCATCCTGCGCAAAACCATACCGACAAACATCCGCATCATCGTGCAGCTGGTGGTTGTGGCCGGCCTGGTGGTCATCGTGTCGCAGCTACTCCAGGCCTATGCCTACGATGTGAGCAAGCAGCTGTCGGTGTTCATCAGCCTCATCATCACCAACTGCATCCTCATGGGACGCCTCGAGGCCTTCGCAATGGCGAACCGTCCCTGGCCTTCATTCCTCGATGGCGTGGGCAACGGCATAGGCTACACCATTATTCTGGTGAGCGTGGCTTTCTTCCGCGAACTCCTCGGTTCGGGCACGCTTTTCGGTTTCCGTGTGGTGCCACAGGCTTTATACGATGCCGGATATGTGGATAACGGCCTGATGATTCTCCCCCCCATGGCTCTTGTGGTGGTGGCATGCATCATCTGGGTTCAGCGCAGTTTCAACAAAGACCTTCAGGAAAAATAACGCCATGGAGAATCTAAACCTGTTCATACGGTCGATTTTTATCGACAACATGATATTCGCCTACTTCCTGGGCATGTGCTCGTTCATTGCCGTGAGCAAGAATGTGGCCACAGCCTTCGGACTGGGCGTGGCGGTGACTTTCATGCTCGCCATCACCGTGCCGGCGAACTACCTCATCACCACCTATGTGCTCGGCCCCGGCGCTCTGGTGTGGGCCGGACCCGAATTCGCCGATGTGGACCTCAGCTTTCTCTCGCTGATAGTGTTCATCGCGGTCATTGCCTCCCTCACCCAGCTTGTGGAGATGGTGGTGGAGAAATATTCGCCGTCGCTCTATGCCTCGCTGGGCATATTCCTGCCGCTTATCGCCGTTAACTGCGCCATCCTCGGCGGCTCGCTGTTCATGCAGCAGCGCGGCTTCGACAGCGTTGCCACATCGTTCTGTGCAGGCAGCGGCTGGGGCATAGGCTGGCTTCTGGCGATTACCGCAGTGGCCGCCGTGCGTGAGCGTGTGGCCGCTTATTCCAATGTGCCCGCACCCCTGCGCGGCGTGGGCATCACTTTTATCATCACCGCTCTTATGGGCATAGCCTTTATGAGCTTCCTCGGCATCAAGATATGAACTGTACTGTTATGCCCGCAATATTGTGCCTGCTCTCGCCGCATGCGTGGATTACAATCGGAGCCGGCGTCACCTGCTTCCTCATTGTGGTGATGCTGCTTGTGGTAGTGCTGTTGATTGCAAAGCGCTATCTGGTGAAGAGCGGCAGTGTTACCGTTACAATCAACAACGACCGCAAGGTGGAGACCGCCGCTGGCGTGTCGCTGCTGTCGGCTATGGCGCAGCGGAATGTGTTCCTGCCCTCGGCATGCGGCGGCAAAGGCAGCTGCGGCCAGTGCCGCGTGCAGGTGCGCCAAGGAGGTGGCCAGATTCTGCCCACCGAAACCGTGCACTTCTCCCGCAAGGAGATAAAGGACGACTGGCGTCTGGCATGCCAGGTGAAGGTGAAAGGCGACATGGACATCGAAGTGCCGGCATCGGTACTCGATGTCAGGGAATGGGAGTGCGAAGTAATTTCCAACCGCAATGTGGCCACGTTCATCAAGGAGTTCATCGTGGCGCTACCCCCCGGCGAGCATATGGATTTCATACCCGGTTCCTATGCGCAGATAAAGATTCCTCCTTTCGAGATGGACTATGCCAAGGACATCGACCGCAGCCTCATCGGCGATGAGTATCTGCCCGCATGGGAGAAATTCGGCCTGTTCGGTCTCAGGTGCCGCAACACCGAAACGACAGTGCGCGCCTACTCCATGGCCAACTATCCTGCCGAGGGCGACCGCATAATGCTTACCGTGCGCATTGCCACTCCGCCCATGAAGCCCAAGCCTCAGACCGGATTCCAGGATGTGATGCCCGGTATTGCCTCGAGCTATATCTTCTCGCTGAAACCCGGCGACAAGGTGATGATGAGCGGACCCTACGGCGACTTCCATCCCATCTTCGACTCGGGCGCGGAAATGATGTGGGTTGGCGGCGGCGCCGGCATGGCGCCCCTGCGTGCGCAGATAATGCACATGACCCATACTCTCCGCACCACGGACCGCAAGATGAATTTCTTCTATGGTGCGCGCGCGCTGAACGAGGTGTTCTACCTCGACGATTTCCTGCGTCTGGAGAAGGAGTTCCCCAACTTCAAGTTCCATCTTGCCCTCGACCGACCGGACCCTGCCGCCGATGCAGCGGGTGTGGAATACACCCCCGGTTTCGTGCATCAGGTAATGCTGGACACCTATCTCAAGAACCATCCTGCTCCCGAGGATATCGAATACTACATGTGCGGTCCCGGCCCGATGAGCGCGGCGGTGAACAAAATGCTCGACTCGCTGGGCGTTGAGCCGGAACAGATACACTACGATAATTTTGGCGGATGAGCCATTTCCAATACACCTTACCATGAAACAGCTGTTATCTCTTTTCGCCCTTGGGCTTGCCTTCGGTGCTTCCGCTTCGGGCACAGTGGATCTGCAGGGCACAACTTTCCGCTCCGACACACTGGAGCACTACTATGTGGCTCCGGGAACAACCCACACACATCTGGAGCTTACCGCCGGCAACCGCCGTGTGCAGGTGTTCGCGGTCACCATCGACCGCGCCGACGCCAGCTACCGCCCCACGGTGACACCCAGGGTGGTTATCGGCAACGACATGTGCCTCAATGCCGAGACAGTCAGCTCGATGGGCACCAGGAAAACCACCGACAGCCGCCAGTATGTGGCCGGTGTCAACGGCGACTTTTTCATAACGGCGTCTTTCGCCGGCAACCACGAGTTCGGAAACGCCATCCTGGGCTATCCCAACATGAGCTGCGTAATCGACGGAAAGATTGCGGCCCCCGACATGATTGACATCGTAAGCCGCGAGAATGCGCTCATCATCGGTCCCGAAGGCATGTGGATCGACGCCACCGACCTCACATACAAGGTGCTCAACAACGACGGCAGTCGCCAGGCGAAAGCCCAGGCGGTGAATTACCCCCGGCGCGACAACGAGATGATGGTGTACAACTCCTACAACGGCGCATCCACACGCACATCGGCCGGCGGCCGCGAGATTGCCCTGCGCATGGCGCCGGGTGCGGAGTGGAAAATCAACGCCACCACGAAATTCATCGTCGAAGGCGAATGGAGCACTGCCGGCGACATGCCCATTCCCGCCGACGGCATCGTTATTTCCTGTGGCAAGGACTATGCCGACAGTTTCGTCGACGGCCTGGCCGCCGGCGATGTGGTGAAACTGAAGATAATTCTCAGCCTTCCGGCATTCGGAGGCATCAAGCCCGACATCACCGACGTGATCGGCGGCGATGTGCGCATCCTCAACCAGGGAACGGTGACAACCGAGGCCATACGCTGGATCAACACTCCCGGCTCGCAATATCCCCGCTCGCTGGCGGGATATTCGCAGGACCGCACCAGGCTGGTGATGGCCGCTGTCGACGGCGGACAGGCTGCATCCACGGGTCTGAGCTATTTCGAGTCGGCCGACCTGATGGCCGCTCTCGGGTGCTACGACGCTCTGGATATGGACGGTGGCGGCTCCACTGCCATGTGGACTGCCCATGCAGGCATCGTTAACCGTCCGCGCGACGGCGCCGAACGTGCCGTGGGCAACGCCCTCTTCGTAGCCCTCGACGCCGCTCCCGACAGCAAGGTGGCATCCATACGTTTTGCCGACCATGCGCGCACTCTGCCGCTGCTGGGTGCATATACCCCCGTCGTGTATGGCTACAACGCTGCCGGCCAGCTCATCAGCACCGCTGTGGAAGGCTGCACTTTCGAGGCACCTGCCGGCATGGCGACCATCAGCGGTGCCACAGTGATGCCCACAGCCACCGGTTGCTTCGCGCTTACCGCACGCCTGGGAGATATGACCGCGACAATGCCAGTCGACGTGCAGGAAATCGGCGAGGTGGCAGTGCGTCGCAGCACAGTGCTGATCGACAACGTGCGCACCACTGCAGTGGAACTTCTTGCCGCTACACCTCTCGGCGACATGCCACTGGCAAATACCGCATTCGAGTGGAGCAGCGACAATTCGGCCGTAGCCACCGTGGATGCCAACGGCACCGTAACCGGACATGCCGACGGCTCCGCAACCATCGTTGGCCGTCGTGGCGAGCTGGAAGTAAGCGTTACGGCGATGGTACAGATACCGGACGCGTCGGTGATACCCGTAGAGGCGAATCTCGGCGACGACAGCTGGCGCATAACACGCAGCGGTGTCGGCAGCGACATGAGCATTACGCCGGACGGCAACGGCGGCTGCGCCCTGCAGTTCACTGTTACCAATCCCCGTAGTGCCAATATTGCTCTCAACAAGGATATCGACGTGTACAGTCTGCCCGACGGATTCTCGGTGACTGTGGATACCAAAGGCTCGGTGCTTAAGGAGGTTTCGGTGCGTGTGCGTCCCGACAACGCATCGCAGCCCGTGATGGTTAGCACAGGCGAGCTCAGCGGCGCAACCACCGTGAACTGCCCGTTGGGAGGCAGCATCGACATCGACGACATCAACGTGTTCCCGCTTCACTTCTCCGCCCTGCGCATCGTGCCCCTCACCGGTGCCGAAGGCGGCAAGAACTACGACATCGCGCTTTCCGACGTGGGTTTCAGCTATTCGCAATGGAATTCGGGAGTGGAGAACGTTACCAACGCCACATCGCGCCCGCTTGTGGTGGAGCGCACAGCCGAAGGCATCCGCGTGCCGGGTGCGACATCCATCACGGTGTACAACACCCTGGGTGCGGCAGTAGCTTCTGCATCGGGCGAAAACTGCGCTGTGCGCGCCCGCGGCGTCGTGATAGTATCGGCTATCGTCGACGGTACTCCGCGTGCAGTGAAGGCCGTTTTCTGAGCCCCATACATAAACACAGCGCAGCCGCACCCAAGTGGCTGCGCTGTGTTGTGCAGGTAGGTATTAAAAAAGCATCGGAGATGCTTTTTTGGGATGGCGATTGGAGCAAGCGGCACGATGCTGCGCGTAGGGGTTTGTGGGTTTGGGGTGTGGAGTGCCTGCGGAATCTAAAAGCATCTCCGATGCTTTTCTTC
>DKUJ01000042.1 GCA_002490635.1 Porphyromonadaceae bacterium UBA7207
CATCTTCATGGCCATGTCCATGATCTTGCAGATTTTCAGGGCCATGGTTTCGGACAGTGACCCGCCGAATACGGTGAAGTCCTGGGCGAATACATATACCAGGCGGCCGTCGATTGTGCCGTAGCCTGTTACCACGCCGTCGCCGAGGTAGCTCTTCTTATCCTGACCGAAGTTTGTGCAGCGGTGGCGCACGAACATGTCGAGTTCTTCGAAGGAGCCTTCGTCCAGAAGCTGGGCTATGCGCTCGCGGGCGGTGTATTTGCCGCGTTCGTGCTGCTTTTCGATTGCTTTCTCGCCGCCGCCGAGTCGTGCTTCGGCGCGCAGTTCGATCAGTTCTTTAACCTTTTCGAGTTGGCTGCTCATAGAGGATTGTATTACAGGTTATTATTCAGCTGCGGGTTTTTCGCAGAGTTCTACCAGAGTGCCCACTGTGGACTTGGGGTGGAGGAAGGCGATGTTGAGGCCTTCGGCACCGCGGCGCGGGGCTTTGTCGATAAGGCGGCAGCCTTTCGATTCGGCTTCCGCCAGTGCGTTTGCCACACCGTCCTGTACGGCGAAGGCTACGTGCTGGATGCCGCCGCGGCCGCCGTTGTTGGCGATGAACTTGGAGATGGCGCTGTCTTCGGAAGTGCCTTCCAGAAGCTCGATTTTGGTCTGGCCCACCTGGAAGAAGGCGGTACGTACTTTCTGGTCGGCTACTTCTTCAATGGCGAAGCATTTGAAACCCAGAATGTTTTCGTAGAAGGGAATGGCTTCGTCCAGAGAGGGAACGGCGATGCCGATGTGCTCGATATGCGAAATATCCATAGCTGTTTGTTATTGATATGTTGGTTAATTGATTGGCAGTGTTTTTCGATGGTGCGCGCAAAGCGCTCTGCAAAGGTAGCAAAAAAAATGCACCGCAAAGCTTTTTCCGTGTCGATATGCCGCGGTTTATTAAATAATGTGATTGCGGCCTGTGTGATTGCGGCATTCACGCAAGCCAACCGCATGCCGTGCGGGGGCGATTTTACGGTGGACGGAATGAAAAGATTTTGCAGATTGGCGGAAAATTGCTACCTTTGCGCCCGGAATTCCCAATCTCTGGCAGGAAATGTAGCCTGTGAATATTGCGAATAATGTTAACATTAAACCACTTATCAACAATGGACTTGATTAAGATTGCCGAAGAGGCTTTTGCCACCGGCAAGCAGGCTGCCGACTACGATTTCGGCCCCGGCGACACCATCACCGTGGCCTACCGCATCAAGGAAGGCAACAAAGAACGTATCCAGCAGTACCGCGGCGTTGTTATCCGCATCAGCGGCGAAGGCGACCACAAGCGCTTCACCGTTCGTAAAATGAGCGACAACATCGGCGTGGAGCGTATCTTCCCCATCAACAGCCCGTTCATCGATGCTATCGAAGTGAACAAGCGTGGTAAGGTACGTCGTGCCAAACTCTACTACCTGCGCAAACTCACCGGCAAGAAAGCACGCATCAAAGAACGCCGTCCCGGCAAGAAAGAAGCGTGACATGCCGGCAGGCGCCTCCCGGATTCCGGGTGTGCGACAACCGTATTTTCAAGCACATGCATTACGGAGCATTCACTCCAGGATGCATGTGCTTGATGCTTTTTTGCGGCAATTGCCATCGGAAATGCCGGCTCCGCCGGGAAAAAGTTGTGCTTTACAGTGGGAATTGTTAATTTTGTCTGTTCAAAAGTGCCATAGGGCACACCATGTGTCAACTCTATTTCTGCAAAGAATTTCAACGAAGAATGAATATTGCCATAGTAGGCGCTTCGGGCGCCGTGGGACAGGAGTTTATGCGGGTACTGGCCGACAGCGGTCTGCCAATCGATGAGCTCAGGCTTTTCGGCAGTGGGCGCAGCGCCGGAAACACTTATCGGTGGAGAGATGCCGCCAGCAGTCCCGTGCGCGATCTCGCCCTGGCCGGTGCCGAAGATTTTGCCGGCCTCGATTTCGTGTTCACCAGTGCCGGCGCCGACGTGAGCCGCCATTATGCCGGGCTGATAACCGGCGGTGGCGCTCTGATGATCGACAACTCCAGCGCTTTCCGCATGGATGACGATGTGCCTCTGGTAGTGCCCGAGGTCAATGGCGACGACGCCTTTAGCGCACCGCGCCGCATCATATCCAATCCCAACTGCACCACCATACAGATGGTCGTTACCCTGAAACCGATCGACGACATCTCGCCCATCCGCCGTGTGCATGTGGCCACATACCAGGCCGCCAGCGGAGCCGGCGCGCAGGCTATGGAGGAACTGCGCCGGCAGTCGGCTGCAATCGCCGCCGGCGAGCAGCCCGAGGTTGAGCGTTTCAGCGCACAGCTGGCCTACAATCTCATTCCGCACATCGATGTTTTCGGCGACAACGGGTTCACACGTGAGGAAATGAAGATGCATCTGGAGACAAAGAAGATAATGCACTCCCCGGAACTCGAGGTCTGCGCCACCTGTGTGCGTGTGCCGGTGCTCCGGGCGCATAGCGAAGCCATATGGGTGAGCACTGCCGAACCTGTAGGCGAACAGCGTGTCAGAGAGGCGTTCGCCACCGCACCCGGCATAGTGCTCGTGGACGAACACAGGCCCGGCGGCTATCCCATGCCTCTGGAGGTGTCGGGCACCGACCCGGTGTATGTGGGGCGCGTGCGTGCCGATCTCGCCGACCCCTGCGGAATATGCTA
This sequence comes from Porphyromonadaceae bacterium UBA7207, assembly GCA_002490635.1. Classification (GTDB taxonomy): domain Bacteria; phylum Bacteroidota; class Bacteroidia; order Bacteroidales; family Muribaculaceae; genus CAG-873. The sequence continues at coordinate 2,692 of DKUJ01000042.1, forward strand.
CTGGAGCGTGGCCGACCAGATCCGCAAGGGCGCAGCACTCAACGCCGTTCAGATAGCAAGCTACATTCTGGAGCATAAAGGCCTATGATATCCGCGGGGCAGGCACTGGTGACGCAGCCGGTACAAATCTTCCTGATTGTGCTGGCCATAATCCTGCTTGCGCCCATGCTTCTCAACCGGCTGAAGATTCCTCACATCATCGGCATGATTGTAGCCGGTGTGGTGATAGGGCCGTACGGCTTCAATATTCTGGACAATGATTCGTCGTTCGCCGTTTTCGGCCAGGTGGGTCTGCTGTATCTCATGTTCCTTGCAGGCCTGGAAATCGACATGTTCCATCTCCGGCTCAATCTGCGCCGCGGTCTGTTCTTCGGATTTCTCACACTCATGGTTCCGCTTGTGGCGGGAGTCCTCACCAGCGTGTACATCCTGCGGCTGGGCTGGCTCACTTCCTTGCTGTTAGGAGCCATGTATGCCTCGCACACACTTCTGGCCTATCCTGTGGCTGCCCGTATGGGTGTGACCAAAAGCCCTGCTGTGCTCATCGCCGTGGTGGGCACCATAATCGCCGTGGTGGGTGCGCTGCTTGTGCTCGCGGGAACTGTCGATATCGCCCGCGAAGGCAGCTTCCACGCCACCGGTCTGCTCATGCTCATGGCCCGCATGGTGTTGTGGACGGCGGCTGTGCTGTGGCTCTTCCCGCGGCTCACGCGCTTTTTCTTCAAGCACTATTCCGACAAGGTGATGCAGTATGTGTTCGTGCTCGCCATGGTGTTCCTCGCCTCGGTGAGCGCCCAGCTCATAGGCCTTGAGCCGGTGCTTGGAGCCTTCATGGCCGGTCTGGTACTCAACCGTTATGTGCCGGCTGCTTCCCCTCTGATGAGTTCGATAGAGTTTGTCGGCAATGCCATATTCATTCCGTATTTCCTTATAGGAGTAGGCATGATGATAAACCTGCGTGTGCTTGCCGACGGTTCCACACTTGCAATCAGCGCCGTGATGCTCACTGTGGCTCTGGTTTCCAAATGGCTGCCGGCATGGATTGCGCAGAAGCAGGCCGGCCTGGACAGCAGCAGCCGCAATCTGATGTTCGGTCTCACTGCCGCGCATACAGCCGTGGCTCTTGCGGTGGTGAGCACGGGATACCGCATGGGAATGTTCGACGAGAAAGTGCTCAACAGCACCATCGCGGTTATTCTCATCACCTGCGCTCTCGCGCCGATTATCAGCTCCAGGGCGGCTGCCAGGCTAAAGGTGAGCATGATGTCGGGCGACAGCGACGATATGATACGCCACTCCCGCTCCAACCGGACGCTCATTCCCGTGGCGAACCCAATGACCGCCGGCGCTCTGGTGGAAATGGCCATGCTGATGCGCAACCAGCGGGGTACGCACAGTTTTTTCGCCCTGCATGTGCGCAACGACAACAGCGGCCAGGCCAAGGCCGTGAGCAGGAATTCGCTGGAGGCCGCCGCAAAAGTGGCCGCCGCCGCCGATACCGCCATAACCACTCTCGACCGCTACGATCTCAACACTGCCACAGGTGTGCTCAACGTAATTGAGGAACGCGACATCACCGAGGTGCTCCTTGGCATGCACCGCCGTGCCACCATAATTGATTCTTTCTACGGTGCCAAGGTGGAGCAGCTGCTCAGGGCCACCAACAAGATGATAATCATCACCCGGTGCTATATTCCGGTGAACACGCTCACCCGCATTGTGGTATGGGTGCCCGACGACGCGCAGTACGAAACGGGATTCAGCCGCTGGGTCCGCGGCATAGCCCGTCTGACACGCCAGCTGGGCTGCCGCGTGATTTTCCATGCTCCGGCGGCAGTGCAGCCGCTGATCCGCGGAGTCCTGTATTCCGAGAATCTTGGTGTGCGTTGCGAGTTCGCCACCGCCGAATCTCAGGACGACTTCGTGCTGCTGGCCAACAAAATCCTCGACGACGACCTTCTGGTAGTTGTCGGCGCCCGCGCCAACTCGGTATCGTACCGGGCGGAGATGGCCGAACTGCCTGGTTTCCTGCAGCGTTATTTTTCCCGCAACAACCTCATGGTCATATTTCCCGAACAGTTCGGCGAGAGCACGCCTCTGGTCTCTTTCTCCGACCCGCTGTCGTCCGACGTGGCCACTTCGGCCTCGCCGGTGCTGCAAGGTATCCTGTCGCGCATGCGAGCCTTGTCGCGCCGCATGAACGGCCGCGGCGGCCGATAGCCTCCCGCCGGTTTTCGCAGTGGCATTTCGTCGAATATTCTCCGTATATTTGCAAATCATTAGAACAACTGTTATCCTTAAATGAATATCCTGAAACCTATAGTCCTGTCGGTCGCTGCCTCGATTCCGTTTCTGAGCAGTGGCGTTGTGACAGATGAGCTGACCTACAACTGGGGTCCGGCCGATACCGTGGCCCACCACAAGGTAGGTCCCGGAATGACCTATGCCAAAATCGTGTTCCCGGAAAAGCCTCTCATCCTCTGGTGGGTGGAGGTCGACCTGAGCAACGAGTACGCCAAAATAGAGCAGTCCGAGAGCCGCGCATCCGTTCCCGACGTGCAGCGCTGGGACGTGATGGAGCACTACAGAGCCAATTCACGACCCGGACATCAGGTGAAAGTGGCATGGAACCACGACTTCTTCAGCTACGACGAAGGAGTATGCATCGGAACGAATATCAGCGAAGGCGAGATGACCCGCGAGATGTGGGGCCGCTCGCTGCTGGCCATTACCGAAGAAGGGCGTGCCAGCGTGTTCCGCGCCGGTGCGCGTGCGAGCGTGATAGCTTCCGACAATGCCGCTGTGGATATCGATTACTTCAACTCCTCGGCATTGAGCGTCCGTGGCGACTGCGTGCTGTTCAACCGCTTCAATAGCCGCACGATTGCCGAGGATGGCCGCTACATAGCTCTCGAGCCTCTGGATAAATGGACTATGAACGGCGACGATATCCGCTGCCGTGTTATCGAAATTTCCGACAGCCCCCTGCAGACTGCCGAAAACCGTTACGTGCTCCTTCTGCGTGGCGGCAAACGTGCCGCTCTGGATGGCCATGTGTCGGCAGGCGATATCATATCGGTGCGCCAGGGCTTCCATGCTCCGGCATGGGGCGAAGTTCCGCAGAGGATTCTCAACGCCTTCCATGGCTATCCCAGCATAGTAAGCGGCGGCGCCCTGCAGGACGGGGAATACAATGACTTCGAGAACGGTCGCGAGCATGAGAAGTCCAGCCGTGTGATGGCCGGAATCTCGGCGGACAAGACCAGGCTCTATATCACCACCACGGAAATGTCCGGGGCGAGCGTCGGTGTGGACTGCATCGAGCTGGCCGCCTGGATGGTGGAAAAGGGCGCAAGCGACGTTGTCAATTTCGACAGCGGCGGTTCCGCGGCGATTGTCATCGACGAGCAGATGCTCAATGTTCCAGGCCGCGGCTCCGTTCGCCCTGTAAAGGACGCCGTTCTTGCCGTGTCCACCGCTCCTGCCGACGCCAACGAGCATCACATCACATTCAGCCGCCCGTCGTTCGAAACTTCCGTGCTGTCGCTGATGCCGCTTAAGGTGATGGTTTACAACCGGTACGACGAACTTCTGGAAGAAGGTGCCGCAGGCTGTGAATTCGAGTGCCGTCCCGCCGGACTCGGAACCGTGGACGCCAACGGCGGTTTCCACGCTTCGGGCACACCTATGCATGGAACCATAGTCGCCCGCCGCAACGGCATGGAGGCAGTGATAGAAGTGAATACCGTGGCGCTGGAATCAATGAAAGCCGCCAGAGAAGCTATCCTCATCGACGACAGACACGCCGCGCCCATAGAGATAAAAGGTATCAGCGGAGGCCTGGAGCGGGAAGTCGACCCGACCGCTTTCGAATGGAGTTTCTCTCCCGAGGGAGTGGCCACACTCGACGCCGATGGTAACGTTACAGGCGTGGCGACAGGCACCACAAGACTCACAGGTGTGGCTGGCGGTGTTTCTGTAGGCATCGATGTTGCCGTGGAGATTGCCGAGGGCGATATTGCCTATACTTTCTTCAACGATCTGGAGGCTGCCGGCATCAAATTCCCTTCATATATGAAAAACGCGGCGGTGAGCTACGATGGCCTTCCCGCCGGATGGACCTCGGGCGCAGTTATCAATTTCGACCTTGCCCAGAACCGCAGCGGCAGCCTCGGCGTGACACCCCGCCAGCGCTTCTACTCATTGCCGTCAGGCGCGTCGATGCGTATGTACGACAAAAACGGCGCTGTGAAAACACTCTCCATGCTTTTGGAGGATGCCACCGGCAAGGTGCACAGCTTCAAGGCCGACACTTCGGAAGGCGAACATGTGTACACCTTCGACTTCAAGGACAGCGAGGGACGCCCGTTCGCGTATTACCAGTATCCGCTCGAACTCACCAAAATCACCCTCGGGTTCAATGCCTCCGCCCGGCAGGATTGCGAGCTGGCGCTGGAGTCGGTCAAGATTCATTTCACCGGCTCAAGCTCGGTTGAATTTCCCACGGTGCAGGGAAATGGCGCGTTGGATATCCGCATAAACGGAGGCTGTCTCATGGCCGACATGGGCGGTGATGCTTCGGAAAACGCCACACTGACAGTATATAACTCCATGGGACAGCCCGTATATCAGCGCAATTGTCAGCCGGAGGCAGGCCGCACATGTATAGTGGGTGATATAAGTCATCTGCCCTCCGGCATGTACATCGCTGTGGTGCGCACCGGCTCCGGAAATTCGGCAAGCGCCAAATTTGTGAAGTAACTCATAACAACGCATTGCGGGAGAGTGTTACGGGCATTCTCCCGGAATGTTTTCTGAAACGTGATAATGAACAGAATAGCACAGATAATCCGTCGCCCTCAGGTATGGGGCTTTTTGCTCAGCATGGCTGTTATGGCCATAGTTTCGCTGGCATTCTTCTATCCCGACAATTTCGAGGGCAACAGCCTGCGCCAGCCCGATATGGTGCAGGGTGCCGCCAACGGACACGAAGCCCAGCTATGGCAGGAGGCTACCGGTGAGAAGGCTCTGTGGACAAACTCGCTTTTCGGCGGCATGCCCACATTCCAGATTTCGCCGTCCTATCCGTCGAACAGTCTTTTCTCATGGATCAACACCGTGTACGGGCTGTGGCTGCCGTCGCCCTCGAATCTGCTGTTCATGATGATGATGGGCTTCCTGATTCTCATGTTCGCCCTGGGGAAACGCTGGTACTACGCTCTTATAGGAGCCTTGGCGTGGGGATTCTCGAGCTATTTTGTGATAATAATAGGCGCCGGCCACATATGGAAGTTCATCGCGCTGGCATATACTCCGCCGCTTATTGCCGGCCTGGTGCTTCTCTACCGGGGGCGCTATATTACCGGAACGGCGCTCATGGCCGTGTCGGCGATGATGCAGCTGGCGGCGAACCATCCGCAGATGAGCTACTATTTTGCCATGGTGATGCTCTTCGTGGCTCTTGCCTATCTGGTCGACGCCTTCCGCCGCAAGGCTCTGCGCCGCTGGCTGGTGGCCTCGGGGCTGGCTGTTGTGGCCGGCGTCCTGGCCTTGGGCGCGAACGCTCCGTCGCTCTACAACACATATGAATATGCACGCCACACAAAACGCGCGCAAAGCGAGCTGGCTGCATGCGATGCCGAAGCGCCAGGTGCCGGTTCCGGCAATGTCGACCGGCCGACCGGAGGCCTGCCGTACTCCGACATCGTGGGCTGGAGCTACGGCCCTTCCGAGATGTTCTCGCTCATAGTACCCAACATCAAAGGCGGCGCAAGCGCCCGCCTGCATGGCGGCGACATGGTGCTGGCATCGCTGGCCGAACTCGACGGAGCCGCAGGCATCGACCCGCGCGGCCCGGAGGCGTCCGTCATCCAGTGCCTGCCACAATATTTCAACGACAGCGAAGGTACCAACGGGCCGGTGTATGTGGGCGCTATCATCGCCGCGTTGTTCATTCTGGGATGCTTTATCGTGCGTGGCCCTCTGAAATGGGCCATGGTGGCTGCCACAGTTGTGGCTATGGTGCTCGCTCTGGGATACAACGCCGAGGGCATTACCCGCTGGATGGTCTACAATTTCCCGATGTACAATAAGTTCCGGGCGGTGGAGAGCATCCTCGTGGTGGCCGAATTCGCCATTCCGCTACTTGCTGTCCTGGCTCTGGCACAGTTTGTCGAGGCGGGCAGCGATGCCTGGCGGCGCTACCGCAAGCCTTTGGTCGTTTCCTTCGGCTTCTGCGGGGCTGTGGCCGCACTGGCGGTTGTCGCGCCATCCGCTTTCGGCGAACTTGTGAGCGAGCGCGACCATATGAACCAGAACATACAGTATCTGCAGATGCAGGTGGTGCAGATAGGCCGCATGCAGAATGCCGACAGCCGCCAGATTGAAGCCGCGGTTTCCGATTATTCCCTGGATAATCCTGCCGTGCTTGCCGCGGTGACACAGCTGCGCTCGTCGCTGGTGCGCAACGACGGACTGCGCTCGCTGCTTTTCCTCGCTCTGGGATTCGCGGCACTTGCAGCTTGCGGTGCGGGCAAAATGTCGCGTCCCGTGGCTGTGGGCGCTGTCGGACTGATGGTGCTTATCGACCTTTACGGAGCCGACAAACGCTATGTCAGCCATGAATCCTTTGCCGCTCCCGTGGGCCATAGCCAGGGAATCGAGGCCGACGCAATCGACCGCGCTATCCTTGCCGACACCGTCGGCCACTACCGCGTGCTCGACATTCCGGGCTTCTTCGATGCCCGCCGTTCATACTTCCACAGCATGCTCGGCGGATACCACGCGGCAAAACTCAGCCGCTACGACGACATCATAGGAGAACGCATGCTGCCGTTGCTTTCGGTGGGCTACGGACATGCCGATGGACGTGGCGATGCCGCCGCCGGCCAGGCTGTGGCCGACATGCTCAATGCACGGTACATTGTCACCGGCGATTCCGAGGCTCCGCTGATGCTGAATCCTCAGGCCATGGGAAATGCATGGCTGGTGGATTCCATGGTGTGGGTCGATGGCGCACGCGCCGAGATGGATGCACTCGATCCTGCCTTGACCGACCTGCGCCGCCTGGCCGTTGCCGACCGCAGTTTCGCCACGGCTCTGCCCGAGCAGCCCTCGCTTGCCCCGGGAGATACCATCTATATGACATATTACAGCCCGAATACCCTCAAGTACCACGTGTCGACAGCCGCCGGCGGCGTGGGCGTGTTCTCCGAAGTGTACTTCCCATGGGGCTGGAAAGCCACTGTCGATGGCAATGAAGTGCCGTTGGCGAGAGTGAACTACATATTGCGCGCGCTTGCCATTCCCGCAGGCAGCCACGAGATTGTGATGACATTCGCTCCGGAATCGGTGCGCCGCAGCTCTGCCGCTGCCTATGCATGCGTAACACTCATCTATCTGCTGCTGGCCGCAGGAATCTTTGTGGAGTGCAGGCGATGGCGGCTTTTCTGAATCCGCTGAAGGTGCCGGCCATGCTGCGGCATAGTCTGGGGTTCGGAATACATTCGCCTTTCGCTTTCGGTTTCATACTCGATGTGCTGCGCTTGCCCCGGAAGTATGGCTATTATGCATATGACATGATTGCCGGAACCCGCAACCGGCAGCTATACCGAATATCACTGGTTCTGGGAGGTGCGCGCATTGCCGTCTATGCCGGCGCCGACATGGCCGCGGCTGTCAGGCAGGCGTGTCCGGCAGCGAGGCTTGTGGAGAAGTCTCCGGACTTTGTGGTGGCCGATTTCGACGTGGCTTCCGAGGCCGATTTCGAAGCAGTGTGCGTCTGCATATCCGCCGGCGTTCCAGCGGTGATATTCAATTATGGCGGCAATGCCGCACTCCGGGCCGTGCGCCGGGCAATGCCATCGGGCATGACCTTCGCCAACGGAACCGACAAGATTGTGGCGGTGCCTTCCGGGTCGTTGCCTCGCCAGGATTTCAATCTGTTTTTCTGACATCTTCTGTCCGTGAGGACAGGGGGATATTGCTCTAAAACATGGTGTTAAAAAAAACTAACAGACAAGCCCCGTTTAAAAACTTTATTTAAATTAGCGCAGTAAACCGGAGCAGAATAGTGGTTTACAATGTGTTTATTAACTTAAAAAACATTACATCAGCATATTACCATGAACCACGCGTGAGCGGCGACTATCGATGTCCGCTCTGAAAAATAACGACACCATTACCTGAAAGACAACCTGAAATCTATCAGCTATTTCTACACAAATCAACATAAAAACTATCTAATCTGTTGGCCGGGCTATGCTTTGCGGTCCGTAACCTCCGGGACATGTGAAGCACGGCGACAACCTAATTCAATCATTAATTATTTATTTATGAGAAAGCATCTATTAGCGACTATGCTTCTGATGGCAGGAATGCCGGCTCTTGGAACTTTCCAGGCGCAGGCTGCACCCGAGCCCCAGCAGCAGAGTCAGACGGTTACCACTATCACCGGTACCGTTCTTGATGAGAACAACGAGCCCGCGATTGGTGCATCGGTAGTGCAAAAAGGCGTTGCACGCAATGCCGTTTCCACCGACGCATTCGGTCATTTTACATTGCGTGTGCCTGCCGGAGCCGTCCTGCAGATTAGCTATGTGGGCTACAAGTCGATGGAAGCTGTAGCCACTCCCGACATGACTGTGTACCTGCAGCCCACAACTGAAATGCTCAACGAACTCGTCGCTATCGGCTACGGTTCGCAGAAGCGTGCCAACCTCACCGGCGCCGTGGCCACAGTCGATGTGGCACGCACAATGGACAGCCGCCCCGCAACCGACGTGGCAAAGGCTCTCCAGGGTGCTGTTCCCGGTCTGACCATCACCAGCGCCAACGGTAGCATCGAAGGTGCTCCCACTATCAATATCCGTGGCCTCGGCACTCTGTCCAACAGCCACAATTCGGCTCCTCTGATTGTTGTCGACGGTGTGCCTGTGGAAGACATGAGCTTCCTCAACCCCGAGGACATCGAGGAAATCTCCGTGCTCAAGGATGCCGCTTCCAGCGCCATCTACGGTTCGCGCGCAGCTTTCGGTGTGATTCTCATCTCCACCAAGCAGGCCGCCGTGCAGGACCGCGTGAGCGTAAGCTATACCAACAACTTCGCCTGGGGCCGTGCAACAGTGCTTCCCGAATTCCAGCCTCTGGTGCAGAACCTCGAGACCGCTCTCGACGATACCCGTATCGGCGGTGACAAGGAAGTGTTCGGTATGTACTACGAAGACGTGCTTCCCTTCGCGCGCGCATGGGCCCAGCAGCATGGCGGCAAGCAGTACACCGACATCGTGGAACTGCGACCCTTCCAGAGCTGGAGCGATGTGGGCGACTACTGGGTGTTCCCCGCAGGCACCAACAGGCTGCCCGCCGGCAACTCCGCTGTCGATCCCAACTACATAATGCAGTCCAGCCGCTACCTGAGCTACGGCGACTGGGATATTTCCCGCACTCTTTTCCAGGCTGCTCCCTCGAGCAAGCACAACGTAAGCCTCGAAGGCACTTCCGGACGCACCAACTACCGCCTGTCCTTCGGCTACGACGCCAAGGAAGGCCTGCTCAAGCAGAATCCCGACAAGCTTCACCGCTATATGGTGAACGCCAATGTAAACACCGAAATTTTCAAATGGTGGAAAGCCGGTGCCCGCCTGAGCTTCTCCGACCGTGAATACGAGAACCCCAACGAACAGCGCAACGCCTACCAGTACATGTGGCGCTGGCCCGGATTCTTTGAAAACTACGGCTATGTCTACGATGAGAATGGCAATCCCAAGCAGTTCCGCAATACCTCCGGTATCCGCTCCAACTCGCACATGGACAAGACCATCACCACCATGACCCGCATGCAGGGCTACATGATTTTCAACCCCTTCAAGGGCTTTACCCTGCAGGCCGACTTCACCTACAGCCTCCGCAACCAGAACAGCGACTCCGCAGCCGTTCCCTACAGCCTGTATCAGACATGGACTCCCGGCTCCGGCACTCTCGGCAACTACGAGCCCTACAGCCAGACCACTTCCTATGCAGCCCAGAGCAACTACCGCGACACCATGTGGACCGCCAATGTGTTCGGAACGTACGCCCACACATTCGCCGATGCCCACAACCTCAAGGTTATGCTCGGCTGGACAGCTGAAGAAGAAGAATACCGTTATTTCTACGCAAAACGCAACGGTCTGGTCGACTACAACCTGCCTAACATCAACCTCACCAACGGCACTAACTACACCACCAGCGGCAAGCACACCCACCGTGCCACCACAGGTTTCTTCGGCCGTATCAACTACGACTACAAGGGCATCTACCTGGTAGAGCTCAACGGTCGCTACGACGGTTCCAGCCGCTTCCCCGCTGCCGACCAGTGGGCATTCTTCCCCTCCGGCTCGCTCGGCTACCGCTTCTCCGAGGAAAGCTACTTCGCTCCTCTGAAAAAATGGTGGAGCAACGGTAAACTCCGTGCATCCTACGGCCACATCGGCAACGAGGCCGTGGGCGACAACATGTTCCTCTCCACTGTTTCCGCCATGGCGGACTCGAAAATCTACTGGCTGAACGGCAACCAGAAACTGGTTATGTACAACATGCCTACTCTGGTATCCTCCTCGCTCACATGGGAACGCATCGTAACCACCGACGTCGGCCTCGACCTCGGCTTCCTCGACAACTCCATCAACGTAGGCTTCGACTGGTATCAGCGCGAGACCAAAGACATGCTCGGCCCGGGCGCCAAACTGCCCGCAGTCCTCGGTGCCTCCGCCCCATACCAGAATGCAGGCGAACTCCGCACCCGCGGCTGGGAACTCTCCCTTAACTGGAACCACTCCTTCGGCGATGCCGACGTGTATGCCACATTCAACATCGGCGACGCCCGCACAAAAATCACCAAGTGGAACAACGGGGACGATCAGATCTACTCCTATCTCCCCTCGCTGGGCAACTATACCCAGGGTCAGTACTTCGGCGATATCTGGGGCTTCGAGACCGACCGCTACTTCACAATGGACGACTTCAACTTCGTGCCCGGTGCCGACGGTGCCGCAGGCAACTACGTGCTCAAGGACGGTATCCCCGACCAGACATTCCTCCAGACCGACGCTTTCCGCTACGGCCCCGGCGACATCAAGTTCAAGGACCTCAACGGCGACGGTGTGATCAACGACGGCAACCCCGACATGATCATGCTCAACGGCAAGTATTTCGTTCCCGGCGACGCAGGCTATGAGGAAGCTCTCAAGAACCCCAACCACAAGGGAGTGAACACACGCACCCTTGCCAACCATGGCGACCTCAAGGTTATCGGTAACGCAATGCCCCGCTTCGAATACTCCTTCCGTCTCGGCGGAGCCTGGAAAGGCTTCGACCTCGACCTCTTCTTCCAGGGCGTAGGCAAGCGCGACATGTGGGCTACCGGCTCCACCATCATTCCTATGGCCCAGAGCGCACTCGGTACTTTCACCAACATGTCCAGCTACAACCACGTTACCTACGGTGCCGACGGCAAAATCACCGACTACCAGATCAGCGAAAGCAACACCTATCCGCGCATGTACTCCGGAGCAGGCGGTGCAGGAGCTGTCGGCAGCATCGGCAACGGCCGCTACAACTTCTATCCCCAGAGCCGCTATCTGATGAACATGAGCTATCTGCGACTGAAGAACATAACCTTCGGTTACACCCTGCCCGTGGAACTCACCCGCAAGGCTCTCATCCAGAAAGCACGCATCTATTTCTCGGCCGACAACGTATGCTTCCTCCACAATGGCGCAGGCAAATACCAGCTCGACCCCGAAATGTCAACCGCCTCCGGCAGCTCCGTCCAGGGCTATAACGACGGCAACGGCACTTTCGGCCGCACAATTCCTCTGCAGCGCACATTCTCCTTCGGCGTTCAGGTTACTCTCTAATCACTCAAGCACAATATGAAAAAAATATATTTCATCGGCGCGCTCGCTCTGGCTGGAATGTCGCTTGCAGGTTGCAACGACTTCCTGAACGACAACCGCTTCCCGCTATCGGACCAGATCGAAAATCCTATGTTCTGGAACAACGGCATGAACGTGGAGAACCAGATAAACACATTCTACAACGACTTCCTCGGCTACGGCAACGGTACCGGTAGCGGCGACTTCTACTTCAAGACTCTCAACGACGACCAGTGCGGACGCCGCGAGTTCACCGACTGGACATTCGTGACCGTACCCTCGTCGTCGGGCTCGTGGAATGATCCTTACGAGGAAATCCGCCGTGCCAATATCGTAATCGGCGGCCTCGCCAACAGTACCCTCCCCGCTTCAGAACGCGACAACTATATGGGGCAGGCCCGTCTCTACCGTGCCAAAGGCTATTTCGACCTCGTGCGCCGCTATGGCGATGTGCCCCTGGTGGAAAAGGCTCTCGACCCTGCTGAAGAAGCGGCTCTCTTCGGCCCGCGCACTCCCCGCGCAGAGGTGATGGACTTCATCCTCGAAGACCTCAAATACGCCGCAAGCAACATCTCCGACCAGAAGAACGCCAACAAATTCAGTTCCGACCTGGCGAACGCCATGATTGTGGAAGTCGGCATCTACGAAGGTGCCTATGCCAAGTACCACCTCAACGACGCCGCGCGTTCCAAGCAGTACTACGGCGAAGCCATCACCGCCGGTGAGGCCATCGCCGGACGCTACCCGATCTGCGCCGACTACACCAGCCTCTACAAGAGCCTCCGCACCGACGGCGGCGGCTACACAGCCCTGGAGAAGAATCCTGAAATCATTTTCATGAAAGCCTACGAGCAGGGTGTGTTCATGCACTCCATCGTGGACTACTCCAGCGCTTCCGACGGTATCGCCGGTCTCACCAAGGACGCTTTCGACAGCTACCTCTTCATCGACGGACGCCCCGCAGCGACCACAACCCTCGACAAGACCGATGCCGGTGTTGCCGATGGCGACGCTGCCCTCAGCATCCAGGGTCTGCTTGATGTCCGCGACCAGCGTCTGGCAATGACCACCTATCCCAACGTGTTCTATCCCGGTATGACATGGACCGGCCCCAACACCGCCGCCATGTACTCGCAGACAGGCTACGGTGTGGCCAAGTTCGACAACTGGACATTCTCCGCCAACGACGCCCAGACCGCAAACCGCGGTTACAACTGCTGCCCCCTCTACTGGGGTGCACGCCTCTATCTGGGTATCGCCGAGGCCAAGGCTGAAAACGGAACCCTCACCGATGCCGACGTGGCCAAATACATCAAGCCTCTGTGGAATCGCGCAGGTATCGACACCAGCAACCTCAACCTGGCATGGCTCGCCAACATGAACGACCCCGCAAACGACATGGGCGTTTCCTCCCTCATCTGGGAAATCCGCCGCTGCCGCCGCTGCGAGCTCATCATGGACGACAACATCCGCTACTGGGACCTCGTGCGCTGGCATCAGCTCGACAAACTCGACACCACCAAGAACCCCGACATCGTTCTGGGTGCCAACATCGCCAACGCTCCCGTTGCTTACGACAATGTGGTAGGCAACTACATCAACTGCTCGTACGGCCGCACCCGCAAGTTCGAGGACAAGTACTATCTCTATCCTGTGCCCGGCGATCAGCTTGATCTCAACGAAAAACTGACACAGAATCCCGGCTGGAAATAATCCGGTACCGACCGCCAATAAAAAGGCCGCGCCATTATGGCGCGGCCTTTTTATTGGCATATGATATTTCAGAGTTCATGACCGCTTCAGGAATAACCTGACCGGGCTGTGTTAAAACTGAAGTGACATCTTTATGCACTATAGAGCAATTTGCGGTGTGGCTTCGCTCGTACGAACAGAAAGAGTCGGAGACTCATAACTTGAGGAAACCCCATCTTTACGAAGCGGAGCGGAGTTAGGTGGGGTAAAACGATGAAATACAAGAAAATAGGTCGGAGACCTTGCACTGCCGCGAAGGTGCAAGGTCTCCGGCCTAAACTGTTGATTACACATAGATTACCCCATCTAACTCCGCTTCGCTTCGTAAAGATGGGGTTTCCACAGGTGAAGCATCTCCGATGCTTTTTTGAGAGTGGTGGTTTTGGTGCTGATAAAGCGAGGCGCTGCACCGGAAACCTTATTATGACGCAGAAGTCAAGATGACTTCATGGAGTAGATAATATAAATGGAGCGTAACCGGCGGGGCTACGCTCCATTTTATTGTATCTGGTGTAGTGGTTATTTCACTTCCTCGAAGTCGACGTCGGTCACGTGGTCGTCGCCCTGGTTGCCTGCGGAGGCTCCGGGGTTGGCATATCCCTGAGCGCCGCCGGCAGCCTGCTGTGCCTGTGCCTGGGCGTTGAGTATGTCCTGCTGTGCGGCTCCGAAGGTGCGTTCGATGTCTTTGATTGCAGCTTCGATGCCTGCGAGGTCGGAGTTCTTGTGTGCTTCCTTGAGTTTGGCAACTGCCTCCTGGATGGGAGCGCGCTTGTCGGCGGGAATCTTGTCGCCGAGTTCCTCGAGCTGTTTCTCGGTCTGGTGGATGATGGCCTCGGCCTGGTTCATCTTGTCGATTCGTTCCTTCTCTTTGGCGTCGGATGCGGCGTTGGCGGCAGCTTCGTCTTTCATGCGCTTGATTTCCTCTTCGGTGAGGCCGCTGGAAGCTTCGATGCGGATGCTCTGTTCCTTGCCGGTGGCTTTGTCCTTTGCGGAAACGTTGAGGATGCCGTTGGCGTCGATCATGAAGGTCACTTCAATCTGAGGGATGCCTCGGGGCGCGGGAGCGATTCCGTCGAGGTGGAACTTGCCGAGGAGTTTGTCGTCCTTCGCAAGGGGGCGTTCGCCCTGGAGAACGTTGATTTCGACAGAAGGCTGGTTGTCGGCGGCTGTCGAGAATGTCTCGCTCTTGGTGGTGGGGATGGTGGTGTTGGCGGGGATGAGGGTAGTCATTACACCTCCCAGAGTCTCGATGCCCACGCTCAGAGGAACTACGTCGAGCAGAAGCACGTCTTTAACGTCGCCGGAGAGCACACCGCCCTGGATGGCGGCGCCGATGGCAACGACTTCGTCGGGGTTCACGCCTTTGGAAGGTGCTTTGCCGAAGAATTTCTCTACAATCTGCTGCACGGCGGGAATACGGGTGGAGCCGCCTACGAGGATTACTTCGTCGATGTCGGAGGCTGTGAGGCCGGCGTCGCGGAGAGCGTCTTCGCAAGGTTTCACTGTTGCCTGGATGAGCTTGTCGGCCAGCTGTTCGAATCTGGCGCGTGTCAGCTCTTTCACCAGGTGCTTGGGTCCGGTTGCGGTAGCGGTGATGTAGGGCAGGTTGATTTCTGTTCTGGTTACGCTGGAAAGTTCTATCTTGGCTTTCTCGGCAGCTTCTTTGAGGCGCTGGAGAGCCATGGCGTCCTTTCGCAGGTCCACGCCTTCGTCCTTGAGGAACTCGTCGGCGAGCCAGTCGATGATCACGTGGTCGAAGTCGTCGCCGCCCAGGTGGGTGTCGCCGTTGGTGGATTTAACTTCGAATACGCCGTCGCCAAGTTCGAGGATGGAGATATCGAATGTGCCGCCGCCGAGGTCGAACACGGCAATCTTGCGGTCCTTGTTGCTCTTGTCCAGTCCGTAGGCCAGTGCGGCTGCTGTAGGTTCGTTAACGATTCGGCGCACGTTCAGGCCTGCGATTTCGCCGGCTTCCTTGGTGGCCTGGCGCTGTGAGTCGTTGAAGTAGGCGGGAACGGTGATTACGGCATCGGTCACGGTCTGTCCGAGGTAGTCTTCGGCAGTTTTCTTCATTTTCTGAAGAATCATTGCGGAGATTTCCTGGGGAGTGTATTCGCGACCGTCGATGTCGATGCGGGGAGTGTTGTTGTCGCCGCGGACAACCTTATAAGGAACGCGTTCAATTTCTGAGAGAACCTGGTCGTAGGTTTCGCCCATGAAGCGTTTGATGGAGTAGATGGTGCGTTTGGGGTTGGTGATGGCCTGGCGTTTGGCGGGGTCGCCGACCGCGCGTTCGCCTCCGTCGACGAAAGCCACCACGGAAGGAGTGGTGCGTTTGCCTTCGTTGTTGGGTATTACTTCGGGCGCGTTGCCCTCGAGCACTGCCACACAGGAGTTGGTGGTTCCTAAGTCAATACCGATGATTTTTCCCATGATATGTATGTTTTTTATGTTTTGTTATATTCGGTTTCGTTACTGTTTACGCTTCAGTTTTAACAAACGGCGTGCCAAAAATGTTTTGTGCCTCCGGCGGTCTGCCGCGCCGTGTCGGACTGCCAAAGTGGCAGTGCCGTGCGGATTTGTGCCTGAACTGAATGTTGTAGCCGAAAATTCCTCAAATGACCTCTTTTTATTGCAAATAAACGTTGATTTGCTATTTTTGCGTATCTGTAATGTCTTGAATAAAAGATGAACGATTCCGTAGCCGACAAAGAGCATCCGGAGGCGCCCTTCCACGTAGGGCGCCATATAAAGCATTACATGGAGGCCAACAATTATTCGGCTGCATGGCTTGCCTCCCGGCTGTTCTGTGACAGAACGAATGTATATAAGGTTTATTCGCGCCGGGGAGTGGATTCCGAAATGCTGTTCAGGATATCGGTTTTTCTCCGTCATGACTTTTTTGCCGATTATTCTCATGCTTTCATGAGGATAAAATCGCGAGGAGGCGGTATGTCTGTATAAAGCGGAGTGTTATTCCGCAGGGACAAAACGCACACAAACCAATGAAAACACAGAAAACGAACGCAGAACATCAGACGCAGTCTCTCTCCGAAGTGTTGCCGGGCATAGGCGATGAGATACGGAAAGTCCTTGCCCGCAAACATCTTTCCGGAGCATGGCTTGCCGTACGCATCGGTTGCGACCGCACCAATATCTATAAGATACTCCGCAAGAAAAGCATCGACACAAGTCTGCTGCTGCGTATCAGCGTGATACTCGACCACGATTTCTTCGGTCTCTATTCCCGTGAGTTCAAGCACTCGGCCGGAGATTCCGCAGGCAGCGCCGGATTGGATGAGAATGCCCGATAATGCCCGATAATGGCGTTTTTAGCATTTTTTGGATTGGCGACGCTTGCCGCTCCGTGTAAAATCTGTAATTTTGGGGCAATTCAAACCCAAACAGTCAAGTAACCGTACCATGAAACCATACGTACTGGGTATCGACATCGGCGGCACAAACACAGTGTTCGGCCTGGTGGACGCCCGAGGCAAAGTGATTGCAAGTTCTTCGATCAAGACAGGAAAACACAGCAAGTTCGCCGATTATCTCGACGAACTTTACACCGAAGCCACTCGCCTTATCCAGGCCAATGATGCCGTGGATAAAGTGCACGGCATAGGCATAGGCGCACCCAACGCCAACTACTACACCGGCACCATCGACGATGGCGTGAATCTGCCATGGCCTTCTCCCATACCTCTTGCCCAGGCAGTGAGCGAGAAGTTCGGAATTCCCACCGCCGTGACCAACGACGCCAACGCCGCCGCGCTGGGTGAGATGACATATGGTGCCGCCCGCGGCCTCAAGGACTTTATAATGATAACCCTCGGCACAGGCGTGGGTTCCGGCATAGTGGTGAACGGTCAGGTGGTATATGGCCACGACGGTCTTGCCGGCGAGCTGGGACACATGATAGTGAAGCGCAACAACGGACGCCTCTGCGGATGCGGCCGCACCGGCTGCCTCGAAGCATACTGCTCGGCCACGGGCGTGGCACGCAGCGCGCGCGAATTCCTCGAAGTGCGCACCGAGCCTTCGCTGCTGCGCGAGATCCCTATCGACCAGATCACATCCAAGGATGTCTACGATGCAGCCATGCAGGGCGACCAGATTGCCAAAGACATCTTCGACTACACCGGCACAATCCTTGGCGAGGCTCTCGCCGACATGATGGTGTTCTCCTCGCCCCAGGCGTTTATCCTCTTCGGCGGCCTGGCAAAGAGCGGCGACCTGCTGATGAAGCCTCTGGTAGAAGCCATGGACCGCAGCATGCTCAGCCTCTTCCGCGGCAAGCCCAAGGTGATAATGAGCGAGCTCAAGGAAGCCGATGCCGCCGTGCTCGGCGCCAGCGCGCTGGGCTGGGAAGCCAAGCCAAGCATTGCCCAGGCGGCAGCCATCGCCGCAGCGGCAGTTCCCGCGGCAGAATAAGCTGGACACGATACATTGCAAAAATCCCGCACCGGCATGGCCGTGCGGGATTTTGCATATTTTAATATGGCCAATGCATTGCCCGGTCGTGAAAAATTGCTAATTTTGTGCGCTGAAAATCCGCAACGGCACTTTTCAAGAAGGGTGAACGCAATGGCAAAGCCCTCGCCTAAGCGGGGTAACTAATTATTATACAATTCGATGTACGTAATCGTAGAAATTCAGGGACAGCAGTTCAAAGCAGAAAAAGACCGCTTCCTGTATGTTCACTATCTTGGCGACAAGGTAGAAGAAGGAGCAACCGTAGAGTTCGACCGCGTGCTCCTGGCCGATGTGGAAGGCGAAGTCAAAGTAGGCGCCCCCACTGTAGAAGGTGCCAAAGTCGTTTGCACTGTTGAGAAGCAGCTCGTAAAAGGCGACAAAGTGATTGTTTTCAAGAAAAAACGTCGCAAAGGCTACCGTCGTAAAAACGGCCATCGCCAGTACTTCACCAAAATAGTGATTAAAGACATCATCGCTTAAGCACACCAAAAGTCCAACCGTGGAATATCCTCCTGGATTTCCATCATACCCAACAAGCAACTATGGCACATAAAAAAGGCGTCGGCAGTTCCAAGAACGGCCGTGAGTCAGAAAGCAAACGTCTGGGCGTCAAGATTTTTGGCGGCCAGTTTGCCAAAGCAGGCAACATCCTCAAGCGTCAGCGCGGCACCGTGCACCATCCCGGCCTCAACGTAGGCATCGGCAAGGACCACACTCTGTTCGCACTCGTGAGCGGAACCGTGGAATTCACCATCGGACGCAACGGACGCAAGTTCATCAACGTCAAGCCCCTCGAGCTCCCCCAGGCATAAGTCTTCGACAGAAAAAATACACGCAGGCGCCTTCCATAGCGGAAGGCGTCTCGTTTTTTTTGTATTCCACATTTTTGTAGTAACTTTGCACGCGAAAACAAAAGTGGACAGATTTGGCTGCTTGCAACCACTCGAAAAAATGCTAAAATCGCTACCGGAGTCAGGCTCCGGACTGCAAGGGCGGGGGAGAACCCCGCGGCAGTCAGTGATGCATTTTTCGTGGCAGGCTCTTCAGTCCGGTCACGATTTTTTTTAATGCTTATGAGTAACTATCTTTTTACATCCGAGTCGGTTTCGGCCGGCCATCCCGATAAGGTCGCCGACCAGATTTCCGACGCCATAGTCGATGAGTTTCTCGCCCGCGACCCTTCGTCGAAAGTGGCATGCGAGACTCTTGTTACAACCGGGCAGGTTGTCGTTGCCGGCGAGGTGCGTTCCGATGCCTATATCGACATTCAGGAGACTGCCCGCCGCGTAATCCGCCAGATCGGCTACGACCGCAGCGAGCTGCGTTTCGACGGCGATTCCTGCGGCATACTCTCCGCCATCCATGAGCAGAGCGCCGATATCAACCAGGGAGTCGTGCGTGACGACGTGCGCCGGCAGGGTGCCGGCGACCAGGGCATGATGTTCGGCTACGCCACAAACGAGACTCCACTCTATATTCCTCTCACTCTCGCGCTGAGCCATGCTTTGCTGATGACTCTCGAGCAGATCCGCCGCGAGGGTGTGGACATGACATATCTGCGCCCCGATGCCAAAAGCCAGGTCACTGTGGAATATAGCGAGCATGGAGAGCCCCTGCGCATACACACCATAGTTGTGTCGACCCAGCACGACGAGTTCGTCGATGCGGCAGCCGCAGGGCTGAGCCAGAAGGAAGCCGACGACAGAATGCTGGAGACCATACGCCGCGATGTGAGGGACATTCTCATTCCCCGCACCCGCGAGGCGCTGCCCGAGCAGCTCCGCGGACTTCTGGACAGCGACTATATTCTGCACGTCAACCCCACGGGTAAGTTCGTTATCGGCGGCCCGCACGGCGACACCGGTGTGACCGGCCGTAAAATCATAGTCGACACTTACGGGGGCCACGGCGCCCATGGCGGTGGTGCCTTCTCCGGCAAGGACCCCAGCAAGGTGGACCGCTCGGCAGCCTATGCCGCCCGCCATATCGCCAAGAACCTTGTGGCGGCAGGTGTGGCCGACCGTGTTCTGGTGCAGGTTGCCTATGCCATCGGCGTGGCCGAGCCTGTGAGCATGCATGTGGATACGTTCGGAACCTCGCATGTGGCCTTGAGCGACAGCGAGATAGCACTGAGGCTGCCGCAGTTGTTCGACATGACTCCCTACGGCATCGAGCAGCGGCTTAAGCTGCGCGCCCCTATTTACCGTGAAACGGCTACCTATGGCCACATGGGACGTATCCCGCGCACTGTGGAGAAAACCTTCTGCGACCATGGCGGCGAGCCTTTCAGCCGCACAGTCGAGCTTTTCACCTGGGAGAAGCTCGACATGGTGGACGATGTCCGCCGTACCTTCGGAATCGGATAACAATCAGACCTGAATACAAAAAAATCGACGGATGCCATGAGCGTCCGCCGGTTTTTTTTGTATCGTGTTCCGTGAATCAGTTGAGTGCGCGGGAGAGGTTGTAGTTGGCGAACTCGAGGTCTTTTACAGCGCGTTTTGCCAGGGAGCTGTCGAGACGTACGGCCTGGCGCAGGTTGGTTACGAGCATGTTCTCGTTGTTGGTGCGGGCACCCAGGATAGCCATCAGATAGTATGTGGTGGCGTCGGGAGTCTCTACCGATGCCAGGGTCGTTTTTGCGCGGCTGTAGTCGCGGGCGAGAATCTGTGCCAGAGCGGCGTTGTTGGTGCGCGAGCTGCCGAAAGCGTTCACGGCGGCTGCGGCGTCGCCCTGCTTGAGGTAGTATACGCCGAGGGCGTTGCCGAGTTCGTCGACGCCGGCAGCGGAGCCGAAGTACTGGTTGGCCTTGTTGTAGTTGCCGTTGAGCATTTCGATGAGGCCGAGGTTCATCTGGGGCTCGGGGTGGTTGCCCATGGATGCGGCGCGGGAGAAGTTGGCCTGGGCCGCGCTGTAGTCACCGGCGACATACTGTGCCATGCCAAGGTTGTTGAAGGTGCGGTAGTCGTTGGGGAAGAGACGTGCGGCCTTGTCGTAGATGGCGAGCTTGCGTTCGTTGTCGTTGGTGAGGGTGGCTGCGTAGAGAATTTCCTCTACATTGAGTTGCGAGGGATTGCTCTCGAGCAGGCGCATGATTTCGGCATCGCTCTTTCCGATTACGTCGATTGATGCTGTGATGCGGGAGTAGCGCAGCTGGGGAAGAATCTGTTCGGCGAGCTGTTCGAACACATCGGAGAGGTTGCGGATTTCGCGTTCGCGCTGTTCGGGGTCGCTGTACATGGAAAGGACATTAAGGATAAGGTCTTTGTCCTGGATGTTGCTCTGTGCCACCAGGCGCTGGAAGCCTTCCCAGTCCTGGGGTGTGAACTGTGCTGTCAGTTCGCCGAATTCGGTAATGCGGTCGCGGTTGAGCTGGCGTTCCATGTAGCTGCGGGTGTTTTCCTCGCGCTGCTGTGCCAGCCGGGTGTTGAAAGCCACACCGCCTTCGGGCGAGGCATAGGAGGATATGTTGATTTCCTGCAGGCGGCGCGATGTGTCGCCGTTGGCTTCCAGGATTTCGCGTTGCAGTTCCTTGATGGCGTCGGTGCTCAGCTGGGAGGCGCGGATATTGGCCTGGTTTACCAGGAACATGATGTCGGCGGCATATTTTTCGTTGATGATTCGCTGGAAGGCATCGGCTCCGATGGCGGGAGTAACGGATTTCACATCAGCCATGGCCGCAGTGGCGACAACGCCGTTGGCTACTTTCACGGAGGGGAGGACATAGCGTTTGCTGCCCTGGGTTACGGCGAAGTTGAGCATGAGATCGCTCTGTGCCATGTCGGGGTTGTAGGCGAAGTCTACGGGAATGGTGGCTGTGCCCCCGTATTCATATGAAATCACAGGGTTGTTGCCGCGCACTTTCTCGCCCTGGAAGCTGTAGGACTGGGACGATACTTCCTGACCGTTGAATACCAGAGTGGGTGTAACGGTGACTTCGGCGTTTTTGACAAAGAACTTGGCCGGGATGCGTGCGCTGACACGTGCGGGAACCTTTTCGCCAACCACTTCGAGAGGGTTTGGGTTCACCGTGAAATAGTCGGCGCTGAACTGTCCGAGTTTTTTGCCGCAGGAGGTGAGCGAGAGGGCCACCGTCAGAGAAGCGAGATAGAATAACTTGCGGTACATTGATGTTATTGATTGGTTGTTGATGTTTTTTAGAAGCTTACGCCGATTTTCACTGTGGCGTAGTGCAGGTCGTGGAAGTCGTGGGCCATTTCATGTCCCACCACCTTGCGGCGCTGGCGGAAGGTGTAGCCCAGAAGGATGAAAGAGGCGAATTTAGAGCTGCGGGCGAGGTTGAATCCCGCACCTGTGAATCCGTAGATGCCTGTCTGCTGGTGGTTGTGTTCCAGGTAGTTGAGGCTGGCGCCGAGTTTGATGTCCCAGAATGCCAGTGTGGGGCGGTCGGTGAAGTTTGTGCGCAGTTCGGCAAAAAGCGGAAACGAGCGGCAGGAGTTGCTCACCATTATGTCGGCTTCGGCGCCGATGCCCAGGAAATTTATCCATCCGCGGCGCATGCCGAAACTTATTTCGAAGTCCACGGTGCTCATGTCGTTCCCGCTCATGTCGATGGAGGCGCCTGCCGAGGCTCCCCATGTGAAAGCGGGGCGGATGGCGGCGGTGTCGCTGTTGTCGGCAGCCTGCGCCCGGGCCGAGGTCGCCAGCAGGACGATGGCTGCGGCGAGGATTCCCGGCAGCTGCTTCATGCTTTTTCTGTTCATTGCTCTTTGACAAAAGTCATGGACGACCAGTTGTCGCGTTCGGCCATGGCTGTGGGCACGAGGCCGGCGGCGCGGGCGGCGCTCTCCACAATGGGTCGGTCGGCTACATAGAATCCGCTCACTACCAGATGGCCGCCGGTGCGGAGAGTGGCGGAGTAGGATGCCATGTCGGCGACGATGATGTTCCGGTTTATGTTTGCCAGGAAGAGGTCGGCCGATTCTTCGCGGCCTTTAAGTGCCGAGGCGTCGGAGCGCACCAGTTCCACGGCGTCGCCGTCGCTGAGGTTGAGGGCTATGTTTTCGGCGGTGTTTTCGGCGGCGAACTCATCGATTTCCACGGCCAGCACCTTTGCGGCGCCGAGTATGCGTGCGAGAATGGCAAGAATGCCTGTTCCGGTGCCCATGTCCACTACGGACAATCCATGGCAGTCGGTTGCCAGCAGTGCCTCCATCATCAGAGTGGTGGTGGCGTGATGCCCGGTGCCGAAAGCCATCTTGGGGTTGATGTAAATGTTTATGTCGGCCTGCGGCACATCGGTGTGGAATGTGCCGGCCACGGCCACGCGGCCTCCGACCACAATGGGGCTGAAGTAGTTTTTCTCCCACTCGGCGTTCCAGTCGCGTCCCTCCACGAAAGTTTCTTCGAATGTTGCGGAGAACCCGTCGGGAAGAGCCCCGAGTATTGCCTCGGCAGTGGATTCCCTGCTGAAAAGCGCTGCGGGGACATATGCGGTGAGTGTAGCGCCCGGAGTTTCGGAATCGCCGGCCACAAAACTCTCGTATCCTGCCTGTCCGAGGGCGTCGGCGAGCAGGTCGGCCATGTCGGAGCTGGCTGGCGACAGAGCGAATCGTACTTCGTAATAGTCGTTCATCGGGTGATTGGAGGTTAGGGCTATTTTGCCACAAAGGTAAGCATTATTCCGAAATAATTACTAATTTTGTACGCAGCTATGAACCCCGACCATTCCAAGGTGCACGATGCCGGCGAGCGCTTTGCCCGCTATCTGCGTGAGACAGGCCGGCGCAATACTCCCGAGAGGCAGCTCGTGCTCTCGAGGGCGTTGGCAGCCCGTCGGTTTTTCAGTGTCGAAGAACTGGGAGAGGCAATAAATGCCGAGGGCTCGCATCTGGCACAGGCAACCTTGTACGCCACTCTGGAACTGCTTTGCGAGGCCGGACTGCTGGGGCGCAAACACACAGCCCGCCGCACTCTGTATTGCCCGGTGGCGGCAGGCTCGGCGCAGACAGTGTGCTCCGTCTGCGGTAAGGTTACGGCTCTGAAAGTCCCCGAACTGAGCGCGGCTCTGGGGCGTCTCCAGCCGGGTAGGTTCGTCCCTTCGGGTTTTTATCTGGAAATACAGGGCATGTGCAGCATCTGTGCCCGCCGCCAAAAGAAAAAATCACAGAAAAACATATAGATACAATGAAAGCCGATCTTCTGTTAGGGCTCCAGTGGGGCGATGAAGGAAAAGGTAAGATAGTGGACGTGCTCGCTCCCGAGTACGACCTTGTAGCCCGTTTCCAGGGCGGCCCCAATGCAGGGCACACGCTGGAGTTCGACGGCCGCAAGCATGTGCTGCGCTCCATTCCGTCGGGTATTTTCGCCGCCGGAGGCAATGCCCTCAACCTCATTGGCAACGGAGTCGTGCTCGACCCGGTGCTTTTCCGCGGCGAGGCCGAGGCTCTTGAAGCCGATGGCGTGAATCTCCACCGCTGCCTGCGTATCTCCCGCAAGGCCCATCTGATTCTCCCGACCCACCGCCTTCTCGATGCCGCCGGCGAACGGCGCAAGGGCGCCAACCGCATAGGCACCACTGGCAAAGGCATCGGTCCGACATATACCGACAAGGTGTCGCGCCGCGGCCTCCGCGTGGGCGATATCGCCGCCCCCGATTTCAGCGAACGCTATAAAGCCGTACGCGACGCCCATATGGAGCAGCTCGCCTACATGGGGATGCCTGCCGAGGGCAGTGCCGAATTCGTCGAGGCCGAAGCCGAGTGGTTCGAGGCAGTTGAGTATCTTGCAGGCTTCGTTGCCGCCGATACCGAGCATATGGTGAACAAGGCGCTCGACGACGGTCTTAAAGTGCTTTGCGAAGGTGCCCAGGGTACCATGCTCGATGTCGATTTCGGTTCGTATCCGTTCGTGACATCCAGCAACACCGTTGCCGCCGGAGCCTGCACGGGCCTCGGAATAGCACCGCGCCGCATCGGCCGTGTGTACGGTATTTTCAAAGCCTACTGCACCCGTGTGGGCAGCGGCCCCTTCCCCACCGAACTGTTCGATACCACCGGCGATACCATCCGCCGCATCGGCCACGAATACGGTGCCGTGACCGGCCGCGAGCGCCGCTGCGGCTGGCTGGACCTTGTGGCATTGCGTTATGCAGTGATGATCAACGGTGTAACCGACCTCATAATGATGAAGAGCGACGTGCTCGACAGCTTCGCCACAATCAAGGTGGCAACGGAGTACCGCCTGCCCGACGGCACGGTGACCCGTGATTTCCCGTTCAGCATCGGCGACGAAGCCGAGGGCGCCGGAACCATGGAACCTGTCTACCGCAGTTTCCCCGGCTGGATGACCGAACTGAAGGACATGCGCCGCGTGCAGGAACTGCCGGAGGCATTCACCGACTATATCCGCTTTATCGAAAGCGAGGTGGGTGTGCCTGTGACCATCCTGTCGGTGGGTCCCGACCGCGAGCAGACAATCATCCTCAACGACTGACCCTATAACTATCTATACCACCCAACACACCTTAGAATCATGGCCAAAGTAAAACCATTCCGCGGCATACGTCCGCCGCGTGAAATCGTCACCGAAGTGGCTTCGCGGCCCTACGATGTACTCAACAGCGAAGAAGCACGAACAGAGGCCGAAGGCAACCCCCGTTCGCTCTACCACATCATCAAGCCCGAGATTGATTTCGCTCCGGGCACCGACGAGCACGCTCCCGAGGTCTACGACCGTGCCGTGGCCAATTTCGCCGCATTCCGCGAAAACGGCTGGCTGGTGCAGGACGAGAAGGAACACTACTATATCTACGCCCAGACAATGGACGGCCGCACGCAGTACGGCATAGTGGTGGCCGCCAACGTCGATGACTATATGGAAGGCCGTATCAAAAAACACGAGCTCACCCGCCGCGACAAGGAAGAGGACCGCATGAAGCATGTGCGCATAAACAATGCCAACATCGAACCGGTGTTCTTCGCCTTCCCCGACAACAAGGCTCTCGAGGACATTATCCGCAAGGTCACTGCCGGAGAGCCCGAGTATGACTTCACCGCCGAAGACGGTTTCGGCCATCACTTCTGGGTAATCGACGATGCCGAGACCATCGCCGCCATAACCGAGGAATTCGCAAAGATTCCCTATCTGTATATCGCCGACGGCCATCACCGTTCGGCTGCCGCCGCTCTGGTGGGCAACGAGAAGGCACGCATGAACCCCGCGCACAGGGGCGACGAGGAATACAACTACTTCCTGGCTGTGGCCTTCCCGGCATCGCACCTCAAAATCATCGACTACAACCGTGTGGTCCGCGACCTCAACGGCATGTCGCCCGCCGAGTTCCTCGAGAAGCTCGAAAAGAATTTCGTGGTAGAGGACAAGGGCGAGGCCACCTACACGCCTGTCGCCCTGCACAACTTCGCCCTCTACCTCGAAGGACACTGGTATTCGCTGACTGCCCGTGAAGGCACCTACGACGACAACGACCCCATCGGACAGCTCGACGTGACCATATCTTCCGACCTCATCCTCCGCGACCTGATCGGTATCACCGACCTGCGCTCCGACAAGCGCATCGACTTCGTGGGCGGCATCCGCGGCCTCGAGGAGCTGCGCCGCCGTGTCGACTCAGGCGAGATGGCTTTCGCCCTCGCACTGTACCCGGTGAGCATGACACAGCTGATGAACATCGCCGACACCGGCAACATCATGCCTCCGAAGACCACCTGGTTCGAACCCAAGCTGCGTTCGGGACTGGTGATACATTCTCTGGATTAACAGCATACACACTGCAAGGCCGCGGACGGAGTGTCGCCCGCGGCTTTGTTGTGTGTGCGCCGACATGAGAGCATCCGGGGCGGAAAAATTTTCGCACATGACTTATATTTAGTACTTTTGCGGAAAATATCACATTGTGTAACATA
Organism: Porphyromonadaceae bacterium UBA7207; assembly: GCA_002490635.1. Lineage (GTDB taxonomy): Bacteria > Bacteroidota > Bacteroidia > Bacteroidales > Muribaculaceae > CAG-873. Next base: position 29,720 of record DKUJ01000042.1, read on the forward strand.
ACATACTATTTCTCCGAATGAAACTTCTCGAAGGAAAAACAGCCCTCATCACCGGCGCCGCCCGCGGCATCGGCAAGGCTCTGGCCCTGCGTTTCGCCGCCGAGGGAGCCAACATAGCTTTCACCGACCTCAACATCGACGAGGCCGGAAAGGAAACCGAAGCAGAAATCGCAGCCATGGGCGTGAAGGCAAAAGGATATGCCTCCAATGCCGCAGATTTCCAGCAGACAAAGGAAGTGGTAGACCAGGTGAAAGAGGACTTCGGCAGTATCGACATTCTGGTGAACAACGCCGGAATCACCAAGGACGGCCTGATGATGCGCATGACCGAACAGCAGTGGGACGCCGTGATAACCGTTAACCTCAAGAGCGCCTTCAACTTCATAAACGCCGTTCTGCCCATCATGCTGCGCCAGCGTTCCGGCTCGATTATCAACATGGCTTCCGTTGTGGGTGTGCACGGCAATGCCGGCCAGAGCAACTATGCCGCCTCCAAGGCCGGTCTCATCGCCCTGGCAAAGAGTATCGCCCAGGAAGTGGGTTCGCGCGGAATCCGTGCCAACGCAATAGCCCCCGGTTTCATCGAGACAGCCATGACCGCCCAGCTCCCCGATGCGGTGCGTGAGGAATGGAACAAAAAAATTCCTCTGCGTCGAGCAGGCAAAGTTGAGGATATCGCCGATGTGGCCACATTCCTCGCCTCCGACATGTCGTCCTATGTGACCGGTCAGGTTATCCAGGTCGACGGCGGTATGAACATGTAATACCCCCCTCCAGAAAAAGCAGATGCCGGAGCCGACGGGCAACTTCGGCTCCGGCATTTAATATCTAATACACTATGAAACAACTTCTGGCAGGCGTCGCCATGATTCTGGCCGCCGTCGGCACCACCGTAGCAACCGATTTCGACTATCGTCCGGCGGCATCACTTCCCGTTACCGGCACTCTTGCGCCCGATGCATCGGAGGTGTATTCGCGTTTGCCCGACTCGCTCAAAGGCAAGGTACGCGATGAACTGTGGGCCCTGGGTCTGAACTCCGCCGGCCTGGCCGTGCGTTTCCGCAGCGACTCTCCGGCGCTGGCCGTGCGCTGGCATTCTCGCAATAAGTTCAACATGAACCACATGACTCCTACGGGTATCCGCGGACTCGACCTTTATATGTTGCAGGAGGATTCCACATGGACCTTCGTGAACAGCGGGCGCCCGTCGATGTCGTCGCACAGTTCGCGTTCCACTCTTGTAGAGAACATGCAGCCCGGAGTCGAGCGGGAATACATGCTGTATCTTTCGCTCTACGACGGTGTCGACAGTCTGTTCATAGGCGTGGATTCCGCAGCCACCCTCGCGGCGCCTGCCGTAGGCCTCCCCGTCGCCTCCCGGCCGGTGGTGATGTACGGCACGAGCATCCTTCAGGGAGGATGCGCCACGCGGCCTGGCATGGCACACACCAACATCCTGCAGCGGCGCCTCAACCGTGAGGTGGTGAATCTCGGTTTCAGCGGCAACGCACGTCTCGACCCGGAAATCGCCCGCCTTATGGCCGCTTCCGATGCTTCCGTGTTTGTGGTAGATCCATTGCCCAACTGCACGCCCGAACAGGTCGAGGAGCGCATGGAGCCGTTTCTGGCCATTCTCCGCCAGGCGCATCCCACAACGCCCATACTGCTTGTGGAAAGCCCGTGGTTCCCGATAATGCGATTCAACAGCGAGGTCGAGAGCACATTGCGCGACAAGAACATGCGGCTGCGTGAAATCTACAACAGACTGTCGGCCACGGATTCCAATCTGCACTATTTCGAGGCCAACGGGGTGTTCGCCGGACATGTCGACGGCACGGTGGACAACTACCATCTTACCGACGGCGGCTTCGAAGGATTTGCCGACCGTCTTATACCAGTGATTGAAAACCTAATCAAATAACATTTCCTATACCGATGAAAAAAAGTTTTCTCCTTCTTCTCGTTTTGCTCGCCGTAGCGGTGACCGCGGCGGCACAGGAGCCGAAACGAGAGTTCAGAAGCGTTTGGCTGACAACCTACCAGCTTATCGACTGGCCTTCGTCCTCAGCCCGTGGCAATGAGGAAAAATGCAAGGCTGAACTTCTCGAGTATCTCGATAACCACGAAAAGCGTAACTATACCGGTGTGTGTCTGCACGTGCGCACATGGGCCGATGCCGTGTACAAATCGTCCTACGAGCCCTGGAGCGAATGGGTGTCGGGCACACGCGGCAAGGACCCGGGCTGGGATCCTCTGGCTTTCGCCGTGGAGGAATGCCACAAGCGCGGTCTCGAATGCTATGCATGGGTGAATCCTTTCCGTTTCAGCCGCAACTGGCAAGCACGCACGACACCTCAGGACCTCGAAGTACTTTCCAAAGGCTGGATTATCGATAACGGTACAACGACCCAGCACAACGAATACCAGATCTTCAATCCGGCTCTTCCCGAGGTGCGCGAGTATCTCTACGGAATCATGAAGGAAATTTATACCAACTACCGCATCGACGGTTTCCTTTTCGACGACTACTTCTATCCCAACAAGATTCCCGCCGACAACACGGCGCAGGACTACGCCGACTTCCAGGAGCAGAATCCCGGTGTAAGCGGTACTAAAGAGAATATCAACAACTGGCGTCGCGGAAACATCAATCTGTTCATGCGCGAACTCTATGCCATGGTGCAGAAAGACCGTCCCGACATCCGCTTCGGCCTTAGCCCCGCCGGCGTGGCAAAGGAAGGTTGCGCCAATATCGAGGGTCTCGACCCTGTGCCCTTCGGCACCGACTGGCAGTACGACGACATCTGCTCCGACCCTGTGGCATGGCTCGCCGACGGCTCCTGCGACTTCATATCGCCGCAAATATACTGGTTCGCCCGCTCCGACAGCCACTCCTACACCACAGCTGCTCCATATACCGAACTGTGCGAATGGTGGAGCAATACGGCAGCCCGCTTCGGTCGCCACTTCTACTCCAGCATGGCTCCCTCCCGCATGGGTGAAGGCACTGGCTACAACAACGAACAGCACTGGAGCGACCTTTCTTACCAGATAGAGCTGAACCGCCGCTTCACCGGCAATGATGCTCCCGGTGCCATAATGTACAGTGCCAAGTATATGGATGGCCCGCTTCTGAGTGGCTGGGGCGCATATCTTCAGGAACACTCCTTCTCCCGCAAGTCTCTGGTGCCGCTGGTGGACTGGAAACAGCATGCAGCTCCCGAGACTCCGCTGGTTATCCGCGAGGGCAATGTGCTGGACTGGACTACAGAAGATCCCGCGCCCACAGGAAATGATCCCGTCCGCCGCTACACTGTATACGCCGTGCCCACACGTATTTCCAAGGAGCGTGCCACTACCCCCGAAGGCGACGGACTTTCCACAGAATATCTTCTTAAGGTGTCCTACGACCAGACATTCGAAATTCCGGCCAACTACCGCAGCGGATACTGGTTTGCCGTATGCTCCTATAACGGCTACGGATATGAGTCGGAGCCTGCCCTGATTGACTATCCCGGAGAATTTCCCCCGCCTCCGGTGACTCCCTCCGAATCCACTGCATATCCCGAGATTTCCGGAGCAAAGCTCCAGAACCTGTGGTTCCGCTCGGTGCTGTCGCCGTTCGAGAACATAGAATTCGAGGCTAACGGCAAGCGCAACCGCGGCATGGTGATCGCCGACGGCAAGGTGCTCCTGAGCGGTCGCACCGACGATTCCAAAGGTCCGTCCTATGTGAGAGTCTACGATCTCATAACCGGCGAATTCGTCCGTGAGGCCAAGGTGAGCATTCCTTCCGATGTCACATACCCCTGCAACGACATTGTGCGCGACAACGAGGGCAACGTTTACATCACCAATCTTACAATCAACAGCAACGGCACTCCGTTGAGCATCTACCGTCTCGACACGGCTACTTTCAAGACCGAACTTTTCGCCGAACTCAAGACCGAGCTGTCAACCCGTCCGCGCATCGACCACTGCAGTGTATATTCCGATCCTGCCAAGGCCGGCCGTTACTATGTGTTCGCAGCCGTGGCTTCATCGAACACAATCGTTCGCTGGACAGTGGAAAACGGCCAGGCCACGGCTTTCGAGTCGCGCAAAGTCGCCGGTTTCGTACCTGCCGCATCCAAAAATTTCGGGGTGGCGCCTAAGGCGTTTGCTCTCGATGCCGACCGTGTGGTTGTCGACGGCGGCAGTACCTATCCGACCGAGTACAGCTTTGCTTCCGGCGCCATACTTGGCAGCTTCGACGGCAATCTTGCTCCTGCGGGTGCACAGGCCAACGGTTTCGCGCATTTCGGCCCCGAATGCTACATGGCATATGCCGCAACCGACCACGAAAGTCCTGCCGGCTACAAGTTCAATATCGTAGGTGCCGATGGCCACGGACTTTCCACGGCATCGCACATGTGGCAGGTGCCCGGCATCAACATGGGCACTCAGAACTCGACATCGCTGTCGGCTCCGGTAGATGCCGTTACCGATACGCAGAACAACGGCTGGACCGCCTACGTGGCAGTGTATGCTCCCGGCAACTCGCTGGCGGTTTACACTCTTAGCCACACTACCACAGGCGTGGAAATCGATGGCGAGGTGGCCACTCCTGGCTTTGTCCGCGAGGCCGGCCGCATCGTATTCGATGGCGAGGCCGAAGGTGCCGCGCTCTACGACACCACCGGCCGTGTTGTTGCCGTGGCGAGCGGTTCTGTAATCGAACTGCCCGAAACAGCAGGTATCTACATTCTCCGTTACGGTTCCGTGGCCGAGAAAATCTACGTTCGATAATTATTGATTCTTCAGTTATACCGGGGCGGCGGATATTCCGCCGCCCCGGTTTTTATCAGGTAATGCAAACCATCGATTCGGCAAATATTGAAACCGGGCATGTACCTATCGGACGGTTCGCGCCTTCGCCCACAGGGCGGATGCATCTTGGCAACGTTGCGGCTGCGCTTATCTCGTGGCTGTCGGTGAAGAGCAGGCATGGAAGATGGATCGTGCGCATGGAGGATCTCGATGCGGGACGTTCGCGACAGGAATATGCCGAGGCTATAGTCGACGACCTTGGGTGGCTTGGCCTCGAGCCGGACTCCGGAGGGCTCGACCCGCAATACAGGCAGAGTTCGCGCCATGCACTTTATGAGGAGGCTCTGGGAAAGTTGCGGAGTTTCGGGCTGGTGTATCCCTGCATGTGCACACGTGCGGAACTGCATGCCGTGGGTGCGCCTCATGCTTCCGACGGTCGTGTGATATATGGTGGCCGATGCCGTCCTGCAGGTTTTCCTGCGGTCGTGCCTGAGCCGGCGGACCTGCCGCATGCGTTGAGGCTGTATGTTCCCGGCGGAGTCCGCACTGTCCGCGATATGGTATTCGGCCCATACCGTGCCGACCTCGCAGCCGATTTCGGCGATTTTGTGCTGCGGCGTGCCGATGGCGCATGGGCTTACCAGCTCGCTGTTGTTGTCGACGATGCCGACATGGGTGTGGATGAAGTGGTGAGGGGTGCCGACCTGCTGTCGTCGGCTTTGCCGCAGAATTATATTTGTGAACTTTTAGGCTACCGGGAGCCTGTCTATGGTCATATTCCGGTGCTTTGCAACAGCGCCGGAAGGCGGCTGTCGAAACGCGACGGCGACGCTTCCATGGAGCATCTGCGGGCTGTATGCACCGCCGAGGAGATTATCGGCAGGCTGGCCTTTCTGTATGGGCTGCGCCCCGATGCCGCCCCGGTCGCGGCCGCCGAGCTGGCTATGGATTTCTCATGGCACAATATTCCGGCCAAAGAGTGTATCTGTTTATGAATTCCGATATTGATTTTGACAAGGAGTGGCAAAAAATGCTCTCCGGCGAGGTGTACGAGGCTTCGCATACAAAGTTTCTGGAACGCCTTGTGCGCACCAAAAGCATTCTCAGGGAGTTTAACGCGTTGCCTGCGGATGATTTATCCGGGCAGCGGAGGCTGTTGCGCACGCTGCTGGGGAAAACGGGCGGGCGATTCCATTTCAACCAGCCGTTCCGTTGCGACTATGGCTGCAATATAAGCATAGGCGAGAATTTCTTCGCCAATTTCGAGCTTACCATTCTCGACGAGGCCATGGTTACAATCGGTGACAATGTTTTCATAGGCCCGAACGTGAGCATATACACTGCCTGCCATCCGGTGGATCCGGAGCAGCGGCGCCTGGGTGTGCAGTGGGCCGAGCCGGTGACTATAGGCAACGATGTGTGGATCGGTGGCGGAACGATAATTCTGCCGGGAGTTACGGTGGGCGACGGCACTACCATCGGCGCCGGTTCGGTGGTGAGCCGCAGCATCCCTCCGCGTTCGCTGGCCGTGGGCAGTCCGTGCCGGGTGGTAAGGACTGTGTGATTCAGTTTTTGCGGTGCGACTGCACTGCCGCCGATATGTAGATGGTGAACACCGGCAGCAGGACAAGACCTGTGGCCGACATGACTATGGCAAGGACTTGGCCGCCGGTGGTCATTTCGGATATCTGGCTGCCCGTGGTTGTCAGTGCCATCACGCCCCAGTAGATTGCCGAACGCAGGCTGTGGACTTCGGGGTTGATTCCGTACTCAAGGATGTAGAACATCAGGGCGCCGAAATAGAGAACGAGTGCCACCAGGGCGAGGTAGGCGCCGAGCATGCTGGTGGCGGGGCCTATCCTGAGGCTGCGGAACATCTGTGCGAGTACGGTTACAGCGCGGACAAGAGGCAGCAGCCACAGCCCGAAGCTGCATGCGTAGGGCAGATGGATGCCCGTGTGGCCGAGGATAGCGGTATATGGCAGGCACAGCACGATGCCGCCTGCTGCGGTGACGACATTTTTCCATCCCCACGGCTTCCGGAATATCTCCAGAACAATGTCGGCCAGGAAAAGACAGCAGAGAGCCGTCTGAAGCCGCTGCACGCCTGCATTTCCCTCCAGACTCATGCTTTGAAGGGCATCCATGCTCACTACGGCGATGAGAACAGCGGAACCGGCCAGCACAAGTGCATGGCTTATGCCGGTGGCTATGCGGGCGGCGCGCCTCCCGGGTGTGGGTCTGTTTTCTGGCATGATGTGGCGGATGTGACGAAAATGTGACGAAAAAAAGCCCGCAGTCCCCGATGAAGGGGGCCGGGGCGGAGAAGGTTATCGCAAATTTGACAGGCTTTTTAATAAGGCCAGAAAAATGCCTTCTCTTGCATATTACAACAAAGAGCCCGCCGGAAAGTTCGGCGGGCTCCACGTTTTTTTGAGGTGTTTTCTGTTCTCAGGCCATAAGCTCGAAGGAGCGGGCGATGAATCTGCTGAGGTCGGCGCCACGCAGAAGGCCGTTGCCGAGCAGGGCGAGGTCGACCATCTGTGCCACGCGCGGAGCGGTTGCAGCATAGTCGTCGATGGCTTTGTTCTGCTGTTCGCGGGCTTCTGTGGAGGCTTTTTCGAGGTCCTTTATCTTCTGGTCGTCCTCGGCCGAGGGGGCCTTGTCGCCGGCGGCCTTGCGGATTTCGGCTGCCGCGGCGCTGTCGGCGTCGATTCTCTCGATGAGTGGCTGCACGGTTCCGGCAAGAGCTGTCTCTGCCTGGTCGCGGACGGTTGCCACCAGAGGGCTGTCGGTGTTCACAACCACTGTGTAGCTGTCGGGCATGTCGCCATAGAAGCTCATTCCGGGCTGCAGCGCGGCCATTTCCTTCATGCGGCGCATGTATTCGTTCTGGGTGAGAACCACGGGCTCGGCACTGGCGCCCATGGGCTCGAACTGCACTACGAAACTGGTCTTTTCGATTTTACGGGTAGGCAGTTCGAAGAGCCTTGTGAGTATGGCCCGTTGCAGGGGGCTGAGGTCGGCTACGCGGCGGTCGGACTTGCGGATGAGATTGTCGACCACGTCGGAGTCGACGCGAACCAGTTCGGTGTGTTCGAACTTGCGTTCGAGCAGCCCTACGAAATGCTGGTCGAGCTGTCCGTCGAGCAACAGTACGTTATATCCCTTGGCGTTGGCGGCCTGGATGTATTTGTATTGTGCGGTGGGGTCGGTAGCATAGAGGTACACCACATTGCCTTCGGCGTTGGTCTGCTCAGGCTCCACCAGTGTGCGGTATTCCTCGGGGGTGTAGTAGTGGCCCTCGGTGTCTTTGAGCAGGAGGAATTTTAGAGCGGCGTCGCAGAATTTCTCGTCGGTGAGCATGCCGTAAACAATGAAAATGCGGATGTCGTCCCATTTCTTCTCGAATTCGGCGCGGTCGGCGCGGAAAAGCTCGTCGAGGCGCGAAGCCACCTTCTTGGTTATATAGCCGGAGATTTTCTTCACGGCAGTGTCGGCCTGCAGATAGGAGCGCGATACGTTCAGAGGAATGTCAGGCGAGTCGATCACACCCCGCATGAGAGTCATGAACTCCGGCACGACGCCTTCGACTGAGTCGGTTACGAACACCTGGTTGCTGTAGAGCTGGATGCGCTTGCGGTTGATGTCGAAGTTGCTCTTGATTTTCGGAAAATAGAGAATACCTGTGAGTGTGAAAGGGTAGTCGACGTTGAGGTGAATCCAGAACAGGGGGTCGTCGTCGCCGGGATACAGTTCGCGGTAGAATGCCAGATAGTCCTCGTCGGTGAGTTCGGAGGGTTTCTTTGTCCACTGCGGCTCTGTGCTGTTGATAACAAGGTCGCGGTCGGTGTCCTGCCATTTGCCGTCTTTCCATTCGCGCTCCTTGCCGCTGATAACCGGCACGGGCAGGAAGCGGCAATATTTGCGCAGGAGGGTGTCGACACGTTCCTGTTCGAGGAATTCGGCGCTGTCGCTGTCGATATGCAGCACGATGTCGGTGCCGCGTTCGGTGCGGGTGCCTTCACCGAGGGTGTATTCGGGAGAGCCGTCGCATTCCCAGCGCACCGGTCTGGCACCTTCGCGGTAGCTCAGCGAGTTGATTTCCACCTTGTCGGCAACCATGAATGCCGAGTAGAAGCCCAGGCCGAAGTGGCCGATGATGGCGTTCGCGCTGTCTTTGTATTTATTGAGGAAGTCCTCGGCACCCGAAAAGGCAATCTGGTTGATGTATTTTTCGATATCGTCGGCGTCCATGCCGATGCCGCTGTCGCTCACTGTCAGTGTGCCTGCGGCTTTGTCGAGGGTCACTCTCACCGTGGGATTGCCTATCTCGCCCTTGAATTCGCCGAACGACGCCAGGGTGCGCAGTTTCTGTGTGGCGTCCACGGCATTGCTCACCAGTTCGCGGAGGAAGATTTCGTGGTCGCTGTAGAGGAACTTCTTTATTACCGGAAAGATGTTCTCGGTTGTAACACCTATTTTTCCTGTTGTCTGCATATGCTGTTTGTTTGGTTTCTGGTTGTTATAACAATACAGCAAAGCAAATGCCAACGGCAAGGGCTGTCATTTTGGCATTTTTAAGGGCTTCTATTGTGCGTGCAGGGGCACGCAGTTCATCATGAAGCGGCGCAGTTCGCCCCAGGGGAAGTAGAGGGAGTCGTCGCCGGGGCGCAGGGCTATGGGAGTCTCGTTGACATCGACGCGCACATAGTAGTCGCCCGTCCGCCGTGACTTGAACACAATGAACTGGATGTTGGCTGCCATGGGCACCACGTCGAAGTCGCGCCAGTGCGATGCCACAGTGTCGAAGTAGTTGGTCATGTAGTGGCATCCGGGTATGCGCAGCAGGCTCAGCAGTGGCATCAGTGTCTCGGCATGTCCGAAGCGGAGTATGGCGCAGGTGCCGGTGTCCTCGCCGGTGGTGTATGCGTCGGTGGTCTCTATTATATTGAGCACGAGGTCGCCGGCTATTTCCGCCGGGACGGTCGATACTGTTGTGGCTGTGCGCTGCAGATACTGGCGCAGATTGAAGCAGCTCCAGAGTGCGTTGGCCTCCTCGATGGTGAAGTAGGTCTGCATCTGCGAGGGCAGTCCCATGGCCCTCAGTCCGGCCAGAACATAATATTCGGTTATGGCGGCATCGCGGGCGTGAGCGTCGCTGCTGAAGGGGAAGTCTTCGCCAAGGACGCGGCGGATTGCTGTAGTGGGGCATACGGCCTCGAAGTGGGCGTTGTAGGCCGGTTCCCAGCTTTTGGCGCGGCGGAACTCGATGTAGTCAGTGTCGATGTCGAAGGGTCGCATCAGAGGAGAGTTCATACGCCCTGTACTGGTGGTGAATTCCAGGTGGTTGTTGAGCCGGTCGAGCTGGTGGAGGAAAGAGTACATGCTCATCATCGCCCGGGGGGAATAGCTCGAGAGCGCTTTCACATTGCCTGCCGAGAGCACTTCGGCGAAGTTTACAAACATGCGTGTGGCTATCTGCGCCTGCTCTGCCATGCCCAGGGAGTCGAGCGCGCCCCAGCGGTTGTTGCTCGCGGTTATAATCTCATCGTTGAGCTGTGCCAGCCTTCGGCCGAGCGGGGTGATGGTGCCGAGGGAGTCGGCGGCATTGAGCAGCCTGCGCAGTGCCAGGCAGTTTGCCGCCGATGCCGGATAGCGCGCTCCATGGCGGCCTACGTGGTTGATGAACACCGGCACCAGCGAGTCGGGGGCCTGCACGGCTCTCACCTCACGGGGATAGGGGGTGAGCGAGCCTTCGCACTGCTCCATGGTGTAACTGGTGGCTGTGGGGTCGGCGGCTGAGGCCACGATAGCCCATGCAAGAACGGCAAGGAGTATTATCCGGTGTTTCATGTCGTGAAAACGTGTTTTTTTGTCAGCAATGTTTGCGCAGCATGCCTGCGAGCAGCAGCAGAGCGCGGGAAGAGGCGGCATCGATTATGGCGCGGCGGTCGCCGTCGAGGTGCAGCAGTGCGGTCCTTACCTCGTTTGCCGTAGCCGCGGCGATCCATACTGTGCCTACGGGCTTGTCGGCGGTGCCTCCGCCGGGACCGGCAATGCCGGTTGTCGCCACGGCGCAGTCGGCGCCGGTGGCGGCGAGCGCGCCGGTGGCCATCGCGCGTGCCACGGCTTCGCTGACGGCGCCTTCGGTGGCCAGGACAGTGCTGTCGACTCCGAGCAGGTGCTCTTTGACCCCATTGGAATACGATACCACGCCGCCGGCATACACGTCGGAAGCTCCGGCGCGGGCTGTGACAAGGGAGGCTATGTTGCCGCCGGTGCAGCTTTCGGCAGTGGCGAGAGTGAGTCCGCGCTCGCGCAGAAGTGTGCTCACAACGGCGGCGGCATCCATGGCGCCGTTGCCGACGAGCCAGTCGGCAGTGCGTCGGCGGAGGTCGTCGCACAGGCTGCTGAAACAGTCGGCGTCGAGGCCTTCGCTGTCGAGGCGCAGAACGATGATGCCGCGGGCGGGCAGGTAGGCCAGATGGCATCCTGCGGGCAGGGAGTCTTCGAATGGCGCCAGGGCTTCGGCCAGGGCGCTTTCAGGAATGCCGGTAACGGTGAATTCGGCGCGGCGTGCGGTGTCGGCGAAGTCGAAATGCTCCTGGAGCATGGACAGCAGCTGTGTGTGCAGTATGCCGCGGGTCTCGTAGGGGACGCCTGGCAAGGCCACGAATACTTTACCGTCTTTTTCGAACCACATTCCCGGGGCTGTGCCGAAATGGTTGGGAACCACGCGGCAACTGTCGGGAACCATGGCCTGCGAGCGGGTGAGGTCGTTCATCGGCAGCCCGCGGCGGGCGAAGATAGTTTCCACGTTCGCCAGAACATCGGGGTCGAGCCTTGGTGAGCCTCCGAAGATGCCCGTGAGGACGCTTTTGGTAATGTCGTCGCGCGTCGGGCCAAGGCCGCCGGTACTTATTGTGAGTTCCGCCGACTCCATTGCGCGGCGTATGGCGGAGTCGATGGCTTCGGCACTGTCGCCTACGGTTGTTACATTGCCCACTTTCCAGCCGCGGGAGGTTAGTTCGCGGGCAAGCAGGCCGGAATTGGTGTCGGCCACGCGACCCAGCAGGATTTCGTCGCCGATGATTACAATATTAGCTGTCATTGTGTCACACCTGCACGCGGGCGTAGGGCACGCTGTCGTAGCGGCAGAAGTCGCCCTGCATGTATTTGAAATATCCCGCCATGGCCACCATGGCGGCGTTGTCGGTGGTGAATTTGCGCGGAGGAATGAATGCTTCCACGTTTTTTTCGCGGCAGAGCTGCTCCACGGCGTCGCGCACGCCGCTGTTGGCGCTCACACCGCCGCCTATGGCTACGGCTCCCACGCCGGTGGCATCGATGGCCTTGGCGAGCTTGTCGATGAGTATGGCCACGATTGTCGCCTGCAGGGATGCCGCCAGGTCCGCGCGGTTGTGTTCCACGAAGTCGGGGTCGTGGCGCAAGGCGTCGCGCAGGGTGTAGAGGAACGATGTTTTCAGCCCGCTGAAGCTGTAGTCCAGTCCCGGGATATGGGGCCGTGCGAAGCGGAAGCGGGTGGAATCGCCCTCGGCGGCGAGGCGGTCGATGTGCGGGCCGCCGGGGTAGGGGAGACCCATCACCTTGGCACATTTGTCGAAAGCTTCGCCGGCGGCATCGTCGATGGTGCGCCCAAGGATTTCCATGTCGTAGGGACTGCGCACAAGGATGATCTGCGAGTTGCCGCCGGATACCAGCAGGCACAGATAGGGGAACGGCGGCACGCGGTCGGTTTCGTGTTCGCGCACGAAATGCGACAGCACGTGGCCGTGGAGGTGGTTCACATCCACCATTGGAATCCTCAGCCCCAGCGACATCCCTTTGGCGAAGCTTGTGCCTACCAGCAGGGAGCCTATCAGGCCGGGGCCGCGGGTGAAGGCTATGGCCGAAAGCTGTGCCGGCGCTATGCCGGCCCGGCGCAGTGCGGCGTCGACCACCGGCACGATGTTCTGCTGGTGCGCGCGCGATGCCAGTTCGGGCACCACGCCGCCGTATTCCTCGTGCACGCTTTGCGAGGCAATGACATTGCTGCGCAGTATGCCGTCGATAATTACCGCGGCCGAAGTGTCGTCGCAGCTCGATTCTATGCCAAGGATGGCTGTGGGTTTGTTTTCCATCTTCTGTTTTTCAGAATACGAACATGATGCCCAGATTCACCTGGGCGCCGCAATAGTCCTTCACAAAAGTATAGCGTCCTTCAAGCGACAGTTTCAGGCTCGATGTGGCGCGGAATTCAACACCTCCGCCGGCATTCATGCCGAAACGGTTGGCATGGGTGGTGACGTCCTTGTTCTCATTGCGGTTGTGCAGCCCCCAGGAAACATATGTGGGACCCGCGAAGGGATACAGAGCCACTTTGTCCTGTTCGAAGCCGAAAGGGAACTGTACGTTGAGGGCGACCGAGATGGCATCCTTGTCGTTGTTGCGGAACACCACGTCGGCTTCGGGAGCGAGACGCACGACCCGGCTGAGCGAGTACTGGAACGTGAGGCCGGCCATTACCGAACTGTTCGCGCCGCAGTAGCCTATACGCGGGCCGAAGGATTTTTCGCCGCGGCGCAGTTCGGCGGAGGCATCGAAGGTGGTTCCCAGCAGCGCGGCGGCAGCCAGCGACACCGCGGCCATGCTACTTTTAAATTTATGTGTGGCGATGTGATGAAAGGTCATGATGAAGGACAGTTGCAGCCCGTTTTGCTAAGCTGCAAAGTTAATGTTTTTTTCTTAATAACAAGTGCCCGCCCCCACAGGTTCACTCCGCAGCATGGCACAGCCATCCCCGGATGTCAATCCTGCAGGTGTTGTCACTTGCGTACCAGGCGGATTAGGCAGGCGTCGCTGTCGCTGCCGTCTTCCGAAACACACGCGGCGTTTTCATAGCCTTCGAAGCCGAAGGTGAAGTAATTGATGTCGAGTGCGCTGGACTTGCGTATGTCAAAAATGAAATCAGCGCCGTTGGTTGCCGGGTTTGGAAAGGTTGTCGCATCGGGGATACTGAACCAGTCGCGAACCCAGTACAAAGCGCCGGGGCGCCGGTACAAATCCAGGAACAGCGGCATGTTCATGGGATTGTCGTTACTGTAAAAGCCGTAGAAATTACTTCGGGAGGCATATCGGAGAGTGCCTTCGGGGTCGTTGTTTCTCCATCCGCCGGCATTCTTGCGGCGTCCGGAACCTTGAGCGCCCACAGGGAGGAAAATATGGTTGAAACCTTTGGTGGCGTCGCTCTGATAGACGAACGCTCCTTGCATGCCACGGTTGGAGGATGCCGACCGGTTGCCGTCGCCCCCGTATTCGAACGCGATTTCGGGGTCGGTGGCTGTGTCGGTGGCACCGTCGCAGTAGAGCACTCCGTAAGCGAATTTTATGCCGAAGTCCACCTGGTCGCTGCGTGTGGGGATGAGATTGTAGTAATCTGTCATCGATGCAATCTGGTAAGGTGAAGCTTCATTTATGGTCCAGGTTTTCACTGAGCCGGAGCTTGCCGCTTTGAGTCCGGCCCAGGTTTCGGTTCCTTCGCTTCCGTCGGGTCTGTAGACTTCGAAAGGTGTAGGCGCTGAAATTGTTGTGTACGGCACAGAGTTGTTGGTTATGGTGGCGCCATCTTTCACGACGGTGCCTATTGGACGGCCGAAGCCAGGCCGGAACTGGTTGCTGGCCTTTATGGCGCTGTAGGAGCCGCGACGGAAAAGGCCGCCTTCGTCCAGCGGCGACTGGGTCATCACGGGAGTGTTGCCTGCGGTGAAGTGGTCGACGTTACGCGATGCGAAAGTCACGCTCTGCCCGTCGGCGTTGGTAAGTGTCACGTCGTCGTTCCAGTCGCCTTTGCGCACGAAAATATCGTGCTCGCAGGTGTAGTTGTTGTAGCGCACGCGGATTACAGCGAATCCTTTGGCGCCAGTGAAATGGATATTGAAGTCGATGGCGCGTTCAGAAGCTCCCTGGATGCGCTGTACGCCCACCTGCGGGCGTGCTCCTTCGGCGAGGCCTTCGGGGTTGGAGCTGAGAGTTATTATGTTGTCGGAGCCTGGGAAGACTTCGGCGCTCCAGTCGCCATGGGTCTCGCAAAGGGTGAACTGGCTGCCGGCGATATCCGCCCGCCGCACCATCATGCGCACGCGGAAAGGATTGTTGTCGGCCATGCTTCGCCACACGCCTTTGGGGTTTACCACGCGCCGTACCTGGATCACATTCACGTACTGTTGGTATTGTTTTACGGAACCGTCGGATTCCTTAATCCACGCGGTGATTTTTATCCGGGCATTACGCGGATATGAGTCATACACGTTGTTGCCGCTGAAACCCGAGCTTGTCACGATTTCCTTGGGCCGGGTGAACAGCGGCAGGTTTATGATTCGTTCGAGCGGGTTTCCGTTCCGCGGGTCGCGTCGGGAAATCTGCACCACATAGTCGCCTTCGCCGGCCTTGCTGTAACCGTCGCTGCCGGCGGCGAATGTCTGCGGTCTGTCCGAGGATTCATCGTCCAGAAGAATGCGGTATTTCCGTTCGCCTTCCTCGTTGGTTGTCCAATGCTGTTTGATTACACCCTTGGGGTCGGTCGCAGGGTATTTGATTGACGACGCGCCGTCGTAGGCGGGGTCTGTTATCCGCAGAATGTGGCTCTGGCGCAATCCCAGGAAACTTATCCACGGGCCGTTCATTGGCACATACCCCTGGTAGAAATAATTGTGGTCGCCGGATTCGGGATCCTGATGTCCGCGTGGGTCGGGGAAGCCGGGTGTGTTGTCGCCCCATGGCGCCCAGTAGCGCAGATCGGCGCTGTTGGGGTCGCCTGGCTCAAGAACCTCCACCTTGATATATGGCTCTGCGAGTTCTCCGGCGATTTTCACGGGAGTGACCATGGACTTGTTGTACAGATACGAGATGTACAGCGGAGACGACACGTGTACGCCTCGTTCTTCCTTGTAGTCGATATGCCAGTCGTAGTCGTTGCCGTAGCCTTTCAGCTGGAGGGTGAGCTGGTAGTGTGTGTTGCGGAATGCATTGTAGTCGGTGTCGTTGTCCTGCCCGAGCATGAAGCGGTACACGATGGGGCCGCTGCCCACATGTCCGTCGGGGGTGGTGCATTTGTAGTGACCGGTCACTTCCACGAATGTTCCCCAGGGCTTGTCGTCTTTCCATCCGGAGCCTGTCACAGTGGAGTCCGGAGAGGGATAGTCGATGGAAATGCCGTCGTTGCTCTGTTTCTTGGATTTTCCTTCACCCTGGGCGTTCTCGTAGAAGAACAGCGCGCGTGCGGCATTACTGTGGATTATGTCCGGGTCGGCAGTCACGATGCCGTCGGGGTCGCTGTCGTCGCCGCGGCCGAGATATTTGTGTCCTTTGTTGCACACATGGATGTGCGATATCACATTCACCGAGTTGAGGTCGGCGGGCAGCGTCTGCACAGTGAAGCGCTGTCCGTTGCGGATGAGGCGGTCGGCATAGGATGCGCTGTAGATTAGCGACCGGTCGAGTTCGTTGCCTGCGGCATCACGGCCCGGGGTGTTGGTGTCGCCGAGGGTGCAGGTGGACGGAATGTCGCGCAGGGCGATGTCCTCGATATACACCACCACGTTGTCGTAGAGGTCGGAGCCGTCGAAACTCACCGTGACCTTGGAGGCCAGGCGGCGCACCCAGCTGTGGAGCTGCGTGTCGGAGGCCGAAACGGTTATGGTGCTTTCGTCGTCGGCCTGGCGGTCGGGCTTGGGGGAGTACACGCCGAACATTTCGGAATTGTCGGCCAGGTTGCTGCTCCACGTGCGCTTTATGCCTTTGAGGCCGGCGCGGGTCTTGTATGCTTCGGCATAGTCGTCGAGATCCGGCATGTTGGCCACGGCATAGATATAGTATCGGCCGGACTGCAGATCGAGATTGTATTCCACCTTTCCGAGGCTTTTGTCGCCGGAACCGTTGTCGCCGGGAGTCTGGGTGTTGTCGGAGGTGTTCGTGTGGTTTACGTTGGTTACGTCGCTGTGCACGGAGCCGTAGCCGAGGATATTGTAGCGGTCGACAAGGTCGCCGTCGGCGTCGTAGACCAGCATAGCCAGCTGGCTGATGTTGCCTATCGCGTTGCCGGGTTCGCCGCCGGAGTATTCGAGGTTTGCCCTTGAACCTAATTCAATCTCGTTCTCGAGGTCGTAGGTCAGGCTCACTTTCAGATGGGCTGTTCCTTCGACATAGCCATTGGTCTGCGGTCTGAAGTCGTCCTGGCATGCTGTGGATGCCAGGACTGTTAGGAGCAGAAGAATATATATGAATTTCTGGCGCATTTTGTTTCGGTTGGCATTGGTTGGTGCTGATGCCGTTAACATCAGGCGTCGGGGTTTGGAATGGGATTGCGGTTTATGTCGTAGCACTGCCCGGTGTTCTTGTCCTGGTAGTAGCGGAAGTTGCCCTGGTCGTCGCGTACGATTGCCCATCCCTCCACGGGGTCTTCGGAGAAACCGGGATATGGCTGTTCAACCGGCTGTGTGCCTTCGATGTCGCGGTAGTATTGCCCTGTTTCGGGGTCGTAGTAGTACACAATTACGCCGAGGTCGTTGAATATTGGCATGAAGCCTTTCCCGATTATGAGGCCGAAGGAAGGATCGAGCACCACCTGGCTGTAGGGAACCACCTGCACTGTTACCTTGAGTTCGGCGGTGGCGTCGAACTTGCGGCTTACGGTGAATCTGTAATAGTAGTTGCGGCGCACGTCGAAGGCGTTGCCGGTGGTGTAGTCCTTATAGTCGATGAAGTATTCCCTGTCGTCGGTGTATGTTATCTTTATGCGTGATTTCGATTCGTCGGCCACGCCGGTGTTCCTGTATTCCGGGGAGAATACAACGAATGAATGGTTTGTGTCGTCGCCCACGCGCCCGAATGGCGTAAGGCTGTCGACAATGCGTGCCGTCTGCGGGATGGACGGCGCAGCGCCGTAGTCGAGGTTCCAGTCGTTCTTCACGTAGTCGGATTCGTCGTCCACGCCGTATGGCGCTTTGGCGGCGCTGTCGCAGTAGCGCAGCAGCTCCACTTTTTTGATGCTGTGCTTTTCGGAAGCAGAGGGCTTGTCGATGATTTCTGTTTTGGCGTAGGCGCGCAGCAGGTTGAGCGCACCCAGCTCGAAGGTTTTCCCGGCTTCGAGCACCAGATTGTCGAAGCGCTTGATGCCGAACATGGGAATACGCTCTGTCTCGGATACCTGCGCTCCGAAGGGAGCGAACGCTTTCACTGCATTGGCGTGGTTCACCATATCGGCCAGTGAAGTGCCTTTGGGCACTTCGGGGTATGTGCCCCAGTTGGCGAGGAACATCACCTTAACCGACTTTTTGTTGAGTCGGCTGTAGAGTTCCGAATCGATGGTGAAGAACAGGCGGTAGGATTTGTAGGGAGCTGTGGAGCTTGTAACCGAGAGTATGGGCAGATCGACTTTCGAGAGCAGAGTATTGGCGGTTTCGTCGATCAGGTAGACGGCGAAATCGTTGTATTCGATGCCTATGTAGTTTTCGAAACCTGTCCCCGGGTTGTAGCTGCCCGACGGAGTTCCGGCGGCCTCTCCGCTCTGCGGCGCCTTTATTGTGAGGCTCAGCCTCAACTCGCCGTGTGGCTGGTCCGGCTCGGGTTCGGCAGTGGAGCTGCACGACCACAGCCCCATGACAAACGCCATAGGTAGCATTCGGGCCAGGATGTCGCGCAATTTCTTCATTGTCGTGTTGTCAGTCGCCGTAGTCCTGGAGCACAAGGTGCCAGGAGTTTATTATAATCTGTGTGGAAATCCAGCGGTTGTTTTCGTCGAGGAACAGGACCATCGAATAGTCGTCGCGATAGTCGAGGTAGTCGGCGTTACTCAGGTGGCTGTGCTGACCTTTTGTCATCACCGCGTAGTCGGCTATAGGTATCGCAGCCACCAGAGAGCGGTCGTTGCGGTTGTAGATGCGCACCACGTTGCGTTTCTGAGGTGTTATGCGGCTCACCTTGAAGTCGGCCACGGCACAGCTTACCGCGGTAACGGCACGCGATTCGTTTCCTTTGCCGTCGCCGGTGTAGTCGGGCACATCCAGGCCGGCATATCCGCTGGTGACGGTGTGGGCGTAGTAGCGCAGTGGTTCGTCGGGCAGGACGGTATTGTCCCAGTCCATTTTGCCGTTTTCCTCTTCGATTGTGAACAGGAAGAGAGAGTCGTCGACGCGGTCGCCGGAAAGGTGCTGTAGCACGATGTGCACATCGTTAGTGTCCTTGGTGAGGGATATCTCGAAGCAGTGTGTGCCCTGTTCTTCGGGGAAAGTGACGTCGGCCAGTTTTCCGTGATATAGGTCGCGGAAGTTGTCGCGCACGGCCGAGCCGGCGAAGTCCCATCCTTGGTCGTGGGCGGTGCGGCCGCCGAGGGTTGCCTGAAGGTGTGTGTTGAGGGATGCGTCGGCTGGTATCGAGAAATCGGTGGTGTGTCCGCTGCCGCACCATGCGATGAGGGAGTATGTTCCCGGAGCTATGCCGTCGATATCCATCATGTAGCTTCCGGTTTTGAGTTCGTCGCCGGCTTCGTGTTTCTGCCACACTATGTTGCCGTCGGTGTCGACGATATAGAGAGTCACCTCGTTGACTTCTGCAGCGAAAGCATCGGAATACTTGAGGTTGCGGTCGTAGACGAAGCGTACTTTGTAGTACGGGTCGCAGTCGCCCTCATCCTCGTAGATAAAGCTGTCGCAGGAGGCGAGAGTCGCGAGTGCCAACACCGGCAGCAACCGCGAGAGTGCCTTTAATGTGTCTGAGATGTATTTCATTTAAGGGATAATGCTTGGTTTCTGGCTGTCCGGCAGCCAAAAAAGGAGAAGGGGGAGAGATAATGAAAGGTTCGGGAAAGATAAAAGGAACGCGGCTCCATTGCCTTCCGGCAGGAGCGGCGGCACCTTGGAGCCGCGTTCCCTGTTCAGCAAAATGGAATCAGAGGTCGGAGACGTTCTGGTTTACAACTTTCCATGAAAGGATGTTGACGTTGGCGCCTACATAGAACATGGAATCGTCGGGATCGTCGGGAATCAGAGGAGTGTCGTCGGTTTCGGGTTCGAATACCAGATGGCCGATTCTCTTGAAGCTGTTGATGGAAATTTTGTACCAGTGGTTGCGAACCACGCCATAGTAGCCTTCGATGGCCTGGTTGCCGGTGGCGGCGAGATGTTCCACGGGGATGTAGTAGATTGCCGTTCCGGAGTTTGAACCGACGGCGACTTTGTCGCCGTTCAGGTTGGCAAGAAGATTGTCCACAGTGGCTTTGTATGTGGCTGTTATATCCTCGAAGCTTACTGTACCGTCCTTTTCTACACGTTTGTAGATTTTGTCGGCGGCAGCGAGGGTCTTGGCCACGATTTTAACTTGGCCTACCTTGTGTCCTTCCGATTCGTCGCGAACCATTTCGAAGTCGTCGGACGATACTGTTTTCCAGTTTTCGGTGGTGATGTCGGTAGTAGGATCTGTCGAGGAGCCTGTATAGCGCCAGAAGTTGAGGTTGCCGGCGTTCTTGAGCTGGTTGAGAAGCATGTTCTTGTATGCGGTCTCTGTAAAGACGATTCCCTGGAACTGAACGAGCGAAGGGGCTGTGAGGGAGGTTCCGTCGGCGCCGAGCTGCCAGATGTTTGTGAGGAGCGCCACGTGGGTCACTTTGGATGTCTGCACAGCCACAGTCCTGTCGCCGAACTCCATGCCGACGTTGACATCGGTGAATATGTCGTCCGGGGAATTGGTGTTTTCGTAGCAGTACTGGACGTTGCCCTGGTTTGTTCCGTCGAAGCCGAAGGGGTTGGCGGTGAGGTTCTTGGGAGTTTCATAGAAGAGCTTGCCCTCGAGGTCGGCACCGTAGGTGTATGCCTTGCCCCAGAAGGAGCGCCAGTCGTCGGGAATGTTCCAGCCGGCGAATGGTGCGGTTGTGGCCCATCCGGCGTCGAGCTGTTTGCTCATGTAGCTTTGGTTGGCGGTGGCATTGAGTCGCCATCCGTCCACGCTTATGTAGAGGTCGACATCGGAAACGGCATCTCCGGAGGTGTTGTTGTCGCCGCCGGCGAGAGTCTGGCTGATTTTATACACTTTCTTGCCTGCGATTTCGGTTACATTGCCGGCAAGGGTTACTTCAACCTTGGAGGCGAGACGTTCGACGTATATCTCAACAGGCGTTTGGGAATCCTTGGCTTCCTGTGCTGTGAGATGGAAGTCGCTTTCGTTGAGTTTTGTAACTGAATAGTGGCTGTCGTGGCGTACTTCTCCGCTTGCTCCGTTCTTGTTGCCGAGGAAGGATGAGGTTGTCATCACGAAGGGCGATTCGGAATTCGCGGGGAAGTCGGCGGCCATGGCGGTGAGCCTGGTTCCGGTTTCGGCAATGTCCGAGCCGGGGGTGAAATCGGCAGGAGCGTTGAGGATGGTCATCACATACTCGGGGTAGTTGCTCTTGTCGATGCCGTTGAGTATTAGAATGGTGTTGCCGCCGTTCACATATTCCACATTTGGCTTGGTGTCGTCGGCGGGTATGAATTTGGTGTCGTCGGCCTTAACGGTAAATACGTATGTGCCTGTGGCATCGAAGAACAGAAAGTCGACATTTTTTACGGAATGTTCTTTCTCTGTAGCGTCGCTCGGCTCGTAGCCTCCGTCTGTGGTGGCACGCGATCCGGTTTCCGGGGCTTTTATGGAGATAGTCATGTAAGCGACTTCTCCATTGTCTTCGCCGCCTGGATTTGGTATCACTGTCGGCTCGTTGCCGGAGCATGATGCGAGCATGGCCGCAGCTGCGAATCCTGCGAATAGTTTGTTAAGCTGATCCATTGCTATTGGTTTACTATGTTTAGTTGTTTGTATATTCCTATTGGTGTATGCCTATCGGATTGATATATATAATTAAGGATTTAATTGGTTTATTTGTGTAATGATTTTTATAGTGTGTTGTGTATTGTGTCGAATGTCGTGGCCCCGGTTTCTGCGGGGCTGTCGTGAATGGATTGGCGCAGTACGGTCTCTATCTTGCGGGAAGCGCTCCCACAGGGTAGAGGTAGTTGACCTTGGGTCTGGCGAGCTGTGTGCGGAGCACTTGCAGCTGTTCGGCTGCTTTTTCGAGACCCATTTCCACGGCCTGTTCGAGGAGTCTGCCGGCTCTCTGGTGGTCGCCCTGGCGACCGGCTATCGCGGCGCGGGTGTAGATGGCTTCGGCGGATTCGCCACCGCGGTCGATATATCGTGCCGCGGCCACAAGATCGCCGCGCCTGATGGCTATATTGGCTGCGTTTATGTTCGCCTGAGCGTCGGCAGGCCATATCTCTACGGCTTTCATAAGAGCCTGTTCGTAGCCTTCGCTGCCTTCGGGATAAGAGGTGGCTATGCGGTAGAAGTCGACGGGGCGCAGCCGTTCGGGGGCCGTGGCCATTGTCGCTTTCAGCTGTTCGATGTCGATGGTGGTCTTGATGGCATAGCGCACGGTGTAGTCGGAATGCCTCAGCGCGGGGTAGATGCTGTCGAGCATCAGGCGGTATTCCTGCGGATAGCGGCTGCGGATGAGGTGGTCCTTGGGGTCGGGCTCCATGTCGGAGTCGATTATTTCGAGGATTCCGCGGCGGTTGGGAAGGCGGCATCCTTCCACCCAGGCGCGCAGTCCGGCCCAGTCCTCGGGCTCGTAGTTTGTGTGCATTATCTCCGACGGGAAGTTATAGTGGCGGCGCACATATTCCTTGAGCGATTCGGTGCGCCCAATGGCAAGCCTCACGTTGTTGGCGTAGGGGCCTTCGGGAGAAGCGAAGCCTTTTATGGTTATGCCGGTGATTATTGCCATGGAGTCGTTGCGGACGCGGTCGATGCTCTCGATAATTTTGGCTATCTCCACACGGTTGCGGCGGTAGGTTGGCTTTATTTCCGTACGGTTCACCACAAAGTCCACGTATGCACGGCCTTCGGCAGTGAGTTCCACCACGCTGTCGCCGGTGAGAGCCACATAACCGTAGGGCGGTTCGAAAGGATGTTCGTTGAAGTCCATTTCGGCCAGAGGAAGTGTGGGATGCTGCACCAGAGGGTCGCAGCAGTTGGCTGTCTGGCGGCGCATCTCCAGGCGAGAGGTCATCATCCAGGGAAGGAAGTCGACGCGGGAGTGTATGCTGGCGGGAGTCTTCGCTCCGGCCTGGAACACGCGGCCGTCGGCGCCGGCGAATCCATGGCGCTCGGCCAGCAGGTAGCGGTTGCGTCCGGCCACGCTCACAGGGTCGAGCACAAGTGAGTCTGTTCCGTCCTGCGACAGCAGCACGGGTGTGAACACCACCTCGCGGTCGCGGCCGGGGCGGATGTCGCTCACATCCACGGTGAGCGTTATGTCGAGCTGATTGTCCACACGGGCCACTTCCATTGCGGAGAGCCGCAGTTCGGCGGGGTCGGCGGCGAAAGCAAAGGCTGCCGGGAATGCGGCACATGCCGCCAGAAGGATGTTACGGAGTGTTGCCATGCTTTCAGAAATTGTAGATTATGTTTAGCGCGGCTTTTGTGGGGCCTGCGTAGTTGTGGGGCTTGTTGCGTTTCACGCGCTGTCCGCAGTCGTGGCATTCGAACTGGTCGTAGCGGGTATAGACCCATCCGAGCCCTATCTCGGCCTCCATGCTCCAGTGCCTGTTCAGCAGCCATGTGTATCCGTATGCGATGCCTGCGCCGGCCATCCAGCCCTGGAAACGGTAGTCGCGGAGTTTGCCGAAGTCGGTGCCCAGGAATTTGCCTTTGATGTTCGGCAGATGGCCTATGTTGTATTGTCCGCCGATGAGATGAGCTGCCACGAAATGTCCTGCGAAGGCCTGGCAGAACCAGTAGCGGGCCTCGGGCTGGAAGTTCCATGTTTTCCACCGGCGGTCATTGACGGTCCATGCGTTCAGGTTGCCGGTCAGCTCTACCGACCACTGCGGGGCTACTCCGACTTCCACACCGAGGTCGAGGGTGAGCATGGCGTCGTAGAGCAGGTTGCTCTTCACTGCCACATCCTGTGCTTTCACCGACATTGAGGCGAGAGCCAGAAGGAGTGCTGTGACTAATCTGAATTTCATTGTGGAATTAAAAACTTGAGAGCTGGCTTGCAATTGGTTGTTCTGTATCTTCGAAGTACTGCCGGCGCAGGTGGACTATATTGAAGGTTTGTGTGTAATTCCTCGCAAATAATCTACGTGCGGTACTAAATTTTTCCGAAGAGTGCTGCAAAAATAATATATGCGATAAGAAATCCCAAATTACCTCAAAAATCACCCCCCATGCACTGCGTAAATACATGATAATCAAATAGATAGCGATGATGTGCGATAAAAGTTCGCTATTAATTATTAACAAAGATTATATGACGGGTGCCGGAATGATGCACGGGTGTGGCGTTTTTTTTTCATCATCTGCGGTGCGGAGGCCGTGTGCCGAAAAGTCGCCCGATGAGGTCTGGGCGGCCTATGCGTCGCAGCTCGGCTGTGATCCGGCTGCGGTAGGCGGGGTCGTACCAGAAAAAGAACTGTCGCTGCGCCTCTTTCTGCGCGGGTGTTGTTGCGGCGAACACTTCTTTTCCGGTGTAGGGGTGGATGCCGGTGTAGTACATTTCCGTGGCAAGTGTCATAGGCGTGGGTGTGAAGTCCTGCACCTGCTCGAGATGGAAGTGCAGGTTCTTTGTTTCCACAGCCAGTTCGGCCATGTCTTCGACACGGCAGCCGGGATGCGATGAAATGAAATACGGAATCAGTTGCTGGCGCAGTCCAGAACGGGTGTTTATGCTGTCGAAGAGCTCTTTGAAGCGGTGGAAGAGCGGAAACGGCGGCTTGCGCATGAGGTTGAGCACGGTGTCGGAGGTGTGCTCTGGGGCAACCTTGAGGCGCCCGGACACGTGGTTGACAATAAGCTCGCGGTTGTAGTCGGCGTTGGCGCGGTCCACGGCCTTGTCGCCGGTGGGATGCATGGATAGGTCGTAGCGCACTCCGCTGCCTACGAAGCTTTTCTTCACTCCCGGCAGCTTGTCGACGGCATGGTAGATGCCCAGCAGGGGCCGGTGGTCGGTGTCGAGATTGGAGCATGGCGCCGGGTGGAGGCACGAGGGGCGCAGGCATCGCCGGCATTGCTCCCGGTCTTTGCCGCCCATGGCGTACATGTTTGCCGACGGACCTCCGAGGTCGCTTATATAACCCTTGAAGTCGGGCATTCGCGTGACCTGTCTTGCCTCGCGGAGTATGCTTTCGGGCGAGCGCGACGCGATGAACTTTCCCTGGTGTGCGGAGATGGTGCAGAACGCGCATCCCCCGAAACATCCGCGGTGAAGGTTTATGGAGTGGCGGATCATCTCGTAGGCCGGAATGGTTTTTCCGCGGTAGCGGGGATGTGGCAGGCGTGTGTAGGGCAGGTCGAAGGCCGCATCGATTTCGCCCTGGCTCATGGCTGGCAGCATGGGGTTGACGCGTATGGCATGGCCGCCTCCGGTGTCCTGCCATAGCACTTTATGCCCGTGGTAGCGGTTGCTTTCCTGCTCGATTATTTTGAAATTGGCGGCATGCGCGGCCTTTGAGCGCCTGCACCGGTCCAGCGGGGCCAGTACGATGTTGTCGTTGTCGTCGCCGGGGATTTCCGCCACCGGCCGCAGCATGGCGGTCTGTTCCAGGTCGGTGATGCCGGCTATGTGTTCTCCGCTGTCGAGTCGCCTGGCAAGCTGCAGCACTGTGCGTTCGCCCATGCCGTAGATGAGCATATCGGCAGGAGCGTCGGCGAGGATGCCTGGGCGCAGGCGGTCTTCCCAGTAGTCGTAATGCGCAAGTCGGCGCAGGGAGGCCTCTATGCCTCCGAGGATTACGGGGACGTCGGGGAACAGTTCCTTGAGGATGCGGGAATAGACGATGGACGGATAGTCGGGTCTTGCGCCGTGGCGTCCGCCGGGAGTATAGGCGTCGTCGGAGCGTCGCCGCCGGGCTGCGGTGTAGTGGTTCACCATGGAATCCATAGCGCCGGGGCTTACTCCGAAAAACAGGCGTGGAGCGCCGAATTTGCGGAAGTCGCGGAGGTCGTCCTGCCAGTTGGGCTGCGGTACTATCGCCACACGGAAGCCGGCGGCCTGGAGAGTGCGGCCTATAACGGCAGCGCCGAAAGCGGGATGGTCCACGTATGCGTCGCCGCTGAACAGAACCACGTCCACGCAGTGCCAGCCGAGGGCTTTCATTTCTTTTACCGATGTCGGCAGCCAGTCGGTAGGCCGCAGTCTGCTATAGTCGATTTCCGGCAGGTTCATTGCAAGGATGCGAGTTTGATTTCGAGCTGTATTATTTCGTCGCGCAGCCGTGCTGCTGTTATGAACTCCATGTCTTTGGCTGCTGCGAGCATGCGTGTGCGCAGGCTGTTGATGGAGCGCTGCAGTTCGTCGGCGTTCATATATGCCACCACGGGGTCGGCGGCCACGTTGGCCGCAGTGGAATATTCGGCGGCATATGGCACAGCTTCGGCCTTGGCGGCTTTTTTCGCGTTGCGGCGCTTGTCGGCGGCACCGGTCGCTTTTTCGGGGCGCCCGAATGTGGTCCGGCTCATGTCCACCTCTTCCTTGTCCATGCCCACAATGGCGTTTCGGGCCTTCACAATTGCTTTCGGCGTTATGCCGTGCTTCTCGTTGTAGGCCAGCTGGAGGGCGCGGCGGCGCTCCGTCTCGTCGATGGTGCGCTTCATGGAGTCGGTGATTGTGTCGGCATACATGATCACTTCGCCGTTGAGGTTTCTGGCGGCGCGACCCACAGTCTGCGTGAGCGAGCGGTGGCTGCGCAGGAATCCTTCCTTGTCGGCGTCGAGGATGGCAACCAGCGATACTTCCGGCAGGTCGAGTCCCTCGCGCAGGAGGTTTACGCCGATGAGGACATCATACACGCCGGCGCGCAGTCCGTCGAGAATCTTTATGCGGTCCATGGTCTCGACGTCGGAGTGGATGTAGGCCGTCTTTATTTTCATTTTGGTGAAGTACTCGTTCAGTTCCTCCGCCATGCGCTTTGTGAGGGTTGTCACCAGAGTGCGCTCGCCGCGTTCGATGCGGGTCTGTATTTCCTCCATGAGGTCGTCGATCTGGTTGAGCGACGGCTTTACCTTTATCAGAGGGTCGAGAAGTCCGGTGGGGCGTATCACCTGTTCGGTCACCACACCCTCGCACCGTTCAAGCTCATAGTCGGCCGGGGTGGCGCTCACATATATCATCTGCCCTGTTATTGCCTCGAATTCCTCGAATTTCAGCGGCCTGTTGTCAAGTGCGGCAGGCAGGCGGAAGCCGTATTCCACAAGGTTGACCTTGCGGGAGCGGTCGCCCCCGTACATGGCCCGCAGCTGCGGCACCGTTACGTGGCTCTCGTCGATTATCGTGAGGAAGTCCTTCGGGAAGTAGTCGAGCAGGCAGAAAGGACGGTCGCCCTCGCGGCGGCCGTCGAAATAGCGCGAGTAGTTCTCGATGCCGGTGCAGTATCCGAGTTCTTTTATCATCTCCACATCGTAGTTCACCCGTTCCTCGATTCTCTGCGCCTCGAGCAGCCTTGCCTCCTTGCTGAAATGCTCGATCTGACGTCCGAGGTCGAGCTGAATCTGGGCTATGGCTGCGGCCTGGCGCTGCGGTGAGGTCACGAAAAGATTGGCCGGGAAGATGTTGAAGCTGTCGTGGGTTCCGAGATGCGCGTTGTCGTCGGGGTGTATGGTAATCACTTTCTCCACTTCGTCGCCCCAGAACACCACGCGGACAATTATGTCCTCGTAGGCCAGCCGTATGTCGACGGTGTCGCCTTTCACACGGAAGTTGCCGCGCTGGAAATCCATTTCGTTGCGGCTGTAGAGCGCTGCGACAAGCTTGCGCAGGAATTCGTTGCGCGTGATTTTCTGGCCGCTGCGTATGGTGACCACATTCTCGTTGAAATCCTCGGGATTGCCCATGCCGTAGATGCACGACACCGACGATACCACCACCACATCGCGCCGCCCGGAAAGGAGCGCCGAGGTTGTGGCCAGCCGCAGGCGGTCGATTTCGTCGTTGATCATCAGGTCCTTCTCGATGTACTTGTCCACCGAAGGAATGTATGCCTCCGGCTGGTAGTAGTCGTAGTAGGATACGAAATACTGCACGGCGTTGTCGGGGAAGAACTGCTTGAACTCGCTGTAGAGCTGTGCCGCCAGCGTTTTGTTATGGCTAAGAATCAGCGTCGGGCGCTGCAGGCGCTCGATAACGTTTGCCATGGTGAAAGTCTTGCCGGAACCTGTTACGCCGAGCAGTGTCTGTGCCTGCCTGCCCTGGCTTACGCCCTGCACAAGCTGGTCGATGGCCTGCGGCTGGTCGCCGGTAGGGCTGTATTGCGAACTTATCTTGAATTTCATCGAGGAGTCGGAAGTGATAGGTTTCGTACATTTTTGTACGACCTCTTAACTTACAAAGTTAGGCAATTTTTCCGGATTGTCAAGCTGCAGGTCAGAACGGATTCCAGGCGTGGTAGGCCGGCATGTTCCGGACCACAGCCCAGAGGCAATACAGTGCTATATAGACCAGCAGGGCGGTGCGGTTGAGCAGATGGGAATATATCCAGTCGGCCACGTTCCCTTTGAAGGCCGAGGCAATGGCGGCGGCCGCGAGGTAGGGCAGGGCTACAACCATAAATGGGTTATAGGCCAGAGCAATGCGGAAATTGCCGTGCAGTGCTGCGTGGATGGCGCGCTGCGCTCCGCACGACGGGCAGTCCCAGCCGGTGAGGAGCTTGAAGGAGCATTTGGGAAACCAGCCGCATTCGGCGGGGCTGAAGGCGAAATAGACGCACAGAAGGCCGATGCCGGCGACAATGGCCAAGGCAATCAGCCCTCTGCGGTGTTTTGCTGTCACAGCTGTGTTCAGCTGTTTATTACCCCGAGGATGCCGTATATGAAGCCTACGACAATGCCGACGCAAGCCGATATTATGGCATAGGTTTTGGCGTTCTCCGAATTGCGCATGGCCCCCGAATAGTCGCCACGGTTCCATGCCGAGTCGACTTGCGACGAGTAGTATATGCCCACAGCGCCTACAGGGATGCAGCATAGCACGGTGGAAAGGATTGTCCACACCAGATAGTTGTAGGGTTTGCGCATGCCTGGCCCCGGGTTGTTCTGGAATCCGGGATTCACAGGTCCTTGCTGGCCCGGCATTCCTGGCTGAGGCTGTTGCCATCCGGCAGGCATTCCAGGCCGCTGCTGCTGCCATGCTGCCGGTTGCTGGGGTTGCTGGGGCTGCTGGGGCTGCTGGGGCTGTTGCCATGTTCCGGGCTGTTGTGGCTGCCAGGCTCTTGGCTGTTGCGGTTGCTGAGGCCATGCGCCGGGCTGCTGTGCGCCGGGCTGTTGCTGGCCCCATGTGGTTCGCGGCTGCTGGGCCTGTGGTTGCTGAGGCTGCCATTGGGTATTCGCACCCGAGGCGGCCGGGTTGATTGGTGTTGTGGCGGCTCCTGCCTGTATTGGCGGATTCTGTCCGATGGGCTGCGTTGTGTTGCTCTGGGGCTGCGGAGCGAAGAGCACTGCCAGTTCGGCAACCTCACATGCTTTCTTCCAGTTGTCGCCCATGCCTTCGCACCATACGTAGGTTTGTGGCGTGATTCCATGCTGTCGCAGGTTCTCGCCGGGGAAGGGTCCGGACTGTTTGCCGGAGCCATCTATGATATAGTATGCTTTCATCGTGGTAGTGGTCTTTTGTTTTGCAAAATTAGCAAAGATGCCGCTAATTGCAAGCGGCATCTGTAAAATCTTCAGCTTACAGTCGTAAACACAAGGACTGTGGATTTGTTCAGGAGAAACAGAGTCCTTCTACGTCGGCGAGCATGGAATGCAGGCGTCCGGCATCGTCGGCGCGGATGCTCAGTGTCATGGAGCAGAGATTGTCGAATGTCTGTGAGGTAATCTGCGCTCCGCTTACCTTCACTGCTTTCATCACACCGTTCATCGCTATATATGGAAACGAGAATTCCACGGTTTCCATGGCATGGCATTCAAGCCTGCCTGCCTCTTCGAGCGCGAGCCTGGCGGCCTGGCGGTATGCGGCTATCAGCCCCGAAGTACCCAGTTTTATGCCGCCGAAGTAACGGACCACCACAACAATCACATCGGTGAGCTCCAGGGAGTTTATCTGCCCGAGGATGGGTTTTCCGGCAGTGCCGGAAGGCTCGCCGTTGTCGTTGCTCATAAACTGCGAGCGGTCGGCACCAAGCATGTACGCCCAGCACACATGGCGGGCGTCGAAGTATTTTTTCTGCATTTCGGCCACCACAGCCTTTGCCTCCGCCGCCGATTCGACATGTCGGGCGAAGGCCAGAAATTTGCTCATCTTCTCCTTGAAGACGGCTTCGGCGGCAGAGGCTATGGTGTGATAGGTATCGGCCACGTTTAGTACTGGTGCGGCTCTTCGGCCATCTCTGTTTCGGTGATGGGCTTGGCGTTCATCTTCGCCCATACATATACTATATATGCAAGGACAAACGGAATCAGCACCGACACATAGCTCATGGTTCTGAGGGTGAACAGACTCGAGGAGCTGTTTGCTATCGACAGCGAGGACGACGGGTCGGTTACGGATGGCAGGTAGGCGGTGCCGGCATATCCGGCGATGAGGAACAGCACCAGCACCACAGCGGCGGTGCCAATGCCGGCCCACCATATTCCACAGCGCCAGCCACGGCAGAACGCCGTGCGGAATATTCCGTAGAGCACTGCCAGCACGCCAGCCAGGAATATGGCTGCCGCCCACCACATTCCCAGGAGGTTGTGGAGGTAGATGTTGGGTTCTTCCACGGCCTGGCCGCCAATGAAGCGCACGCCGCCCTGCAGCATTAGCACCACCACAAAGGCCACGAACAGCACGGCGAAAACAAGTCCGTTTGCCAGAACCTGGCGCCGCATGCGTTCGGAGAGAGCAGTGTCGGCTATGTTGTTGATGAAGTACATGGCGCCGAGGGTTCTTGCCAGGAAGAACACGGCGAAGCCGAGAAGCAGGTTTTTCCAGCAGGCGATGGCTTCAAGACCATGGGTCGGCGCCCACCGGGAAATTACCGGAGATGCCGGGTCGAGCAGGCTGGAACGCTGCACGGTGAAATCGGCGCCGAAGAAGAACGTGCCTACGGCCACGCCAAGGAGAGTGCAGCCCACAATGCCGTTGAACATCAGCAGGCCGTCGTAGAATCGGGTTCCGTAGAGGTTGCCGTTCTTGCGGCGGAATTCGTAGCTGAATGCCTGCACCACGAAGCTGAGCAGGATAAGCATCCACAGCCAGTAGGCTCCGCCGAAGCTTGTGGAGTAGAACAGGGGAAATGAAGCGAAGAAGGCTCCGCCGAAGACCACCAGAGTGGTGAAGGTGAGTTCCCATTTGCGGCCGAGGGAGTTCACCATCATCTGGCGCTGTGCCAGGGAGCTTTTTCCGTAGAGAAGAGTCTGTCCGCCCTGGACGAACAGCAGGAACACGAGAGCCGCGCCCAGCACGGCGATGAGCAGCCACCAGTAGGCTTGCAGGTTTTCGATATTATTCATGGCTCAGACGTGTTTGGCGGTTTCGATATCGGATCTGGATGCTTTTGAGATGTAGCGGGTCATGATGCTGATTTCAGCAACAAGCAGTCCGGTGAACACAACGGCGAAAATCCAGAACGTGGTCTGCACCGATGCGGAGGATATGTCGGATATGGCTGCACCGGTAGGCATGAGGTTCTGGATAACCCATGGCTGACGGCCTACTTCGGCTACTATCCAGCCGGCCTGGCTTACGAGGTACACAACCACCAGCGACAGGAATCCCAGCCAGTGCATCCAGCGGTAGCCGAGCAGTGCGGGCTTGCGGATGGCCGCGAACAGCAGTGTGGCGAACAGAACGACCAGCAGGCCTGCACCGAGCACCATCACATGGAAGGAATAGAAGGTGAGGCCTACGGGAGGAACGGCGTCGTCGGGGCTTTCAAGATAGCCATAGCCGAAATTGGGGAAGTAGGTGCTTATGTCGGCTTCGGCTTCGGCCATGGCTGTGCTGTCGCCGGCCTCGCGAGCCTGCGAGTAGCGTGTCAGGGCCTGGCGCGCGAGAACGCCCATTTCCATGCGTTGGGAGTAAGGGGGCGCCATTGCAGGCTGTTCACCGCCGGAGCGTTCGCGGCCGGCCAGGAGATCTTCGATGCCCGGTACGTAGCTGGTGGTGCTGCCGTCGATCATCAGCGACAGGCCATAAGGAATGTCGATGGAGAATTTCATGGGGTCGGCGCCGGCGGCGATGGCCTCGGGGCTGTTGAGGATGCCGAAAGCTACCAGTGGCACTCCGTTGCCGCCGGTGTAGAGGCCTTCCATGGCGGCGAGTTTCATGGGCTGCACGCGGGCTACCTGAACGGCCGAGCCGTGTCCGGTCCAGCATGTCAGCAACAGGCCGGCAGTGCCTACCCAGCCGCCTATCCTGATGGATTTGCGGGCAGCGTCGGCGTTGCGGCCTCTGGCGAGCAGCCAGCAGCTCACGGCAAGCACAAAGGCTCCGGCGAGCGCCCAGCCGCTGGTTACGGCATGGAAGAATTTATTCATCGACACCGGGTTGAAAGCCACGGCCCAGAAGTCGGTCATGACGTTTCTCATCTGAGCCGGGTCGAAGGTCATGCCCACAGGGTTCTGCATCCATGCGTTGGCAACGAGAATCCACAGCGCCGAAAGGCTCACGCCTATGGCGGTGAGCCAGGTGGATGCCAGGTGGAAACGGCGGCTGACTTTGTTCCAGCCGAAGAACATCACGGCAACGAAAGTGGCTTCCATGAAAAACGCCACTATGCCTTCGATGGCCAGAGGTGCTCCGAAGATGTCGCCTACGAACCAGCTGTAGTTGCTCCAGTTTGTGCCGAACTCGAATTCGAGGATTATGCCAGTGGCCACGCCACAAGCGAAATTGATGCCGAAAAGAGTCATCCAGAATTTGGTAATGTTGCGCCAGCGGGTGTCGCCGGTGCGCACGTAGATGCTCTCCATGATTGCCACAATCAGCGACAGGCCGATTGTGAGGGGTACGAATAGCCAGTGGTACATGGCAGTCATGGCGAACTGCGCCCTCGACCAGTCGACTACTCCAAGAAGGTCGTTCATCGGATTATTGGATTTTGATTATTGGGATTCAAGGTTTGTCCATGGGGTGCCCGATGGTGATTCCGTGTCGGGAGCCGCCTGCAGGGCGCTTCGCACGGCATCGGCGCGTTCGGCATCGGTGGCGTAGTTTTCGTTGAGTATGTCGGGGAAGAAAAAGAGCTTAAGCACAAGGAAGAAGATGGCCAGTTTTATGGCAATCATAAGCCACAGTTTCCTTCCTATAGTCATGGAACGAAAGCCGTCGACATAGAGGTCGACGGCTTTCGCCACGAAATTTTTCTTTTGTGTCGCCATAACAGCGATAGCCTGTTATCTTGCGCTCAGAGTGCCTTCCTGCGCCTGGCGGATCATGTTGGCGTCGGCGGTGATGTATATTTCGACGCGGCGGTTCTGGGCACGTCCGGCAGCGGTTTCATTGGAGGCCACATAGTCGGCCATAGGGATGCCCTGTGCCGAGAGGCGTGTGGGCGACACCCCGCTGTTGGCCAGGAAGCTCATCACGGCGTCGGCGCGCTCGCCCGAAAGGCGCTGGTTCACGGCGAAAGAGCCGGTGTTGTCGGTGAAGCCGTAGATTTGCACGTTTGTGTCGGGGTTGTTCTTCAGCGAGTTGGCGAAGCGGGCCAGGTCGGCCTGTGCCTGGGGGCTGAGGGTGTATTTGCCGGTGGGGAAGAGTATGCCTCCCTCGAATGTTACCTTGATGGCCTGGAGACCGTTCTGGTCGGTGGTTTTCTCCACGGTTGCCTGTTTGCCGAGTTCTTCTTCAAGCTCGCGCTGTTGCTTGTCCATGCGGTTTCCGATGAGCGCTCCGGCTCCTGCGCCGACAGCCGCGCCGATGGCACTGCCTATGCCCGCGCCTTTGCCGCCGCCGATGAGAGCGCCCAGACCTGCGCCGAGAGCGGCACCGCCGCCACCGCCGATAAGGGCGCCTTTACCTGTTTTAGTGAACGAGGAGCATGAGGTCTGACCTACAGTCATTGTGCCGGCTATAAGTGCCAGGCAAGCTATTTTGAAGAGTTTCATATTCGGAATGTGTTTTGTGTTAGAAAATTAGAAATCGTTGATTCTGCATTTCCTGTCCGGTGGATGAGCGTGACATATGTCGGCGGCAGTTTCCGCGGTAAGGGAATGTTGTGTAATTTTCTACGTTCAAAAATACTCAAGAGTTTTGCACCGGCAAAAAAATTAACTAATTTTGTATCTGAAACTATCACGGCATCATCCATGAAAAGCATCAAACCCGGCATCCGCCAACCACGCGCCGCCATAGCCGGCCATCTCGCGGCCCTTGCGGCCGTGGCCATGTGGGGATATTCGTTCGTTTCCTCGAGAGAATTGCTTATCAATGAACTGGGGCCGGTGCAGATTTATGTGCTCCGCTTCCTGCTGGCCTATTTCGTGGTGCTGTGCATCTGCCACAAGCGCCTGTTCGCCTCCACGCTCACCGACGAACTTCTCATGATGCTTTGCGGCCTCACCAGCGGTTCGCTCTATTTTATTGCCGAGAACACTGCGCTGCAGTACACGCTGGCCACCAATGTTTCGCTGCTCACGTCGATGTCGCCGCTTATCACCGCCATAGTGCTTGGTCTGTTCTACAAGAACGAGACTCTCGGCATCGGCACATGGATAGGCAGCGTGCTGGCGGTGATGGGTGTGGTGTGTGTGGTGTTCAACAGTTCCACAAACTTCGAGGTCAATCCGCTTGGCGATTTTCTTTCGCTTGCCGCAGCTTTCAGCTGGACGGTGTATTCGTTGATTCTCCGCAAGATAAGCGCAGGCTACGATGTGTGGTTCATTACCCGTAAGACATTTTTCTACGGTCTGTTGACATCCTTGCCTTTCCTGGCTTTCGAGCCTTGGCCCGCCGACTTTGGCGCCATTATCGGGCGCGGGGAGGTTATATGCAACCTGCTGTTTCTCGGACTTGGCGCTTCCACCACGGGATATCTCCTGTGGGCGTTTTCGGTGCGCAATATAGGTGCGCTGAAGGCCAACAACTACATGTATTTCCAGAGTATCTTCACTCTTGTGGTAGCCTATCTGGTGCTTGGCGAGAAAATCACACTGATTGGTGTCACAGGCATCATACTCATAGTCGGCGGCCTTTGGGTGGGCGACAACATCAATGCGCTTATCGACAAGCGCAAGGGAGCCAGATTGCAGGACAGCGACATATAGCCCTGCGCGGGACTTTTCAGCCACGACAATCCTGATATATAGTTTCCCCTGGCGGTTTGTTTGGATAATTTGAGCAACCGTCGTAATTTTGCAATAGAATAACAACAAACCAAATACAATATTCCAATCCTATGAAACGTATCTTGTTAAGCTTGTTTGTGGCCATAATCGGACTCGGTGCCGTGGCAGAGGACGATGTTACTGGAAATGCCCGCAGCATGCGCACGCAGATAGTGAACTATATCCGCAACGAAGGCTACAATCCGAGTGTCGACGACGATGGCGACATAATGTTCCGCTACGAAGGCGACAACTACTACATCCAGTGCCAGAACTACGGTGAAGAGGTGTATGTGCGCACATTCTCCGACATGAGCACCGACGAAAGCCCCATCAACCGTGTGCGACGTGCCGCCGACTTCGGCCAGAACGAATACAAATTCGTGCGCGTGCTGGTTCTCGACGGTTTCATCCGCACGGAATGCGTCGTGTCGATCAACACGCTCTCGGAATACAAGCGTCGTTTCCGGTCCTACCTCACCATTATCCAGGAGGTGGAGAAGGAAATCAAGAACAATTACAACGATTAGCAGATACAGCCCGCCTCCTTCCTCGGCGACTGTAGCCGGCGCCAGGGCACTAATGCCGCCGAAGTGCCTGCGCTCTGAGTTACTGCATATTATATCGCGTCATTCGGAACCGTAGACAATGCCTCATGCATACGGAGGAGGGTATCGCCCGTGGTTAATGTATGTTAAAACAAGTGGTGCGATTTGGCGGTTTCGTGTGTTTGTGTTTAACTTTGCAGTGCAAATGGCGATTTAGTGTAGTGGCCTAGCACGCCACCCTCTCACGGTGGAGACCAGGGTTCGATTCCCTGATTCGCTACACAACAAAGAACGCGGTCGGGCTTATACCTGCCGCGTTTTTTTTGTGCGCTGATATCCGGCTTCCTGCCGGAACTATGGTCGCCTGCCGGGCAGAACAAGCGGCTTCCGGCAGGCGTTATATTGTTATCGTCACATTAGTTTATAAATCAGAAGCAATATGAGACAGAATAAAACCGAAGTAGCTGAAGAATCGGTGTTCTCGCGTGGAATATTCTATGCCGCGCGCCAGTCGATACGCCACCATGCAACCGGCGGCAATGTCCTTATCGCGGCCACGGTGCTTGCGCTTGCCGTTGCCAACATGCCCTGGATAAACAGTGAGTACTTCGAGTTCTGGAATCAGGAGGTACGCCTTCAGATCGGCGACTTCAATGTGTTCAGCCATGCGGGACATGCCATGACACTGCTGCAGTTTATCAACGATGCGCTTATGGCCATTTTCTTTTTCTCCATCGGTCTCGAGATCAAGCGCGAGGTGCTGGTGGGTGAACTGTCGTCGTTCCGCCAGGCTCTGCTGCCCATTATCGGGGCCATCGGCGGCATGGCGTGTCCGGTGGCGGTGTTCTGGCTGTTCGCGCATGGCACGGAATACGCCTCTGGTGCGGCCATTCCCATGGCCACCGACATCGCGTTCTCGCTTGGTGTCCTTGCCCTGCTCGGCAAGCGTGTGCCACTGTCGCTAAAGATTTTCCTTACCACGCTCGCCGTTGTGGACGATATCGGCGGTATCATCGTTATCGCGGCATTCTATTCGGGCCATATCGATCTAATGATGCTTTTCTATGCGGCGTTGCTTTTCGGAGTTCTGCTGCTCGGTTCGCGTCTGAGAATAAAGAGCAAGGCTTTCTATATCGGTGTCGGAGGTGTGATATGGTTTCTTTTCCTGAATTCCGGTATTCACCCCACCATAGCGGGTGTGCTTGTGGCGTTCTGTGTGCCTGCCACGCCGGTGTATGCGCCCAACAAGTACATAAGGATTATCCGCAAGTCTATTTCCAATTTCAAGGGCGACGACGAGGACAATGCTGAACTTGAGAAGCGGACCATTCTGAGCAATGAACAGATGAACTGGCTCAAGAAGGTGGAGAGCGCTTCCGACAAGGTGATATCGCCTCTGCAGGATCTCGAGGACACCCTTCACCCGCTTGTGAACTATATCATACTCCCTCTTTTCGCCTTTGCCAATGCCGGCATTCTTCTTCTGGGAATGGAACCCGCGAGCGTTTTCGAGGGCATATCGCTGTCAATCATCTGTGGTCTTGTGGCGGGCAAGTTTGTGGGAATCCTGCTGTTCTCATGGCTGGCGGTACGTATGCGTCTGGCTCCGATGCCGGCGCACGCCAACTGGAACATGATGGCCGCCACGGCAATGCTTGGCGGCATAGGATTCACTGTTTCGCTGTTCATTGCCACACTTTCGTTCGGCACGCCTGCGGAAGCCGATCTTCTGGAGCATGCCAAGCTGGGCATCGTGGTGGGCTCTCTGCTTTCCGGCACATGTGCGGCATTGTGGCTGCATATGGCGTTGCCCAAGGGGCAGGCTCCCGATACCGAGGACGACGAGGGCTGATGCTGCCGGAGGTCGCTCCATTGGACTGTGTGGCCGATGGTCGACGTTGATGCGGTATAAAAAAGGTTAAAAGTGAAAGTGGTAACAGTCGGATTAGCTAATTTTGTAAGCTAATGATTGATACAGATTACATAATCAGCATCGACAAGGAAACGCTCGGGCATCTTCCGGTGATGACATTCCCGGGAGAAATCACGGTGGTGGACACACCGTCGGTGGCGCATACCGCGCTGAGGGCGCTTTCGAGACATAAAGTGGTAGGCTTCGACACCGAAACCCGGCCGAGTTTCCGCAAGGGTACCCGCCATAAAGTGGCTCTCATGCAGATTTCCACCGGCGACCGTTGCTTTCTTTTCCGTCTTAACGTGTTGGGGATAAGCTCGGAGCTGCGTGCATTTCTCCAGAATCCGTCTGTTACGAAAGTGGGGCTGTCGCTCCACGACGATTTCGCCGCTATATCCCGCAGCGAGGAGTTTCATCCCGAAGGTTTTGTAGACCTGCAGGCTATGGTGAAGGAATTCGGCTTCGGCGACATTTCGCTACAGAAGATATTCGCCATAGTATTCGGGGAGCGGATAAGCAAGGGTCAGCGGCTTTCGAACTGGGAAGCCGAGACACTCACCGAGGCTCAGAAAGCTTATGCGGCGCTGGATGCGTGGGCCTGTCTGAGGCTATATTATGAACTGACCGGGGGGCATTTCAATCCGTTGTACAGCCCCTACAGGCACAAAAAAGAAATCCAGGCATCTGCCGGAGCCTGCACCGGAACGAATAACGAATACTCTCCAGAATCATGAAACTGAAACGATCGACAATAGTTCCGTCGCTGCTTGGCGTTTATCTGTTGGTGATGGCCGCAATAGGTTATCCCCGCTACGCCTCCGGCGAGGAAACCCCGATGTTCTATTTCGGAGTGCTGGCCATTTCGGCCATTGTTATTGTGCTGCTGCATTTCAATCTAAAGAAGCAGGAGCGCATACGGCGCCAGCGCATGAACGATAACGAAAAGGAAACAAACAACAAAGCATAAATGGCACACAAAGCATTACTGATTATCCTCGACGGTTGGGGCATAGGTGCCCACAGCCACGCCAACGCTATCTACAGTACTCCCAAACCCTACTACGACCATCTGCTGGCCACATATCCCCATTCGCAGCTGCAGGCCAGCGGCGAATATGTGGGACTGCCCGACGGCCAGATGGGCAACTCCGAGGTGGGACATCTCAATATAGGAGGCGGCCGCATTGTATATCAGGACCTTGTGAAAATTAACAAGGCCATAGCTTCCGGCAGCATCTACGACAATCCCGAGATAAAGGAAGCATTCGGCTATTGCGCCCGCACCGGCAAAGCCATGCATTTCATGGGTCTGACCTCATCCGGCGGTGTTCACTCCTCGCTTGAACATCTGTACGCCCTTTGCGATATCGCCAAGCGTTACGGACTCCAGAAGGTGTATATCCACTGTTTTATGGATGGCCGCGACACTGATCCCAGAAGCGGTAAAGGGTTCATCGAGCAGGTGCAGAATCACTGCCGGGAAAGCGCCGGTGTGATTGCATCGGTTGTGGGACGCTACTACGCCATGGACCGCGACCGCCGCTGGAACCGTGTGAAGGAAGCCTACGACCTCCTCGTCGAGGGCAAGGGCGTGCAGGCCACCGACATGGTGCAGGCAATGCAGGAAAGCTACGACAACGATGTTACCGATGAGTTCGTGAAACCCATCAACAACAGCACTGTCGACGGCACCGTGAAGCCCGATGACTGTGTAATCTTCTTCAACTACCGCAACGACCGCGCCAAGGAGCTCACCGAAGTGCTCACGCAGAAGGATATGCCCGAGGAAGGAATGCACACCATTCCCGGTCTGCAGTACTATTGCATGACCCCCTACGACAGCTCGTTCAAGGGTGTGCACATTATCTTCAACAAGGAGGATGTTAACAACACACTTGCCGAGTATCTCTCGGCCAACGGCAAAAGCCAGCTCCACATCGCCGAAACAGAGAAGTATGCCCATGTGACCTTCTTCCTCAACGGTGGCCGCGAGCAGGCTTTCCCGGGCGAGGACCGCATTCTGGTGCAGTCGCCAAAGGTGGCTACCTATGATGAGAAGCCGGAGATGAGCGCCTACGAGGTAAAGGACAAACTGGTGGCCGCTATAGACTCCGAGAAGTACGATTTCATGGTAGTGAACTTCGCAAACGGCGATATGGTGGGCCATACCGGAGTGTACGAAGCCATCCAGAAAGCTGTCGTGACCCTCGACAACTGCCTGCGCGATACTGTTGAGGCAGCCCGTGCCCATGGATATGAGGTGATTATAATCGCCGACCACGGCAACGCCGACAATGCCACCAATGCCGACGGCACCCCCAACACCGCCCATTCGCTCAACCCTGTGCCTTTTATCTATGTCACCGACGAGAAAGGTCACAGCGTAGAGAACGGCATCCTTGCCGACGTGGCTCCGTCGATTCTCCACATCATGGGCATGGAACAGCCTGGGGAGATGACCGGCAACAACCTTATACGATAAATAAACAATACAACAATATTCGCAGCAGCCGCCCACTCGACAGCCGAGGCGGCGACTGCCGCGGCAATTTAAAACACATATGAAATACTGCCAGCGCTGCGGAATGCAGCTCGATGACAACACGACTTGCTGCCCCGGATGCGGAGCGCAACAGAACGAGTACAACAACGTGAACAATAACAGTCCATTCGAGCCTTGCGGCCCCGAAGGCAAGAGCCGTGGTGTAGCCGCGATTCTGGCTCTGATAATAGGAGGACTCGGTATTCACTATTTCTATATCGGCAAGGTGAATGCGGGCATATACTGCCTCCTGCTGTCGCTTGTCACATGCGGACTGTGGGCCACGATTACTTTCGTGCAGGGTATCATCTTCTTCACAATGACCAACAGCGAATTCGAGGAAAAATTCGTCAGGACACCCAAGGCATTCCCAATATTCTGATGAGTCCGGACCCAGAAGCCGGAGCCAACACCGACCTGTGGGATCGGTGCCATCTGTGGCATCCGTACACGTCCACCCGCAATCCTCTTCCCACCTATAAGGTCGCCTCGGCGAAGGGTTGCGAGATTGTGCTCGCCGACGGCACACGGCTTATCGATGGCATGGCATCGTGGTGGTGCGTTATCCACGGTTATTCCAATTCCCGCCTCGATGCCGCCGCCGCCGCCCAGATGGCGCGCATGAGCCATGTGATGTTCGGCGGTCTCACCCACGAGCCCGCGATAGAGCTCGGCAAGACGCTGCTGGCCATGGCGCCGCCGAAGATGGATTGCATATTCTATGCCGATTCGGGTTCGGTGGCCGTGGAGGTGGCGTTGAAGATGGCTCTGCAGGCCGCCGTGTCT
Source organism: Porphyromonadaceae bacterium UBA7207 (assembly GCA_002490635.1). Classification (GTDB taxonomy): domain Bacteria; phylum Bacteroidota; class Bacteroidia; order Bacteroidales; family Muribaculaceae; genus CAG-873. Next base: position 70,650 of record DKUJ01000042.1, read on the forward strand.
CTCTCGGGCGACAGCAGCCGTACGGACTTCGCGACCATACGCGGAGGCTACCACGGCGATACATGGAATGCCATGAGCGTGTGCGACCCTGTCACAGGCATGCACTCCATGTTTGGCAGCGCGCTTCCCGTGCGTTTCTTCGCTCCGAGGCCCGTATCGCGTTTCGACGGCGAATGGAACGCCGACGATGCCGTGGCTCTGGAGGCCCTGTTCGCCGGACACGCCTCTTCGATGGCCGGCTTCATAATAGAACCTGTTGTGCAGGGTGCCGGAGGCATGTGGTTCTATCATCCGGAATATCTCCGCACACTCCGGAGGCTCTGCGACCGCTACGGCGTGTTGCTGATTTTCGACGAAATAGCCACCGGTTTCTGGCGCACCGGCAAATGTTTCGCCTGGGAGCATGCAGGTGTTGAGCCTGATATCATGTGCATAGGCAAAGGGCTTACCGCCGGCTACATGACCATGAGCGCCGTGATTGCAACCCGCGAGGTGGCCGATGCCATAGCCGACTCCGAAGCCGGCGTGATGATGCACGGCCCCACTTTCATGGCCAATCCGCTTGCATGTGCCATCGCCCTGGAATCGGCGCGCATGCTCGCCGAAAACGACATGCCGGCACGTATCGCACACATCGCCGACGGCCTGGAAAAGGGGCTCTCGCCGGCACGCTGTCTGCCGCAGGTGGCCGATGTGCGTGTGCTTGGCGCTATCGGCGTGGTGGAAATGGCTCGCAGTGTCGATGTCGGAGAATTCCAGAAACACTGCATCGAGAAAGGGGTGTGGATACGCCCGTTCGGGCGCAATGTCTACATCATGCCACCATATGTTATCAGCGATGCGCAGCTGCAGAGGCTGTGCGAAGGGCTGGTGGAAATAATTTCCGATGAACGGAACTATTGAGCAGTATCTTGGCAGGCTGGCTGCCGAAGGGAACCTGCGCTCGATTCCGAGGGAATGCGACTTCGACGGAACGGTCGATTTCAGTTCCAACGACTATCTCGGGCTGTCGGCCATGACCGGGCTTCAGGAGGAATTTCTCGTCAAGGTTCTTGATGAGGGCAGGTGGGCGATGGGTGCATGCGCCTCGCGGCTGCTTGCAACACGCCAGCAGGCTTTCGATAGACTTGAATCGACCATCAGCGGGGCATATGGCGGCCGGGCGGCTCTGCTGTTCGGCAGCGGTTACCACGCCAATACAGGCATAGTGGCGGCCATTGCCGACAAGAACACCACGATTGTGGCTGACAGGCTGGTGCATGCGAGCATAATCGACGGCATAAGGCTGAGTGGAGCAAAACTGGCACGCTTCCGCCACAACGATCTCGGACATCTGGCTTCCCTGGCAGGGAAGGAGGCTGCCGCTGGGCGGAAAGTAGTGATTATAGCCGAAAGCGTCTACAGTATGGACGGCGACAGCCCCGACATCGCCGGGCTTGTGGATATAAAGCGTTCGCTGGGAAACAATGCCTTTCTCATGGTCGACGAGGCACATGCCATAGGCGTTTCAGGTCAGGCGGGACTTGGCCTCTGCAAGCCATACCTTAAGGATGTCGACATCATGGTTGGCACATTCGGCAAGGCGCTGGCTTCGGCAGGAGCATTCGCCGTATGTTCCCAAGGTATGCGTGAATATCTTGTCAATCGCTGCCGCAGCCTTATATTCTCGACTTCGCAGGCTCCCATAACCGCAATGTGGAGCGAACTCACATTCAGCCGTGCGCTGGAGATGGATACGCAGCGTGCCCATCTGCGCGATATGGCTCGTAGACTTGCCGAATCGATAGGTAGTTCCGTATCCGGACATATCCAGTGCGTGATAGTGGGCGATCCGGCAAAGGCCGTTGAAATGTCGCACAAGCTGCGCAACGACGGTCTTTGCGTGTTGCCGGTGCGTACCCCCACGGTCCCTCCAGGAACCGACCGCCTTCGCATAAGTCTCAGCGCCGCTCACGCAGTAGTCGATATTGACTCTCTGGCCATGGCAATCAACAGATACAGCAGATGAAACGAAAAAATACAGTGCCGAAAAAGATTCGCCGCATACGCACAATGGTCGCTGTGGTGGTGGCGGTGGTCATCGCCGTGGCCACTGCCGCAAAAAAGGTGCTGCCGACGGATGAGGATGCCGTACATGGTATTCCCGGCCTGCAGGTGGAATCTCTCACCCGCGTGCAGCTTCCCGACGAGATGCCCGAAATATGGCTCGAATACGCAGGCTTCGACGTTTCATTCAATCCGCAGCGGCATAATCCCAACTACGCTTCCTGGATTCTTACACCCTCACGCGCCGACGGAGAGGAGGAGCGCAGCAACCGTTTCCGCTCCGACAATGATGTGCTCGGCTGCGCCAGGCTCGACGATTACCGCAATTCAGGTTACGACCGCGGACACATGGCTCCCGCCGGAGACATGAAGTGGAGCGTCAGGGCTATGGACGATTCGCATCTTCTCACAAACATAGTGCCGCAGAACCGTCGTCTCAATTCCGGCCGATGGAACCAGCTGGAGATGCTTTGCCGGCAATGGGTGATGCGCGACAGTATCCTTGTGATAGTAAGCGGTCCGATATACGACAGCGATAGTCCGCAGACAATAGGGGAGAGCAGGGTGGCCGTACCCGACAGGCTGTTCAAGGCCATAATAGCCCCGATGGCACAGCCGGTGCGCGCCATTGCCTTTGTGATGCCGAACGAGGCGACTCGGAAACCTCTGCAGGAAATGGCCATAAGCATCGACAGTCTGGAAGAAATCACCGGTTATGACTTCTTCTCCAGCCTCCCCGACAGCATCCAGAGAAGCGTCGAGGCCTCCGCACACTACAACCGCTGGAACATGAGGGCAATACGCCCCTGATACTACACAGAGAGCATCAACACAAAATGGAACACCTACAGCTCGACAATAGCGAAACTATCTGCGCCATCTCCACCGCTCCGGGAAGAGGAGCCATAGCCCTGGTGCGGGTAAGTGGACCAAAGGCAATAGAAATCACCGACTCGCTGTGGAACGGCAGGAGGCTGGTGAAAGCGGATTCACACACCGCACATCTGGGAACTCTTACCGACGGCAACGGTAACGATATCGACCAGTGTGTGGCTACGGTGTATCGTGCGCCGCGATCGTTCACCTCCGAGGATACTGTGGAAATAGCACTCCACGGAAGTTCCTGGATACAGAAAAAGGCTATCGACGTTCTCTGTAGCAGCGGCTGCCGCCTTGCGCATCCAGGCGAATTCACCCGGAGGGCTGTAAAGGCCGGACGAATCGACATAACCCAGGCCGAAGCCATCGGCGACCTGATTGCAGCCTCCTCCGAAGCCGCACACAAGGCCGCGATGGGGCAGCTGCGGGGAACTGTGAAAGCAGGAATCGAACAACTCAGGGCACGGCTGCTCGAACTTGCCGGCCTGCTCGAACTCGAACTCGATTTCAGCGACATGGACGTGGAGTTTGTGCCCCGCCAGGAACTGCTGGATGCTGCCACAGGTATCCGCAGACACATCGGCACACTGCTGAAATCGTTCTCCTGTGGTAATGCTATAAAGGAAGGATTCCCTATAGCTATAGTTGGGCCGGTCAACTCCGGCAAGTCGAAGCTGCTGAACACAATACTGGGCGATGACAAGGCAATTGTGAGCAATATTCCGGGCACAACCCGCGATATCGTGGAAGACACCATCGCCATAGGTCCATACACAGCCCGTATCCTCGACACCGCCGGACTGCGGCACACCTCCGACACAATAGAGCAAATCGGAATACAGCGAGCACGCGAAGCCGCCGCGAAAGCCGGAATCGTGCTGTATGTGATAGACGCCTCCAACCCGAGAACGACGTCGGAAATAGAAGCCGATACCGCCGGCCTCGACAGCGGCAAAATAATATATGTAGTCAATAAGACCGATATCACAAGCCATACCCCCGACCTACCTGCGACAGATACAGTCGTGCACATATCGGCATTGAACAACGAAGGCATCGACAGCCTGCTCGCAGCCGTAGCCGCCAAAATCGATAGCGCCGTGAAAACCAGTGCCGACAGCGAAGGTCTGATAATAACCAACATCCGGCATGCGCAGGCACTCGAACAAGCGCACAGAGCCATCAATGCGGTTATTGACGGCCTTGCCTCGCAGCTCACCACCGACCTCGTGGCCGAAGAACTCCGGCAAACCATCCACCACCTGAGCACCATAACCGGAGCCATCCCCCCACCCGAAATCCTCCAATCCATCTTCTCGAACTTCTGCATCGGAAAGT